>JAUCCG010000067.1:0-20102 GCA_034676465.1 Brevundimonas sp. | reverse complement strand
AAGGTCGGGATTGCCCGCCTGGAGGGTTGTGACGTCGGGTTGTCGTTCGAACACCAGATCGTTGCGGACCGCGAACCCGGTGCTGGGCATTGATCGTCAGCCCGTCGCGTCCCCGACACGCTCCGCCACGGCCCGTGCCGATCCGGTCTTCGATCACGACGGTATAGATCGCAGGGTTGAACACCCGTTCCGCGGCGGCTTTCGTCTCGACTTCCTGAAAGGCGATGACATCGGCGCCCAGGCCGTCCACATAGGCTCGCATCGCCGCATAGTCGGCGTCGGTTCGAGGGCGGCATCCGGAGTTATTCCGCTCCGCGAGATGCTCCATGTTCCAACTCACCAGCTTGATGACCGGTCCGGAACTGGAGCTGTTGCTCGAGCCGGTCGCCGTGCAGGCGGCGGCGAAAAGCGCCAGGGCGACGAAGGTGGCTGCGGGCTTCATGCGGCGAATAAAGCAGAAGGCGTTGGCGATGCCTATGGCCCGCCACAGACATCACCCCGACAATGCGTGGCTATGCTTGCGGCAATCGTGGCGTCCGCTTCACGCACGCATTGCGTCGACGGTTTTCGACCCTTGGCGGAGGTTGGGCAGCAACCTGGGCCGGGTGGCTTCCGGGTTCTCCATTGTACGGCCCGGACTTGCTGCATGGGCCTTCTGACCTTCAGCATCAACATCACCCTGGGCAGCTGCGTCGACCACCAGCAGGGGATCGTTGACGGCGAGACGCACGCCTTCTTCACGCGCCTGATGGACGAGGCCGGGGCGATGCTGTGGGGCCGCGTCACCTGAGAGATGATGGAGAGCTACTGGCCCGGCCGTCGCTCGCGGCGAGGCGGCGGTTCCGCCGGCGATCCGGGAATGGGCGGTCAAGCCGAAGGCCCAGCCCAGGTATGTGGTGTCGTCGTCGCGAACACTTACCGTGGACCAACAGCCACCAGATTACCGGCGACCTGCGCACGGGCGCGCAGAGCCTCAAGGACGCGACCCCGACCGGCATGTTTCTCGGTAGCGGCAAGCTCGCGGCCGAACCGGACCGGCTTGATCAGATCGACGAGTATAAATCCGTTACTCGACGGAACTCAATCATACCGCCTGGCCTACCCGCCGCCGGGGGCGTTGAACGGGCCAGTCCGCAATTCCTGATCTGGCGACGCACCCATTGCTCAACTCCCGAACTGGGGATCAGGCCCTTTCCATCTGATATGTAGGACAACCCCTCCATTACTGAAGCATAGGGGCCAAATCCGGCGACGCGGTAGGGAATGATGATTGCGCTTCCGCCATCCTGGTTGGCCTCTTCGACAAAGGCGCGAATCCGGCCTTCCGCAGCGGCGCGCTTCTCCGGCCAGTCCTCTCGAAGGGTTTCGACCTTGACCCTGCGGAAGGGAAGGGCCGCGCGGACCGCTTCAGCCCGGGCGTCGATGCGCGCCAGCCATCGCTGGTTTTCGCCGTCGTCCCCGGGTCCATCGCCCAGGATCAGCACGCTTTCCCGACGCGGAGCGTTGCTCAGCGCGCGTGCGCGCTCGACCAGCACGGCACCCATTTTCCGGAGCGTCGGCGAGGCCTTCGGTGCTGAGAGCGAAGGTTGCCGTTGTGTCGAGCCGCCAAAGATCCATCCCGTGACCCTGGTGCGGGTCGTGCCCACGATGAGTGGGCGCTACCGGCCGGGGCGGGGCACCAGGGCGCAGGCCAAGGATCTGCCGGGTGCGTTCGAGCCAGCTCTCGCCGCTGATGAACAGCCGGACCACGGCAATCCGGCGAACGCCTCGCGCCTCAAGCCGGCTGACCGCGTCCTGCAGGCTCGCCGCGTCGGCCATGCCGAAGGCGATCTCCAGGGGATAGTCCCGGCCCACGGGCGCGAGCATCTCCTCGACCTCGCCGTTCCACTTGGCACCGCCGCCGTGCGCCATCACCAGCACACCGACGGGGGAGTCGAGATCGGCGGCTCGGGCGCGGCCGGCCGCCACGGCGAACACGCCGGCCGCGGTCAGGGCGAACAGGGAATCCCGCCGGGTAAGATATCTGATCATGGAGTTGCTCCTCAGAATTGGGAGGTGAGAGACGCAGAGACGGTTCGGCCGCTCGGAGATCGCGGGGAGCGCTTCGGTCGACACTTCCGCCTGTTCAGTAGGTGATCCGGCTGGGCAATCTGGCACGCCAGGAGAGCCCTCCAGACATTTTGCTCCGGTGCCGGACGGAACAACGGCTAACGAGGTTCCACTGTCGCCCGGGCAATCAGCTCCGGGCGCGCGACGCCGCTGTTGCGGAGGTCAGGGTCCCCGCCTGGATTTCTTGCGCCCAATCCATCAACGGCTTGCCGGTCACCGCTCCGCGGCTGGCCTCTTCCTCGAGATACAGGCCGCCGGCAGCCTCTATACGTTCGTCCCAGGCGTCGCGGACGGTGGCCCAGTAGTCCTTGGTCGCGGTCCGATCGGCGTCCCCCGGCGTTGGGTCGTAGTTATCGACCCGGCGATAGGTGTTGATCACATCCTCCTGGACAATGGCGGTGGGTTCGCTGTCGTCACCTTCGGGCGCACCCATCTTGATATTGTCCTGCAGGTGGACCCACCCGGTTGGGGTCAGGGCGTGGCGGTTCACACCGAGGTAGCGGTCATAGGGCGTGTCGCGAATGGCATCCCGACGGGCCAGCGGACGCAAGGTTGGGTCGCTGGACCACGCCGCCAGGCCATGCTCGTAGTCCCAGTGGCCGACGCCGCCGTAGCGGGGGCTGTCGTCGGTCTGCCAGACCGTCTGTGACCAGGCCCCGTGGCGCGCGTCGGCCGGGACGGCGGTCAGGGTCCAGCGGTTGGTGTCGGTGTAGGTCAGGACGGTTTCGGGCTCATAGACCCAATCCTGACGCCAGTGTTTGATGACGTGGACGTCGCCGTTGTCGTCGCCCATGACGAGGATGTGCTGCAGACTGATACGGTTGCCGTCGTCATAGATGACGCGGACGATCTCATCGCCGGCGGACTGATGCTCGTCCAGCGGAGTGTAGCCGGGACGGAAACTGACGTTTTCACGCATGTCGAAACGCACCCGCCACTGACCGGCCTGGGCCAGGATGGACTGGCGGTCGCGTTCGAACTGGCTGGCGGGAGAATCCACGGCGACCGGAACAGGAGCCTCGCGGGAGAGGGTCGGGGCGGCGAAGGCCACCGCAGCGAGAACGGTCGATATCAGAAGGGTACGGCGCATGGCGGCTCCAATGGCGAGAATCAGTCGCGTTATCGAGTGGTTGGGTCAGTAGCGAAGGGCCAGCGACAGGCCGACGTTGCGGCCGGGCTGGGTGTAGGCGTCGATCACGGTCGAGTTGGCGGCGACACCCCGGACGTCGCTCCACCAGCTGTAGGTTTCGTCGAGGACGTTGAAGACCCCGGCGCGGGCGGTGACCCGCTCATCGACGTTCCAGTAGGTCGTGAGATCCAGCAGGGCAAAATCGTCGCCGACCGCGCAGTTGCCGGCGCAGTCGAGATTACCGGTGTCGGCCTGATCCTTGGCCTGGGACCAGGTGATGACGGCCTGGGCACCGAAGCGTCCGGCGGGCTCGTCATAGCCGAGGCCGAAGACAACCTTGATCGGGTCGATGGTCTCCAAAGGGCGGGTTCCGCGAACGGGGTCGTTGATCTCGCCGTCGGCCCAGGCTGCGGCGAAGCGGGCGCTGACACCGTTCTCCCACCAGATGTCGGCCTTGGCCTCGAGGCCGGAGATCTCGACATCGGTGAAGTTGACGAACTGGAAGACGGCAGGATCGACCGGGGTGAAGCCACCCGAGGTGACCTGCTGGCCGATGAAGTCTTCATATTCCGAGCGGAAGCCGACCAATTGGGCTGACAGTCGGCCACCGCCGACGTCGATGTCGCGGACGCGGGCCCCGATCTCGATGCTGCGGCTGGTTTCGGGCCGCAGGTCCGGGTTGGGCAGGGAGGTGTAACCGAAGGCGACGTTGGAGAAATAGTTGTTCACCTGGCTGGGCGTCGGTGCCTTGAAGCCCTCGCCCCAGTTGCCGAACAGGCCGAAATTCGGTGTCGCCCACCAGACTACGCCCAGCTTGGGCGAGACATGGTTACCGGACTGATCGGCTTGAATCCCCGGATAGAGGGGATCGTTGCCGGTCGACAGGTCGTAGCGGTCCCAGCGGACGGCGGGAATCATCTTCAGCGCGCCGTCCAGCAGGCGGATCTCGTCCTGAATGAAGACGCCGGCGAGAGTGTAGTCGGTCCTTGGGAAGGCGCTGGTGGGGAAGGTCTCGCCGAAGGGCGGGACCGTGCCGTCGCGGACGCCCTGCTGGGTGGTCTCCGACCAGTCGCCGCCGAAGGTCAAACGGTTGACGCTGAAGCCGCGGGTGAAGTCGGCGGCGAAGCCCCGGACTTCGTTGTCGAAGGTGTTGTCGCGGGTCCGGTCGGTGCCGACACGTTCCTCGAAGGTGAACTGGCGGGTGGTCGCTTGCTGCTGGTAGATCGAGACCTGACCGCGTTCGAGGCCGAACACGTCATCGAGGTGCCAGTCGAGGCTGAAGCGTTCGCGCTGGGTGGTGTCGGCGGCGAGGAGGTTGAGGACGGCGGTGGCCGAGGCCGGGGGTGCGGCGACCGTTCGGGTGGTGCGGCCACTCAGGACGATGGCATCCATGTCGGACTGGTAGCTGTCGTAGACAAATCTCAGGGCGTGGCCGGGGGCGACATCCCAGACCAACTTGCCGAGCCAGGCGTCGGAGCTGATGTCCTGCGGGTTGGACCGGGTGCGGCTGGAATAGACGTAAGAAGGCGTGGGCACGCCGCCGACGAGGATGGACTGGACCTCTTCGCCGGTGCGGGTGCCCTGATTTTCCGCTTCACGACTGTCGCGACCGGTCCAGGCCAGAAGCCCGGAGAAGGCTCCGCTGCGGCCGGTCAGCATGAGGGATTTGGTCAGGCCTTCGTCGGCCGAATTATAGCCGACGCGGGCGCGAGCCCCGAAGTCTTCACCGGCCCGCAGCAGGTCCACCGGGTCCCGGGTGGTGAACAGGACCGCGCCGGCCACGCCGTCCGAGCCGTAGAGGGCCGAGGCGGGCCCGCGCAGGATCTCGACCGATTTCATCAGGTCCAGATCCGCATATCCGCCGCGACCGACACTCTGGGCTCCGAAGACGAAGCCGTCTGGCGAACGCACGCCGTCGACGATCATCAGGACCCGGTCGCCGCCGATGCCGCGGATGGTGAAGCCCTCATTGCCCGCGCGGCCGGCGGTGCCGAGGGCGGCACCGAAGCGGGCCGGCTGGTTGACGACGCTGACGCCCGGCTCGAAGCGAACGAGGTCCTTGATGTCGGTCGCCAGCATCGATTCGATTTGGGCGGCAGTGAAGACGGTGACCGTCGCCGGGGCTTCGTCCGTGGGGGTTTCCGAGCGCGTGGCCAGAACTGTGATGGAGGGCAGTTGCTGCGGGTCGTCGGAAGCCTTGATCCCATCAGGTTCCGCCGCCAGGGCCGGGAGTGCGGCGGCGGCGGTCATGGCGGCGAGCCCGGCGGAGAGTAGTGTGCGCATGAAAACGGCCCCGGCTGAGAGTGTGGAGCCTGTTACTGCGAACGATTATCAGAATCAACCGCAATCAGGGCGGATTTGTCCCTGCTTGCGTTGAAGTTGAGGCGGATGGGTGATGACAATCTCTCCGACCCGGATCAGCTCGACACCACCTTGCTTGAGCGCTTCGGTGGTTGGTGTGCTGTCGCCGAGCGGCCGAACCTGCGAGTGCCCCTGGGTTCGGCGGGGCCGCCGTGTCCGATCTCAAGCTGCTGCGCGAACTGGGAACCCGCTCGCCGGAAGAGGATGCCGGTCGGGAAGCCTGTTCGTCGCGCAACCCGGCGAATCCGCTGCTGTTGCCGAGGGGACTTGGCTGACAAGGCCGCGGGCCTCCCGCGTAGTGACGGATTCCCGGTCGTTCTCGAGTTTGAGGTGGACCGCTCCAGGGCGACCGTTGGGGCGGCGCTGAATGACCAGTCTGGTGCCTGGCACCCGGCGGTGTGGCGTCTCCTAAGGTACGACGTCGTCCGCGCCGCGGACCCCGGTGAGCTCGTTGAAGCGAGCTCGGGCCTTGGCTTCGTCGTATAGAATCTCGCTCTGACGGGGTGGCGCGATCACATAGTACATTGTCACAGGAGCCAGCGCCTGGTGCTTGCGTCGCCAGAGAGCGAATCCCTCGCGGCCTTCCAGGCGCGCCCAGGTTCCTGGGTCGTTGGGATGGTGCGGGATCGACGCCATGGCATTTCCTTCGAATGAGCGATTGCGGCGGTTCCGGACAGGCAAGGCCTGCCCTGAACGAAGCGCCTGCACGAATCCGCGCGGCAGCTTGCCAGAATCGGGTTCTGAAATAGCCCGCATCAAGGCATTTCAGGGCGAATTATGACTTCTCGCGCAAGAATCTTACGCGTCCGTTGCAGCGCTGCTGTTCCACGGGGCCGAATTGTCAGAAAAACCTTGTACCGAGTTTGCGCGTATTCTGTTAAGTTGAAGGATTTAAATGGAAAATCGGAGAATGCGACAGGAGCAAAACCTGTGACTCCTCGGTGGGGACGCTAGCGGCTATACGTCTTTCGCAAGCCTGTCTCCAGGTGCCGCCCATACGCTGTAGGGGTCACGGCCCAAGACGGGGCAGTGGCGTTGAACGCGTCCTCGATCGTTTCTGATCCTTGCTTGAGAAGGCCTGTTGGCAGGTGATGTCCGCCGTCACATCGGCCAAGCGCGGACCGGTCGAACGCGCGGGATGGCAGGCTGGCCTATCATCCGGCGGTTCGTTTGGAAGTGATCCACCAGACGATTTACAAGGCAAAAATCCATCTTTTCAGCTCTTGTCTGAGCCAATCTCGAGCGTGTGGATTTCCTGATTGGCTAAGGGAGTTCATGTTTTATTGAGGTGCTTTCTACTGACTGGTTGATCGTAACAGCCGCGTATTGATCGAGATCTCTTATGACCCAATTGAAGGATCGCCTCTTGGACATGACGGTTGGCATCGTCGCAAACTACGTGGCTTGTAACCGTCTGAGTGCGGATGAAATAGGAGCTCTTATCAAGTCCGTGCACCAGTCATTAGCGACGGCTGGAAAAGTCGTTGTTGAAGACAAGGCTGTAAAGAGGTTGAGCAATGCCGAAGTGAAAAAACTCATCACTCCTAAGGGCATCCGCAGTCTGATCGATGGTCGAACATTCAAGACGCTCGGGCGTCACATTGGTACATATGGTTACACGCCGCAGAGCTATCGGAAAGCGTTCGGCCTTCCTCATGATTTTCCAATGGTTACTGCAGCATATTCAGCCGAACGCTCAGCCCTGGCCAAGGCGATGAAATTCGGAGCAGGTGGTCGCCAGGGCAAGAAAGCTACGGCGCAGCAAAAACCAAAGCCTGATCGTCGTCAGGCTCATGAACGCTGACCGGGGCTGAACGTCTTAACCAGTGACGTGTCCCTCGTTTCGCAGTCAGTCATAACTAGGCTCAGGACTCATTGTTCATAGCCAGAAGATGACGGTTGCGGCGATGGCGATGGCGGACATGAAGGTGTGGTCGCATCGATCGTAGCGGGTGTGGATGCGCCGCCAGTCCTTGAGCCTGCCGAACATGATCTCGATCTTGTGGCGCTGGCGGTAGAGGGTCTTGTCGTAGTTGATTTGGATCTTGCGTCTGGCTCTGGGCGGAATGCAGGGCTCGATGCCACGGGCGACCAGGGCTGCGCGGAACCAGTCGGCGTCGTAGCCTCTGTCACCCGGCATGGTCCTGGCTTCGGGCAGGGCGTCGATCATCAGGGCCGCGCCCTTGTAGTCGCTCATCGGGCCTTCGGAGAGCAGGATGACCAGCGGGCGGCCCTGGTCGTCGCATACGGCGTGGAGCTTGGAGTTCAGCCCGCCCCTGGTGCGTCCGATACATCGGGGAAGAGCCCCTTTTTGAGCAGGCTGGCCGCCGTCCGGTGGGCCTTGAGGTGGGTGGCGTCGATCATCAATCGCTCGGGCCTGGGCCCCTTGGCCGAGAGTTCGGCGAAGATGCGGTTGAACACGCCCAGGCGGCTCCAGCGGATGAACCGGTTGTGGATGGTCTTGTGAGGCCCGTAATCCCTGGGCGCATCGCGCCAGCGAAGGCCGTTGCGGATCACGAAGATGATGCCGCTCAGCACCCGCCTGTCGTCCACCCGTGGAATGCCGTGAGAGAGCGGGAAATACGGCTCGATCCGACGCATCTGCTTGTCCGTCAGCCAGAACAGATCACTCATGACAGGGGCCTCCTGCCTTCGGTGAATCAGATCAAAGACCTGGTGTGAATCCGACTAATGGGTCCTGAGCCTCGACGCCCAGCGTCGAAAGCTCCTTAAGACCCTCATCTTCGCGGGTCAGAAAGATCGCGTCGAAGTTCCTCTACTGCGAGCAAGGCGGGGGCCGTCCATTTCCCCCAGGACCATCAGCGCCGTCGCCCAGGCATCGGCCCTGGCGCAGTCAACAGCCAGGACCGTGACGCTGGCTAGCTTGTTGCGGACCGGCCCGCCGGAGCGTGGATCCATCGTGTGCGACAGCCAGTTCGCGCCGAGTTGGACCCGATGCCGATAGTCCCCGCTCGTCGCTACTGCCCGGTCCGAGACCTCGATCACCCCGCGGCCCGCCCGGCGGCACGGATCGGGCTCTTCCAGCGCAATGGCCCAGGGCCGCCTGTCGGGGCGCACGCCGTCGACGACGATCTCGCCGTCCAGGGCCGCGAGAAATCCGTGCACGCTGCGTTGTCGCAACACTTCGGCCATCTGGTCGACGGCGAACCCCTTCGCCACGCCCGACAGGTCCAGGCATCGACCGTTCAGCCGCCGGACGCGACCGGCGGCGGGCTCGCACTCCAGCTCCGCATGCAGTGGCCGCCCCAAGGCGAGGGAGATCGCCGTCTCGTCCGCCTGTCCCTGCGCAGGACCGAATCCCCAGGCGGTGACGGCCTCGCCGACGCCGATGTCGAAGGCTCCGCCCGAAGCCGCCGTAATCTCGGCCGAAATCTCCAGCACCTTGATCAGGTCGGCGCCGACCTCGACCCACACGCCCGGGGCCGCCGCGTTGAGACGCATAAGGTCGCTGTCGGGCCGCCAGGTGCTCATCTGGCGATCGACGGCGTCCACGCTGGCCTGCAGGGCCGCGGAGAGCTCCGGAGCGGAGCGCCGGGGTGCCAGCCGGACGGACCAACGCGTGCCCATCGTCGGGCCGTTCAGCGTGACCAGGGCGTCAGTAGACATCTTCCAGGTACCTTCCTTCGGCTTTCAGATCGGCGACCGTCACACCGCGAGGTCCAAGGATGGCCTCGAAAGTTCGAGCGACGTCGCGCCCCATCGCAACGCTCCCGCAGACCAGCACCTGCCCGCCGGCCTGGATCTGGCGCGCCAGTTCATCGGCGTTCTCGCCCAGGCGGTCCTGAACGCGCGTACCTTGACCGACGCGGGAGAAGGCCATGACGCGCCGCGAAAGCCGGCCCTCGGTCTGCATGGCGTCCGTTTCCTGCCGATAGAGGAAGTCCGACTCCGGATCGCGGATGCCGAAGTAGAGAACTGAGGGCCGACCCGGCCGCATGTAGCGCAACAGGCCGATCGCCGGGGCGATTCCGCAACCCGCCGCCACGAGGACGACCGGCGCACGCCCCCTGGCCGCGCGGAATCCAGGGTTTGGCCGAACGAAGGCGCGGATCTCTTCGCCCGGCGCCAGCGCGTGCAGATACCCCGAGCACAGCCCGCCCGGCATGCGTCGCACCGCGATTTCGATGAAGCCGTCCCGCCGGGCGGACCCCAAAGAATAGAAGCGCGGGACGTCGGCCCCCGGGGCGACGACGCCCAGAAGATCGCCGGCCTGGAAGCGCGGCAGCCTGCCGCTGTCAGCTGGCTCGAAGCGCAGGATGGCCGAGGGTGCCCCGACCGCGCGGCCGAACGCCCGCCGCTCGACAAGCTTGAGCGAAGCCGGCTCGGGGAAAGCGACCCGATGCTTCAGCTTCAACGGCAGGCCGAGCGCCTTGCCGAGAGCGTCGCCCCAGAGCGCGAAATCTCGCACCGACTGGCGATCGATCCGCGCCAGCGGCGAGAGCTGCTGCCAGCCGGCGTCGGCCAGCCGCGCCGAGACGGTCTCGGCGAAGCCGCAGTAGGCGGTGAAGCTGCGATCGCCGAATCCCAGCACGGCGACCGGGACCCGATTTATCCGCGCGACGCGGGAGAGGAACCGGGCCGCCGACGCCGGGGCCGCGCCATCGCCATAGGTGGCGGTCAGCAGGATCAGCGCCTCCGCAGCGGGCATTGGGCCAGCATCGTTCATCGCGCCGAGGTGAACCTTGCGCCCTGCCTCTGTCAGCGCCCTGGCCAGGGTCGCGGCGAAACCCCAGGTCGAACCGCCCTCCGAACCCGCCAGGATGACGATTTCCGCCCTTGTCATGGAGACGGCGCGGACGATGCGCGGGCGCGCTGCGCGCCGCTTCCACCAGATCCACCCGCCGGTCCCGGCCAAGACCGGCGCGGCGGCCGCCGAGGTGCCCAGCAGCAGGCCGAACCACCATAGTCCGTGGCCGGTGTGCAGCTTGTACGCCCACTCCCAGACCGTCTGCGCGGGCGAGTGCGCCTGCCAGTTCAGCAATGCGCCACTCGCCTGGTTCACATATCCGGTGCCGGCGGCGGTCTGCAGGCCGAAGAGGTCGGCCGGGTCGCTGGCCGCCGGCCACGTCAGCCGTCGCAGGTCTTCAATGTGAACCTGTTGGAGTGCCGCCAGGGTTCTGACCGGGGCGGGCGAGGCGCTGTTGATGACCTCCGGGAAGACTGGCGTGTCCGGGCCGCCGTCGCTGACGATCCCGAACGTCGCCAGCGACATCCACAGGCCGGTCAGCGCCGAGACCGAGAGTCCGGCCAAAGCCGCCCGTCCGATTACAGCATGCCAGCGACTCGCGCCTGAGCTGCGCACACGCCGCCCCAGTCTGCGCCAACCGCCCAGCATGGCGGCCAGCATCAGGAGCCCGGTAACGCCGAGCGCCGCCATGACGGCGGCGGTTGCGCCGGCCATGGCCTTGCCCGCGTCGTCGAGCCGCAGCGAGCGGTGCAGTTCCCGGATCCACCGCATCGTCCCGGAGGGCTCCCACGGCCCGAGGTCCGCTCCTGTCGCGGGATCGATCCGCATCGTCTCATAGCCCGAAGGTGTCGCGAAGCTGGCCACCACGACGCCGTTGGCCCGGCGCTCCAGGCGTTCGACGCTCGGATGGCGCGCGGCCACCTGCGCCGCGAGTTCGGCGACAGAGCCGCCGCCAGGCCGCGCCTGGATGCGTTCCAGCGCCGGGTCGAGCGACAGGATCGCGCCGGTTCCAGCGAACAGGGCGAGCACCAGTCCGAAGACCAGGCCCGCGATCGAATGCACCTTGCGGCTCATCGGAAGGCTCAGAAGTTGTACTGCAGCGACTGGACGAACCCTCGGCCGGCGACGGCCTGACGCCGTCCGCTGGCGGCGAGGGGGGCGACCACCTCGGCCGGTCGGTCCGCAATATCCTCGACGGCGCTGTCGACCCGGATCTGATAGCCGGCGTTGATCAGTGCATCCGCGATATCGACGGTCACGGTCAGGGTGCGGCCCGATCCGATGCTCGCGCCGGTGATGGCGTCTACGCCGGCGGGGGCTCCGCGTGTCGCGCGATACCAGCCCGAAAGATGGGACCAGTATTTCGTCTTGCGGCCTGACACCCACAGGGTTCGGCTGTAAGTGCCCTGGGCATTGGTGAGATAGAGCGCCAGGTAGGCACCGTCGCCGCCGTAGGGCTTCATCGTCGTGGTTATCGTGACGGGACGGGCCTGGGCCGGCGTGGCCAGCAGCGCCAGCGTCAGGCACAGGGCGGTCGTGGATGCGATCTTCTTCATGTGTTGGCTCCGGGGGTTCATTTCGTGGGGCCGTTCGCGGGCCGATTTAGCGGATTGGCGGGAGCAATCGACCGTGGCGGCGGTGCGGACCGCTCGCGCTGCTGACGGTCGTGATCCCGGCGTCGCGGCCGGTCGCCATATTCGGTCTCAAGGACCCTCAGGGTGAGCGGGTCCATCTCGATCTCGACGGACCGGCCGTCGGCCGTGTGTCCGTAGATCTTGTAGCAGCCGTCATCGGTACGGATGCGGCTGACCTCGACCCCGAGTTCGCGCGCGCGTTCCTCGACGGCCTGGCGCGGCCGCCAGTCTCGCATTGGCCGGTCGCAATGATCGCCCGCCACGGCCGCGGTTCCGGCGGCGAGACCGGCGCCGGCAAGCATGAGCAGGAACAGGGTTCGGCGCATCACGGGTCCTTTCACATCGTTGCCCCACGTTCTGCTCTCCGAGGCTGACGTGGCGCTGAATACGGTGTGGCTCTGCGTTCAGCTTGGTGTCAGCTTGTGGGACCATCCACATCGGCGGAGGACGGCATGCGCATTCTGTTGGTGGAGGACGATCCAGGGCTCGGCATGGCCGTGCAGGACCAGGTTCTCGCCGAAGGCCATGGCGTCGACCGCGTCATGACGGTTGTGGACGCACGCGCCTGCATCGACGGCGTCGCCTATGATCTGGTCCTGCTAGACCTGATGCTGCCGGACGGGAGCGGGCTGGGGTTCCTGCGCGATCTGCGCGCGCGCGGCTCGGTTACACCGGTGATCATTCTCACCGCCAGAGATCGCATTACCGAGCGCATCGAGGGCCTGAATGCGGGTGCCGATGACTATCTGGTCAAGCCGTTCGACCTGGACGAGCTTTCCGCGCGCATCGGTGCCGTCGCGCGTCGCTATGTCGGCAATCCGAACCCGTTGATTTGCCTGGGACCTCTGCAGATCGACGTCGCGGCGCGCAGCATCTTCGGGTCCGCCGGCCGGATCGACCTGTCGCAGCGGGAATGGGCGATCTTCGAGGCGCTGCTTCAACGGCCCGGCTCGATCGTCACCAAGCCGCAACTCGAAGAGCGGCTCTACGCCCTCCACAGCGAGGTGGAGAGCAACACCATCGAGGTCTATGTCAGCCGTTTGCGCAAGAAGCTCGGCCGGGACGCCATCGAAACCCTTCGAGGCCTGGGCTATCGCCTGGGCCGCCCCGGAGCCGCTGCGTGAGCCGGCCGCGCAGCCTGCGTCGCGACCTGTCGCTGGGCGTGGCCCTGGGCGTGGCCGCGCTGTGGCTCGCAGCCCTGCTTCTGGCTGGCGCAGTCTTGCGCCATGAGCTGAACGAGGTCTCGGACAGCGTCCTTCAGGAGGCGTCCGAACGCATTCTATCGATCGCGGTCGTCGAGTTGATGAATTCGGACGACGAGTCCCCCGCACGTCGCATCTCGCCGCTCCACGCGGAGGAGGAATACCTGACCTACGCCGTATATGACGGCAGGGGGCGCGTGCTGCTCTATTCCCACGACATCAAGCGCAAGGTGTTCTCCGGGGAGCCGCGGCTCGGCTTTTGGGATCGGCATGGATACCGGCTCTACGGGACCGAAGCCGTCTCGGGCTCCTACCGCATCACCGTGGCGGAGCCTCTCGAGCACAGGCGCGAGACCTTGCTCGGTGCCGTCGCGGCCTTGGCCTGGCCGATGGCTGCGCTGCTGCCGCTCACCGTCCTTTGGGTGTGGTGGCTGACCCGCGTCCGCCTGCGGCCGATGACCCGGCTGTCGGACGCGATCCGTCATCGCAACGAGACCGACCTCACGCCCGTCGCGACGGAGGGGCTGCAGCTGGAGTTCCTGCCTCTGGCAAATTCGGTGAACCGACTGATGCAGGGGATGTTTCGGGCGCTGGAGGCGGAGCGGGCGTTCACCTCCTCCGCGGCGCATGAGCTGAGGACTCCGATCGCCGCGGCGCTGGCCCAGGTCCAGCGTCTCGTACGCGAACTGGAGCGGGAGCCGCAGCGACGGCGGGCGAGGGACCTTGAGGCGGAGCTCAAGCGGCTGGCGCGCCTCGCTGAGAAGCTTCTTGAGCTTGCACGCGCGGAAGGCGCTGGGGTTCTGCGGAAAACGGAATCCGATCTGGTGCCGATCCTGGTGCTGACGCTTGACGATTTCCGTCACGAATTCGCCGGCCGCCGTCTGCGCGTGGAAATGCCGGACCACGCGCCCTCGCACATCGATCCCGACGCCTTCGGAATTCTGGTGCGGAACCTGGTCGAGAACGCGTTGAACCATTCACCAGCGGGAACGCCGATCGACATCACGCTGTCCGCGTCGGGAAGGATCAGCGTGGCCAACGACGGACCCGTTGTCCCTCCAGATGGGTTGACCCGGCTGACGCAGCGCTTCGAGCGGGGCAAGGCTGCCGGCCCGGGCTCCGGCCTTGGGCTCGCTATCGCGGAGACCATCGCGCGGGCCGCCAACGGTAGCTTGGAGTTGTCCTCCCCCATGCCGGGCAAGGCCAAGGGCTTCCTCGCCGTCTTCGATCCCTTGAAGCCCACGGGCCGGTGTTCTTCGGACATAGCGAAGGCTGGCTAGAGGCGCGTTGGGCCCTTGCCCCGAAGCCTCGCCGAATGTCCGAAAGGCCCAGCTAGTGCTTTCCAACATGAGAGGGTCAGCGAGTCTGCGCCGCGACGCTCCGGAAACCGGCCGCGGTGTAGTTGATGATCCGCCACTCGATGGCATCCACATCTCCTGACTGACACGCTCCCTTCGACAGGCGGTCGATCCGGCCGGTCTCGGCGTCGAGCAGGGTGAGCGCGCCGGAGAACATTTCGAAACACCAGTACAGGTCGGCCTCTGCGGCTTCCGGTAGCGCCTTGCGCAGGAGTTCGATCAGTCGCTCGATCACCGGGTCAAAAAACCGGGTCATGGTTTCTCCCCCCCATTCCGAGGTGTTATTGGCGATGGCCACCAGCTTGAAATAGTTTTTCCACCCCGGATCGCCGGCCCTCGAGTGCGCAAAGATCGGTTGCAGAAACGCAGCGATGGCCCCTTCGACAGTCAAGGCCCCGGCATTCTCCTCGGCGTACAGATCGAGGCAGCGGATACGTTCTTCGTTCAGGACGCGGGTCCGGCGGGCGAACACTTCGTCGAACAGTCTTTGCTTGTCGCCAAAGTGATAGTGCAGCAGGGCCGTATCGGCCTCCGAGGCCTGGGCGACATCGCGCAGGGTCACGCCGTAAAAACCCCTGCGTGCAAAGAGATGTTCGGCAGCATCCAGAATGCGCGCCTGGGTCGCCAGACTTTGCAGTGCCTTCTGGCTGAGCTTTTTCGGCTGGGCGACCTTGGGAACCTTTCCACTCGCGCGCGGCCGGGCTCTGCGTGGCCTTTATCGGACCTGGAGTCTTCAAAGATTTGCGCCCGCGGTTCATTGACGTCTGGCTTACGGCTCAGGGGATAGGTCGGCAAGCGCAGCCAACCGATTCTACATCTTTATTTTCTAATAAATGTAAGTTGACATCCCTCAGGGTGGAGCGCAGCATCTTCGAACAGAAAGAATGCGGCAATGTCCGCTGCCCGGGGGAGGGGATCATGAAATCGTCCATGCACATGCTGCTATGTGGAGCGGCCTTGTCCGCTGTCGGGGTGTCGTCGGGGGCATATGCCCAGGTCGCACCCTCCGAGCAGGCTACGGTCGTTGAAGAGGTCGTCGTGACGGCCCGGCGTCGGGAAGAGGCACTCAAGGACGTGCCGATCGCGGTGACCTCGCAGACCGGAGAGCAACTGGAGCGCCAGGGTGCCTCGACGCTTGCGGATCTGCAGCGCACTGTGCCGAACGCCACGTTCCAGCCGTCTCGCGGGACGAACGGAACCCTCACGGCCTATATTCGCGGCATCGGCCAACAGGACCCTCTCTGGGGGTATGAGCCCGGCGTCGGTCTCTATGTCGACGACGTCTATATCCAGCGCCCGCAGGGGGCCGTGCTCGATATCTTTGACGTCCAGAGGATCGAGGTTCTTCGTGGTCCGCAGGGCACCCTGTATGGTCGCAACACCATTGGTGGCGCGATCAAGTTCGTAACGGCTCCGCTCGCGCCCGAACCCGCCCTCAGGATTCGCGGTGAAGTCGGCAGCTACAATGAACGCAACGGTCTGATTGTCGCGTCGACGCCGCTCTCGGACACGTTCCGGATCGGTGCTGCCATCGGCCGGTACTCGCGAGATGGCTACGGCGACAACCTGTTTACGGGCAATACGACGGCCAACAAGGACGTCTGGACTGGCCGGATCAGCGCAGAATGGCAACCTACTCAGAATTTCTTCGCACGTTTCTCGTATGATCAGATGTTGGACACATCGAATGGCAATTTCGGACACCGTCTGCTTCCGACCCTGTTCCCGGCGGACCCGCCCAACCCGACAAGCGTCTATGACACCTATGGCGGTATTGGTGATGCCAACACCATCCGGACCAATGGTGGCTCCCTGACACTCCGGTATGACCTGAACGACACCTGGACGATCAAATCCATCACGGCCTACAGGGCCGGCTCGACCAAGGGGGCCGGATCGATTTCGATGGTCTGCCGACCGCCTATCTCGATATCGGCGGCGGCTACAATGACCACAAATTCACGCAGGAATTCCAGGCGCTCTACGAGGGCGAGCGGTTGCAAGGGGTTGCAGGCGTCTATTACCTCAACGGCACTGCTGCGGGGGGTTATGAGAGCCGTCTCGCGCTCGCCGCGCCCGGCGGTTACGTCAATGATGTGATCGGATCCGTCGACACCAGCAGTTTCGCGGTGTTTGGCGACTTCAGCTACTCACTGACTGATCGCCTGTCGATTTCTGCCGGCGGTCGCTACACCAGAGATGAAAAAGAAGGCTTCGTCTTCAATGCCCAATATCTGGGCGCGCGCGGTCCCTTGTACGGAAACGCTGCGGCATTCCTTCTCGCGATCCGCTCGAACTACACCAACACGCGCGATTTTTCGCGGTTCACGCCGCGCCTGAGTGCGAGCTATCAGTTTACGCCAGAAGTTACCGGCTATCTGTCCTACAGCCAGGGTTTCAAGTCTGGCGGATTTGATATGCGCGGCGATGTGATTGCCACACCCGCAACCCGGGACGGTTATGCTCCCGAATACGTCAACTCCTACGAGGCCGGCCTGAAGGGAACCTATTTCGGTCGACGGCTGGGTCTGAATGCTGCTGCCTTCTACAATGACTACAAAGACCGTCAGATCGCCACCGCGACGCCTACTGCGACGGTGCCCATCACCGTCGTGAGCCAGGTCCAGAACGCCGCCAGTTCCGTTGTCTACGGTGCCGAGCTGGAGGGGGTCTGGCACCTGGTCCGGAACCCGACCAACACGCTTACCCTGCCTTTCTCGGTGGGTTACCTGCATTCCGAGTTCAAGGAGTTCCTGTCGTACAATCTCGGTACCGGAACCTATGTCGACATATCCAGCACCCAGGTGTTCGAAGGCACGCCGGAATGGACCGGTTCTGCCGGGTTGAACCTCGACCACAATCTCGGAAGCAGCGGTCTGCTGTCGTTCGGCGTCGCCGTCACCTACCGGAGCGACTACTCCATCTATCAAGTCCGGAACCCCCTGATTGATCAGGCGGCATACACCTTGATTGACGGCTCTGTTCGTTGGGCTTCTGCGGATAATTCTTGGCGCGTGGCATTGGTTGGTCGGAACCTGGGCGATGAGCGGTACAAGACGGGTGCCTATCTCTTCCCCCCGGTGCCGTATTCGGCAACTCAACCAACGCCTTCTACGCGCCGCCCCAGACCTTCAAGCTGATCGTAGAGCACCGCTTCTAGGCGTTCCGGCCCTGGATAACCTCGGCCCGTCAACCCGGTCGACGGGCCACCCTTTTCCCCGAGACACCCGCCGTCTCGACGGAGCGCAACAACCGCATTGCGGAACGACCGCAGGCGCAACGCCGTCCCCCCCGATATCGCGAGCAGTATCATGCCCCTGTCATCTTCCGAGCCGGCTGCATTCAGGATGGATCGACGAGGTGTCCTGATTGGGCTGGCCGCCACCGCCTCGGCATGCGCCAATAGTCCGCGCGTGGCCAACTCAACAAGGCCCCTCGTTGAAGTGGAGTCGGGGATACTGACGGGAATCCGCACCTCGCGGGGAGATGTGTTCAAAGGCATTCCCTATGCGGAGCCGCCGGTCAGCCCCCTGCGATGGAAGCCGCCGCTGAGACCGTTGGCCTGGGACGGCATCCGTGATGCCACGCAATTTGGTCCGGCGAGTCCGCAAGGGGCCCCGCCTGGGATAGCGCATCTGACCACCGTCGGCGGCGCGCCTGGTCCGTATTCCGAAGACTGTCTCACATTGAACGTCTGGGCCCCGACGCGGACCCCGGACAAGCGCGCCCCCTGTTGTGGTGTGGATCCACGGCGGGTCCTTTCGAATGGGGGCAGGGTCACTGCCGTTCTATTCGGGTGAGGCTTTCGCGCGCGACGGTGTCGTCTTCGTCAGCATCAACTACCGGTTGGGTCACTTCGGCTATTTTGCTCACCCTGCCCTGACGGCGGAAGCCGGGCCGACAGGGTTGTTCGGCAATTTCGCGGTGATGGACCAGATCGCCGCCCTCGAATCGGTGCAGCGAAACATTCAGGCGTTTGGTGGCGACCCGGCGAATGTCACCATAATGGGCGAGTCTGCGGGGGGCGCCCATGTGCTGACGCTGCTCGCGGTGCCCGCGGCCCCGGAACCTTTTTTCACCGGGCGATCGTCGAGTCGGGCGACGGCTGGTCTCCAATCCGCCGCTCCAGCTCGCTGAGTTCCAGGGACTGCGCGTTGCTGCCGCAGCCGGCGTGCCCGCTGACACGGCAACTCCGGAAGCCTTGCGGGCGATTGCGACCGAGAACCTGGTGGACCCGGCCGGAACGTTTGCGCCGTTCATCGACGGACGGTTGATTACGAAGTCGCTGCCGGTTCGGCTTGCGAACGGGGAATTCGCGGAGGTACCGCTGTTGATCGGTGCCAACAGCGGTGAAGGGTCATTGCTCAGCTATGGCGGTCGAGCCGAGGCGTTGGCCAATTCAATGCCGGCGGAACGAATTGCCGCCGCTCGTGCAGTCTACCCGGGCCTTGCGGGTGCGGAGTCTGGGCGAGGCGATGTTCGGGGACGCGGTGTTCGTCGGTCCCGCACGCTGGGTCGCTGAACAGGCCTCCACCGGACAACCCGCGTATCTGTATCATTTCTCCTATGTCGAGCAGGCGCGCCGACCCCAGTGGCCCCTTGCACCGCACGGGTCGGAGGTCGCCTTCGTCTTCGAAACTCTCGACAAGCCCCTTGAGGGGCCGCCGGTCGCGACACCCTCAGATTGGCGTATGGCGCGAACGATGCACGCCTGTTGGGTCGCTTTCATCCAGACGGGAAGGCCCCACTGTCCCGGCGGAACCGAATGGCCTGCGTACGATCCTGATACCGACGCTCTTCTTGAGTTCGCGCAGGACGGGCCAGTGGTCCGTCAGAAATTTCTGAAGCCGCAATTAGACTGGCAGCAACGCCTGGCAGCGCCGTTGTGGGGTGGTGAGTAACAATGAACACTTCAGCAGGTCGTACAGTCAACTCGTCGCCATCAACGTATAGTTGGGTGGTTCTGCTGGTGTTGACGCTGATTTATGCGTTCAACTTCCTGGACCGTCAGATACTGACCATTCTGGCGGAGCCCATCGAGAACGACCTAAATCTCAGCGATACGCAACTGGGCTTTCTGTCGGGCTTCATGTTTGCGATCTTCTACACGACGTTTGGCATTCCCATCGCGTGGCTGGCGGATCGAACCCATCGCGTCCGGCTCATCGCCGTCGCCTGCGCCACATGGAGCATCTTTTGCGCATCCTGCGGGCTGGCGACAGGCTTTGTGACCCTCGCCCTAGTAACCGGGTTCTCGGCGTCGGCGTCGGCGAAGCGGGCGGCGCGCCGCCATCCTATTCGCTGATCTCTGACTACTTCCCACCGCACCGACGTGCGCTCGCCCTCGGTCTCTTCTCATTTGGTGTGCCGCTCGGCACAACGGCAGGAGCCGCTTTCGGTGGGTATGTGGCGGCGACGTTCGGCTGGCGCTGGCCGTTTCCAGCGGTGGCCGCGCCGGGCCTGATTTTGGCGGTCGTACTGTTGCTTGTGGTGCGGAGAGACCGCGCGGCGTGCTCGATGCCAAACCGGCTCCGGCGCTCTCCGAAGCCGCACGCCTGTCACTTCTGGAGTCGATTGTCGGCTTTTTCAGAAATCGGACCC
>JAUCCG010000066.1:0-54623 GCA_034676465.1 Brevundimonas sp. | reverse complement strand
GACGAGTACGCGGGGACGTCCAGTCAGGTCGACCGGAAGCAGTTCGCCGGTCGGGAAGTCTCCCGAAAAGGTGAACAGGTCCCGTGTCCAGACGGCTGTTGCACCGGAAGCGGGCGGTACTGTTTGATAGACATTCAGTGCCGTCGCTGTGATCGGGGGAACGGCGGCGACGTGCGACCGGCGGACCAAACCCAGGTGCGGCAGGTCCAGGGCCTCGGCCGGGGCCTCCAGGACTGCGGCTCCGTCCAGGGCCAGGGATGATGCTGTTGCGAACCGTCGGGCGGTATGCCAGATCGCCGAGGCCGCGATGGGCGCGACAGTGGCTGTTCCCGTAGCCGCAACGACTGTAGCCAGGGCGCGGGACGGATCGTCAGCAATGACCAGCCAGTCGACGGCTGGTGCCGCGGCAATATCCGTTTCACTCGTTGCCAGCCAAAGAATCCCGCAATCGCTTTCCGGTACCGGCTTTGCCGTCGATGGACCCTCGGTGATCTGCCAGCCGGCCGTAGTGGCCGTCTGGATCAAGGCCTCCCTCCATACCTTCTCGAACGGAGACGGTGTGAAATAGACCCCGATACGAGGCCCGCCCCTCATGCGGCGCGCAGCCAGGTGTAGACCTCGACCGCCTCGTGCACGTCGTCGAACAGCTTGGCCTTGCCCCCCTCGATAACCGAGGGCCTTGCGGCAATGGGCACCGATCAGGTGGACGTCATGCGAGGCCATGATGAAGGCGCGGTCGGCGCGCTGGGCGAACAGTTCCTCCTGGCATTTTTGCTGGAAACGGGCGTCGCCGACGGCGACCAGTTCGTCGATCAGATAGCAGTCGAACTCAATGGCCAGGGACAGGCCGAAGGCCAGACGGGCCCGCATGCCGGACGAATAGTGCTTCACCGGCCCGGTCAGCTGGTGGCCGAGCTCGGCGAAGGCATCGACCCTGTCCCGCAAATCCGCGAAATTCCGATCGTACAGCCGTGCCAGAAACCGGATGTTGTCCAGGCCGGACAGACTGCCCTGAAAGCCTCCGCCGAAGCCGATCGGCCAGGACGCGGTCATGCCCCACTCCACCCGTCCGGTGCTGGCCGGCAGGACGCCACCGAGGATCTTGATCAGGGTGGACTTGCCCTGGCCGTTACGTCCCAGCACCGCCAGACGCCCCGAACGCCCGAGCTCGAAGGCCAGGTCCGAGAAAACGGGTCGGCTGGCCTTGCGCCAGGTCTTGCCGAGCCCCGCGACGCTCAGACCGGCCTGCGTGTCCGGCAGCATCAGGCCTGACCGTGTTCGCGCACCCCGGCCCAGACCAGCCAGCCGATACCAAAGATCAGCAGGGTGCTGGCCAGGACGGTCAGCAGGGATAGCCACCGGCGGGGCTGCAGGGCTTCGTCCGGCCGGCTGGGATTGACGACCCGTTCCAGATAGAGGGTCTGTCGCCGGGACTCCTGTCGCGCCAGGACGAGGGCCGCGGCGGCCTCCGTCAATTGCGCGCCGGCGAACTCGCGTTCCTGGACCAGGTCCTCATAGGCACTGACCTGCGGGGCCAATGAGCCCGCGTCGCCGGCGATCTTGGCCCGTTCGAGCGCGATCTGGCGCTCGAAGGCGGCAATCCGGCTGTCGATCCCCGGCAAGCGCGGGCTCTGGGGGGCCTCGACGGCCAGTTGGGAGCGGTCGGCCTTCAGGCCGGCGACCGTCGCCATCAGATCCCCGATCAGCTTGCCCCCTTCGGCGGCCGTTCGCGCGGGATCGATGAAACGCTCCCGGTTACGAAAGGCGATCAGCCGCTGTTGGGCCGCGTCGAGGCGGACGCGGGCCTCCGACTGCGCCTGCTCGGCAGAGGCGACCGCATCGGTCGCCGCACGGACGTTGAGCCGGTTGACCAGCCCCTCGCCCCCTTTCAGCAGCCCCTCCGCCATGCCCTGGGCCTCATCGGGCGTGAAAGCCTCGACGCGCAGGGTGCTGATCCCCGTGGTGGAGTCGTAGCCCACGGTGACGAAGCGCTGATAGCCGCGATGCAGGCCCTCGAAGGTCCGGCTGTCCCAGGGGCGCGGATAGCGGGACAGGATGTCGGTCCCCGGCCGGCCCAGCACAGCGGCGACATCGTAATGCCGGCCCAGGTCCCTGAGCCCGTCTCGCGAACGGATATATTCATGCACGGCGAACGCGTCAGTCTGGGCCCCCGGCAGGCCGACGCCCTGCAGGGCCACGCCGAGGGCGGACGGTTGGGTCTGGGCCGGCGCGCGCACAATAAACCGGGCCTCGGACACATAGCGGGGCGAGGCGATCAGCAGATAGTAGATCGCCGCCAGCAGGGTCGGCAGAACCACCACCACAACAAACGGCCACGGCAGTCCGGTCAGCCGCTTGATCAGCGGCGCTGGCGCGCGCGGTTCCTGTCCGGGCAGGGGGCCGAGATAGTCCAGGCGCGGCTCGGTCATGTCAGGCGCGCATCCCGCAACTCGGTCTATTCGGCATCGATACGGTCCTTGGCCCCGGCCAGCAGAATCAGCCCGGAAAAATTGAACACGGCACCCCACCCCAGGGCATAGAGCGCATCATAACGGGTAGCCACGAATTCCCGAATACACCAGCCCGGATCATCTCGACCGGATGCGGAAATGGCAGCAGAAGGTAGGCGTCCTGGTAGGGGGCCGGGATCCACGACACCATGAAGAAGACGCCGGAAACCGGGATCAGCGCATAGGTGAGCAGGGGCACAACCCGTTCCATGATGTCGGACCTCAGGGCCAGGGCACTGAGCATGATGGCCAGGCCCATGGATATCCACCCCAGCAGCAGCCAGCCGCCGTACAGCAGAAGCCAGTCGTGCGGAGCCGAGACCTGACCCAGGCTGGCCAGAAAGGCATAGACAATGACGAACGCGCCGGTGGCACCGCCGAATTCCAGCAGATTACGCGCGAGATAAAGGTGCAGGACGGTGATGCGCCGGTGGTGGAGCAGTCCGATATTCGCCTGGACGGCGGACAGGCTGTACGAAATCTGGTGCCGCATCAGCAGCAGGGCCATGTAGCCGGTCATGATGAACGGCCCGAGCCGCACGCCGTGCTCATAGTCAGGCCTGATGATGTGCCACATCAGCAGCACGCCCAGGCAGAACATCAGGGGCTCGCCGATCAGCCACAGGAAACCGAGTCCTTCCCGGCCGTAACGCGTGATCAATTCGCCGCATCATCAATGCGCCGACGATACGGCCATGCTGCGGAAAGAAACCGACGCTCATCGCAAACGTCTAACATGATCCACGTCCGGTCCGCGACGTCCGGTCGCCACCGCCGCGAGATTTCCTTCAATGTGTACGGGCGGCCCGGCGATCCCTGATCGCGCCGACCGAACAGATAAATTCTCCTGTATCTTCCGTATCACGCCCCGCCAGGAAAGCTGTCGCCATCCGTGTGCTTTCTCGACGGTCTCGACTTCGGGTGGTACCCTTCACGATCTGGCGGCCTGTCTGCCGTATGTATCATTTTCTGCCTGCGGAGAGCTTCACTCATGCGCGTCAAGACTTTTATCCTCGCTTCCAGCGCAGCGGCGGCCCTCGCCCTGTCCGCCAGTGTGGCGGCGGCTGAGCCGAACGGCTGGTACGGCGCGCTCGACGCCGGCTGGCACCTGGCCGACGCCGAGACGGACCGTGGCGTCGACATTGAGGCCGACGGCAAATGGGCGAGCTTTGCTCGCCTCGGTTTCCGGTTCGACCAGAACTGGCGCGTCGAGGTCGAGGGCGGCATGCGCAGAGGCCCGCTGGCCGATGTGACCCTGGCCAGCTCGGGTGCGGACTTCGCCTGCAACGTCACGCCGGCGGCCGGTGCCTGCAACGCCCCCGAGGGCGAAATGGAAGCCGTCACCCTGATGGTCAACACCATCTATGACTTTGACTTCGGCAGTTCCACCGTGCGGCCGTTCATCGGTCTCGGTGCGGGTGTCAACAAGGTAGACACCCGCATTGCCGGCACGCTCGCCAGCAATCGAGCGCGTGGGTTTAACGCCAACAACTCGTCCAGTGAAATGGCCGCCCAGGCCCTGGCCGGCGTGGCCTGGGCTTTCAACGATCGCGGTCACGTTGACCTGACCTACCGCTACCTCGTCTCGAACATGGCGTTCGATGCCTCGACCACCGGTCCGGCGACGACAGCGACCTACAAGGGCCGCTACACCGATCACGCGGTGACCCTGGGTCTGCGTTATGCGTTCGGTGCCGATGCGCCGCCGCCCCCGCCGCCGCCGCCCCCGCCGCCTCCCCCGCCGCCGCCTCCCCCGCCGCCCCCCCCGCCGCCGCCGGCTCCGGCTCCGGCTGCCCGGCAGTTCGTGGTGTATTTCGACTGGGATCGTTCGGACCTGACCAGCGAAGCCGGTGCCGTGATCACCCAGGCGGCGAACTACGCCAAGTCGGGTCGTCCGACCCGCGTGCTGGTGGTCGGTCACGCCGACACCTCCGGCTCGGCGGCCTACAATGTGGGCCTGTCGAACCGCCGTGCGCGCACCGTGGCTGATGCCCTGGTCGCCCAGGGCGTCAACGGCGGCGTCATCGCGCTCGACGGCAAGGGTGAAACCGCCCTGGCCCGTCCGACCGCCGACGGCGTTCGTGAGCCTCTGAACCGTCGTTCGACGATCGACATCAACTTCTAGGACCCGAGGCCAGGGGGTCCGCCAGCCGGACCCCCGAACCCCGGATCGGACGAAGCGTCGATCCCGACACACGATTGAACCGCCGGTCTCCGCAGGGAGGCCGGCGGTTTTCGTTCGCGGCGCGCAGGCTTGCCCTGGCCGCATCGCGCTCCGGGCTGAATTTGATGCGCATTTCGGGGCCAGATCGATTCGACCTGAAACAAAATTGCTCTAGGAACGGGGAGTCTGGCCAACCAACCGGGAAGGGACCGGTCTTTGCTCGCTACGACCGACCCCCAGTCGTTGACTACGGAAGCGAGTCGACCCGCCCTGACCGGCAGGCGCTTTCTCATCGTCACTGCGCCTTTTGGACCCTTCGCAGGCCGTCTCGCAGACGCCATTGAGGCGCAGGGTGGAACCGTCGTCCGGATGATCTTCAATGCGGGCGATCTACTGTCATGGCGGCGGCCGAACGGACGGGCATTCCGCGGTGGACCCGATGCCTGGGCGATGCGGGCGGCCGAGCTGACTGCGGGGTTCACCGATCTGATTATTTTCGGCGAGGGCGGGCCCTACAATCACGCGGTGGTCGCCCGGGATAAGTTCGCCGGGTTCCGGGTCTGGGTGCTTGAGAACGGCTATTTCCGCCCGGACTGGATCACGCTGGAGCTGGGCGGCGTCAACGCCTGCAGCAATCTTCCGCGCAGGCGCGTTGATTATGATGGTCCGGTGCCCGCAGCGTCTCCTCCCCGATCTCTGGGCCGCATTCTGCCCTATCACGTCCTCAACATCAGTCTGCACCACCTGGTCCAGGTACCGGGTCGAATCCTGTTCCCGCGCTATGCGCCCGCCTATACGGCCCCGGCCTGGCTACAGTGCGCCGGTCACATCGGTCGATACTTTCGGGGCCTGGTCACGTCCCGGCGTGCCTGTGACGCCGGGAAGATCGCCGCCCTGGGCCCCTATTTTCTGGTCTGCCTGCAACGGGAGGGCGACACCCAGCTGCTGCGCTATTCGCGGCTGCCCGACAATACCGCCTTCCTCGCCAGGGCAATGACCAGTTTTGCCCGCTTCGCGCCGGCGGATGCCCGGCTCGTGGTCAAGAACCATCCCCTGGATCCCGGATTGCTGGATCTGCGGCGGGTAACCCGCTCGCTGGCGGTCGAACGCGGTCTGGCGTCGCGGGTCGACTTCATTGATGGCGGGCAGTTGGCGGACCTGTGCCGGAATTCGAGGGGGCTGGTGGTCAACAACTCCAGCGCGGCCCTGTCCGCGCTCGGTTTCGGCACGCCGGTCAAGGTTCTGGGACAGGCCTTTTTCGATTTCGAGGGTCTCACCGATCAGCAGCCGCTGGACCGCTTCTGGACGTCGCCGGTCGCGCCGGACCCGGACCTGTTCCAGAGGTTCCGGGCTACGGTCATCGCCCGCACCCAGATCAACGGCAGCTTTCATGCGCCCGGCGCGATTGACGCGACTGCGGCGCGGGTGGCGGAAATATTTGCTGGACGAGGAAGCCCTTAACGCGACCGTGCCTGACGCCCGGTACGGGTCGTGGGACGGCCTGCCGCGGATATCGGGTCGGGCCAACAGTGTGGCCTTCCGGACACCCTTTGCTCTCGTCACATCACTGTCACACCACTGTCGTCCTAGCTTCCGACTGCCGCCTTAGACCGGATCTGATTTTGACAGGCTGCGACCTGCCGCAGGCCTTAATGCCTTCACCATCTGGGGAAAGACGACAATGACGAACCGCAAACGCGTGTTCTGGGCGACGACCGCCCTGTTTACAGGCCTGTTGGCCGCCGGGGCCGCTTCGGCGCAGTCGACCGGTACGGAGGCTTTCGAGACATCGAAGGTTGACGACGTTGTCGTTCAGGGGCGCCGCGGCCCGTTGACGATCGACGGTGGCATTGTTGCGGAGACGGCTTCCAAGTCGCGTGCAACGATCACCGAGGAATACATCCAGACCCAGCCGGCCGGCCAGACGATCCTGAACTCGATCAACCTGATCCCGGGCGTCAACTTCACCAACAATGACGCCTACGGCTCGGCGGGCGGTGACTTGACCATCCGCGGCTTTGACGCGGCCCGCGTCTCGCTGACCGCCGACGGGATCCCGCTGAACGACACCGGCAACTACGCCATCTACTCGAACCAGCAGCTCGACCCCGAGCTGATCGAGCGTGCTACCGTCAACCTCGGCACGACCGATGTCGACAGCCCCACGGCCTCGGCCACGGGCGGTACCGTCAACTACAACACCCGCCGCACCCGCAGCGACTTCGGCATCATCGCCCAGCCGTCGATCGGTGAGGAAGACTATCGTCGCCTGTTCCTGCTGATGGACACCGGCGCTTTCGGTCCCTGGGGCACCGAGGCCTGGTTCGCCTATTCCAGCACCCAGTACGACCACTTCAAGGATCCGGGTGGCATCAACAAGATCCAGTACAATGGCCGCGTCTATCAGGCCCTGGGTGACAATGGCGACTTCATCGCCCTGACCGGCCACTACAACCGCAACCGCAACAGCTTCACCCGTCGGGTGACCCTGGCCCAGTTTGATGCCGGTACGGCCTTCGATCAGGCAAACTCGCTGGCTGCGTCTTTCACGGGCATCAACCCGTCAAACACGGGCAACATCCGCGGTGCGTCGCGCTTCACCCTGTCCGACAGCCTGACGCTGACGGTCGATCCGTCGTTCCAGTATGTTCTGGCCAACGGCGGCGGCACCAGCAACTGGAGTGAGACGGATCGTCAGCTGCGCGGCAACTCCGCTGCCGCCGGCGTCGATCTGAACGGCGACGGTGACTTCAACGACACCGTGACCCTGTATCGCCCCAACACCACCAATACGCACCGCTACGGCCTGACCAGCTCGCTGGTCTGGCGTCCGAACGACAACAACACGGTTCGTCTGGCCTACACCTACGATTACGGCCGTCACCGTCAGACCGGTGAAGTCGGTTACATCGAGGCGAGCGGTCGTCCCGAGAACCCGTTCGCGGGCCGCAACGGCACGGCGATCGCCCTGCCCGACGGCACGATCCTGCGTCGGCGGGATCGTCTGTCCTACGCCGAGCTGAACCAGATCGCCGTTGAGTATCGTGGCTCCTTCGCCGACGATGCCCTCAGCGTCTCGCTGGGTCTGCGCGCTCCGTTCTTCAGCCGTGAACTGAACAACTATTGCTATCAGCGCGATACCTTCAATGCGTATTGCACGACCCAAACTCCGACGGTCACGAATGCCGACGGTACGGTCCAGTTCCCGGCCTCGGCCCTGAACTCGAGCGCCAACAACCGCTACCGGCCGCCGGTTTCGTTCGACAAGAAGTATGATGCGGTCCTGCCGAACGCAGGTGCCACCTGGCGCTTCGCCGAGCATCAGTCCTTCTACGCCAGCTACGCCGAAGGCTTCTCGGCGCCGCGCACCGACGACCTTTACGATCGCGTCGACGTCAATCCGGAACCGGAAAAGACCAACTCCTACGACCTGGGCTATCGCTACCAGTCGTCGGGCCTGATCGCCTCGTTCGCGGTGTGGCACACGGACTATTCGAACCGCATCCTGCGGACCTTCGATGAAGCCGCCAACCTGTTCCTGACCCGCAACATCGGTGAGGTCACCCTGCGCGGCTTCGACGGGCAGATCGGCTTCTCGCCGTTCGAAGAATTTCAGCCTTTACGGCTCGGTGACCTACACCGACAGTGAAGTTCAGAATGACTTGCCGAACGGCATCGTTCTCGGCGTTCCGGTGTTCCTGCCGACCGCCGGCAACCAGCTCGTGGAAACGCCCGAGTGGCAATACGCCATGCGTGCGGACTGGACGCTGGGCGACTTGGACCTGGGCATCCAGGGCAAGTATGTCGGCGAGCGTTTCTCCAACGACATCAACACCGAGGTCGCTCCGTCCTACACCGTGTGGGATCTGGACGTCCGCTACACCTTCACGGCCATCGGTGCGCCGAACTGGTGGATGCAGGTCAACGTGACCAACCTGTTCGACGAAGAGTATCTCGGCGACATCTCGACCAGCACTTCGGGCGCGGCCCAGTACCAGCTGGGCGCGCCGCGTACGGCCATGTTCACCCTGCGGACCGCCTTCTAGGACCGGTCTACAGTCTACGCATCAGGGGGTGGGCCGGAGACGGTCCGCCCCCTTTTTCGTTTGCGCTCTCCCGGCCAGGGGGCGTGACTGTTGAACTCCCCGGTCCGGATGCCTATCTGGCCGGGCTGGCCCGCTTGGCCCCCTGTCCGGATGTTTGCCGTCGCCATGACCTCTTCGCTCCCGCCGATCCCGGCCGAATGGACCCCCCACCGCGCGATGTGGGTGGGCTGGCCCAGCCACGCCGAGCTGTGGCT
The DNA here is from genome assembly GCA_034676465.1 of Brevundimonas sp. Classification (GTDB taxonomy): domain Bacteria; phylum Pseudomonadota; class Alphaproteobacteria; order Caulobacterales; family Caulobacteraceae; genus Brevundimonas. The sequence continues at coordinate 45,649 of JAUCCG010000066.1, read as the reverse complement.
GGACCAGCTGGAGCAGGCCCGCGACGAGGTCGAGGCCCTGGTGCGGGCCCTGGCCGGACCGGGCCGCGAACAGGTCAGGCTGATGGTCGGAAACGACGGGGCGCTGGCCGAGGCTCAGGCCCGGTTCGACGGCGTCGACGGGGTCGAGGTCGTGCCCGGCCGGTTCGGCGATATCTGGTTGCGCGATACCGGTCCGATCTTCGGTCCGGGGTCACGCACGGCGCACGCCTTCCGCTTCAACGGCTGGGGCGGCAAATACGATTTCCCGCACGACGACGAGGTCGCCGGTCAGATCGGTACCGCTTCCGGCACAACCCTGACCCGGCACGACTTCATCCTCGAAGGCGGGGCCCTGGATCACGACGGGGCCGGCACTGTGCTGACCACCCGTCAGTGCCTGCTCAATCCCAACCGCAATCCGGGCTGGAGCGAGGCGACCGCCGAAGCGGCGCTCGGCACCGCGCTTGGAGCCCGCAAGGTGCTGTGGCTGGGCGACGGCCTGCTGAACGACCACACCGACGGCCATGTCGACAATCTCGCCCGCTTCGTCGCGCCCGGTGTGGTGGCCTGTCCGGTCGCCTGGGGCCGGGATGATCCCAATGACGACGTCTATGACGCCACGGCCCGGGCCCTGTCGGCCATGACGGATGCCGATGGGCGTGCGATCAAGGTGCTGCGCATTCCGTCACCCGGCTTTGTTCCCGACGAGGATGAAAAGCCGATCCCGGCCAGCCACATGAATTTCCTGATCGCCAACGGTGCCGTTATCGTGCCGACCTATGGCGACGACCGCGCCGCCGATCTGGCCGGTCAGGCCCTGGCCACGGTGTTTCCCGATCGTGAGATCGTTCTGCTGCCGTCGCTGGCCATTCTCAGCGGCGGCGGATCCTCCCATTGCATCTCCCAGCAGGAGCCTGCCTGATGGCCCGCCCGGACGCCCGCACCATCTCCGTCGCCGCCCTGCAGACCGCCTATGGCGAGGACATGCAGGCCAATATCGACCGGACCATTGACCTGACCCGTCAGGCCGCCTCACAGGGGGCGCAGGTGATCCTGCCGCCGGAACTGTTCCAGGGGCCCTATTTCTGCGTCACCCAGGAAGAGCACTGGTTCGCCACAGCCTATCCGTGGCGCGAGCATCCCTGTGTCACCGCCCTGGCCCCGATCGCCGCCGAACTGGGGGTGGCCATTCCGGTATCGATCTTCGAACGCGAGGGGCCGCACTATTAGAATTCGATGGTCATGCTGGATGCCGACGGCTCGGCCATGGGGGTCTATCGCAAGAGTCACATTCCCGACGGCCCCGGCTATCAGGAAAAATACTATTTCCGGCCGGGCGATACGGGTTTCAAGGTCTGGGACACCCGCTTCGGTCGGGTCGGCGTCGGCATCTGCTGGGACCAGTGGTACCCCGAGACCGCCCGCGCCATGATGCTGATGGGGGCCGAGGTCCTGATGTATCCGACCGCCATCGGCTCCGAGCCCCATGACAGCGAGCTGGACACCGCCCTGCCATGGCAGCGCGCGATGCAGGGCCATGCCGTGTCGAACGTGGTGCCGGTTGTCGGGGCCAACCGCATCGGCCATGAGCAGGTCGCCGGGGACGGGCAGGAATATTACGGCTCATCCTTCATCGCCGATCACCGTGGCGATCTGGTCGAGAGCTTCGGGCGGACGGACGAGGGCGTGCTGGTCCACACCTTCGATCGCGACTTCCTCGATCGCCATCGCGCGGCCTGGGGCTTCTTCCGGGACCGCCGCACCGACCTCTACGGCCCCCTGACCGCACCCCGGCCGGCCTGAGTCTACCGGGTCGAGGCCGGAAACAGCCGGCGTTCGGCGGCACAGCCCGGGCTTTCCATTCCCGGCGTGCGGGCGGCCGACACCTCGGCCCGGGCCCGTTCCAGATCGTCCCGGAAGGCCGGGGTCGCCGCCGCCGCTGCATGGACGGCATGGCCCAGCTGCTGGCCGGCCGTCACGTCATCGGGCCAGTCCAGGGCGCAGATCGCGCGGCTGATGCCGATCTCCCGACCGATTCGCTGGATCGCCTCTGATCGCTCCGGAACCAGACTGCTGAACAGATCACCATAGGCGGTACCCACCGCCGCGGCGATCGACGGCCACGAGGGAGAGCCGCGCCCGGCCGCGGTCAGGCGCAAACAGACACGGCGCTGCGGATCCACGGCCGCCGGTCGGGTGCGGGGGCTTTGATCCCGGGCGATGGTGCCTGCGGCCACCGTATCGATCTGCAGGCGGGTCATCAGCCGGGTCAGGGCCGGCATGGGTCGGGCCGTCATCCGGGCCCCGATGGCACAGTCGAAATGCTGGGCGACATAGGGGGGTCTCAGCTCGGCATGGGCGATGGCCATCAGCCAGCGATCCCCGCCTTCCAGCGTGCGATAGGCGTCGGATGCAGCATGGTCACGAGACTATGCATCGGGTGGCCCCGGCAGGATGGTGGCCGCCAGCTGTTCGTTGATCGTGTCTGGAAGATAGCCGGTCAGCGCCATCCCGGGCGCGGGGGTCGTTTCAGGCAGGCCGGCGCAGGCGGCCAACAGCAGCGTCGCAACCGCCAGGGTCGCGCCGCCTCCCGGAGTCACACCGCCCGGTGCTCCAGGTCAGCTGGACCGAGGTTGCGCCGTCGTCGACCGGGTCAGCGACGACCCTGAGGCTTGTGGCTGCATTGTCCGCCGCCACCGCGCCATAGGCCCGGGCCCGCCCCTGATTTATGCCCATGATCGAAGACAGGCCCGCCGCTTCAGCCTTCTGGCGATAGAAGGCAACGACGGTGTCGGGGGGTCGGCATTGGTCGTGAAGGAAACGATGCCGCCGGGACCGTCCGGACCATTCGCGATGGTCGGGGGGGCCGAAACCTGCCCGCCCGGGTAGACGGCGGCGAAGGCCGGAACGCCCGAGGTTTCGGTCGCCGGGGTCGCGGGGGCGGTGCCGACGGGGCTGACGGGGGGGCGCGTCGGCGGCAGGGGCGGGCGGTCCGGCTGCGGTTTCGGGCGCGACCGGCCGTTCCGCCTGCGCATCGCCATTTCCGCAACCCGTGAGCGAGGTTGCCATCGCCAGGAAGGCGATTGCCATGCTCCGCTTCATCCGCTGTACGTCCTTGAGACTGTTCTGATTATAGAACCACCGTGGCCCATCGATGCGGCGACGACAAGGCGGCACCGTGTCGCCTCGGGTCTCACTCGACGTCGGAGTCCCGGCTCGCTGCGGCCGCCCGTCCCTGTTTCGCCAGGTCGGCGTTGATCCGGGCCTGGTCCGGATCAATATCCGAGCCGGAAGCCGAGCCGCCCCGCAGGGACCCCGCGCGGGTATCGGATCCACTATCCGAGCCGGAAAGCGCCAGGGCCAGGGCCTCTGCCCCCGTGTCCGGCTCAGCCTCGGGCGTCGGGTGGTCAGTCGTGGGGTGGGGTGTGTCGGGCATGATCAGAATCCTCTCGGGACTCTAAGCCGTCGCCCGCCGGTCAGTTCCCGATACGGAAAGGGCCGGGACAGTGTCCCGGCCCCCGCACGGCGAAACCGGCGTTGGGTTCAGCCCTTGGCGAACAGCTTGTTCCAGCGGCGCTTGTCCCGATTTTTCCAGCTTCCACGATGGTAGGCGTCCGAACCGATCAGCGGCACCACGGTCGTGGCCTCGGCATAAACCATCTGCTCATGGGTGGTCTGGACCTTGCCCCAGCTGGCGGCCTCCTTGAGCGTCGAGGATGAACAGGCCCCGTCGCGCACATCGGCGACCGTGATCTGGACCGCATAGCGGTGCATCTCGGCCTCGACGCCCAGGATTTCGGCGCAGACCACGGTGTCCTGGGCAAAGTTCTTGGGCACACCGCCGCCGACCATGAACAGGCCGGTGACACCCGCGGCGATCTTGATGTCGGTCAGTTCGCGGAAATCGGCCACGGCGTCGATCATCACATAGGGCTTGCCCGCCGCGATCTGTTCCTTCTGGTGCTTGACCAGACCGAAGCCCGCCGAGGAGTTCGACAAAGGCCGGACAGAAGATCGGCACGCCCTCTTCATAGGCGGTCTGGATCAGCGACCCTTCCTTCCTGGCATTTCCTTCGGACAGCCATTTGCCCATTTCCCAGATGAACTCGCGCGAGGAATAGGCGCGTGGCTCCAGCCGGTTGCAGATCTCAAGGATGGTGTGATCGCAGTTCTGGAGCTCTTCCTCGTCGATATAGGTGTCGTAGATCCGGTCGATGTAGTTGTCGCGCAGGACGTTGTCGTCCACCTCACCGGCGGCCTGGTAGTGTTTGAAGCCCAGCGCCTCGAAGAAATCCATGTCGACGATCGAGGCCCCGGTGGCGACCACGGCGTCGATCATGCCGAATTTCACCATGTCGCGGTACACATGCATGCAACCGCCGGCCGAGGTCGAACCGGCCAGGATCAGCCACGGCGAGCAGTCCTTGTCCTCGATGGCCATCGAGAAAATGTCGGCGGCGCGGGCCGTGTCGCGGCTCGAGAACGACATCTTGCGCATCGCGTCGATGATCGGGCGCGCGTCGAAGCTGGTCATGTCGATATGCTCGACCGTGTTCTGGAGCAGCTGGGCCTTGGTGTTGGATTGAACGGGTGCGGTCATCTCGCGGGGTTCCCTGGATTTGAGCGCCCGTCCTGAAGAGTGCAGCGGCCCGGACGGAGCGACGGGCCGCTGCTTGACTAGATAGCCGAGGGACGCTTTCGCGTCAGCCTGGGATCAGCGTTTGCGCTTGCGTACGCCGGCCTTGCCCTTGGGGCGCGACAGGCGAACGATCTTGCGGGCCTGCTCCTCGGCCGTGGTGCGCACGGTCGGGATGGAGCGGGGCGCGAGGCCGTAGAGCGAGGCCATCGGGGCGTCCTCGACCATGGCCAGTTCATGCTCGCCATAGCCGTTGAAGCCGGTCGACATGGCGACGCCGTAGGCTCCCAGCATGCCGATCTCGATGAAGTCGCCTTCACGGATATCGGCCGGCAGCCAGAACGGCCCGGGCATGTGATCGATCGAATTGCAGGTCGGTCCATAGAACTGGAACGGCTTGAGATCGCTCGCGGACTCGGCATCGCGCACCAGCTTGACCGGGAAGGGCCAGCGCGAGTGCGTCGCATCGAACAGCGAGCCATAGCTGCCGTCGTTCAGATACAGGGCGTCACCCTTGCGCAGGTCGACCCGGCACAGGACCGACGAGGACTCGGCCACCAGCGCCCGACCGGGCTCGCACCACAGTTCGGTGGTCTCGGACACCGGCATCTCGTTGAAGCCGCGATGGATGGCATCGGCGTATTCGCTCATGTCCGGCGGGACCATGCCTGGATAGACAGACGGGAAGCCACCGCCGACATCGACGATATCGACGAACACACCGGCGCGGCTGATCGAGCGTCCGACCTGGGCCATGGCGGCCTGATAGGCGCTGGGGCGCATGCACTGGCTGCCGACGTGGAAGCTGACGCCCATCAGGCCGTCGACCACAGCACGACGCGTGGCCAGCAGCAGGGCAGGCGCCTGGTCCGGCGTGACGCCGAACTTGCCTGACAGCGTGTAGGCGGCACCGTCGGTGGCAACGGCCATGCGTACGATCAGATTTAGATCCGTCGCACCGGCGGTGGCGTCGAGGATCTTTTCCAGCTCATCGTGGCTGTCGAGCGCAAAGGTGCGCACGCCCAGATCGAAATAGGCGCGGGTGATGGCGTTCCGGCTCTTGACCGGATGCATGAAGGCCAGACGTGCGTCGGCACTGACCGAACGCACCAGTTCGATCTCGGCGAGCGAGGCGACGTCGAACGCATTGACCCCTTCGGCGACCAGGGTCTCGATGACCCAGCGTGAAGGGTTTGCCTTCACCGCATAGAAGACGTCTGCTTTCAGATTATCCTGGAACCAGCGCGCCGCTACGGAAACCGAACGAGGCCGCACAAGTGCGACGGGACGCTCGGGGGACCGCTCACGGACCAGGTCCAGGGGAAATGGATACGTGCGCAATTCACGTAAACCCCTGGAATTGTTAAACCCAGCCGGCGTTAGCAGCGCAAGATCAGACCACGGGGTCCGCCGGAAAGGGCGATGTAGGGTCGTGAGGCCGGAAAGTAAAGGGGCCATTTTGTGTTTCAGGGCTGAACTCACCCCTGTCACCCCTGTCACCCCTGTCCAGAACCCTCTGTCCACCAGTGCGTTCCCGTTGCTCCGGGCCGCTGGAAGGTGGATGACGGGGCAGGGGGAAGATGATGAACCGTTGGCTGTTTGTCTGGAAGCGCACGACCCAGGAGCTTTGGTTTCGGGCCGGACTCTACGCGGTGTTCGGCGTCGTCGCGGCGCTGGCTGCGGTTGTGGCCGCTCCGCTGGTCCCGACCGAAATGGCGGATCGCTTTGGCGGAGAGTTGGTCGAACAGGTCCTGACCATACTGGCGTCGAGCCTGCTCGCGGTCGCCACCTTTTCTCTCGGCGCGATGGTCACCGCCTATACCGCCGTTTCCAGCGCCGCCACGCCACGCGTGGCCTCTCTCGTTACCGGTGACGAGGCGACGCAGAAGTCGCTCGCGACCTTCGTCGGGGCCTTTCTCTACGCCATCGTCGGGGTCACGGCGATCAATGCCCACTATTACGCGGCGGCCGGTCGGGCGGTGCTGTTTCTGATCAGTCTGGCCGTGGTCGGCCTCGTCGCCTTCCGTCTGCTGGCTTGGATCAATCGGCTGTCGCGGCTGGCCCGGCTGGGACACATGATCGAACTCGTCGAGGAACGCGGTACCCGGGCCCTGCTTGAAGCCGCCGCGCGCCCGAGTCTCGGAGGACGGGCCGGAACCCTGGGGCCGCGGGCGGTGGCCATCCCCAGCCCGAAGACGGGCTATGTCCAGAATGTGGATCCCGACCATCTGCAGCGTGCGGCGGCGACGGCCGGAGCCGATGTCGAGGTGGTGGCCGTGCCTGGCACCTTCGTGCGCCGCGGCGAGGTCTTGTGTCGTCTTGCCGTGGCCGAGGCGGATGACGACCTGCGGAACCGGTTTTGTGCCGCCTTCACATTGGGGCGGTCACGTTCGTTTGACCAGGATCCCCGGTTTGCCCTGACGGTTCTGGGAGAAATCGCCGGCAAGGCCCTGTCGCCCGGCGTCAACGACCCCGGAACCGCCGTCGAGATCGCGACCACCGGCGTGCGGCTGCTGGATGCGTGGTGCCAGGCTCAGGAAGACGCGCCCGCGGGGGCGTCGGTGACGTATGATCGCCTGCGCGCGCCGGCCCTTGTGGAGGGCGACATGCTGGACGACGTCTACGGACCCCTGATCCGCTATGGAGCGGGCGACCTGCTGGTGGCGATCCAGCTACAAAGGGCGTTGAATTCCCTCGGGTCCGCGCCCGGCCCCATGGGCCACGCCGCGGTCCGGCTCGGCAAGGAGTCCCTGAAACGATCGATGGCGGCGCTGACGTCGTCGCATGACCGGGCCCGGCTCAAGGCAATCATTCCCTGACTTCGATGCGTCACACTGGACGAAATCGACGTCGCCGTGTCATTAAGACTTGCCGAAGCGCGTTTCGCGCGTCATGCGGCCCAGCCCTGCAACCGCCATCAGCGAGTCCATGAGCTCATCCGCCGCCGCCGTCGCTTCCGTGCGCGATGTGTCAAAGACCTTCGGTTCCCGCAAGGCGCTCAACGGCGTGTCCGTCGAGGTTGCCGCCGGAGAAATGGTCGCCCTGATCGGTCCGTCCGGTTCCGGAAAGTCGACGCTGCTGCGTTCGATCACCGGCTTGCAGAGCATCGATCCCGGCAAGGGCACGATCGAGGTCTTCGGCGAAGTGGTCCAGAAGAACGGTCACGTGACCGGCCGGGTTCGTGCCGCACGTGGCAAGCTGGGCATGATTTTCCAGCAGTTCAACCTGGTCGGCCGGCTGTCCCTGTTCTCCAACGTCATGCTGGGAGCCCTGGGCCGGTTGCCGGTCTGGCGGGGCATGTTCGGGCTGTGGCCCGCCGCCGACAAGGCGTTGGCCATGGCGGCCCTGCACCGGGTCGGCGTTTCCGACTATGCCGGACAGCGGGCGAATACCCTGTCGGGGGGCCAGCAACAGCGCGGGGCCATCGCCCGTGCCCTCGTCCAGGGGGCCAGGGCGATTCTCGCCGACGAACCGGTCGCCTCCCTCGATCCCGTTTCCGCCCGCAAGGTCATGGAATTGCTGGTCGAGCTCAACAAGCGCGACGGCCTCGGCGTGATCGTCACCCTGCACCAGGTCGACTATGCCATCCGCTATTGCGACCGGGTCATCGCCCTGCAGGAGGGCAAGGTTGTATATGACGGACCGACCACCGGTCTGGATACCAACCGCCTTATCGATATCTACGGTCCCGAGTTCGAGGACGCGTTCTGGGAAGCCAAGGCATGACCCATACCCTGTTCACCCGCCGTCTGGCCGCTGTCGCCGGTATCGCCGTCATGGCCCTGGGCCTCGCGTCGTGCGGCAAGGGGGAAGACACCCCCGCCGGCGCGCCGTCGGAAATCACCTTCTCGATACTCTCGGCCGAGGGCCAGGCGTCCTCAGGACCGCTGTGGCAGCCGTTGCTCGACGACATGTCCAAGGCCATCGGTGTGCCGGTGAAGCCCTTTTTCGCCGGCAACTACAACGTTCTGATCGAGGCCATGCGCTTCAACCAGACCCAGGTCGCCTGGTTTTCGGCCAAGCCGGCGCTTGAAGCCGTCGACCGGGCCCAGGGCGAGGTCATCGCCCGCATCGTCGATCCGGAAGGCCGTGACAGCTACCAGTCGACCCTGATCGTCAGGAAGGGCTCGGGCATCACGCTGGACAAGGTCCTGGCGTGCGGCAAGGTCTATGATTTCGGCATCGGCGACGCCCAGTCGACCTCGGGCACGCTCGCGCCCATGACCTTCCTGTTCAATCCCCGCGGCATCCAGCCCGGCCAGTGCTTCAAGACCATGCGGTCGGCCAGCCATCAGGCCAATGCCTTTGCCGTGGCCACCGGTGTCGTCGATATCGCCACGTCGAACACGATCAACACCATTTTCATGATGCGCGAGAACCCGCATCTGGCCAGCCAGCTGCAGGACATCTGGATCTCGCCGCCGATCCCGGAGTCCGGGATCGTGATTCGCGAGGACCTCGACCCGGTCCTCAAGGAGAAGATCCGCAGCTTCTTCCTGACCTACGGACAGGGCGAAGGGGCCGAGGCCGAGCGTCAGCGCCAGGTTCTCGCCAGCCTGAACTATTCGATGTTCCGCGCCGCCGACGACGGCTACCTCGACCCCGTTCGGGAAATGATCGCGGACCAGCAACTGTCCGAGGCGCGCGCCAAGGGTGATCAGACGGCTGTCGCCGCTGCTGAACGTGCCCTGGCCGCCTTGCGCGCCAAGCGTGAGGTCCAACCTTGAGCGACACTCCGAACACCGCTGCGGCCGCAGCTGCCGTCGGAGGTCGCCCCGTGGGCATGAGCGGTGAAGTGCCGCGGCCGCCGTCCAAATCGCTGTCGGCCTGGCTGCTCGACCTGCTGCTGTGGGGCGGTATCGCCGTCGTGCTGCTGATCAGCTTCGACAAGGTCGACATGGCCAACCTGCCCAAGCTGGTCACCAACCAGGACAGTATCCGGACCTACGGGCGGGAGCTGCTGAAGCCCGATTTCAGCAACTGGCAACATCTGGTCGGCCTGATGTGGCTGACCGTTCAGATCGCCCTGTGGGGCACGTTCATCGCCGTCTTCATCGCCGTGCCTCTCGGACTTGCGGCGGCGCGCAATATCGCGCCGGGCTGGGTCGTCTGGCCGGTCCGGCGGGTCATGGACCTGCTGCGCTCCATTCCCGACCTCGTCATCGCCACCCTGTTTATCGTCGCCGTGGGCCTTGGTCCGCTGGCAGGCGTCCTGGCGCTGGCGCTCAACACCGGTGGCGTGCTCGCCAAGCTGTTCTCGGAGGCCGTGGAGTCGATCGACAAGGGTCCGGTCGAGGGTGTGCGCGCCACCGGGGCCACGCCCCTGCTCGAGATTGTCTGGGGTGTGATTCCGCAGGTTGCCCCGCTGTGGACCTCGTTCGCGCTGTACCGGTTCGAATCCAACAGCCGGGCGGCGACGGTTCTGGGCCTGATCGGGGCCGGGGGTATCGGCCAGCTGCTGTTCGAGGATATCCAGGGCTTCAAGTATGCCGAGGTTTCGGCGATCGCGATTGTCATCGTCGTGGCGGTGACCCTGATCGACACCCTGTCGCAGATCATGCGCAAACGCTTGCTCTGACTGTCACAAAGGCGCGCGCTGAGCGTCATATATGTCTGGTCTAAGCCCGTTTGACACTTGGTGTTCGGAGATTTGATCATGATATCCAGGCTTCTGGTGGCCGCCTCGGTGATGGCCCTGCTGGCTGTGGCCGGCTGCGGGAATAGTGGCGACGGGGCTCGCGCGGGCATCTGGGCCGCGGGGTCATCGACCGTCTTCCCGTTCGCGACCCGCGTGGCCGAGAACTATGCCCGGGTCTCGAAAGGCGCTGCGCCGCGTGTCGAATCGCTGGGCACCGGCGGTGGTATCCAGGCCTTTTGTCAGGGCGTCGGCCCAACAACCCCGGACGTTGCCAATGCCTCGCGTCCGATGAAGGCCTCCGAGTTCGAGATGTGCCGGCAGAACGGCGTCACCGAAATCGTGGAGCTGAAGATCGGCTTTGACGGGATCGTCATCGCCACCGCGCGCGACGGCAATGGCTTCAACTTCCGCCTTCAGGACCTGTATCAGGGACTGGCCAAGGACGTTCCCGGCGGCGACGACTTCATCGCCAATCCGGCGACGACCTGGAACATGGTCAATCCAGCCCTGCCGAACCAGCGAATACAGGTTTATGGGCCGCCGCCGACCTCCGGCACCCGCGACGCCTTTCTTGAGCTGGGCATGGCCCCCGGCGCGGCGCTGATCCCGGCGGTGCGTGCGGTCAAGGCCAGTGACGAGGCCCGGTTTGAAACCCTGGCCCATACGTTGCGGGAAGACGGCTCCTGGATTGACGCCGGCGAGAATGACAACGCCATCGTGCAGACGCTGTCGCGCACGCCGGGCTCCCTGGGCGTCTTCGGCTTCTCGTTCCTGGAGCAGAACATGGACACGGTGAGGGCCGAGAGCATCGACGGCATCGCGCCGTCCGTCGAGACCATCGCCGACGGCAGCTATCCGCTGGCGCGCAGCCTCTACATCTACGTCAAGAAGGCTCACATCGGCGTGACGCCGGGCCTGCAGCAGTTCGTGCAGGAGTTTATGTCTGACGGCGCGGCGGGGCGTGGAGGCTATCTGCAGGACCGTGGAATGGTGCCCCTTCCGGCGGACGAGATCGCTGTCCAGCGGGCTATCGCCGCCGCGATGACGCCGATGGCGGCACCGATCAGCTAGGTTCAATCGACATTCAGGATTTACAGACGCCGTGATGCGTGATTTATAGGTCTCCGCCTTTGCGGAGATGGATGATGGGTGTGAGCCGGTACGAGTTGAGCGATGTTCAGTGGGAGCGGATCGCACCGCTGCTGCCGGGCAAGGTGGGTGATCCCGGGCGGACCGGGGCCGACAACCGGTTGTTCGTGAGCAGCGTGCTGTGGGTTTTGCGGTCAGGGGCGCACTGGCGCGACCTGCCGGATCGCTACGGCAAGTGGAAGACGGCGCATCAGAGGTTCAGTCGATGGTCCCGCGCCGGGGTCTGGGAGCGAGTTTTCGCCGACCTGATCAAGGACCGGGACAACCGGTATCTGATGCTGGATTCAACCCTGGTCAGGGCTCATCAGCAGGCGACGACCGGTCGGGGCTCCGGCTCAAAAAGGGGGGCCTCGATCCGGCTGTGGGGCGTTCCCGAGGTGGACTGACGACCAAGATTTACATGGCCTGCGACAGTCTGGGGCGACCCGTCCGCTTCCTGCTCGCCGCCGGCCAGAGCCACGACATCCTGGCCGCGCCGGCCCTGATCGAAGGCTTCGCGCCCGTCGCCGTCATGGCCGACAGGGCCTACGATTCCAGCGCCTTTCGACAGACCCTCGCCGCCGTCGGTGCCGAAGCGGTCATCCCTTCGACCCGCTCAAGAAAAACCCCGATCCCGCACGATCCCGCCCTCTATCGACTGCGCAACCGTGTCGAGCGGTGCTTCAACAAACTCAAGCATTACCGACGGTTCGCAACGCGCTACGATCGCCTCGCCCCGCACTTCCTGGCCTTCACCCACATCGCCGCCGCCATGATCTGGATGCGGTGAATGTCGATTTGTCCTAGAGGTGTTTCCCACGTTCGAAAACAAGGCCCCGGAAGGTCGACCGTTCAGGGTTGGTTGACGACGATATCAGGCGGCGACCTTGCGACGGAGGCGGGCGAGACGCCTCAGGCGGCGCCAGAAGCGGCCGCGCTCGGGCTCCGGATAGGGCTGCAGGTTTTCGACGAACTGCTCCGCCGAGGCCCGCCAGCTGAATTTCTCCGCATAGGCCCGCACGTCGGCACGGTCGCATTCCAGGGCCTCGAGACAGGCGGTTCGCAGATCGTCACTGATCGCGCCGGCACCCGAGCCGGGAATGATGTCGATCGGCCCGTGCGCCGGAAAGGCCGCAACCGGTGTGCCGGTGGCCATGGCTTCCAGGATGACCAGGCCGAAGGTGTCTGTCCAGCTGGGGAAGACAAAGACGTCTGCGTCACGGAAGCACCGCGCCAGTTCCTCGCCGAACCGGGCGCCGAGGAATTTGGCGTCCGGATAGCGGGCGGCCAGATCTGCACGGGCCGGTCCGTCGCCGACGACGATCTTGGTGCCCGGCAGGTCGGTCTCGAGGAAGGCCTCGATGTTCTTTTCGACGGCCACACGGCCGACGTTGAGGAAGAAGGGACGCGCCCACTCCTCGCCACCCATTTCGTCGTAGATACGCGGCAGGTCGGGGTTGAACTGCTCGGTGTCGACGCCGCGGGACCAGGGGGAGACGTTCCGGAACCCGTGCTCGACCAGTTCGTCGCGCAGGGTCGGCGTCGCCACCATCAGCCGGCCGGACGGCTTGTGGAACCATTTCATATAGGCGTAGCCGACCTGGACCGGGATCGGGAACCGCGCCGATACATATTCCGGAAATTTGGTATGGTAGCTGGTCGTGAACGGCAGTTTCCACTCGACGCAGATCCGCCGGGTCGCGATGCCGATCGGTCCCTCGGTGGCGATGTGGACGGCCTCGGGCTCAAAGGCGCGCAGGCGTTCGCGGATCTCCTCCTCCGCTCCGAGCGCCAGACGAATTTCCGGATAGGTCGGGCAGGGAATCGTCTTGAACTGGTCAGGGCGGATGACCTCGACCTCATGACCCATGGCGCGGCATTCAGCCACGGTCCGGGTCAGGGTGCGGACGACGCCATTGACCTGGGGTTCCCAGGCGTCGGTTGCCAGAACTATGCGCATGGACGGGCAGCGAGCTTTCACCATCAGCGAGGAGGACAGCCTTAGCCGCTCCTGAGGTCGATGGCGAGACTTCTGAGCCCGTATGGCGTCGATCAGGTCCGGCGGGGAAAGCCGCCGGCACGGCTGAGCGCCGAAGGCGCGGGTCGACCGAGCTTCTCGCCCATCCAGCGCGCCGTGTTGATCAGGGCATCCAGATCGTAATCCGTCGTGAATCCGGCCCGCTCCAGCATGTAGACGAGGTCTTCCGTGGCGATATTGCCGGTGGCCCCGGGCGCGAACGGGCAGCCACCGATGCCGCCGGCCGAGGCATCCAGCACATCGACCCCGGCCTCGACGCCGGCATAGGCATTGGCCAGGCCGGTATTGCGGGTGTCGTGGAAATGCAGACGCAGCCGCGCATCCGGTGCCGCCTTGCGCGCGGCCTCGACCACCTGCGTCACGGCCCACGGATCACCGGCCCCGATGGTGTCGGCCAGGGCGATCTCCCCGACCCCGAGCGCGGCGACCTGACCGACGAGATCGGTCACCTGCCCGACCGAGACCTCGCCCTCGAACGGGCAGCCCCAGACGCAGGACAGGGTGGCGGACAGGGAGGGGGCTGCGCCGACCCGGCCGGCCGCGTTGTGACGCCGCCCGACGATGTCGCCGAGCATGGCCACCTGGTCGTTCACCGTCAGGCCCTGGTTCTTCAGGCCGAAGCCGTCGGTCACGGACAGGGACACATTGACCTCGTCCACGCTGGTTTCGAGCGCCCGGTTATATCCGCGGCCGTTCAGCACCAGCCCGATACGGCTATGACCGGTCCGAGGCGGCAGCAGGGCCATCACCTCTTCGGCCCCGGCCATCTGCGGTACATATTTCGGATGGACGAAGGAGACGGCCTCGATCCGTCGGGCTCCGCCCGCTTCCAGCTTCTGCACGAACTCTGCCCGTACCGCAGGCTTGAACACCGTCGGCTCGTTCTGCAGGCCGTCGCGAGGCCCGACCTCGACGATCGTGATATGACGGCGGCTCATTGACCGCCTCCGGTGACATCCGCCGCGCCCGGCGGCGCATAAACGGTCAGACTGACGTCGTCGCCATTGGAATAGTTGTGGCCGGTCACGACGCCGACCGCACGTCCGGCTACGCCCAGCCGGGCGCTGGACTGGTGGAAGGCGTCGGCGTCATGGGCCTCGACGATCGCCGGGCGGCCCTCGGCCAGGGCACGAGCCGCCCCGTCGGCGTCGGTCAGTTCGGTGCTGCGGCCGGTCAGGAAAACGAAACTGGGCTCATGGAAGCCGGTAATGGCCACGGGTCCGGTAATCCGGCCCTGTCGGGGATGCAGGGCGGCGTGTTCAAGCGTGGCCTCCAGTCGCGGCGCAACGGACAGCGGGCGCAGCTGGCGCAAGGTTCCCGCCAGGGCGGCGTGGGCGATCACACCCAACACGATCGAGGCAATGACGGCGGACGTCGCGGCCCGGTTCAACAGCAGGAAGGCACCGATCGCCGCCGCTCCAGCGGTGAAGACGATGGTCAGGGCGGCCCAGGTCTGGGCCGTCGATGTGCCGAATTCCGTCAGGCCATAAAGGGTGATGCCGATGATCAGAATGCCGGCAAACAGGGTCAGTGCCGCACCGGCCCGTCGCGACATCACGCCTATCGGTTGGGTCAGGGCGGCCGCGGCCAGAAGGGCCAGGGCCCCGAAGGTCGGCAGGGTATAGTGCCACAGCTTGGTCGGGGCGGCCTCGAAAATCAGCCAGGCCGGGACCAGCCAGCAGACCATGAACCGGACCGCCGGCTCGGCCCGCCGATGCCAGGCCGTCGACAGGGCCGCGGGCAGCATCAGGGTGGCCGGAAAAAACAGCAGCGGGGCGAGGACCAGATACATGCCCGGAAATCCGCCATGACTTTCATGGGCACCGGTCAGATTCGGGCGCCAGGTCGCCTCCGATCGCCTCACGCCAGAACCCGCCGTCGGTGGCGATGGTGATGGCGATGGCCCAGGGGCCGACAATCAGGGCGATCAGCGGCAGCCCCCACCCCCAACCGAGACGACGCATCCAGGACAGGTCACGGTCCCAGACCGACAGGGCCATCATCGCCGGAACGATCACGATCAGACCAATCGGGCCCTTGATCAGGATCGACAGCCCCAGACCCAGCCAGAACAGGAGTTTGTGCAGCCTTTGTGGAGCCTTGTCGGCCCGCGCCGCCATGTAGATTCGCGCGAGGGCGGCCATCGACAGCGTGACTGCGCCGCATAGCATCGCGTCAGTCTTGGCGATGCCGGCTTCGGTGGACAGCAGGAAGGTGGCACCCAGCAGGGCTCCGCCGAGGAAACCCGCCCGCTGGCCGAACAGGGCCGCGCCCGCCCAGGCGCAGGCGGCTGCAGCCAGAATCGCGCCCAGCAGGGACGGAATACGATAGGGGGCGATATCGCGGTTCTCGACCTGGGAGGTCGTCACGACGGCGACCGCCTGCATCCAGTAGATTCCGATCGGCTTCTTCCAGCGTGGTTCGTCTTGGAAGCGGATGTCGACATAGTCACCGCTCTCCAGCATTTGCGAGGTCGCCTGCGCATAGCGGCTCTCGTCGCGATCCAGCGGCGGCAACAGCAGCAGGCCTGGCAGGCCGGCGACCAGGGTCAGCAGGGCCGCCAGCAGGGGTCCGCGCCAGCCGGCGACAAGGTGATCCAGATTCGGGCGCATCATGCGGTCATTCCTAACATGCCGTTTCGCGCAACGTCAGCCACCGTGACCGACCCGACCTGTGGTGACGCTTGTGCCAGCTTGTGGCTCCCGCCAGACGGCAAACTCGGCTATTGAGCGACAATGACAAGCAAGGAAACGCCTGAAATCTCCGTCGTCGTGCCGGTGCATGACGAAGCCGGTGCGGCCGGACCGCTGGCACGCGAGATTGCCGCGGCTTTCGCCGGGCGCGCCTATGAGATGATTTTTGTCGATGACGCCAGTCGCGACGCGACCCTGGCCGAGCTTCAGGCGTTGATGGGCGAACTGCCCGCCCTGCGGGTGATCGGCCATGCTCGAAACGCCGGCCAGAGCCGGGCGGTTCGCAGCGGCGTGCTGGCCGCGCGGGGATCGATTATCGTCACACTCGACGGCGACGGCCAGAACCCGCCGGCGGATGCGCCAAAGCTTGTCGACGCCCTGATCGCGGCCCCGTCGTCGGTGGCTCTGGTCGGGGGTCGCCGGGCCCGTCGCCAGGATTCCCGGGCCAAGCGTCAAGCCTCACTCTGGGCCAACCGCATCCGCAAGGAAATTGCTTCAGGACGACGCCGATGACACCGGCTGTGGGCTGAAGGCGTTTCGGCGCGAGATATTCCTGCGCCTTCCCTATTTCGATCATATCCATCGCTACCTGCCGGCACTGATGATCCGCGAGGGTTTCGAGAACCGGTATCTGGACGTCGATCATCGGCATCGGGAGACCGGCCAGTCCAAATATACCAACTGGGGGCGGCTGATGGCCTCGGTTTCGGACCTGATGGGGGTGATGTGGCTCAAGTCGCGGTCCCGGCAGCCCGGGAGCTGTTCGTGAAGTCGGGGCATCCTGACCGCCTCACTCGCCTCGGGGGCGAACCGGCGTAGCCGTCGGGAGCGAACGGGGGTATTCGTCGTTAACAAGCGAGGCCGTTCGACCGGCCGGCTGCCGAGGACCGAACCATGCTGATCGCCCTGCCGCTTCTGCTGATACCCGTCATCATCTACAACATCGTCGTGCTGTCAGGCTTGATGGGCAGCAACGGTGCCCTTCAGGCGGACGCCGTACTGCGCGACCCGTTATTCTCGATTCCGATGACTTCGGGGGCAAACTGGGACGTGGGTGTCGGTGACCTGATCCTGTTCATGGCGTTGATCATGCTGTTCTTCGAACTGCTGAAGTCGACGTCGAGCCAGAAGGTGGCGATCATCAATCACGCCTTGTCGATGATCCTGTTCGTCGTCTGCCTGATCGAGTTCCTGCTGATCAAGGGGTTTGCCACCTCGACCTTCTTCCTGATCGTGGTGATGGTCATGCTGGACGTTCTGGCCGGATTCATCGTCACCATCATCGCGGCCCGCAAGGATCTGGATTTCGGCGGCGGCTAGACCCTTTTGGTTTCAGGTCGAATTGACCTGAAACCAAAAAATGGCCCAGATCCAAGGCCGTTGTCGCCGCCTAGCTGAAGGCGGTGAAGATCAGGGCGACCACCGTAACGTCGAATACGCGGGCGGCGATGGTGAGAACCGTGGACATGGCGGGTGATCCGGAAAGCGGGACAGGACCCCCTGCACAGCAAGGACCGTGCCGCCGGACGCCACCGCGTCAGACGTCGGTGCGCTTGCCCTTGCCGGCACCCGGACGGCGTTCGTTCGGCCCGGAGTATTCAGTGCCCAGATAGGTGGAGCGGGCGGCACCGAGAACCGGCGGGCCGCCCTTCAGGCCTTTGCGCTGTCCGGTCTGGCCGATCATCTGGGCAGCGAAGGCGCTCGCGCCCGGATCGGCGGCGGGCCTGGGGGCAGGTCTTGCCCGGGCTGTCTTCCATCGGGGTGTCGTGATCGGCGGCGTCTCCGAGCGGCACGAGCTCCCGCGATGTCGACCCGGCCCGGCGTTCGGCCGCGCGTCGGTCACGATCACGGCGATCCTGCCGTTCGACCGGACTGATGGGGCGAACGCCGTCTGTCATGGCGAGCCCTTGCCGCCGGCCAGGCGGTCGAGCTGCGCCTTCATCTCATCCATCTGCCGGCGCATTTCGCTGAGCGGGTCGCCCGTCGCATCGTCGGCAGCGGGTTCGGACTCCTTGTCCGGCCGGGCGGCAGGGTTGCCCATGGCGAAACCGGGCCACATCGTCATGGCCTTTTCGAACAGGGCCATGTTGCGCTTGACCGCCTCGTCCATCAGCCCGGCTCCGGGGGTGGCTCCGAAGGTGCGGCTGAACTGGCTGCGCAGCTCTTCCTGCTGACGGGAAAAGGAATCCAGCGACATTTCCAGATAGCTGGGCAGGACCCCCTGCATCTGGCCGCCGTAGAAACCGATCAGCTGGCGCAGGAACTGGACCGGGAGCAGGGCCTCGCCGCGGCTTTCTTCCTCGAAGATGATCTGGGTCAGGATCTGGCGAGTCAGATCGTCATTGCTCTTGGCGTCATAGACGACGAAATCGGTGCCCTCGCGGACCATGGCCGCCAGGTCTTCAAGCGTCACATAGGCACTGGTGGCGGTGTTGTAGAGCCGCCGGTTGGCGTACTTCTTGATGATGACGGTATCGCCGTCCTTGCCTTTTTCGCTTCCGGACTTTTTCTCGGCCACGCGTCGCACCCGTCTTTGTTGCAATGCCGCACTATCCCGCAGGGCGAGGGCTGACGCCAGCCCCCTTGCCGTGACCGATCAGCCCGCCGGTACCAGGACCACGCCGACCAGAACGGCCGACCAGTGGGCCGCAGCCCCGGCGACGACAAAGCCGTGCCAGATGGCGCGTCTAAATCTCACCCGCGGACTGATGAAGACGAAGACGCCGGCGGTGTAGATCAGGCCGCCGATGACCAGCAGGGTCAGGGCCGCAGGATGGACGGTATCCATCAACGGTTTCAGGGCCAGCACCGCCAGCCAGCCGAACAGGGCGTAGACGACGCTCCAAAATCCGTCTGACAAACGCGGCGCGATCAGTTTCGCGAACACCCCCGCGAAGGCGATCAGCCAGACCACCAGGGTGAATCCGACGGCCCAGGCCCCTTCGAAGCGCTGGGTCGTGAAGGGGGTGTAACTGCCGGCGATCATCAGGAAGATCGCCGCCTCGTCCAGCCGCCTCAGCACCGGCCGGGCGGCGCAGGGACTGGCCTGGTTATAGATGGTCGAGGCCGTCAGCATGGCAATCAGGCACAGGGCGTAGACGGCGGTTGAGACGGAAGTGCCGACCCCGGCGTAGAGGGCGGCGAGGACGGCGAGGACGATGCCGCCGGCCGCCGCCAGGCCCAGGCCGACGATGTGAACCCAACGGTCCGCCAGCTTCTCGCCGCGGGTCTGGTAGTGCTCGATCATGTCCAGCTCGTCGGGTGTGCAGAGCCGGGTCGCCAGTTTTTTCAGTCTCATCCGCATGGTTTTCTAACCAGATCAGTCTGCGTCTTGTTCCAGACCATCGTGCAGAAACAGGATGACTATCCGCTGAACGCCGCTGACGCGACGTGACGAAGGCCGTGGAATGCGGCAGAAACGCCACGCAACATTTTTGCCCGGAGTTTCCCATGTCTGACGCCCGCCCCGATGTCGTGATCGTGTCCGCCGCCCGTACGCCGGTCGGCTCGTTTCTGGGGGCGCTGTCCAGCCTGCCGGCATCGAAGCTGGGTGAAATCGCCATCCGCGGGGCGCTGGACCAGGCGGGCGTGGCGGCGGCGGACGTCGACGAGGTGATCCTGGGTCATGTGCTGCAGGCGGCGGCGGGCCAGGGGCCGGCGCGGCAGGCGGCGATGGCGGCCGGTGTCCCCCGGGAGTCGCCGGCCTGGAGCCTGAACCAGATCTGCGGTTCGGGCCTGCGGGCCGTGGCGCTGGCCTACCAGCAGATCGCCATGGGTGATGCGCGGATCGTGGTCGCCGGGGGGCAGGAAAGCATGAGCCAGGCCCCGCACGCGGCCAATCTGCGCAACGGCCAGAAGATGGGCGACCTCGCCTTCACCGACACGATGATCAAGGACGGGCTGTGGGATGCCTTCAACGGCTATCACATGGGCCAGACCGCCGAGAACATCGCCGACCAGAACCAGATCGACCGCGCGGCCCAGGACGAATTCGCCGTGGCCAGTCAGAACAAGGCCGAGGCGGCGCAGAAGGCGGGCCGGTTCACCGACGAGATCGTTCCGGTGACCATTCCCGGGCGCAAGGGCGATGTGGTCGTCGATCAGGACGAATACATCCGCCACGGGGCGACGATCGAGGCGATGGCGAAGCTGCGCCCGGCCTTTACGAAGGACGGCTCGGTCACGGCGGCCAACGCGTCCGGCCTGAACGACGGGGCGGCGGCGCTGGTGCTGATGAGTGGCGACGAGGCGCGCAAGCGCGCGCTGACGCCGCTGGCAAGGATCGTGTCCTGGGCCAGTGCCGGCGTTGATCCGGCGATCATGGGCACGGGGCCGATCCCGGCCTCGCGCAAGGCGCTGGACAAGGCCGGCTGGACCGTCGCCGATCTGGACCTGGTCGAGTCCAACGAAGCCTTCGCGGCACAGAGCCTGTGCGTGTTGAAGGCGCTGGATCTCGACCCGGCCAGGGTCAACGTCAACGGCGGGGCCATCGCCATCGGCCATCCGATCGGCGCGTCGGGGGCCCGCATCCTGACCACCCTGCTGCATGAGATGAAGCGGCGCGACGCGAAGAAGGGTCTGGCGACCCTGTGCATCGGTGGCGGCATGGGCGTGGCCCTGTGTGTCGAGCGGGACTGACGCTGGTCGTTTGAGGGCGCGCGTCCCCGGTGGCCGACTTCGCGAATTGGGCGGAAGGGGTTAAGGCGACGCGATGACGACAGACATTCTCCATGGCCGCCCCCCGCTGGTGTTCGATCCGCCCGGGTCCGCGATCCAGACCTCGCCCCTGATCCCCGGTTCGACGGCGCTGGAAAGCTTCGCGCCGAAGTCGGTGGACACGGCCATGATCTATGCCCCGCCGGGGGTACTGGAGCGGCGCTATCTGCTGGCCCTGGCGCTCAGGGCGCTGAAGGTCGGCGGGCGGCTGGACGTGATGGCGGCCAAGGACAAGGGCGGATCGCGGCTGAACAAGGAGCTGAAGGCCTTCGGCGTCGAGGTCGCCGAGAGCTCCAAGGCGCATCATCGCCGCTGCGTGGTGATCCGGCCCGAAACCCTGGCCGGGATCGACGAGGCCATTGAGGCGGGGGGGCGCCGCGTCAGGTCGAGGGGCTGGAGGCCTGGTCGCAACCGGGCATCTTCGCCTGGGACCGGGTCGATGCCGGCACGGCCCTGCTGGCCGAGCATCTGCCGCCGATGAAGGGGGTCGGCGTGGATCTGGGTTGCGGTTACGGGGCGCTGGCCACGGTGGTGCTGCGGTCGCCGACGGTGACGCTGCTGAAGCTGGTCGATGTGGATCGCCGGGCGATCGAGGCGGCGCAAAAGAACATCGACGATCCCCGTGTGAGTTACGGCTGGATTGACGCCCGCAATCTGGAAACGACGGGCGATCAGGATTTCGTGGTCAGCAATCCGCCCTTCCACGACGGCGGGACCGAGGACAAGCGGCTGGGACAGGCCTTCATCCAGAAGGCGGCGGCCTTGCTGCACAGGGGCGGCGTGGCCTGGATCGTGGCCAACCGGCACCTGCCCTATGAGGCCGAGCTCAACGCCGCCTTCAAACGGGTGACGATGGTCGCCGACCGGGGTGGCTACAAGCTGTTCGAGGCGGTGAAGTGAAGACCCCCGCCGCGGGCTCAAGCAGCGCGAAGCGCGTTAGCCCACCCACAAGTCGCGTCGACAAGCTGCTGGGCGGGATGGGTTACGGCTCGCGCAGCGAGATGGCGCGACTGGGCAAGGCCGGGGGCATCACCCTGGACGGGATCGATCTGGTCGATGTGTCGAAACGTATCCCGGTGACCCGCGACCTGCCGCAGCGAATGATGATCGACGGCCGGCCCGTCGATCCGCCGCCGGGGGTGGTGCTGCTGTTGAACAAGCCGCTGGGCATGACCTGTTCGCGCAAGGAGGAGGGGGCCCTGGTCTATGACGTCCTGCCGTCGCGCTGGCGGCATCGTGATCCGGCCATCTCAACCATCGGGCGGCTGGACAAGCAGACCACGGGCCTGCTGCTGCTGACCGACGACGGCGACCTGCTGCACCGGGTGATCTCGCCGCGCCGCCATGTCGCCAAGGTCTATCACGCGACCCTGGCGCGGCCGCTGGCCGGGACCGAACAGGCGCTGTTCGCGGCCGGGGGGCTGGTGCTGGAGGGCGAGGACAAGCCGCTGGCCTCGGCCGACCTGGAGGTGCTGTCGCCGACCGAGGCGCGGCTGACGGTAACCGAGGGGCGTTATCATATGGTGCGGCGCATGTTCGCCGCCGCCGGCAACCACGTCGAGGCCCTGCATCGGGAACGTCTGGGCGGGCTGAAGCTGCCGGATGACCTGGCCCCCGGCGAATGGCGATTGCTGGACGAGGCCGAGGTCGAGCAGATCTTCGCCTGACTGGACGATGGCCATCTGGATGGCTATCTTGTGGGCATGTCCTGCTATTCCGTGGCCGAAGCCGGAGTACAATTTCTCGAAAGTGCTCGCCGCCGCCGAACGGGGTGAGCCGGTCTCAATCACGCGGCGGGGCAAGATCGTCGCCGATGTGGTGGCCCGCGAGCCGGCAAGGGCCGTTCAGGATCGACGTAGAAGAGCTGAAGCGACGGCGGGTCATGCCGAAGAAGGGACCGACCGATACGGTCGCGGCGCTCGAGGAGATGCGCAACGAGCGCTCCTGGTGATCTATCTCGACGCCAGTGTCGTCGTGCCCATCTTCGTCGTCGAGGCCACGAGCCCGCGCCTGGATCTCTGGCTGGCGACCCATCCGGACATCTGCCTGTCCCCGTGGACGGTCGCGGAATTCAGTTCGGTCCTGTCCCATCATCAGCGGACAGGACGAGTTGCGCCTGACGAACGGGAGAGAGCGGAAGACGGACTGGATCACTGGCTGGCCCAGGGTGTCCGGCTGCTCGATGTCGGAGCGATGACATCCGGGCGGCCCGGGCCCTGATCCGTTTTGACCCCCTGCTTCGCACGCCTGATGCGCTTCATGTCGCCCTGGCCGAGCGGTTCGGGTTGACGCTGGCGACCTATGATCGGCGGCTGGCCGCTTCGGCCGCGCGCATCGGCATAGAGGCGATCCAGCCATGACCGACGTCAAAATCTGCGGCCTGACCACACCCGCAACCCTCGACGCCGCGCTGGCTGGCGGCGCGGCCTTCGTCGGGGCCGTGATCTTTCCGAGAAGCCCGCGCTATCTGGAGCCGCTGCATGCGGCGACCCTGTTCGACCGGGCCCGGGGGCGGGCGAAGGTGGTGGCGGTGACGGTCGATGCCGACGACGCGCAACTGACCGAGGTCGCCCTGATCCTGAAGCCCAACCTGATCCAGCTGCACGGGCGCCGAGCGCCCGAGCGGGCGGCGCGGGTGCGGGCGCTGACCGGGGCCGGGATCATCCGGGCCCTGGCGGTGTCTTCGGCTGCCGATATCGACGCGGCGGCGGCTTGGGAGCCGGGGGTCGATCATCTGATGTTCGACGCGCGACCGCCGCAGGGACTCGGCCCTGCCCGGCGGGGTCGGGGCCCGTTTCGACTGGTCGCTGCTGGCCGGGCGGACGTTCATGAAGCCGTGGTTCCTGGCCGGAGGGTTGACTGCGGACAATGTGGCCGGGGCGGTGGCGACAAGCGGGGCCCCGATGGTCGATGTGTCCTCTGGTGTGGAAAGCGCACCGGGTGTTAAGGACACGGTCCGGATTGCGGCCCTTCTCAGGGCTGTGTGACGCCCCATTTCCGACGCCTCCCCGCGAGAGAAACGCCTGTGAACGCCATCCTGCCCAATGCCTATGCCCTGCCTGACGCCGAGGGGCGGTTCGGTCCCTACCGGGGCCGGTTCGTGGCCGAGACCCTGATGCCGCTGGTGCATTGAGCTGACGGACGCTTATTGACGGCGGCCCAGGCCGATCCGGCGCTTCCAGGCGAGAGCTGGAAACGACTATCCTGACCCACTATGTCGGTCGGCCCCGAGCCCTGTATCTGGCCGAGCGGCTGAGCCGCCCACCTACGGGGCGGCCGATAATCTGGTTCAAGCGTGACGAGCTTAAATCACACCGGCGCGCACAAGATCAACAACTGCATGGGCCAGATCCTGCTGGCCATGCGGATGGGCAAGACGCGGATCATCGCCGAGACCGGGGCCGGACAGCACGGGGTGGCCACGGCCACCGTCTGCGCCCGCTTCGGCCTGAAATGCGTGGTCTATATGGGCGCGACCGACGTGCAGCGGCAGTCGCCGAACGTGTTCCGCATGAAGCTGCTGGGGGCCGAGGTGGTGCCGGTGACCAGTGGCCGGGCCACCCTGAAGGACGCGATGAACGAGGCGATGCGTGACTGGGTCACCAATGTCGCGGACACCTACTATCTGATCGGCACCGCCGCGGGGCCGCATCCCTATCCGGCCATGGTGCGCGACTTCCAGTCGGTCATCGGCAAGGAGACGAAGGCGCAGATGCAGGTGCGGCGCGGCAAGCTGCCGGACGCCTGTGTCGCGGCCATCGGCGGCGGATCCAACGCCATCGGCCTGTTCCATCCGTTCATCGACGACGCCAGCGTGCGACTGATCGGGGTCGAGGCGGCCGGGCGCGGGCTGGACGGGCCCGATCACGCGGCCAGTCTGCAGGGCGGACGGCCGGGGGTGCTGCACGGCAACCGCACCTATCTGCTGCAGGATGACGATGGCCAGATCCTGGAAGGCCATTCGATCTGGCCGGGCTGGACTATCCCGGCATCGGGCCGGAACACGCCTGGCTGAAGGACATCGGTCGCGCCGAATATCGCGCCACCACCGACGCCCCGAGGCGCCTGGAGGCCTTCCAGCTGTGCTCGAAGCTGGAGGGGATCATCCCCGCGCTGGAGCCCAGTCACGCGCTGGCGCGGATCGGCGAGATCGCGGCCGAGGTAGGCAAGGGCGGCGATGTGGTGGTGAATCTGTGCGGCCGCGGCGACAAGGACATTTTCGCCGTGGCGGAACATCTGGGAGTTGAGCTCTAGGGCTCCGGGAATCTGAACATGAAAAGCTTCATTGCAATGACGGCCCTGCTGTCGCTGACCCTGGCCGGCCCGGTCCTGGCGCAGAGCCAGGGGGCAGCCGGCAGCGGACACGCCCGGTCCTGGCCGGAGCCACCCTGGCCCCCGATTGCGGCAAGTCCTGTACGCCCTCGCCGGCAAGGCCTTCTGCGTCGAGTGCCCCGCTGGCCGGCGTGGGTACGCTGGCCGATGCCTACGTCGCCCATTTCGAGGGCCAGGGCTGGCTGGCCGCGGGCGGCGACAGCAACCGGGTTGTACTGGTGAAACGGCGCGAGAGCGGCGGCTGCGACGGCATCCAGATGATCGCCTTCTATGACACGACGCGACCGGCCGGACCGACCTCTACCGGCTATCTGGGCTTCGCCACCATCCCGGGTGATGTCTGCACAGCGGCGGCCGCGGTGCCGGCGACGCAATGACCACCGCTCGTATCGACGCCCGTTTCGCCGCGCTGAAGGCCGAGGGCCGGGCCGGGTTCGTGACCTATGTGATGGCCGGTGATCCGACGCGGGGTGCGGCGCTGGAGATCCTGCGCGGCCTGCCGGCGGCCGGGGCCGATCTGATCGAACTGGGCATCCCGTTCTCGGACCCGATGGCCGAGGGGCCGACGATCCAGAAGGCGGCGATCCGCGCGCTGAAGGCCGGGCTGACGCTGAAGGGGACGCTGGCGCTGGCGCAGGCGTTCCGCGAAGGCGACGGCGACACGCCGCTGATTCTGATGGGCTATCTGAATCCGATCGAGCGCTATGGCTATGACACCTTCGCCCGCGATGCAGCGGCCAGCGGCGTCGACGGCGTGATCGTGGTCGACTGCCCGCCGGAGGAGGCCGAGCCGCTGTCGGACGCGCTGGATGCCCACACTGTGGCACTGATCCGGTTGGCGACACCGACCTCGGACGATGCGCGGCTGAAGATCATCGCCCGGCGCACCTCGGGCTTTGTCTATTACGTGTCGGTGGCCGGGGTGACCGGGGTCAGGGAGGCCCAGACCCTGTCGGTGGCCCCGGCGGTCGCGCGGGTGCGCAAGGCCTCGGGCCTGCCGGTGGCGGTCGGCTTTGGCGTGCGTACGCCGGAGCGCGCCGCCGAGATCGCCCGCGTCGCTGACGCGGTGGTGGTCGGCTCGGCGCTGGTCGACGAGGTTGCCGCGGCGCTGGACACCGGAGAGTCCGCGCCGGAGCGGGTGCTGGCCCGGGTCAGGGCGCTGTCCGATGCCGTCAGGGCTGCACGCGTGACGGAAACCGTCTAGAGACACGTTCATGGCCGAAAAGAACACGCCCCCGATCAAGACCCCGCCGGAACGCCGTGGCGGCTGGCTCTCGCGCTTCGCCCCCGGCGTGCGCAAGATTGTCAGCCGGCGCGACACGCCCGATGGCCTTTGGGTCAAGGACCCCGACACCGGCGAGAGATGCTGTATCGCCCGGACCTGGAGGCTGCCCTGTGGGTGACGCCGTCCGGTCGGCATATGCGGATAGGCGCGGCCGAGCGGCTTGGCTACACCTTTGACGGCGGCAAATATGAGCCGATCAGCAGTCCCGAGGTCAAGGAAGACCCGCTGAAATTCAGCGACGGCAAGCCGTATCGCGAGCGGCTGGCAGCGGCGCGCGAGGCCGTGGGCACGCGCGACGTGATGTCGATCGGCTATGGCAAGATCGACGGCACCCCGGCCGTGGCCATCGTGCAGGATTTCGCCTTCATGGGCGGGTCGCTGGGCATGGCCGCCGGTGAGGGCTTCATCGCTGCGGCCCGGGCCGCGGTAGAGCGCAAGGTGCCGATGGTCTGTTTCACCGCCGCCGGCGGGGCCCGGGATAGAGGAGGGCGCGCTGAGCCTGATGCAGATGGCGCGCACCACCCTGGCGGTGCAGGAATTGAAGTCGGCGCAGTTGCCGTTCGTGGTGGTGTTGACCGATCCGACCACGGGCGGGGTCACGGCCAGCTATGCGATGCTGGGCGATATACATCTGGCCGAGCCGGGGGCCCTGATCGGCTTTGCCGGACCGCGCGTGATCGAGGCCACCATCCGCGAGAAACTGCCGCCGGGCTTCCAGCGCGCCGAATATCTTGAGCAAAAGGGCATGGTCGACCGGGTGGTCACCCGCGCCGACCTGCCCAAGACGCTGGGCCAGGTCCTGTCGATGCTGATGGACGGCAGGTGCCGGGCCGCCTAGGTCCGGACCATGGATCCGATCTCGGGCCCAGTAGCTGGCCCAACATCCCCAGAAGATCGACCTGTCGCTGGACCGGATGCGGGCCCTGTGCGCGGCGCTGGGCGATCCGCAGGACGCCCTGCCGCCGGTGATCCATATCGCGGGGACCAATGGCAAGGGCTCGACCGCCGCCCTGCTGCGCGCCATGGCCGAGGCGGCGGGGCTGACGGTGCATGTCTATACGTCGCCGCATCTGGTGCGGTTCAATGAACGCATCCGCCTGGCCGGGACCCTGATCGACGATGCGGCGCTGAATGCGGCGCTGGACCGGGTCGAGGCGGCGGGCGAGGCGCACGGCATCGGGGCCACGGTGTTCGAGGTGACGACGGCCGCGGCCTTCGTCGCCATGGCCGGGGTTCCGGCGCAGCTGGCCATCATCGAGGTCGGACTGGGCGGGGCGCTGGACGCCACCAATGTCATCGACCGGCCGCTGCTGAGCGTGATCACCCCGATCGCGCTGGACCATGCAGAATTCCTGGGCAAGGAGCTGGCGGGCATCGCCGCGGAGAAGGCCGGTATCCTGAAGCCCGGCGCGCGGGGGCTGGTGGCGCGCCAGTCCGAGGCGGTGATGGCGGTGATCACGGCCCGGGCGGCCGCGGTGCGCGCCCCGCTGACGGTGCTGGGCAGCGATTTCGACGCCTGGGGCGACCGCGGCGGCCTGTCCTATCAGGACGAGGAGCGATTCCTCGACCTGCCGGTCCCGGCGCTGGCGGGTCCGCACCAGATCGACAATGCCGGGCTGGCCGTGGCCGTGGCGCTGGAGCTGGACCTGCCCGAGACGGCGATCGCCGGGGGGTTGCAGACGGTGACCTGGCCGGCGCGAATGCAGCGGCTGACGGCGGGTCCCTATGGCGAGACGGCGCGCTCGGCGGATGCGGAGCTGTGGCTGGACGGGGGACATAATCCGCATGCGGCGAAGGCCCTGGCCGAGGCTTTGGCGGTGCGGCAGGCGCGGGCCCCGCGGCCGCTGGCGCTGATCGTCGGCATGCTGGCCAACAAGGACTCCGGCGGCTTCTTCGAGGCGCTGAAGGACAGTGGCGCGGCGGTGTTCACCGTCGGCTTCGACGGCGCGGCGGCCGAGCCGGAGGCGCTGGCGGCCGTGGCGCGCGGCCACGGGCTGGGGGCCCAGCCGGCGAGCTCGGTCAGCGGCGCGCTGGACCTGGCGCTACGGCTGGGGGCCGGGCGGGTGGTGATCTGCGGCTCGCTGTATCTCGCGGGCGAGGTGCTGGGCGCGAGCCGCGAGACCTGGCCCATTTAGCATGGGGCCTATCGCGCTTTCGGGCTACTTGAGGCCGGCCCCTTGGCCTACCGCGCTTCGCGCTACTTGAGGCCTTGCGGCCCCTCCGCGCGGGAGGGGCCTGGGGACATCAGGCGGTGATGCCGGCTTCGGCCAGCCATTCGACGATCTTGCCCTTGGGCATGGCCCCGACCTTCATCGAGGCCATCTGGCCGTCGCGGAACAGCATCAGGGTCGGGATGCCCTTCACGCCCAGCTTGGACGGGATCATCGGCGAATCGTCGATATTGACCTTGGCGATCACGACCTTGCCGGACAGTTCGTCGGCGATCTGTTCCAGCGCCGGGCCGATCTGTTTGCAGGGACCGCACCATTCAGCCCAGAAATCGACCAGCACGGGGACCGACGACTTGAGGACGTCGGCTTCGAAGCTGGCGTCGGTGACCTTGACGGTGGCCATGGGGGAAATCTCCTGCTGCGCCGGGGGCGGCGCGGGGTGGGGGCATGATCGCAATGATCGACTGTTGCCGCAGATGTGGGGCGATTCCCGCCGAAATCAACGTCCCGAAGTCAGGGCGATGTCCATCAGGGGCTGGGGCACGGACATCAATCGCGGTCCATCGGTCCAGACCAGGGCCGCCTCGACCGCGCGGTCGGGATACAGCCGCTTCAGCACCGCGACATAGACGGCCAGCTGCAGAATATAGGCGGGGTCGGCGTTCTCGATCCGGTCGGGGGCCGGGCGATTGGTCTTGTAATCGACCACCAGCACGCGATCGGGCGTGATGATCAGCCGGTCGATCCGGCCGGAGATGGACACGCCCGGCGGCAGGCCGGGAGCCCAGCCGGTCAGGGCCACCTCGGCGCGGGAGCCGGTGCCGAACACCGGGGCGAAGCGGGGATCGTCCAGCACCGTGAAGGCGGCGTCGATCATCTCGGCGCGCTGGGCCGTGTCGAGGTCCGGCTCGCGCGCCAGCATGCGGGCGGCGGCGTCGGACCGGGCCGCCGGGTCGATCTCGGGCAGCCGCTCCAGCAACCGGTGGATCAGGTCGCCCCGGCGGAAGCGACCGAGCGGCGCGCCCGGCCCGGCCGTGGTGGCCAGCGGCGAAGGGGCGGGGATGCGCACGGTCTCATCCATGCGCGACGGTGAGGCGTATCGGGCGGCTGCCTCGACCGGGGGCCGGGTCCGTGCCCAGCCGGGGACGATCCCGGCGGCTGTGCCGGCGGCCGTTTGCGGCGGCAGGATTTGCGGATCGACACCGTAACGCAGGGTGCCGTCGTCCAGCTCGTGCGTGAGCCCGGCCTCGGTCAGGCGGTCGAAGGTCTCGGTGACGATCGTCCACCAGCTACCGGCCTCGGGGCCGCGGGTGCCGGCGCGACCCATGATCACCAGCCGGTCACGAGCCCGGGTCAGGGCCACATAGAGCAGGCGCAGGGTCTCGTCGTCGGCGCGCTTTTCCCGGGCCTTGCGGGCCGCGTTCGAGGCGGCGCAGTCGTCGCCCGCCTTGCCCGGACACATCAGCCAGGCCCCGGTCTCCTCCCCACCTTCGCCGGCCGCCGGCATCAGCGACGGACCCTGGGGCTTGGCCTTCGCGGTGGTGTCGGGAAGAATGACGATCGGGGCTTCAAGTCCCTTGGCCCCGTGCACGGTCATGACCCGGACCTCGTCGCGGGCCCCTTCCAGCTCGCGTTTGACCTCGACATCGGCGGCCTCGAGCAGGGCCACGGCGGTCTCGAGATCGACGCCACCACGATCCTCGGCCGAGAGGACCTGGGCCAGGGTCTCGTCGATGGCCTCCTCGGCCTCGTGACCCAGCCGGGCGAGGATGCGGGCGCGGCCCGACAGGCCGGTGTCGTCGACCCGGTTCAGCAGGATCGAGAAGAAGGCGAACGGATCCTGGTCACGGGCGTCCAGCGCCGCCTGCAGCAGGTCGCGGGCCCGGGTCCAGGCCGGGTGTTCGTCGGCGCGGCTGCACAGTTCCCGCCACAGGCCGCTGCGTTTCTCGCGTCCCGCCAGGGCGTAGAGGCTGTCGTCCCGGCCGAAGTCGGGCACGTCGCAGAAGGGGCTACGCAGGATGCCGGCCAGGCTGAGATCGTCGTCGGGAAACAGGGCGAACCGGGCCAGGGCGATCAGGTCGTCGAACACGATATGGCTGGACAGTTTCAGCCGGTCGGCCCCGGCGACGGGCACGCCCGCCGTCTTCAGGGCCCGGATGATCTCCTCGAAGGTGGCGTCGCGACGCCGTACCAGCACCAGAAAATCGCCATAGCCGCAGGGCCTCAGGGCCCCGGTCCTGCGGTCGTGGACGGCGGATCCGGCCTCGACCTGGGCGCGGATGTCCCGGGCCAGGCGGGCCGCCAGCTGTTTGCGGCCGCTGACCACGCTCTCCTGATCGACCGGATCGTCCCAGGCGTCGCGCTCGGCGGCCTTTTCGTCGGTGAACAGGGGGATCAGATCGACCGTGCCCTGATGATCGACCCGGGTGGCGGTGTGGGGCGGGATGGCGGCCACATCCTCACCGACGAGAGCGGCCTGGCGGTCGAAATCGTCGAACAGCTGATCGACGAAGCTGAGGACTTCGGGGGTCGAGCGCCAGGATTTGGCCAGTTCAACGGCCTCGAACGCCCCGCCGCTGCCACGCACCAGGGCGTCATAGACCTGGGACTCGCGCCGCAACCGTTCCGGCCGCGCCCCCTGGAAGGAGTAGATCGACTGTTTCTCGTCCCCCACCGCGAAGACGGTGCGGCCGTCGGGATCACCGGCGAAGAACTCACCGGTCAGGGCACGGACGATGGCCCACTGGTCGGGGGCGGTGTCCTGGGCCTCATCGATCAGGACGTGGGCGATGCCCCCGTCCAGCTTGTACAGCACCCAGGCGGCGGTCGAGCGTCGGGTCAGCAGGTCAACGGTGCGGGCCACCAGGTCGGCGAAGTCCAGCGCCCCGCGCGCGCCCTTGGCGGTTTCGTAGAAGGCGGCGTGGGCCCGCGCCAGGGTCAGCAATTTGATGGTGTCGTCGGCGATCCTGGCCGCGCGCAGACTGTCGCGGGCGGACAGATATTTGAGCTGCAGGGTGGTCAGGTAGTCCACGGCGGCGGGCGGGGCCGATCTGGTGCCCATCTTCGCGCGCGGGTCGCCGGCGGCGGTCAGGAAGACGCCGCCGATCTCGGCGAAGGTGCAGTCGGGCGGGCAGGCCGCGCGCATGGCGGCGGCCAGCTTTTGGTCATTGGTCGAGCCGGTCGCCATGGCTTCGGCCATCCGCCGCCATTCGGCCGGATCGAGCCCGTCGAGGAAGTCCGCCTCGATCTGTTGCGGTGAGGCGTCGGGATCGGCCCCGGTCAGGGTGTGGGGGGTGGGCATCTGCCCGGACTCGACCCCGTCGACATAGGCCAGCAGCTTGGCCCGGTCGGACTCGATCATCGCCAGCAGAGCCTGGAATCCGTCCCAGTGCAGTTCGACGGCGAAATGGCTGTAGGCCTGCCCGACCGGGCCGGCGGGATCGCGGAAGGCGGCCAGGGCCAGGTCCTCGCGGGCCTCGCGCGTCAGGGCCAGGGCGGCCTCGTTCTCGAGCACGGTGAAGCGGGGCGAGACCCCGGCCTCGAGCGGGAAGCGCCGCAGCAGCTTTTCGCAGAAGGCATGAATGGTCTGGATCTTCAGCCCGCCGGGGGTTTCGAGGGCGCGGGCGAACATCCTCCGGGCCGAGGACAGGTCGGCGGGCGACAGGCCGGACGGATCGCGCCCGTCCAGCTCGACCAGCGAGCGCGACAGGTCAGCGTCATCCATCACCGCCCATTTGCCCAGGGTCTCGAACAGGCGCGCCTGCATCTCGGCGGCGGCGGCCTTGGTATAGGTAACGCAAAGGATCGCGCCCGGCGTGGCTCCGCCCAGCAGCAGCCGCGCCACGCGATTGACCAGGGTGGTGGTCTTGCCGGATCCGGCATTGGCGGTGACGAAGACCGAGCGGCCGGGGTCGGCGGCGCGGGCCTGGTAGTCGATCTCGACCGGGGCCGTCATTCGCCGTCCTCCCTATCGTCGCCCACCACGTGCCATTCCCAGACCCGGGCCAGATGGTCGTAGTTGCCGCCGAAATTGCCCATGAACTGGGGGGCGGCCCAGCTGACATAGGGGGTCGATTCCCGGTCAAACCGGGCCACCCGGCGTTGCAGCCCCTCGAGGGCGGCGCGAGCCAGGTCGGCGGCCTCCAGCCCCGACGCGCAGACAGCGACCTTGCCGGGCCTGCGCCGGCCGCTGACCTCGACATAGGTCAGTTCCTCGGGGTCGACCGGGCCGTTGGTGTCGGCGAAGCCGCCGTCAGCGAGGATGGCGGCGGTCAGGGTCAGCTGGGGTGAAAAGCCAGCCTTGACCTGTTTGGCCGAGGGGGCGGCCCCGGTCTTGAAGTCGATCACGGCCGCGCTGGTGGCCCCCAGTTCGATACGGTCGGCATAGGCCTTGAGGGTGAAGCGGCCGCCGGCGGCGTCGAAGCCGGACTCGCCCTTCTGTTCGATCAACAGGGTGATGCCGCGGGCGCGACGGTCATGTTCGAAGGTGGTCAGCCAACGGGCGCTGTTGCGGGCCAGGGGAGCCTCGCGGGCCATGGCGGCATCCTCAAATCCGTGGGCGGACAGTTCTTCCAGCAGCAGGCTGTGTAGCCGGGCCTCGGCGTCGTCGGGCAGGGTGTCGGGGAAGGCCTCGGTCATCCGTTCGATGGCCTTGTGCACGGCATTGCCGCGGGCCATCGCCTCGGCTCCGGCCCCGGGGCGTTCCAGCTTGTCCAGGCCCAGCACCCAGCCGGCATAGACGGCATAGGGGTCGCGCACCCAGCGTTCGATACGGGTGACATAGAGGCTGCGCGGGCGGCGTGCGACCGGGGGGCGCGGCTCCGGGTCGGCGGGCATATTGCGGCGGGCCGGGCGGCGGGGCGTCCAGGGCCCGGGCCTGGAACAGGGCCAGGACCGGCCGTTCCAGCTCCACCGGGGTGGCCGGGGCATGGGCCCCGCGGGTCAGCATCTCCAGCCGCCACAGCCAGCGCGACTTGACCGCCGGCTGGCCGCCACGGCGGTCGGCGTGGATCAACACGGCCTCATCGGCGCAGGCGGCCTGGACGAAGTCCTGGGCGGTCTGGCCCAGACGGCGCTCGGGCGGAGGCAGCCCCAGAGCCTTGCGCATCGGCCGCGACAGGAAGGGGTCGACCGGGGCGGCATTGGGCCAGACCCCTTCTTCCAGACCGGCCAGGATCATCCGGTCGGCGCGCACCAGCCGGGCCTCGATGGCCCCGAGGATACGCAGCGACGGATGGGTGGCTCCGCCGGTGCGCACGGTCTCGTCGCGCAACAGGCCGTGGACCAGATCGGCCAGGTCGGCGCGGCCGACCTCGCCGAGGGCGTCGCCCCCGGCGATCAGGGCGGCCATCAGGGCGGCGGCGGCCTCGCCGTCGGGCCCGGCCCAGACCGACTGACCGGCCAGGGCCTCGACCAGACCGGTCAGGGCGCGCGCGGCCTCGTCCAGCGGGGCCGCGGGACTGAAGGGCGTCCGGGCCGTGCCGACGAGGGTCTCGAGCCGGTCGGTCAGGGCGGCGGCCTCGCTGAGGCGGACCTGTTGCCAGTCGGGCGGGGGCTTGCCGCCGCGGCGGGGCTGGGCCGCGCCCAGGAGACGCTGGCGGATCATGGCCCAGTCACGCGGACGGGGCCCGCGCAGGGCATGCAGCTCCAGCGCCGTGGCCGCGTCGGCGTCGATACCGCACAGCGGGTGTTTGACCAGGGCCAGCAGGGTCTGGGGCTTGAGCGGGTCGGCGAGGAAACGGGCGCACAGGTCGATCAGCACCCCGGCGGGCAGGCGCAGCAGCGGCGCGCCGGACGAGGAGTCGGCGACCACGCCCCAACGTTCCAGCCGGGCGGCGACGCGGCGGCCGAGGCCGAGGTCGGGGGTGACCAGGGCGCAGGTGCGACCGGGGGTCTCCAGCGTCTCGCGCATCATCAGGGCGATGGTGGCGGCGGCGTCCTCCTCGGTGCGGACGGTGATCACCGACAGGCCCTGCAGGCCCTCGGCGATGGGGTCAGCGGCCTGTCCCGCGCCGGCGGCCGTGGCCCGGATGCGGGCGATCTCGCGGCGCCAGTCGTCGGTGGCGTCGGCCGGACGCAGGGCCTCGTTGAGCAGGCGCTGGCGGGCCAGACCGCGCGAACTCGCGCGCCGGGTCGAGTGGCGGCTGGAACCAGGGGCGGACCGCTTCGCGCGCGGCCCCGGCCCGGTCGAGCAGCCGCCACAGGGCGTTCTGCGGATGCTGTTCCTCGGCCCCCAGGGCGGCCCAGACGGCGGCATCGAGATCGCGGTCGAGGCCGGGCAGGACAACACAGCCCTGCGGCGCGGCGGCCACCGCGCGCAGCACGTCGGCGGCGGCGGGGGCGGTGCCGGTCGATCCGGCGGCGATAACCGGGCCGGTCGGCGGATTGTCGGTCCAGCGCTCGGCCAGCAGACGCAGCAGCCGGGCCCGTCGCCAGGCCGGATCGACCAGACCCAGTTCGGCCAGTCGCTCGGGCCAGGCCTCGACGGCGAGACCGAGGAAGCGGGCCGAGTCCTGCCAGTGTTCGGCCAGGTCGCCCTCGACCAGCCGGGCGACGCGGCCGGGATCCTCGATCTCCTCCAGCTGGCAGGAGTCGAGGAAGCCGCCCAGGGCGTCGGCCATCTCCAGCGCGCGCAGCGGCTTCAGGCCCGTTTCGAACCGGTCGGTGATCATCCGCGCCATCTCGAACCGGCGGGTCAGCGGGGGGATGGCCGGGGGCAGGTCCAGTCCCAGCTCACCGGGGGCGAAGGGGGCCTCGTCCTCTTCCAGATCACCCAGAGGCCGGACCTGGGGCAGCAGGACGGGGCGGTCTCCGCCCAGCCGCGACAGGGCGGCGGTGAAGGCGCGGGCGGCGCGGCGGTTGGGCAGTAGCAGGGTGGCGTCGGACAGGGTCTCGGGCGGCTGGTC
The DNA here is from genome assembly GCA_034676465.1 of Brevundimonas sp. Taxonomy (GTDB): domain Bacteria; phylum Pseudomonadota; class Alphaproteobacteria; order Caulobacterales; family Caulobacteraceae; genus Brevundimonas. The sequence continues at coordinate 10,107 of JAUCCG010000066.1, read as the reverse complement.
ACCCAGCCAGGCCAGCACCCCGGCGGCGAGGTCGTCGAGAAACGGCCGGTGCGCGGGGATGGCGTACCAGCGGGGGGCCGTTCCGGAAAAGGGATCGAAGGGGGCGGTCATGTTGCGCCTGCCGCTCGACGCACGGCGTCTCGCTGCTTGAGGCGCGCCGTCATCATGCCGCTCCCGCCAGTTTGGCCTCAGCGGCGTAGCGGGCCTGGGGATCGCCGACATGCATCCAGTCGCCGTCCAGCACGCAGCCGTACAGCCGGCCGGCGGCGGCCGAGGCGCGCCACAGGGGGCTGAGCGAGAACGGCCCGTCGGGTCCGGCGTCGGCATAGTCGGGCCGGGTGATGTGCACGCCCATATAGGCGAAGGGCGCTTCGGCGGCGTCGCCGCGGAAGGTCAGGCGGCCGTCGTCGGCGAGGAAGAAGTCGCCGCCGCCCTCGAAGCCGATCGATCCCTCGCGTCGGGCCAGCAGCAGGACGGCGTCCATCCGTTCGGGGTCCCACAGCCGGGCCAGGTCGCCCAGGGCGTCGCCGTGGTCGGTCCAGACGCTGTCGATATTGGCGACGTACACCGGCGCGGGCCCGAGCAGGGGGGCGGCCTTCTTCAAGCCGCCGCCGGTTTCCAGCAGGCCGGCGCGCTCGTCCGAGATGACGATGGCCGGGCCGCGATCGCGCGCGGCCAGATGGGCCTCGAGCCGGTCGGCGAACCAGTGAACATTGACCACGGCGCGGGTGACCCCGGCCGCGGCCAGCCGGTCCAGGACGTGATCGATCAGGGACTGCCCGGCCAGCTCGACCAGGGCCTTGGGCCGGTCGTCGGTCAGCGGGCGCATGCGGGTGCCGAGGCCGGCGGCGAGGACCATGGCGGTGGTGGGGGCGGTGGCAGGAGCGGTCATCGGCGGCTGGCTTCCGGCACGTGGCGGTCGAACCAGGCGGCGACGCCCTCGAGGCCCGGCGCTTTCAGATTGGTGTTCAGATGGGCCCACATGCGGGGCATGAAGGCGCGGTAGCGGGGCTTGCCGTCGCGGGTGATCAGCCGGGCGAAGACGCCGAGGATACGCGCCTCGTTCAGCGCCGCCAGACCGGCATAGGCCCGCAGGAACCCAGCGCGGTCGACCTCGGGGCGCAGGGTGAAATAGTGGTCCAGCGCCCGCCGTTCGAGCTCGGGCGAGACGTCGCGGCGGGCGTCCTGCAGCAGGGAGTGCAGGTCCCACGACGGGTGGGCGCGCACGGCGTCCTGGAAGTCGATCATCCCGGCCCGGGCCGGACCGGCGCGGTCGGGCAGCCAGATCAGATTCTCGGCGTGATAGTCGCGGTGGGCCATGACGGTGGCCCCGGCGGCCCCGGCCGTGACGATCGGGGCCCAGGCGGCGTGCCATTCGGCCATGGCGGCGCCGTCGAAGGTCAGGGCCGGGTTGAGCTTCGGCAGCCAGTCGACGAACAGGTCGGCTCCACCCTGCAGGGCCGTCTCGTCATACGGCAGCAGCGGCCAGTCACCGGCCGGGCCCTTGAGGACGTTGGGGGTGGGAGCCGCGTGGATGCGGGCCAGGGTCTCGACGGCGGCCAGATAGAGGGGTGCCTCCTCCGCGCCCCGGTCGATGGCGTGGGCGAACAGGTCGTCGCCGAAATCCTCCAGCACGGCCAGACCGGCGGGGGCGTCGAGGGCGACGATGTCGGGGGCCGACAGGTCCAGCGCGCGCAGATGGGCCGCGACGGCGGCGAAGGCCTCGATACGACCGGCCGACAGTCGGGCCACGGCGTTCCAGCCCTCGGCCCGGCGGCGCTCGGGTGACCAGGTCGGGTCGCAGGGGGCGCTCTCGGTGGCGGGCGGCTGGTCCATCAGCATCAGGGAGGTGCCGGACGGGGTGGTCAGCCGCTCGTAGCGGCGGGTCGAGGCGTCGCCGGGCAGCGGCGCGCGCACGGCGGCCGCGAGGCCGGACGCCTTGAGGAAGTCGAGACGCTGGTGTTCGCGGTCAGACATGGACATCGGTGAGCTTGGCTTCCCATGAGCCTGCGCCGGAAACGGTCGCAAGGCGACCGTCGACACCGTCGCGGCTCTGTTCGGACAGGGTGATGGTCAAAAGGTCGGGACCCAGCATGGCGGCCGGATCGTCGCCGAGCCGTTCCGGCCATTCGATCACGGCGCAGCCCTCGTCCAGCGCCTCGTCCAGTCCGATCTCGAAGGCCTCTTCCGGCCGGGACAGGCGATAGAGGTCGAAATGGGCCACCGGCGGGTCGCTGTCGTAGAACTGGACCAGGGTGAAGGTCGGCGAGGGCACGTCCTCATCCGGCGTGGTCAGGGCCCGGATCAGGCCGCGCGCCAGGGTCGACTTGCCCATGCCCAGCGGGCCGTACAGCAGCACCGACTCGCCGGAGACCAGCAGGGGGGCAATAGCCGCGCCCAGCCGGGCGGTGGCGGCGGCGTCGGACAGGGCGATCCTCATGCGAAATCGGCGTCCGGCTGGTGGGCCAGCACCCGTTCGGTGAAGGTCTTCAGCGCCAGGGTGGCCTCGACGGAATCCGCGGACAGGCCGGCCGGGTCGACCGGGCGGCCGACATGCAGGCGATAGGCCTTGCCCTGTTTGTTCAACAACTCGTGGAACAGGGTGATGTCGCGCAACTCGTCGGAGATGCGGTGGAACAGATGGAACAGGTGCGAGCGGGGGCCGGCGACGTGGATCGGCACCACCGGGGCGGCATATTTGCGGGCCAGGGACGCGGCGGTGGCCGCCCATTCGGGATCAGCCAGGGCTCCATCCGGACCGACGCGCGAGATGCGTCCCGCCGGGAACAGGACGATGCAGCGCTCGGCTTCGAAGGCCGTTTTGGCAGCCAGCAGGGTCAGCCGGGTCTTTTCGCGGGTGCGTTTGCTCACGACCCATTCGACCGGGATGACGGTCTCGGACAGGCGTGGCGCGACCCGCAATGCGTCGGCATTGGCGAAGAAGATGGCGTCGGGCCGGCGGCGACTGACAGCGTCATGGACGGCGATGCCGTCGGCAATGCCGGTCGGATGGTTGCAGACGATGACGCAGCGGCCGGTGGCCGGGATCCGGTCGAGATTACGGGCCGCGACCTTCAGCGCCAGCAGATCGGACATATGGCCGAAGGCATCCAGCCCCGACAAGGGCCCGACCGCATCGGCCATGGTGCGGGCGTGCCGGTAGCCCAGCAGGCGGTAGAAAAAGGGGCGCAGAGCCGGCCAGAATACCGACCCGGTCAGCCGGGGCGCACGCTCGGCGATCAACACATCACAGATGTGGGCGTCCGGCGCGGTTATGGAGGGAGCGGGCTGCATGCAGACCGGTTGTCGCCGGTCCCGACGCGGCGGGCAAGCGGTCCGTTCCGGTTCGATGCGATGGCCGCCCGGCATTGACGTAGCCGGGACGGGTGCTACCCCTGCGCACCGGATTTGTGACCGATGCCAAGGATATCCTGCATGCGCCGTCTGCCCCTCCTGCTTTCCAGCCTCAGCGCCGCCGCCCTGTTGAGCGCCGCCGCCCTGCCCGCCATGGCCGAGGCCCCCGCCGCCGCTGCGGTGCCCGCCGCTGCGACCGCTGTCGCCGACAATCATTCGGCCTTCACCTATCGCGACATGATCGGCCTGAACCGGCTGGGCGACCCCCAGGTGTCCCCGGACGGTGCGTGGGTGATCTATTCGGTCACCGCGACCGACGTCGAGGCAAACCGCCGGTCCGGCAGCATCTGGATCCGCCCGGTCGCTGACGATGGCACCCCGCGCCGCCTGGCGATTTCCGACGGCGGGGCCAATACGGCGCGCTGGGGCTCGGACAACCACATCTATTTCCTGTCGAGCCGCTCGGGTTCCAGCCAGGTCTGGCGCGCCGGGGCCGACGGCACGGGCGCGATGCAGGTGACCGATCTGCCGGTCGATGTGAACGCCTATCGACTGAGCCGGGCCGCCGACAAGCTGGTGATGTCGCTGGCGGTGTTTCCGGACTGCGCCGATCTGGCCTGTAGTGTCGAGCGTGCCCGGGCCGAGGCCGAGCGCAAATCGACCGGCCGGGTCTATGACCGCATGTTCGTGCGGCACTGGGACACCTGGAACGACGGCACCCAGAACCACCTGTTCACCCAGGCCATCGGTGGCCGACGGCCTTGCCAGCGGCGACCCGGTCTGGGTCAGCAAGGGGTTCGACGGGGATACGCCCTCCAAGCCGTTCGGCGACGAAAGCGAATTCACCTTTACGCCCGACGGCGACGCCGTGGTGTTCTCGGCCCGCGAGGCGGGGCAGAGCGAGCCGTGGAGCACCAATTTCGACCTGTGGCGCACCAATGGCCTGTCGGGTGACGGGGTGTTCGAGAACCTGACCGAAGCCAACCCGGCCTGGGACACGGGCGCGGTCTTCTCGCCTGATGGCCGGACCATGGCCTATCTGGCGATGGGGCGGCCCGGCTTCGAGGCCGACAAGTTCAGCATCTTCCTGAAGGATGTGGCCAGCGGCCAGACGCGCCAGATCGCCGCCAACTGGGACCGCTCACCCGGCGGTCTGCAGTGGGGACCCGACGGCAATACGCTGTACGCCACCGCCGGTGACGTCGGCCAGACCCGTATCTTCGCCATCGACACGCGCAACGGCGCGGTGGTGCCGATTACCGGCCCCGGACATGTGTCCAGCTTCGGGCTGACGCCGTCTGGCATTGTCTTCGCCCGCGATGCGCTGGATGCGCCGTCGGACCTGTATTTCAAGACCTATCGCGGTCGGGAAATGCCGCGTCGTCTGACCCATGTGAACCCGTCGCTGGACGACAAGGTCTTCGGTGAGGCCGAGCAGTTCACCTTCACCGGCTGGAACGACGAGACGGTGCACGGCTATGTGATCAAGCCCGCCGGCTATGTCGAAGGCCGGCAGTATCCGGTCGCCTTCCTGATCCACGGCGGCCCGCAGGGCTCGTTCGGCAACAGCTGGTCCTATCGCTGGAACCCGTCGACCTATGCCGGGGCCGGCTATGCGGTGGTGATGATCGATTTCCACGGTTCGACCGGTTACGGTCAGGCCTTCACCAACTCGATCAGCCAGCACTGGGGCGACCGCCCGCTGGAAGACCTGCAAAAGGGCTGGGCTGCGGCCCAGGCCCGGTACAGCTTCCTTGACGGTGACAATGCCTGTGCGCTGGGGGCGTCGTACGGCGGCTATATGATCAACTGGATCGCCGGCAACTGGCCCGACGAATTCAAATGCGCGGTCAACCACGACGGGGTGTTCGACACCTTCAGCATGGGCTTCGCCACCGAGGAGCTGTGGTTCACCGAGTGGGAGAACGGCGGCACACCGTGGGACAATCCGCGCGCCTACCAGGAATTCAATCCGGCCAACCACGTCCGCAACTGGAAAATGCCGATGCTGGTCGTCCAGGGCGAGCTGGACTATCGCATCCCGACCGCCCAGGGCCTGTCGACCTTCACCGCCCTGCAGCGGCGCGGCATCGACAGCCGGTTGCTGGTCTATCCCGACGAGAACCACTGGGTGCTGAAGCCGCAGAACAGCTTGCAATGGCACAATGAGGTGTTCGGCTGGCTGGACAAATACCTGCGCCCGGCTGACTGAGCCGGCGCAAATGCCTGGCAATGAAACGGGGCGCGGAGGGACTCCGCGTCCCGTTTCTGTTTTCGGGGTTCGACCGAGCGAGCGCCGGTTGAGGCCAAAAGGGTCCGTCAGGCGTTGATCCGGTTCCGCCGGAGACGATCACGTGGCCAAACCCCTGGACTGGAAGTCCCACTGGAGCGCCGTGCGTGAACGCGCCCTGATCCCCGCCGGGGCCCGGCTCCGCGACGGCTACGCCTGGGATTCAGGACCATGACCCGGTCTATCGCGCGCTCCGGCACCCTGGCCGGACAGAGATATGGACTGCAAGCGTCGCCCTGCTGCTGGTCGTGGCGACGGTGGTCTTTCTGCTGCTGTTCGAGTGGAACTGGCTGCGTGGACCGGTCGGGCGCTGGGCCTCGACCACCTATGATCGCGAGATCGAGCTGAATGGCGATCTGGACGTCAACCTGTTCAGCTGGACGCCGTCGGCCCGGGTGCGCGACCTGCGCATCGGCGGGCCGGACTGGGCGCGGGCGCAGGACACGGTCCGGGTCGATGACCTGCTGGTGGCGGTGCGGCTGCGGCGCTTGTTCGTCGGCCAGATCGAGATGCCGCTGCTGTCGATTACCCGACCCCATGTGGTGTTGATCGCCGACCGGGACGGCCGCACCAGCTGGACCCTGCATCCGGACCGGCCGGATGACGGCCAGGGCATGAAGCTGCCGCCGATCCAGCGGCTCATCATCACCGACGGCACCCTGTCGCTGGATGAACGGCGGCGCAATGTGAAGCTGGAGGCGACCGTCACCGCGCGTGAGGGCTCGGACGAACAGGCCGGTTTTCATCTTCAGGGCGACGGTACCCTCAACGGCACGCCGCTGACCCTGACCGTGCGCGGCGGGCCGTTCATCAACATCCGCCGCGACCGGCCGTATGATTTCACCGCCGAGTTGACGGGGGTCAACTCGCGACTCAAGGCCGACGGGGCGATCACCCGGCCGTTCGATCTGGGCCGGTTCAACGCGACGCTGAGCCTCGAGGGACAGGACATGGCGGACCTGTATCTGCTGACCGGGATCACCCTGCCCAACACGCCGCGCTATCGTCTGAGCGGGGCGCTGAGCCGCGATGACGCCCTGTTCCGGTTCCGGGATTTCAGCGGCCGCGTGGGTTCGTCGGACCTGTCGGGTGACATCAGGGTCGACAAGGTGGGTGACCGGCGTCGGGTCGAGGCGACGCTGCAGTCGCAGTCGCTGGATATCGCCGACCTGATGACGGTGCTGGGCGCGCAGCCGCAGGTCAGCGCCGCCGGTACCACGGTGACCTCGGGGGTCCCGGGTCGCCTGCTGCCGGACGCCGCGCTGCAGACAAGCCGCCTGCGGACGATGGACGGCACGCTGAGCTATCGCGTGGCATCGGTGAAACGCAACGATCTGGAAATCCGCCGGGTGCGGCTGGACGCCGGGCTGGACGGCGGTGTTCTGACGCTGGACCCGGTCGCCTTTACCTTCAGTCGCGGCGAGCTGAACGGCACCGCGCGGATCGATGCCCGCAAGGACGTGCCCTACAGCCGGTCGACTTCCGTCTGTCCGGCTATCCGCTGGAGCCGATCATCCCCGCCCGCAACGGAGCCCCGACGGTCACCGGCCGGGCGCTGGGCCGGGCCAGGCTGGAAGGGCCGGGGGCCTCGGTCCATGATCTGGCCGCCAACGCCAGGGGAACCATCAGCCTGGTCGTGCCGCAGGGGCAGATCCGCAAGGCGTTCGCCGAACTGCTGGGCATCAATGTCGGGCGGGGGCTGGGTCTGTTGCTGTCGGGTGACCGTTCGACCACGGACATTCGCTGCGCGGTGGCCGACTTCGATGTGTCCGGCGGGACCGCTACGGCCCGAACCTTTGTCATCGATACGGACGTGGTGCTGGCCAAGGGGACGGGCACCATCAATCTCGGGACCGAAACCATGAACCTGCGTATCGACGGGGAAACCAAACAGCCGCGTCTGCTGCGGGTCTGGGCCCCGATCACGGTCAGGGGGGCGCTGGTCGCGCCGAAGCTGGGCGTCGACGGTGCCGCCGTGGCCGGGCAGGTCGGGCTGGCCGGTGTGATCGCGGCGCTCGTCAATCCGTTGACGGCGATCCTGCCCTTCATCGACCCGGGCCTGGCCGGGGACGCCAACTGTGGGGCCCTGATCGCCGGGGCGCGATGATTTGGCGATTTGAGCCGATTTGTCGTTTCATGCGTATCTAGCCGCATTGGCCCTTCGACTGACGAGATCGCATGACCCGTAGAGGATTCCTCGCCCCCGCACTCGGTGCGTTGATGGCCGCCTGTTCACCCGTGGGGTTGCTGAACCAATTCGGCCCGCGCGACGCCGGTGTGACCCGGGTGGCCCGGGACCTTGCGTATGGCGATGATCCGCGTCAGCGGTTCGACCTGCATGCACCGGCCGAGACAGCCACCGGCCCGCTGCCGACGCTGGTCTTCTTTTACGGCGGCGGATGGGACTTCCGGGGCGCGGACCGATTACGGCTGGGCCGCCCAGGCGCTGGCGGCGCGCGGGTTTGTGGTGGCGGTGCCGGACTACCGGCTGGTGCCCGAGGTGCTGTTCCCGGCCTTCATCGAGGATGCGGCGGCGGCCACGGCGGCGGTGGCGACGGCGGTCGGGGAATATGGCGGTGACCCCGGGCGGCTGGGGGTGATCGGCCATTCGGCCGGGGCCCATCTGGCGATGATGATCACGCTCGACCGGCGCTATATGGCAGCCGTTGACCGTCCCGATCTGATCCGGGCCGCCGCGGGTCTGTCCGGACCCTATGACTTCCTGCCGTTCGATGTGCCCGCCTCGGTCAATGCCTTCGGCCGGACATCCAACCCGACCCTGACCCAGCCGGTGACCTTTGTGCGGGCCGACGCCCCGCCGCTGTGGCTGGGGCACGGCACCGAGGACACGGTGGTCCATGACGACGACACGGTGATCCTGAACGACCGGATCCAGGCCCTGGGCGGACGGTCCGAGGCGCATCTCTACACCGGGCTGAACCATGCCGAGATGATCGCGACCTTCTCGCCCCTGTTCCGCAAGAAGGCCCCGGTGCTGGACGACGTCACGCGCTTCTTCCGCCGCGAACTGGCCGCCTGAACCCGAGACACCGGCAGTGGCGCAGTTCTCATGGCCGGGATATGTTGCCGCTGAAAACGGAACGAGGCGTGCGATGCGGCATCTGGTGGCGGTGATTCTGGGTCTGGCGCTGGCCGGACCGGCTTTCGGCCAGGAACGGCCGGTTCCGGCCACGGTCACCGGCACCCATCACGAGGCCCCGCAGCCGTCGCCCACACCCCTGTCCCTGACCGAGACCTGTGCGGCGGTGCGCCTGCAGGGCTGTTCTGTCGCGGGTGCCGGAGTGCTGCCCATCGAGGGGGACCGGCGGCTGTGGTGGCAGATTCAGGACGGCTATACGGATGAGGACGGCATCGGCGGCGGGCTTCTGGTGTTTGAACAGGTTGGCGACGGTCCGCTGAAGTCCGTGGTCCGGGCGTACGAGGCCGGAGCCTATGAGGCCCCGCTCCTGACCCGGGTCGACAGCGGCCTCCTGCTGGTCGCGCCGGGGGTCTCGCGCGGCACCGGTGCGGGCGACGCCAGCGTGCTGATGATCCGCCAGGAAGGCGGTTGGCGGGCGGTGGACACCGGCTGGCAAGAGCGGGCCGGGGCCCTGCTGGACGGTCGTGAGGTACGCCACCGGCCCTACTGGTACTGGCAGGAGATGCTGGCCATGACGCCGCTGTGGCGGCCCGGCGACGCCGGGTGCTGTGGCGGGGCGGGCGTGGCGCTGTTGAGTTTTGACGTGGTCGACGGGGAACTGACCCTGACCGAAATCCAGATGCTGGCCCCGCGCGACGACTGAGTGGCGGCATGGCCCGGCGGGCATCTCGCCAAGGTCACGAACTTCCGCTAGTGGAGGTCATGAAAAAAGCCATGACAGCCCAGGCGGCACTGGACCGCCTAGAATCCCACTACAATCAGTCCGTCGTCAGCCTGCGGGACGCGGTTCGCACCTTTCTCGCCTCCGGTGAGCGTCCGACGCCCGAAGCCCGTGCAAACGGTCTGTTCGCCTATCCGAAGCTGCGCGTCAGCTGGTTCGGCGAACGGCTGGAGGTACAGCCGATCCGCGCCTATGCCCGGCTGTCACGGCCCGGCATCTATTCGACCACGGTGACGCGGCCCGATCTGTTCCGCACCTATCTGGAAGAGCAGCTGACCCTGCTGGAACAGGACTATGGCGCGACCTTCGATGTCGGGCCGTCGGATCAGGAAATCCCCTTCCCCTATGTGCTGGATGGCTCGGACGTGGTGCTGGACCGTAGCCAGACGGCGACCATCGCCCGCCATTTCCCGACCACCGACCTGGCCAATATCGGCGACGAGGTCTCCGATGGTCTGTTCGATCTGACCGAGGATTTTCCGCTGTCGCAGTTCGATGCGCTGCGTACCGACTTCTCGCTGGCCCGGCTGCGTCACTACACAGGCACGCCGGTCGAGGATGTCCAGTCCTACATCCTGTTCA
>JAUCCG010000065.1:0-10016 GCA_034676465.1 Brevundimonas sp. | reverse complement strand
CGCAAAGGTCAGGCGCTGCCATTCTTCGTCGTTGAGCTTGCCGGTCTTGAGTCGGTGCTGATCGAGCCGCCCAACCGAGGAGAGGAAGCGCATGGCCAGCTGCGTGCCCGGCATCTCCATGGAAAACACGGCAACGGGCAGGCCGCATTCGACGGCGACATGCTCGGCGACGTTCAGCGCAAAGGTCGTCTTGCCCATGCCCGGACGCCCGGCGATCACCATCATGTCGGTCGGCTGAAGGCCGGAGGTCATCTCGTCGAGATCGGCAAAACCACTGGGCACGCCGGTAATGTCGTTCGGCGTGTCGCGGTCGTACAACTCCTCGATGCGGTCGACGAGCTGTCCGAGGAGGATCAGCTCGGGCGAGCACGACTTCACCGACAACATCATCCATCTGGTGCTGGCCCGGATCGAGGGCGCGCCGGCCGGGATCAAGGGCATCAGCCTGTTCGTCAGTCCCCAAGGTGTTCGTCAACGAGGACGGCAGCCTGGGCGAGCGCAACGTCGGCGCGGCTTGCGGCGGCCTCGAGCACAAGATGGGCATCCACGGCAACGCCACCTGCGTGATGGACTACGACAACGCCAGGGGCTGGCTGGTCGGGACCGAGAACAAGGGCATGGCGGCCATGTTCGTGATGATGAACGAGGCCCGCCTGGGCACCGGCCTGCAGGGGCTGTCCATCGGCACCGCCGCCTATCAGGCCGCCGTCGAATTTGCCCATGACCGCCTGCAGGGCCGCAGCCTGACCGGACCGAAGAACCCGGACGGCCCGGCCGATCCCGATCATGGTCCACCCGGACGTGCGCCGCATGCTGCTGGAGGCCAGGGCCTTCGTCGAGGGCGGCCAGGCCTTCATCCTGTGGACCGCGCTGCAGGCCGACCTGCAGCATTCCGACGACGAGGCCGAGGCCCAGAAGGCCCGCGACTACATGGGCCTGGTCACGCCGGTGCTGAAAGCCTACCTGACCGACAAGGGCTTCCACGTCGCCTCGCTGGCCATGCAGGTCCACGGCGGCTGCGGCTACACCGAGCATTTCCCGGCCAGCCAGTATCTGCGCGATGCCCGCATCACCATGATCTACGAGGGGGCCAACGGCATCCAGGCGCTGGACCTCGTGGGCCGCAAGCTGCCCTCCAAGGGCGGCCGGGCCATCATGAGCTGGTTCGCCGACATCGACGCCTTCGTCAGCGAGAACGGCGGCGACACCCGATCAAGCCCTTCATCACCGGCCTGGCCGACGTGGAAGAAGAAGCTGCAGGACGGCACCATGTGGCTGATGCAGAACGGCATGGCCAATCCCGACAACGCCGGGGCCGCCTCCACCGACTATCTGCACCTCTTCGGCCTGACGGCCCTGGCCTATGTGTGGGCCCAGATGGCCAGGGCGGCCCAGGCGCAGATCGACGCCGGCGACACCGACCCCTTCTATGTCACCAAGCTGCAGACCGGCCGCTATTTCGTCGAACGCATCCTGCCCGACGCCGAGGCCCATCTGGCCAAGATGAAGACCGGGGCCGAGGTGCTGATGGACATGCCGGCCGAGGCCTTCTAGATTCCTCTCCCCTCCTCCCGATGGGGGAGAGGGAGGGGCGCCGCCGGCGTAGCCGGGGGACGGAGGGCCTCCGATGACGACGCGTCCACGCCGCCTGCCCCTCACCCGTTTCGCGCACCGGCTTACGCCGCCGTGCGCTCAACCCCTCCCCCATCAGGGAGGAAGGGCTGAGATGAAGCGGACCCGCCCCATGAACGTCCTTCAGACCCCCGAACCCGATTCATGCAGGAAGAGGACATCACCCTCTTCGGCGACAGCGTCGGCAAATGGATCGACGAACATGCGCCGCCGGAGAAATTCCAGCAGTGGATCGCCAAGTCATCGGTACCGCGGCAGTTGTGGAACGACGCCGGCGAGGCCGGCCTGCTGGGCCTGTCCCTGCCCGAGGCAGACGGCGGCATGGGCGGCGACTACCGACATGAGGTGGTGCTGATGCGCCAGCTGGGCTGGAAGGGCGCGGACCATTTCGGCATCTCGCTGCACAATGCGATCGTCATGCCCTACATCTGGCACTACGGCACCGAGGAGCAGAAGGCGCGCTGGCTGCCGCGCCTGCTGACCGGCGAGCTGGTCGGCGCCATCGCCATGACCGAGCCGGGGGCCAGGCAGCGATCTTCAGGGGGTCAAGACCACCGCCATCAAGACCGGCAACCAGTATGTGGTGAACGGCTCCAAGACCTTCATCACCAACGGCCAGCTGGCCAATTTCATCATCGTGGTCGCCAAGACCGACCCGACCCAGGGGGCCAGGGGCACCAGCCTGATCGCGGTCGAGTCCGACGGGGCGGACGGCTTCGAGCGCGGCCGCAACCTGCACAAGATCGGCATGGAGGCCAACGACACCTCCGAGCTGTTCTTCAATGATGTGAAGGTGCCCGGCGAGAACATCATCGGCGGCACCGAGGGCCAGGGCTTCGTCCATCTGATGCAGCAGCTGCCGCAGGAGCGGCTCAACATCGCCGTCCAGGGCGTGGCCGCCGCCGAGCGCGGGCTTCAGGAGACCCTGGCCTACGTCAAGGAGCGCAAGGCCTTCGGCAAGCGCATCCTCGACTTCCAGAACACCCAGTTCAAACTGGCCGAGGTGAAGACCAAGCTGACCGTGGCCAAGGTGTTCGTCGACCACTGTATCGGCCTGCACCTGAAGGGCCAGCTGGACGCCGTCACCGCCTCGATGGCCAAATACTGGGTCAGCGACATCCAGGGCGAGACCATCGACGAGATGCTGCAGTTGCACGGCGGCTACGGCTATATGAATGAATATCCGATCGCCCAGCTCTACAAGGACGCCCGCGTCCAGCGCATCTACGGCGGCACCAATGAGATCATGAAGCTGCTGATCGCCCGGTCGCTTTAGGGTGAGCGAGGCAGTGTCACCGTATTTGATCGCAAGGTGATCCACATCATCTCTGACGCCTCGACCTGGAAGCAGACACCGGTTCGACGGGCAAGGTCAGCAGGCCACCCTGCGCTGACCTGCCCGTCTGTCGATCGCTGGAGTCTTTGCTCCATACCCGGAAGCACAACGCGATAGTGCCCAGCGTTCGCGAGGGTCTCCACCGGCGCATACGCGTAGTATCGGTCGGCCAGACCACAGATTGATATCAGGCCTTCGGCGGGCCGCACCTCGGCACTTTCAATGTGTCGATCGATAGGGTGGTTGGTCCTGAATGCCACAACGGCGCGAGAGGCGTCCGGCTCGTATATCCCTTTCGACTCCAGCAGCTGAATGTCGACCGATTGAGTGCAGGAGGCGAGACCTGCGAGTGCCGCAATGACGGCCACAAGACGCTTGGCTTGACCCATTCCGCGACCCTCCCGGTTCTCCCGCGCCAGTTCTGCCCCGGGAAGTGAAGCGCATGGTTGCAGGCCGGAACGCCGCCCTCAACCTGATTCGATTCGCCTTGCGATTATGTACGCAAACGCGTACATTTTGGTCGTGAATGCCATCTCCGTCACCGAACTGCGCAAGACCCTCGCCGCGACTATCGACCGGGTCACGGCCGACCACGACTACACCATCATCACGCGGGAAGGCGGCAAGCCCGCGGCCGTGCTGATGTCGCTGGAAGATTTCGCGTCCTGGCAGGAGACCGACTACCTGCTGCGCAGCCCCGAAAATGCGAAACGCCTGCGGGAATCGATTGCTGAGATGGACGCGGGCAAGGGCCAGGTGCGCGACCTGATCGAATGAAGGTCTCGTTCGATCGTAATGGCGGGGACGATTATCTGTACTGGCAAGCCCACGATCGCAAGTTGCTGATCAAGATCAACGGCCTGATAAAAGAATGCGTGCGGGCGCCGTTCACCGGAACGGGGAAGCCCGAACCCCTTCGCGGCGATCTCGCCGGGTGGTGGTCCCGCCGCATCGATCAGACGCATCGACTCGTCTATCGCGTCAGCGACGCCGGTCTGGATATCATCCAGTGCCGCTACCACTACGAACGCTGACCCGACCCCACCGCCGCCTGACCCGCTTCAAGGAAACGCCCGTGCGCAAGACTGCCAAGCAACGTCTGGCCGAACGTGAGGCCCGGGCCCGGTCCGAGCTGCTGGACAGTCTGTTCGATCCGTGGATCGGCGGGGCCGACAATGCCGCCACCCTGGCGCGCCTCGGTGCCGTGGATCCGCTGGACGCCGCCCAGGTCAACCGCGCGATCAACACGGACATCGTCCCGGCCATGGCCCAGATGACGCGCGAGACCCGGGACCGGATCCGCACCGCCCTGAGCGTGCTGGCCCGCAGCGACGGCACCGAGTTTCGCGAATACTGGCTGGACCTGCGCGCGCCGTTCGGCACCACCGAAGCCGAGGCCGACGCCATCTTCCCGGTGCTGGCGAAATCGCTCGGCGTGCGACTCCCCGAGACGTCGACCGGCGGCTAGGGTCGGCACATGATCAGACTTTTCGTCCCCCAGCCGCTCACCGCCGACGCGGCCGTGATGCCGACGCTCGACCAGTCGCGTTATCTGTCCCAGGTCATGCGGTTGAAGATCGGCGACAGCCTGCTGGTGTTCAACGGCGTCGACGGGGAATGGCGCTGCGTCATCGCCGAGGTGCTGAAGAAGGGTGTGGTGCTGCGGGCCGAGGAAGCGGTGCGGCCGCAGGCCATGGGACCGGACCTGCAGCTGCTGATCAGCGTGGTCAAGAAGTCGGCGCTGGAGTTCGCGGTCGAAAAGGCCGTCGAACTGGGTGTCCGCCGCATCTCGCTGGTCGTGACCCAGCACACCCAGACCCAGTATGTGCGGATGGACCGTCTCGACGCCATCGCCATCGAGGCGGCGGAACAGACGGGGCGGCTGGACGTGCCGATGATCGATGAACCGGTCAAGCTGGGGGCGCTGCTGGACGACCGGGAGCCGGACCGGCGGCTGATGTTCTGCGACGAGACCGGCGGCGCGCCCGCCTTTACCGCGCTGACCGCGGCCGGACCCGGCCCCTGGGCCGTTCTGATCGGCCCCGAAGGCGGTTTCGCGCCGGAAGAACGCGAGCGGTTGCGTGTCCTGCCCTTCACCACCGCCGTCTCCCTGGGGCCGCGCATCCTGCGGGCCGACACCGCCGCCATCGCCGCCCTGACCCTGTGGCAGGCGGCACTTGGCGACTGGGATCGCTGATCCGAAAGACAGCGCCCCTTGAGCCTCGACACCAAGCCTCCCATTTAGCCACGACAGGCCGTACGCTCCCCGCGACGGACAAGGGATGCCCAATGGTCGATCAGGAACCGCTTTCGCTCGCACAACTGACGGCCGTCATGTCCGACGGGGCCAAGCCGAAGGCGCAATGGCGCATCGGGACCGAGCACGAGAAATTCGGTTTCGACCGCACCACCCTGCGTCGCCCGGCCTATGAGGGGGACAACGGCATCCTGGCCATGCTGACCGGCCTGCAGCGCTTCGGCTGGAGCCCGGTCGAGGAGGCCGGCCATGTGATCGCCCTGGAGCGCCGGAACAACGAGGGCTTCTCGGCCTCGATCAGCCTGGAGCCAGGCGGCCAGTTCGAACTGTCGGGCGCGCCGTTGAAGGACATCCACGACATCTGCAACGAGACCGGTCAGCACCTGATGGAGGTGAAGATGGTCGCAGACGAGATCGGCCTCGGATTCCTCGGCACCGGGTTCGACCCGCTCTGGGCCCGTGAGGACATCCCGATCATGCCCAAGGGACGCTATGAGATCATGCGCGCCTATATGCCGAAGAAGGGCACCCTCGGACTCGACATGATGCTGCGCACCTGCACCATCCAGGCCAATCTGGACTTCGAGTCCGAGGCCGACATGGTGGCCAAATTCCGCACCAGCCTGGCCCTGCAGCCGATCGCCACCGCCCTGTTCGCCTGTTCGCCCTTCACCGAGGGCAGGCCCAACGGCTTCCTGTCGGCGCGGGCCAATGTCTGGACCGACACCGATCCCGACCGCACCGGCATGCTGGATTTCGTCTTCGCCGAAGGCTTCGGCTTCGAGACCTATGCCAACTATGCCCTCGACACGCCGATGTATTTCGCCAAGCGCGGCGAACGCTATGTCGATGCCTCGGGCCAGTCGTTCCGTGACTTCCTCAAGGGCAAGCTGCCGGCCCTGCCGGGCGAGCTGCCGACGATGCAGGACTGGGGCGATCACCTGACCACCCTGTTCCCCGAGGTGCGGCTGAAGTCCTATCTGGAGATGCGCGGGGCCGACGGCGGGCCGTGGAGCCGGATCTGCGGCCTGCCCGCCCTGTGGGCCGGCATCCTGTACGATGCCCCGTCGCTCGCCGCCGCCTGGGACCTGTGCAAGCACTGGGACATCGCCGATCACGAGCGGCTGCGTCGCGACGTGACCCGACTGGGCCTCAGGGCCGAGGTCGCCGGCCGTTCGGTGCGCGACATCGCCGTCGACATGGTGGCCATCGCCCGCCAGGGCCTGAAGAACCGGGGCCGCTTCAGCGGTGGCATGGTCGACGAGCGCGGCTATCTGTCGGAGCTGGAAGACATCGCCGACAGCGGCATCACCCCGGCGGACCGTCTGCTGTCGCTCTATCATGGCGAATGGGAAGGCGACGTCACGCGCATGTACCGCGACTTCGCCTACTGACCGCCACCGCTCCGGCGGCGGACACGGGAACACTTGGCCAGCTTGAGCATTGGCTGTGCATGACCCACGCACCGCCCCCGCCCGATCACCCCGATGAGCAGCCCGCCGATCACGACGCCCGTCTGTCGGACGGCCCGATAATTCCGGCGGGGGACGCCAAACAAGGCCGCCGGGGCAAACGCCTCCTTTGGATGCTGATTGTCTCGCTGGTCCTGATCGTGGCCATCTTCGGTGTCGTCTACGCCGTCAAGGCACCGGGTCTGAGCCAGGTCGAGGCCGAGACGGACGCCCGTCCGATGCCGGCGGAACTGCAGCCGCAGCCGCAGACGGGAACCCTGCCTCAGTGACCAGCTTCCACACCTGCTAATCATGGGTCCGGCACCCCGCACGACTCGCCGCCTCGCCTTGACAAAGATTGCCAGGAGTACGCCAATATGCGGCGAAGGAGGTCGTAATGGCGACGATGAACATCTCCCTGCCCGCCCCAATGAAGGCCTGGGTCGAGGAACAGACGCGAACCGGCCGCTACGGCAACTCCAGCGACGTGGTGCGTGACCTGATCCGCCGAGAACAGATACGGGCTGAAAAGATCGCTAATATGCAGCGGCTGATCGACGAGGCCTATGCCTCGGGAATCAGCGATCAGACGCCCGAGGAAATCATTGCAGAGGCGCGGTCTGAGGCGCTGGTCCGAATTGCATCCCGCGCAGCCTGACAATGGCCAGGTTTCGACTGTCGGGGACCGCCCGGGTCGACCTCAAGGCGATCTATCGCCAGGGGGAGGAACAGTTCGGCCTCAAGCGGGCAGACGCCTATTCAGCCGGCCTGATCACGGCCTTCAACCTGATCGCGGACTACCCCTTGTTAAGCCGGCTGCGGGATGAAATCCCATCTCCGGTCAGGGTCCACCCCTACCGGTCGCACGTCATCGTCTACGCCATCGACACAACTGGCGTCTTGATCCTGCGGATCCGTCATGCTCACGAAGACTGGATCGACAACCCGGTTGGTGACCCCGGATGACCCCTTCCATCCACATCGGCATCGGTGGCTGGACCTTTGAGCCGTGGCGCGGGGTCTTCTATCCCGAGGGCCTGGTGCAAAGGCGCGAGCTGGAATACGCGGCCAGCAAACTGACCAGCATCGAGATCAACGGCACCTATTATTCCACCTTCAAGCCCGACAGCTGGATGAAGTGGCGCGACGAGACGCCGGACGGCTTCGTGTTCGCGGTCAAGGCCAGCCGCTACTGCACCAACCGCAAGGTGCTGGCCGGGATGGGCGAGTCGATGGCGCGGTTCCTCGGCCAGGGGCTGAGCGCGCTGGGCGACAAGCTGGGGCCGATCAACTGGCAGTTCATGGGCACCAAGAAGTTCGACCCCGAGGATTTCGAGGCCTTCCTGAAGCTGTTGCCGAAGGAACAGGACGGGGTGCGGCTGCGCCACGCGCTGGAGGTGCGGCATCCCAGCTTCGACACGCAGCAATTCTACGATCTGGCGGCGAAATACGGGGCCGCCATCGTCTATGCCGTCGACGACGAGTCGCCCGACTGGCCGCGCATCGACCAGCCGACCGCCGACTTCACCTATGCCCGGCTGATGTCCAGCCGCGAGGACGAGCCGACCGGCCTGACCGCCGCCGAACTGGAGGCCGTCGCGAACCAGACCCGGACCTGGGCGAAGCGTGGCGAGGTGTTCGCCTATTTCATCTCGGGGGCCAAGCTGCGCAATCCGGCGGCGGCCCAGGCCCTGATCCGGAAACTGGGCTGAGGCGGCGCGGCTACGTCCGAATTCGGGTGCAGGGCCGTGCCATAAGGGGTTTGCAGCCGGGTCCGCACCGTCATCCCGGGGGTCAAGGTGGACTCAGTGGGACTCAGTGGACTGTGTTTTTCAGGACCCGGTTCGCCTTGCGGCAGGCCGCCCGGGACCACATCTAAAGGCCCCCTCCGCCAGTCCGGAAACATCCCTCATGCCCATCGCCACCCGCGCCTTCGCCGCGACCGCCGCCGACGCCCCGCTGTCGCCGTACGGCTTCGAGCGACGCGATCCGGGGCCGGACGATGTGGCCATCGAGATCAAATACTGCGGTGTCTGCCATTCTGACCTGCATGTGGCGAAGAACGATCTGGGCAACACCCGCTACCCGATCGTGCCGGGTCATGAGATCGCCGGCGTGGTCACGGCGGTCGGAGCCAATGTCAGCCGCTTCAAACAGGGCGACCGGGTCGGGGTCGGCTGCATGGTCGACAGCTGCCGCACCTGCGCGGCCTGCCAGGAGGGCGAGGAACAGTATTGCGTGCCGGGCATGACCCAGACCTATGGCTCGCCCGACCCCAAGGGAGCCGCCGTCGGCCAGACTGTCACCCAGGGCGGCTATGCCGACCGGATCACGGTCGATCAGAATTATGTGCTGTTCGATCCCGGATTCGATCCCGCTGGACGCGGCCGCGCCGCTGCTGTGCGCCGGCATCACCACCTATTCGCCGCTGCGCCACTGGAAGGTGGGGCCCGGCTCAAGGGTCGCGGTCATCGGTCTGGGCGGGCTGGGTCACATGGCGGTCAAACAGGCCGCGGCCATGGGGGCCGAAGTCACCGTGCTGTCGACCTCGGACCGCAAGAAGGCCGACGCCGAGCGGATGGGGGCCAAACATTTCCTGATCAACTCCGACAAGGCGGCGATGAAGGCGGCGGGCGAGAAATTCGACCTGATCATCAACACCGTCTCGGCCACGCACGAGATCGCCAGCCACATCAACCTGCTGGCCCGCGACGGCACCATGGTCATGCTGGGCCTGTCGACCGAGGGCATGCCGGTCTATGCGATGCCGCTGCTGTGGCGTCGCCGCCGCATCGCGGGCTCGCTGATCGGCGGCATCCGCGAGACCCAGGAGATGCTCGACTTCTGCGCCGAGCACGGCATCGCCTGCGAGATCGAGGTGATCGCGCCGGCCGAGATCAACGAGGCCTACACCCGGATGGAGAAGTCCGACGTCCGCTATCGCTTCGTCCTCGACATGGCGCGGCTGTAGACCTTCCGTCCGGCACTTTAGGCTGCGGGCAAAGGCGTCCTGCCCTTCCCGCGCCCCCTCCCAGCGGCTAGACCGTAAGCATACAAGGCCCCGCGTCAGACGGGGTCATCAGGGAAAAGGAAACGCAAATGGCACGAGTGGCTTTCGTCACGGGTGGAACCCGCGGTATCGGCAAGGCGATCGTCCAGCGCCTGAAAGAAGAACGGCATGGCCGTCGCGGCGGGCTATTCCGGCAATGTCGAGGCCGCCGAGGCCACGGCAAGAGAGCTGGGCGTCACCACGGTCAAGGGCAACGTCGGCTCGTTCGAGGACTGCGCCCGCGCGGAGAGAGAGAGAGAGAGAGGAAATGAGTCGAACCACCACAGGGTC
>JAUCCG010000064.1:0-43890 GCA_034676465.1 Brevundimonas sp. | reverse complement strand
CGGCCTCCAGATGAAGAAGAACAGCCCCGGGAATCCGTTCCCGCTCGAAATCGATCCGCCCGTCGCGCCCATCCAGATGCCAGCTGGCGTCGACGACCCGCAGGTCCGCGCGACCCAGCAGGGTCTTGAGCTCGGCGGCTGAAATGTGGGGCGAGGACTGGGTCATGGTCAAATCCTACACCCTCAGGTCCGGTTCAGCGCCAGCTGGATCACATCGGTGCGGCCCGAACGGAAGCCGGCCTCGCAATAGGCGAGGTAGAAGCGCCACAGCCGCCTGAAGCGCTCGTCGAACCCGCCCATGCGCCGGATGTGGCCAGGCCGACTGGAAGCGCCGGTCCCACAGGGCCAGGGTGTCGGCATAGTCGCTGCCGAAGCGTTCAATCGCCTGCCAGTCCAGTCCGGCCTGGGCGATCACCGGCCGCAGCCGGTCCTCCGACGGCAGCATGCCCCCGGGAAGACGTATTTCTGGATGAAGTCCGTGAGCGGCTGTTGTAGTCCTCGAACAGGGCGTCCTGAGGGATGGTGATGATCTGCAGGCCGGCGCGGGCCGCCGGGACCAGAACCTCGCGGATCTTGTCGAAATAGCCGGGCCAGTATTCCCGGCCGACCACCTCGAACATCTCGATCGAGGCGACCCGGTCGAACCGCCCTTCGACATCCCGGTAATCGAGCATGCGGATGTCGGTACGCTCGGCCAGACCGGCCTCGAACAGTCGACGACGCGCGAAATCATGCTGTACCTGCGAGATGGTCACCCCGGTGACCCGGGCCCCGACCTCGCGGGCCGCATATTCGGCGAAGCCCCCCAGCCACAGCCGATCTCCAGCACCGTCTGGCCGGGCTTCAGGTCCATCAGCCGGGCGAGGGCCGCGTATTTGCGGGTCTGGGCCACCTCCAGACCCTCGTCCGGCGCGGCGAACCGGGCCGAGGAATAGGTCATGGTCGGGTCCAGCCAGGCGGCATAGAAGGCATTGCCCAGGTCATAGTGGGCATGGATGTTCTTGCGCGAAGGCCACTGCGGCTGTTGCGACGCCGCCGGTGCGACAGCCGGTTGATCACGCGCATGACCGGATTGCCATCGACCACCTGACGGATGTGATCATAGTTGGCGGCGATCAACTCCAGCAGCACGGCCAGATGCGGCGTTTCCCACTCGCCGGCCATATGGCCCTCGGCGAAGCCAATATCGCCGCTGGCCAGCACCCGGCGGGCGAAGCGATAGTCGCGCACATCGAGCACCGCCGACGGGCCGGGACGACCACCAACCAGCTGATGCACCTCGCCGTTCGGCAGTTGCACCGTCAGCCGGCCATAGGTCCAGTTGGCGGCCAGCAACCGCAGCAACAGGCCGAACCCACGCGGGGTGCGGGCGGCGACCGCCGAGACCTCGGCCGTAACCGCGGTCATGCGCGGCCCCCGGCGACGGCCCGCTCAGTCCTCATGGTGCCCACGGGCCTGACTGACGGTGCGCAGGGCCTCCAGGGCCCGCAGGCGCGCCTCGCCATGATCGACGACCGGCCGGGGATAGTCGTGACCCAGCCGGATCCCGGCCTGACGCAGGATCTCGGGCGGCGCGGACCACGGCGCGTGGAGCCAGCGGTCGGGAAGTCCCCGCAGTTCGGGAACCCATGTCCGGACATAATGACCGTCTGCATCAAAATTTCTCGCCTTGTGTGACCGGGTTGAACACGCGGAAATACGGGGCGGCATCGGCTCCGGATCCAGCGATCCACTGCCAATTCTGAATATTGTTGCCCGGATCGGCATCCACAAGGGTGTTCCAGAACCAGCGTTCGCCCGCGCGCCAGTCGATCAGCAGGTCCTTCACGAGGAAGGAACCGACGATCATCCGCACCCGATTGTGCATCCAGCCGGTGGCCCACAGCTGGCGCATGCCGGCATCGACGATCGGGAATCCGGTGCGACCGGTCTGCCAGGCCGCCAGACCGGCGGGGTCGTCGCGCCAGGGCATGGCGTCATAGTCCGGCCGAAAGGCCCGGTCGGCCATGGCGGGAAACTGATGCAGCAGATGGCTCGAGAAATCGCGCCAGCCCAGCTGGGCCACGAAATTCTCCGCCTCGGCGCCGGGAACCCGCCCATCGGCGGCGGCCGCCCGGGCCGCGGCCACGGCGCGCCACGGACTGAGCTCGCCGAAATGCAGATGCGGTGACAGGCGGCTGGTCCCCGAAACCCCGGGAATGTCGCGATCGCGGCTATAGGAACTCAGCGCACCGTCGACGAAGGTTTCCAGCGCCGCCATGGCTCCGGCCTCGCCCGGCGTCCCGACAAAGCCCGCCGCCCAGTCCGGTCGCGTCGGCTTCAGCGCCCAGTCGTCGAGAAAGTCGGAGGCCACCCCCTGGATACCGGCGATGGCCGCAGGCGCGACCGTGAGGGGCGGCGGCTCGGTCCCCGCCAACAGGGCCTTGAGAAAGGGGGTGAACACCTTGTACGGCCCGCCGCTGCCGGTCAGCACCGTCCCGGGCCGGGCCAGCAGCGAGCCGTTGAAGCCCCGACACTCGACCCCCTCGGCCTTCAGCCCGTGGGCGATGTCCGCGTCCCGGCTCCAGGCCTCGGGCTCGAACAGCCGGTTCAGGAACACCGTCGCGGCCCCGGTCTCGGCAATCAGGTGCCGCAGCTCGGCCTCGCAGTTCCCGCGGCGCAGGACCAGCGGGGCCCCCTTGGCGGCAAGGTCGGCGGCCAGGGCCCGCAGCGATCCGTCCAGCCACCACAGGGACGCGGCCCCGGCCGGGCGCACCGTCCCGCCCTCGTCGTGAATATAGACCGGCACGACCGGCCGACCCGTCGCCATGGCGTGGGTCAGGGCCGGATTGTCGGCCAGGCGCAGGTCGCGGCGAAACCAGACGATGACGGGGACGTCGTCGGGGGGCGTCTCGGTGGTCACGGGGTCGATCTCCATGGTAGCTTGCGCCCAGTTACGGCAGACGCCACCTGATGGCCGCATAGACCCGGCATCGACCCAGCGTCACAAGCCCAAATCCAGTCGCCCGTTCCATACGAAAGTCCCGCCCGTGAGCCGACCCAACGCCATCATCACCCTGTCCGAAGGCCTGAAGCGGCCGGTCGTCATCGGCGGCGGCAACCGCATCGCCTTCATCGCCGGCCCCTGCCAGCTGGAGAGCCGCCAGCACGCGCTGGAAATAGCCCATGCGCTGAAGGAGATCGGCGAGCGGCTGAACGTCGGCATCATCTACAAGACCAGTTTCGACAAGGCCAACCGCACCT
The DNA here is from genome assembly GCA_034676465.1 of Brevundimonas sp. Lineage (GTDB taxonomy): Bacteria > Pseudomonadota > Alphaproteobacteria > Caulobacterales > Caulobacteraceae > Brevundimonas. Next base: position 40,647 of record JAUCCG010000064.1, on the reverse strand, counting down.
CGGCCAGCGCCGCGCGCGGTCTGGGCCTGAAGGACTCCCTGCCGATCTTTGCCGAGATCCGCGAGGTCACCGGCCTGCCCGTCCTGACCGACGTCCATTCCGAGGCCCAGGCCGCCGAGGCCGCCCCGGCCGTCGATGTGCTGCAGATCCCGGCCTTTCTGTGCCGCCAGACCGACCTGCTGCTGGCCGCCGCCGCGACCGGCAAGGTCATCAACATCAAGAAGGGCCAGTTCCTGGCCCCGTGGGACATGAAGAACGTCATCGCCAAGGTCGCCGGCGCGGGCAATCCCAACGTCATGGCCTGCGAGCGGGGCACCAGCTTCGGCTACAACACCCTGGTCAGCGACATGCGGGCCCTGCCGGTACTGCGCGACATCGGCTGCCCGGTGGTGTTCGACGCCACCCATTCGGTGCAGCAGCCGGGCGGGCAGGGCACCTCGTCGGGCGGCCAGCGCGAATTCGTGCCGGTGCTGGCCCGCGCCGCCGTGGCCGTGGGCGTCGACGCCGTGTTCATGGAAACCCACCAGGACCCGGACAATGCGCCGTCGGACGGGCCCAATATGGTGCCGCTGCACCGGTTCGAGGCCCTGTGTGCCGAACTGCTCGCCTTCGACGATCTGGCCAAGGCCGTGATGGCCAAGGCCGGGTAAATCCGGTAGCCCGGTTCCATGGCTGAGCGATCCCCCCGATATCCGCCCCCTCGACCTGGGGGCCCTGCAGGCCCTGCTGGAGCGCGTGCGCGATCTGAAGGTCGCCTGCGTCGGCGACCTGATGCTGGATCGCTATGTCTATGGCGAGGTCAGCCGCATCTCGCCCGAGGCCCCGATCCCGGTGCTGCGGGCCGGTCAGACGGTGGCCATGCCCGGCGGCGTCGGCAATGTCGCCCGCAACGTCGCCGCCCTCGGTGGACAGGCGCGGCTGGGCGCTGTGGCCGGAGACGACGCGGCGGGCCGGGACCTGGGACAGTTGATCGCCGATGAGGCCCGGATCGAGGATTTCGTGGTCCGTCCGGCGGGCACCAGCACCGTGGTCAAGACCCGGTTCGTGGCCGCGGGCCAGCAGCTGTTGCGCCTCGACGACAAGTCCAGCCAACGTCAATCAATCGACGATAGCGAAGCCTTTTCCCCGGCTTCGGCCATACTCCTGTCCGACTACGCCAAGGGCGTTGTCGGTGACGGCCTGATCGCGGCCGCCCTCAAGGCAGCCCGGACCAGCGGCGCACCGGTGGTGGTCGATCCCAAGGGCCGCGACTTCGCCCGCTACGGGGCCGTCGACGTGATCAAGCCCAATGCCAGCGAGCTGGCCGGGGCCACCGGCCTGCCGGTCGAGACCGACGCCGAGGTCGAGGCGGCCCTGACCGCCCTGCTGGCGGCCACAACCGCGAAAGCCATCGTCGTCACCCGCGCCGGCAAGGGCATGAGCCTGGCCCGCCGTGACGGTCCCGTCCGCCATTTCCCGGGCCGCGCCCGCGAGGTGTTTGACGTCTCGGGGGCCGGGGACACCGGTCTGGCGGCCCTCGGGCTGGCGCTGGGAGCCGGCGCGACGCTGGAAACCGCCGTCCAGTTCGCCATCCTCGCCTCGGGCGTGGTGGTCGGCAAGGCGGGCACCGCCGTGGTCACCCCGGCCGAGCTGATCGACGCCGAGATGAGCCAGCATGCCCATGCCGCCCACGCCAAGGTGACGCCGCTGGACGAGCTGGCGGCCGAGGTCGAGGGCTGGAAGCGTCAGGGCCTCAAGGTCGGCTTCACCAACGGCTGTTTCGACATCCTGCACCGCGGCCACGTCGCCTATCTGGCCCAGGCGCGCGGCTGGTGCGACCGGCTGGTGGTGGCGCTGAACACCGATGCGTCGGTGCGACGGCTCAAGGGCGAGGGGCGGCCGGTCAATGATCTGGACAGCCGCGCCGTGGTGCTGGGCGGCCTGACCAGCGTCGATCGCGTGACCTCTTTCGACGACCCGACCCCGATCGCCCTGATCGAACGCCTGCGACCCGATGTGCTGATCAAGGGGGCCGACTACACGCGCGAAGGCGTGGTCGGCGGCGATCTGGTCGAGAGCTGGGGCGGGGTGGTCCGTCTGGCCGAGTTCCGCGACGGCTATTCCACCACCCGCACCATCGAGAAGATGAAGGATCCGGCATAAGTCGTCAGATGATCGTGGTGACCGGCGGGGCCGGCTTCATCGGCTCCAACGTCGTGGCCCGGCTGTGCGCCGGGGACCGGCACGACGTGGTCGTGTGCGACCGGCTGGAGACGGCCGACCTGGCCAAGTGGAAGAATATCGCCAAACACCCGATCGCCGACTTCTGGCAGCCGGAGGAGCTGTTCGAACAGCTGGAGCGCCACGCCGAGGACATTCTGGCGGTGGTCCACATGGGCGCGATCTCGGCCACGACCGAGCCGGACGCCGACCTGATCCTGCGCACCAACTACACCCTGTCGCGCGACCTGTGGGACTGGTGCGCCATCCGCGACTGCCGGCTGATCTACGCCTCCTCGGCCGCCACCTATGGCGACGGCGAGCAGGGCTTCGACGACAAGGACGATCTAGAATCCCTGTCAGCACTGCGCCCGCTAAACGCTTACGGTTATTCGAAATTCCTGTTCGATCAATATGCGCTGCGTCAGGCCGAGCGCAGCCAGGCCCCGACCCAGTGGGCCGGACTTAAATTCTTCAACGTCTATGGCCCGAACGAAGACCACAAGGGCACGATGAAGTCGGTCGTGGCCCAGATCTGGCCGATGGTCGCCGCCGGCAATTCGGTCACCCTGTTCCGCTCGCACCGGCCCGACTATGCCGACGGCGGCCAGATGCGCGACTTTGTCTTCGTCGACGATGTGGTCGACATCATCGTCTGGCTGCTGGAGACGCCCTCCGTCTCGGGCATCTACAACGCCGGCTCCGGCCAGGCGCGCTCGTTCGCCGACCTGGCCCGGGCCACCTTCGCCGCGGCCGGCAAGGAGCCCCGCATCGACTATGTCGATACGCCCGAGGTGATCCGCGACAAATACCAGTATTTCACCGAGGCCCGCATGGACCGGATCCGCGCCGCCGGGTTTGAAGGCCAGTCGACGCCGCTGGAAGAGGGGGTCCGGCGCTATGTGCAGGCCTATCTCGCCACCCCGGACCCGTATCGATGAAGGGCCCGCCGCTGACCTTGCGCCAATGGGTCGGCTGGACCGGCTTCGCGCTGGTGTTCGTGCTGGTCGCCGCCGTGCTGGTCTGGCGCGGTGACATCCTGCAGGACGCCCTGAACCCCCAGGTGCCGTTCCAGACCTATGACCCGCCGCCGCCGCCGGATTACGCCACGCCGGCCGCCTGGGCGCTGCGCGACGCCCGCACGGTCGGGGCCGGGCCGGCGGCCGTCTTCTTCGTCCATTCCACGACCTTTGACGGCGGACACGAGTGGAACGGACCGATCGGCGACCGCAAGGCCGACGCCTATCTGCAGCGGATCGTCCTGCCCAACTATGCCGGGCCCTTCGCCCGTGCCGGGGCGATCAGCGCGCCACGCTACCGCCAGGCCAGCCTCTACACCCGCATGACCCTGCGCGATGACGCCCGTGAGGCCCGCGCCTTCGCCTATGGCGACATCGCCGCCGCCTTCGACGTCTGGCTGGGCCGTCACCCGGACGGCCCCCTGGTGCTGGCCGGGGTCGAGCAGGGCGGCGAACTGCTGGAGCGGCTGGTTCGCGAGCGGATCGCCGACGACCCGGCCCTGCGCCGCCGGCTGGTCGCCGTCTATCTGATGGATGTGGTGGTGCCGGCCTCGGGCCTGTCGCCGGCCGTGCCCGCCTGCGCCACCCGCAACCAGACCGGCTGTATCGTCGCCTGGTCGCCGGTCGCCTTTGACAATGACGGGGCCGCGCGTGGACGGCTGCGGCGGGCGCTGGTGTGGAACGAGCGCGGCCAGCTGGTCGATCTGAACGACCGGACGGCCCTGTGCGTCAATCCGGTGACCGGCTCGACCGATACCGCCCCGGTCGACGCCCGCCATCACCGGGGGGCGACCAATGCCACCGGCCTGGAACAGGACGCGCGTCCGGCCCTGATCGCCCGCGAGGTGGCCACCCAGTGCCGCGACGGCCTGTTGCGCTACTCCCAGCCCGATCTGGAGTCCTTCCGCGAAACCGGCAGCTGGAGCGACCGCCGAAAAGCCCGTCCGTACAATCTGTTCTACGGTGATATCGAAGCGGATGTTGAAGCGCGACTGGCGCTCTGGCACCACGATCACCCGTCCAGCTAGTCCGCGCCGACCCGGTCGTTGCGCCAGTCGAACAGGGCCTCCAGAACCTGCACCGCCTGACCGCGCGGCGAGGTCAGGTCCGGATCGCGGTTGAGCACCAGACGGGCATCGTCGGCCGCGGTCTGCATCAGGCCGCGGTGGCGCACCGGGTCGGCGAACCGGTAGGCCGGAAAACCGCTCTGGCGCAGGCCCAGCGGATCACCACCGCCGCGCAGGCGGAAGTCCTCCTCGGCGATCTCGAAGCCGTCCTCGGTGCGGCGCAGCGTCTCCAGCCGCTCGCGCGCCGTATTGCCCAGCCCGCCGTCCTGACTGCCGTACAGCAGGATACAGGCACTGGCCTTGCTGCCGCGCCCGACGCGCCCGCGCAGCTGGTGCAGCTGGGCCAGGCCGAACCGGTCGGCGTGTTCGATGACCATGATCGAGGCATTGGGCACGTCGACCCCGACCTCGACCACCGTGGTGGCCACCAGCACCGGCAGACGACCGCCGGCGAACTCGGCCATCACCGCCTCGCGCCGCGCTCCGGGCATCTGGCCGTGGGCCAGGCCGACCTCGACCCCCAGCGCGCGCGCCAGATCGACGGCCCGCGCCTCGGCCGCGGCCAGATCGCTGGCCTCGGACTCGGCCACCAGCGGACAGATCCAGTAGGCCTGGGCCCCGCTGTCGACGGCGGCCTTGAGCCGGGCGGCCACCTCGCCGCTGCGTGCCAGCGGCAGCACGGCCGTGGCCACCGGCGTGCGGCCGGGCGGCTTTTCGGTCAGGCGCGACACCTCCAGCTCGCCGTACTGGGTCAGTTCCAGGGTGCGCGGGATCGGCGTCGCCGACATGGTCAGCAGATGCACCCCGCCGGTGCGCGGGTCGCCCTTGGCCTGCAGCCGCTGGCGTTCGCTGACGCCGAAACGGTGCTGTTCGTCGATCACCGCCAGCCCCAGCCGGTCAAACACGACCGCCTCCTGAAACAGGGCGTGGGTGCCGATGGCCACGGCCACGTCACCGCTGGCCAGAGCCGCCAGCCGCTCGCGTCGCTCAACCGCCGTGTCCCGCCCGGTCAGCAGCACACTGCGCACCCCGGCCGCCGCCAGCATCGGGGCCAGCCGTTGGTGGTGTTGACGGGCCAGGATTTCGGTCGGGGCCATCAGGGCCGACTGGACCCCCGACGAGGCCGCATCGGCCATGGCCAGGGCCGCGACCGCCGTCTTGCCGGAACCGACGTCGCCCTGCAGCAGCCGCCCCATCTGTTCGCCCGACGCCAGATCGGCGCGAATCTCGGCGATGGCCCCGACCTGGGCTCCGGTCAGGGTGAAGGGCAGGACGGCCAGCAGGGCGACCGAGGCCGCACCCGGCACGATACGCGGGGCCGGCGTGACCCGCCGCGCCTGCCGCCGCCGGGCCAGGGCCAGCTGGTGGGCCAGCAGTTCGTCATAGGCCAGCCGCTGGCGCACCGGGGTATCGGGTTCGAGGTCGGCCAGGCCGGCGGGGGCATGCAGAGCCACGATCGCGTCGTGCCAGCCGGGCCAGCCCCGTGCCGCCAGCCAGGCCGGGTCCTGCCATTCCGGCAGGTCGGGGGTCACCGCCAGCGCCCCCAGTACCAGCTTGCGCACCATCCGCGAGGTCAGGCCGGCGGTGGCCGGATAGACGGCCTCGACCACCGGAATCTCGTCCGCCTTGTCGACCGACACGATGTAGTCCGGATGGGCGATCTGGACCTCGCCGTTGAAGCGTTCGACCTTGCCCGAGACCAGACGTCGCGTCCCGGCCGGGGCCAGCCGGTCGATATGGGCCGGCGACCCCGCGAACCAGATCATATGGATGAAGCCGGTGTCATCGCTGGCCCGCATCTTCAGCGGCACCCCGACCTTGTGCGGCGGGATCAGCCGGTCGATGACCACATCGAACACCCCGACCTCGCCCTCGACCGCGGCGGCGGCCGTGGTGCGACGACGCAGGATCAGTCCGGACGGGCCCAGAAACAGCACATCGCGCACCAGCGGCCCGGCCAATTTCTGCACCAGCGGCAGGATGCGCGGCCCCACGCCCTTCAGGCTGGAAACCTCCGCGAACAGGGGAAAGAGAATCTGGGGCCGCATGATGGTGACAGCATAGCTGGCGAAACAGCCCATGGAACGCTATCTGAACGCGACATCGAAACGAATAGACCGGGCAAGGATCCTTGTGGCCGATACCAACGCACGTCTGAAAGAACGCCTGGGCCGGATCATCTTCCGCGCCTGGCGACGCGGTTTCCGTGAGGCCGACCTTGTCCTGGGCCCGTTTGCCGAACAGATCGGGCCGACACTCGACATCGCCGAGCTGGATGCCTTTGAAGCCATGCTCGAGGCCGAGGATCACGAGCTCTATGCCTGGATCATCGGCAAGATGCCCGTCCCGCCCGAACACGACGGCCCGGTGATGGCGCGTCTTCAGACCTTCATGCGCGACCATGTCGCCGCTGTGGTCGCCGAAGGCGCGGGTTGATGGACGGCAGTCTTCCGCGACGCATCGATACCCAGCTGGGCGGCGCACCCGAGGGCCTCGACGCCCTGACCGTGGCTGAACAGCTGGCGGCCGGCGGTGGCGTCAGCCTGTTCATCGCCCGCGACCAGAGCCGGGCCAATGAATTCAGCCAGGCCCTCGGCTTCTTCGCCGGCGACCTCGAGGTGCTGGACTATCCCCCCTGGGACTGCCTGCCCTATGACCGGCTGAGCCCGTCGTCCTCGGTCTCGGCCGCGCGGATGGCGACCCTGACCCGGCTGTCGCATCGCGCGCCGGACGACCGCACCCCGCTGTTGATCGTGACCACGGTGGCCGGCGCCATCCAGCGTACCCCGCCGCGCACCGTGACCAACAGCGCCGGGTTCGAGGCCCGGATCGGGCGCGATCTCGATACCGCGGCGCTGGAAACCTATTTCACCACCAACGGCTATGTGCGCGCCTCGACCGTGTCGGAACGCGGCGAGTACGCGGTGCGCGGCGGTGTCATCGACGTGTTCCCGCCCGGGTTCGAGGAGCCGGTCCGTCTGGACATGTTCGGCTCGGAGCTGGAGGTCGATCCGCACCTTCGACCCGGCCACCCAGCGCTCGACCGGCAAGCTGAAATCCGTATCGGCCTGTCGCCGGTATCCGAAGCCCTGCTGGACGCCGGGACCATCTCGCGTTTTCGCACCGGCTATCTGAACCTGTTCGGTGGCGGCAGCGACGATCCGCTGTACGCCGCGGTCAGCGAGGGCGCGCGCCGACAGGGCATGGAGCACTGGCTGCCGCTGCTCTATCCGCGAGCTGGAGACCCTGTTCGACTATCTGCCGGACAGCGCCGCGATCTTCCTCGACAACCAGGTGGAGCAGGCGCGGGCCGAACGCTGGACCCTGACCGCCGACGCCTGGGAGGCGCGCGCAGGAAGCCTCGAAGACCCGGGCCGGGGCCGCCAACCGGGCCCTGAAGCCGTCGGCCCTGTATCTGGACGAGCAGGACTGGAACAGCGCCCTGGCCGGACGGGCCGTGCGCCGCTTCACCCCGCTGCAGGGACCGGACGACAATGTGGGCGGGCGGCTGGGCCGTACCTTCGCCGCCGAACGGGCCCAGGACAGCGTCAATCTGTTCGAGGCCGTCGCCGCCCATGCCCGGGCCCTGCAGGCCGAGGGCCGGCGGGTGCTGTTCGCCTCGCTGGAGCGAGGGCTCGTCCGAGCGACTGGCGGCCATGCTGGCTGACCATGGGCTCGATCACGTGATCGCCGTGCCGCAAACTGGGCCGATGTCCAGGCCGCGCCTCGCCAGATGATGTTGCGCGGCGTGCTGCCGGTCGAGCACGGCTTCATCACCGACGATGTGGCGGTGATCGTCGGAAACCGACATCCTCGGCGACCGGCTGGCGCGGCCACGACGCAAGCGCCGCGCCTCGAACTTCCTGGCCGAGGCCTCGGCCCTGACCACGGGCGATCTGGTGGTCCATCTGGATCACGGCATCGGCCGCTACGAAGGCCTGAAGACGCTCGAGATCCAGGAGGCACCGCACGACTGTCTCGAGCTGCTCTATGCCGGTGACAGCAAACTCTATCTGCCGGTCGAGAACATCGACCTGTTGACCCGCTACGGCACCGACAGTGACGGGGTCCAGCTGGACCGGCTGGGCGGGGCCGGCTGGCAGTCCCGCAAGTCGAAGGCCAGGGCCCGGCTGCGCGACATGGCCGAGGGACTGATCGCCCTGGCCGCCAAGCGGGCGATGCGGACCTCGGCGAATCGATCACCCCGCCGCACGGCCTGTTCGACGAATTCTGCGCCCGCTTCCCCTACGAGGAAACCGACGACCAGCTGAACGCCATCGGCGATGTGCTGGAGGACCTCGGCAAGGGCACGCCGATGGACCGGCTGATCTGCGGCGACGTCGGCTTCGGCAAGACCGAGGTCGCCCTGCGCGCCGCCTTCGTCGTGGCCATGAGCGGCCAGCAGGTGGCCATCGTCTGCCCGACCACCCTGCTGGCCCGACAGCATTTCAAGACCTTCAGCGAACGCTTCGCCGGCTGGCCGGTGACGGTGCGCCACAACTGTCGCGCATGGTCACGGCCAAAGACGCGGCCGAGACCCGCGAGGGCCTCAAGACCGGCCAGTTCGAGATCGTCGTCGGCACCCATGCCGTCCTGTCAGATCAGGTCGGGTTCCGCGATCTCGGCCTTGTTATCGTTGATGAAGAGCAGCATTTCGGCGTCAAGCACAAGGAGAAGCTGAAGTCCTTGCGGGCCGACGTTCACCTGCTGACCCTGACCGCCACCCCGATCCCGCGCACGCTGCAGATGGCCCTGTCCGGCATTCGCGAGATGTCCATCATCGCCACCCCGCCGGTCGACCGGCTGGCGGTGCGGACCTATGTGACGCCATGGGACCCGGTGCTGGTGCGCGAGGCCCTGCTGCGCGAGAAAAATTCCGCGGCGGCCAGGCCTATTATGTCGCCCCGCGCCTGAAGGACCTGCCGGACATCGAGCAATTCCTGCGTGAGCAGGTGCCCGAGGTGAAATTCGTCGTCGGCCACGGCCAGATGTCACCGACCCAGCTGGAAGAGGTGATGAGCGCCTTCTACGACGGCACCTATGACGTGCTGCTGTCGACCACCATCGTCGAGAGCGGTCTCGACATTCCCACCGCCAACACATTGATCGTCCATCGGGCCGACATGTTCGGCCTGGCCCAGTTGCACCAGATCCGCGGCCGCATCGGCCGCTCCAAGGCGCGCGCCTTCGCCTATCTGACCACGCCGACCAACAAGCCGATGAGCCTGTCGGCCGAGCGCCGCCTGCAGGTGCTGCAGTCGCTCGACAATCTGGGGGCCGGCTTCCAGCTGGCCAGCCACGATCTGGACCAGCGCGGCGGCGGCAATCTGCTCGGCGACGAGCAGTCGGGTCACATCCGTGAGGTCGGGGTCGAACTGTATCAGCAGATGCTGGAGGACGCGGTCGCCGAACTGCGCGAGACCGGCGCGGGCGAGGCCCCCGACCGCGGCTGGTCACCGGCGATCAATGTCGGCGCAGCCGGATTGATTCCCGAGGCTTACGTCCCGGACCTGAACGTTCGCCTCAGCCTTTATCGGCGTCTGTCCGACGCCGAGCAGAGCGAGGAGCGTGAAGCCCTGGCGGCCGAGCTGATCGACCGGTTCGAACCCCTGCCGGACGAGGCCCGTCAGCTGCTGCGCATCGTCGGCATCAAGGCCAATTGCAAGATCGCCTGTATCGAACGGATCGACATCGGGCCCAAGGGGGCAGTGCTGACCCTGCGCAACAACACCTTCCCCAATCCGATGGGCCTGGTGGGGCTGATCCAGAAGAACCATGCCTTCTGGAAGCTGCGACCGGACCAGAAGATCGTGGTCAAGGGCGACTGGGACACCCCGGAAGAGCGGCTCAAGGTGGCCGAACGGATCACCACCGACCTGGCGCGGGTGGCTGCGGCCTGACCGCAAGGGTGACCTCAGTCCGGAACGACGGGGTTCTGGTATTTGCCGACATCGCGTGACGCCCGTTCCAGCACGGCGGCGGGCAATTCCGAGGCGACCGCCTCGGCGGCCCCGACCTCGAACTCGACCACGAACGGCGACCGGTCCGGCCCGGCGTCGAAGGCCGTGCAGCCGATCACCGCGGCTATCCGCTCGGCGGCGATCCGGCCGGCGGCGGCCGGGGTCGCCGGCAGGGCCAGGGCGAAGACGTCGGCCGACAGGCGCGCCGCCGTGTCCTCGGTGCGGATCAGACGCGACACCATGGCCCCGATCTGGGGCAGGGCCCGGTCCAGCCAGCCGCCGGCGCGGGCCTGGACCACCGCCTCGGTCTCGGCCACCCGCAACACACAGACCGACAGCGGCCGCCGTCGCGCCCTGGCCCCGCCGGAGATCCGCGCCAGATGGGCGGCGAACAGTCCCGGGGTGAACAGGCCGGTGGTCGGATCGGTCAGGCCCGAGCCGCGCGCGGCCTCCAGCGACTTGCGGATGCTTTGATGGTGGCGATGGCCCCGGGCCAGGGTCACGACCCGCTCGGCCGTGTCGTCCTCGGCCGTGTCGGCGGCGGCCACGTCGGCGAAACCGCGATTGTACAGCTCGCCCAGATTGATCTCGCCACTGCCGCGCAGATAGAGGACCACCGGGATGTGATAGAGGCGGGTGTTGCGCTTCATGCCCGCCGCGATCGACAGGGCCGGGGCGTGATCCTCCGCCCCCCACAGGATGGCGGCGTCGAACGGCCGCTCATGCAGATAGTCGAAGGCCGTATAGGGGGTCGGGGCCGCCACCACCTCGCAGCCGCGCGCGACCAGGGCGTTGGACAGGGCGAGGAAGCGGTGATCGGGCTTGCCGGCCGCCAGAATTCTCAGCGGTGAGCCATCCACCACGACCGGGGGCAGGGGAGACCCGCGCTCGGCGAAGGTGGCTTCGCGCTGGGTCACTTCCTCACCGGCGATGGCGGTCCGCACCAGATGTTCCAGCCGCAGGGCGGCCTGCACGGCATGGGGCGGTGTCGACATGATGATGTCGGCCCCGGCCGGCGGCGAATCATCCGCAGCCATGCCCACGGCCATCACCGGCAGTTTTCGCGGCAGGACGGCGTCGTGCAGGGCGGCGATGGTGGTCGCCACGTCGGGCGCCCGCGCATCGACGATGGCCGCCTCGACCGGCAGGTCGTCCAGACTGGCCAGGGCCGCCGGCAGGGACCGGGCCGTGACCGTGGTCCAGCCCAGGGCGTCGAGCCCCTGGCACAGGGGCCCGATCAGATCGTCGTCAGGCGCGACAACCAGAATACGCGGATCGAAACCCAAACAACTGTCTCCATGGCCCCGGTCCGTCAACGCCGTACACGCATCGTGCGAACCCCGCGCGACCATAGCGACGGCCGGGGCGCGGACGCAACGCTGGAACGGCGATTGACGAGGATGAAGCATCTGCTTTCCCCGTCAGCGAATTGCGCTAGACTTGTGGACTGGGCGGTCGCGGGAACCTGTTTGATCTTCAAGTCGGACATTGCCGAAGCCCGGTTCATGGGCCGACCGTCGCTCTGGGGCCGGCTGGCTGTACGCGCCTTCACCCGCAGCTGGGGCCGCGACGTCATGCTCTATACGGGCGGGGTGTCCTTCTTCGCCCTGCTGGCGGTCTTCCCGGCCATCGCCATCCTGATCGGCTTCTACAAGGTCGTCATGTCGATCGCCCAGGTCGGCGAGCAGGCCGCCGCCCTCGCCGACGTCCTCCCGTCGGCGGCCCGCGCCATCTTTCTGGCCGAGATCGAGCGGCTGGCCAACACCTCGGCCCGCACCGTTTCGACCCAGAGCGCCTTCGCCCTGGTCGTCGGTGGCTATGCGGCCCATCGGGAATTCAAGGCCTTGTTGGCGGGACTGAACCTTATCCATGATGAAAGTGAGCCGCACGGCTTCTTCCGGTTCAACCTGCTGGCCTTCTTCGTCGCCATCGTCGCCTTCGCCCTGTTCACCGTCGTCTCCGGAGCGGTCGTCACCCTGCGACTGATGCAGCACGCCGGAACCAATATCCGGATCAGCGAGAGCGGGCTGCCCTATGACGGCCTGCTGCCGGCCGTGGGCCTCGCGCTCGGCCTGACCCTGCTCTACCGCTATGCGATGGCGCACCGGATCCCGGTCGCCTGGGGGCCGTCGGTTGCCGGCGGGCTGGTGGCCACGGTGATGTCGATGATCTCGTCGTGGCTGTGCGCCGTCTATGTCGAGCAGATCGCCCTGCTGGGCGCGACCTACGGCTCGGTCGGCGCCGTCGTGGTGCTGCTGATCTGGCTGTCGTGGAACGTCAACGCCATCTTCTACGGCGGGGCCTTTGCCACCGAGCTGGAAATCGCGCTGCGGGCCCACCGGATCGCGTCGCTGGATCCACCCGAACCCCTGCCCAGCTCGGTCGTCAACCTGTCGGAGCGGCGGGCGTCTCGACGGTAAGCGACAGCACGCCGTCGGCTTCCTCGATCCCGATCATCCGGCCGCCGATTTCCGTCATCAGCCAGGGCACGTCGATACGGGCCATGGCGTCTGTGGCCAGCAGGGTCAGCTGTACGGCCGGCCCCAGCCCCTCCATGGCCCGACGCAGCTTCAGACTGGGCACCGGACAGCGGTGGCCACGCGCATCGACCAGAATCGGACCGCGCGCGCTCATCCGGCCTGCAACCGGTCGATCAGCAGGTTCAGCGCCACCCGCACACTGGCCAGACGCACGGCCTCCCGCCCGCGATCGCCGAATTGGTGTTCGACATGCACCACCGCGTCCGGGCCCGCCGCCGCGAAATGCACCAGTCCGACCGGCTTGTCGGCCGTGCCTCCCCCGGGCCCGGCGACTCCGGTGACGGCCACGCTGACCGCCGCCGCTGACCGGGCCAGCGCGCCTTCGGCCATGGCCCGCGCCACCGGCTCCGACACCGCCCCGTGGGTGTCGATCAGGGAAGCCGGAACCGCCACCAGATCAGACTTGGCCGCATTGCTGTAGGTGACGAAGCCCCGGTCGAGCACGGCGGACGATCCGGCCACCCCGGTCAGGGCCCCGGCCACCAGTCCGCCGGTGCAGCTTTCGGCCGTGGCGACCTGCAGGCCGCGCGCGACGGCCAGCCGGATCACGGTCGCGGCGAGGGTATCGATGTCGTCTGGAAACATGGGCCTATCCGAAGCGGGCGCGAGTCGGTCTAACGTGGCCCCCGGCCGCCGATCTGTCGACGGGGCCCGTGGGGGGATGGGCAGATGAGCGACACCGTGATCGACCGGAGCGGGGCTGTGCCGGCCGCCGACCGCCTGACGCCATGGCTGTTCGGGGTGGCCATCTTCACCTCGGCCGCCCTGGTGTTCGTGGTCCAGCCGATGGTGACGCGACTGGTGCTGCCGATGCTGGGTGGATCACCGGCCGTCTGGAACACGGCCATGGTGTTCTTCCAGACCGCCCTGCTGCTCGGCTACGGCTATGCCCATCTGCTGCAGAAGGTCGGCTCGATGCGCGTCCAGCTGGGGGTGCATCTGGGCCTGCTGCTGGCCGCGGCCATCACCCTGCCGCTGTCGATCAGCGGCGTGACCGGCGATCCGGACCCGTCGGCCCCCATTCTCTGGCTGCTGGCGACCCTGACCCTGTCGGTCGGGGCCCCGTTCGCCGTGCTGTCGGCCACCGCCCCGCTGCTGCAGGCCTGGTATGCCCGGGTCCGCGCCGGCCATGCCGACGGCAAGAACCCCTATGCCCTGTATGCCGCCTCCAATCTGGGCAGCTTCCTGGCCCTGCTGGCCTATCCGGTGGTGGTCGAACCGCTGGCTGCCCTGTCCAGCCAGCGCTGGGGCTGGAGCGGCGGCTATCTGCTGTTCGTGCTGATGATCGCCACCCTGGCCGGTGTCGTCTGGTTCCGCCGCGCCGATCGCAGTCTGGAACCGCCGCGCCTGATCCGCAGCCCGCCGATCGCCTGGCTGGAGCGCGGCAAATGGGTGTTGCTGGCGGCGGCCCCGTCCAGCCTGATGCTGGGGGTCACCGCCCATCTGTCGACGGATGTGGCCTCGGCTCCCTTCCTGTGGGTCATCCCCCTGGCCCTGTATCTGCTGACCTTCGTCATCGCCTTCCAGACCCGGCCGTGGATCCCGCTGCCGATCACCCTGACCGTCGCCGGCGCGCTGGGCGCGGTGTGCGTCAGCTTCGCGGCCTTCCGCACCGGGGCCTGGCCGCTGATGTTCGTCCTGCATCTGGCGACCTTCTTCTTCCTGACGCTGATGTGCCACCAGCTCCTGGTCGGCCGTCGCCCCCCGCCGGACCGGCTGACCGAATTCTATCTGCTGATGTCGCTGGGCGGAGTTGTCGGCGGAGCCTTCACGGCCCTGCTGGCCCCGGTCATCTTCAACATGGTCTGGGAGTATCCGCTGGTGCTGGTGCTGGTCGCCCTGGCCCGTCCCTGGTCACGCACCGAGGTCAGGAAATGGAGAACCTGACCTTCGTCGAGGCGGTTCTGGTCTGCGCCACACCGCCGTTGCTGTCGGCCGTCTTCCAGGCCGACTGGGACCTGGCCTGGGCCTTCAATCGCCATTTCGACTGGCGCATGGAGCAACTGACCCAGGTCATCCTGATGGTCGCGATGATCGGGGCCTTCCTGCTGCGCGACCGCACCCCGGCCTATGTCATCCTGCTGGCTCTGATCACCCTGTCGGCCCAGTACATCGCCCGCGGCTATGACTGGAGCTACAGCGAGCGCAGCTTCTTCGGCGTGATGCGGGTCGCCAATGTGCCCGATCCGCGCCTGGGCGGCGACGTCCATGTGCTGATGCACGGCACCACCCTGCACGGGGCCCAGGCCCGCGCTCCGGCCTTTGAATGCCAACCGACCCTCTACTATGCGACGACCACGCCGATCGGCCAGGCGACCCAGCTGGTCCAGTCGCGCGGGCAGGGGGCCAACACCGGCGTGGTCGGCCAGGGCTCCGGGGCCATGGCCGCCTACAAGCGACCCGGCGACCGGCTGACCTTCTTCGAGATCGATCCGATGGTCGACCGGCTGTCGCGCGACCCGGACTGGTTCACCTACATCTCCCATTGTGCCGCCGGGCCGGTGCGGACGGTGCTGGGCGACGCCCGGCTGACGATGGCGCACGAACCGGCCGGGACCTATGACCTGCTGATCATCGACGCCTTCTCGTCCGACGCCGTGCCGACCCATCTGCTGACAGTCGAGGCCATCGACGGCTATCTGTCGCTGCTGAAGCCCGACGGGGTGGTGGTGCTGCACCTGTCGAACCGCAACCTCGACATCACCTTGCCGGCCGCCGCCGCGGCCCGGGCCCTGGGCGTGGCCAGCCGCCACAGGGTCTACATCGAGACCCGGGACTTACCGGTCATGGCCGAAGCCTCGACCGAGGCGCTGGTGCTGCCACCGACGGCCGCGGGTCTGGCCGAATTCCGCCCGGACACCGGCTGGCGCACCCTGGCGGACACGGACGTACGGCCGTGGACCGATGACTACGTCAATCTGTTCGGGGCCATGCTCCGGGCACGGGAGACGGCGGTTAGACGGGAAGCTCGATCGTCGCCAGCGCCTGCGCGGCCAGACCTTCGCCCCGGCCGGTAAAACCCATCGCCTCGGTCGTCGTCGCCTTGACGCTGACCGCGTCGAGCGGCAGCGACAGCAGGTCGGCCAGGCGTTCGCGCATGGCCTGCCGATACGGCTTCATCCTCGGCTGCTCACAGATCAGGGTCACGTCGACATTGACCAGCTGCCCGCCGCGCGCGGTCAGACGCTCGACCGCATGGATCAGGAACCGGTCCGACGACGCGCCCTTCCACTGCGGGTCTGTGGGCGGGAAATGATCGCCGATATCACCGTCACCCATGGCCCCCAGGATGGCATCGGTCAGGGCGTGCAGACCGGCGTCGGCATCGGAATGGCCGATCAGGGTCCGGTCATGCGGGATCTCGACCCCGCACAGCCAGACCGACGACCCCGGTCCCCAGCGATGGGCGTCGAAGCCCTGGCCGACGCGGGTCCGGCGGGCGATCATCGTCTCGGCCATGGCGAAATCCTCGGGATAGGTCAGCTTCATCAAACGCGCGTCACCGGCGACCAGCCGGACTCGGCCGCCCGCGCGCTCGACGGCCGTGGCCTCATCGGCCGGGCCGGGCACGTCTGTCCAGCCGGCGCAGGCCTCGACCAGGGTGCGATACCGGAAGGCCTGGGGGGTCTGGGCCCGCCACAGGCCGTCACGCTCGACCGCGCCGGTGACGAACCCATCCTCGCCGCGACGCAGGCTGTCGGCCACGGGCAGGGCGGGCAGGGCCCCGTCGGCCCCGTCCAGCCCGACCAGCACCCGGTCGATCACGGCCCGGTCGAGGAAGGGGCGGGCGGCGTCATGGACCAGCACCGCACGATCGTCGGGTCCCCCCAGCGCTGCCAGCCCGTTGCGCACCGACCCGGCGCGGCTGTCGGCACCGGTCGTTGTGCGCCAGCGATCCAGACCGGTCAGGGCCTCCGCGGCCGCGGATTTGGCACCGGCGGCCACGACCACGACCACATCCTCGGCCCCCGCCGCCAGCAGGGCCTCGACCGACCAGCGCAACACCGGCTTGCCACCCAGTGACCGCCATTGCTTGTTACCCCCGGCCCGGGAAGCCGTTCCGGCGGCCACGACGATCACTGCAAATGCCATGGCCGCCTTCTAAGCGCCCAACTCGGCCTTGACGAGAGGGGCTTCAACCGGTGTCAGGGAGCGGATGCGTACAGGACTTCAGATCGGCGACGTTTCGGTACCCGGCCGGGTGCTGATGGCCCCCATGACCGGCATCACCGATCTGCCCTTCCGGGAGCTTGCGTCGCGGCTGGGTGCGGCCTATGTCGCGACCGAGATGGTCGCCGCCGCCGAACTGGCCCGGGCCCGGCCCGATGTGGTGCGTCGCGCCGCCGTGGGCGAGGGCCTGCCGCTGACCGTGATCCAGCTGGTCGGTCGCGATCCGACGGCCATGGCCGAGGGCGCGCGCATGGCCGAGGCGGCCGGGGCCGACATCATCGACCTCAATTTCCTCGGCTGTCCGGCCAAGGAGGTCACCGGTGCCGCCTGCGGCTCGGCCCTGATGCGCGCCCCCGATCTGGCCTGCCGGCTGATGGAGGCCGCGGTTCAGGCCACCCGCCGCCCGGTCACGGTCAAGATGCGGCTGGGCTGGGACGACACCAGTCGCAACGCCGCCGAACTGGCGCGCCGGGCCGAGAATCCCGGCATTCAGGCGGTCACCGTCCACGGCCGCACCCGCAAGCAATTCTACACCGGCGTCGCCGACTGGACGGCGGTCGGTGAGGTCAAGGCCGCGGTGGCGATCCCGGTCATCGTCAATGGCGACATCCTGACCGCGCAGGACGCGCGCGACGCTCTCGAACAGTCCGGCGCGGACGGGGTGATGCTGGGCCGCGGTGTCTACGGCCGCCCGTGGCTGGCGGCGCATCTGGAGCGGGCCCTGGCCGACGGCACGGTGCTGGACGAACCGGGACGCGAGGCCCGGCTGGCCATCGTCATCCGGCATCTGCGCGCCTCTGCCGCCTTCTACGGCCTGCCGCTGGGCCTGAAGATGTTCCGCAAACACCTGGGCTGGTACATCGAACAGGCCCCGTGGCCGGCGGACCCGCTGGACCGCCGCGCGGCCAAGGCCCGCCTGTGCCGCCTCGATGATCCGGGCGCAGTGGCACGGGCCCTGACCGAGCTGTGGCACCCGGAAGTGGATCATATCCGCAACTCTTCTGTTGATCCTGCGCCACAGTTGGTCGAAGCTGGAGGGGTATGAGCACCCCGCCGCCGCCCCAGTCAGAAAAGGACACCGGAAACCCGTTCCGGAGCCCCGCCCTGTTGACCGGCTGGCTGTCGCACAGACGCAGCCGCACCCTGTTTGCCGCGGCCTATGTCATCGCCTTCCTGATCACCGCGGCGGCCATCTGGCTGGTGGCCGTGGCCCCCGGCGGCAGCGGCAGCCCGGAAGAAGGCGGTGCCCGCGCCGTCGCCGGCCATGCCGTCCTCTACATCCTGATCGGCAATCTGCTGCTGATCGCCGGGCTGGCGGCCGTCGTCGGCCGGCGGGTGCTGCTGGTCGTGCGCAATCGACGCGATGCCGGGGCGCGCCTGCACCTGCGCTTCGTGACCCTGTTTTCGCTGGTCGCCGTGGTCCCCGCCATCCTGATCGCCCTGGTGTTCGGGGTTCTGGTCAATCGCGGCGTCGACCAGTGGTTCAGCCAGAACGTTCAGGCGGCGGTCGAGAACGGGGCCAACATCGGCCGTGCCTATGTCCGGGACGTCAGTCAGCAGGTTGAATCGGACCTGGAGGTCATCGCGAACGAGTTGGCGGCCCCCGAGGCGCGCGCGCGCTTTCCCTACCGGATCGAATTTCGAGCTCCTGGCCCAGATTGCCGATCTGTTTGGCTATCCGGCCCTCTACATTCTGGACGGACAGGGGCAGGTCCTGGCCCAGGGCGAATTGTCCGGCGCGCCGCCCTATCTCGCACCGTCCCAGCAGGACCTGGAACTGGCGGCACAGGGCGAGACCGCGCCGATCAACGTCACCGAAAACCCGGACACCATTCGCACCCTCTATCCGCTGCCGGAATACGGCGACGCCTATCTCTATCTGGTGCGTCCGATGCAGCCCGGGCTGATCGCCCAGATGCGCAAGGGCGAGGAATTGATCATCGCCTATCGCGAGGCCGAGGAAAGCCGGGCCCGGATCCAGACCGCCTTCGCCCTCAGCTATCTCGAGACCGCCCTGCTGGTGCTGGTCGGGGCGGTGTGGCTGGGCATGTCGGCGGCCGGAGCGATCTCGGCCCCGATCGGCCGGCTGGTCAAGGCGGCGGACCGCGTCGCCGGCGGCGATCTGACGGCGCGTGTCAATTCCGAGGGGGACCCCGGCGAGATCGTCGTCCTGTCCCAGGCCTTCAACCGCATGACCGAGGATCTCCAGGCCCAGCAGGCGGCGCTGAAGGCGGCCAGCGAAGAGGCCCAGGGCCGCAGCCGCTTCATCGAAACCGTGCTGTCGGGGGTTTCCGCCGGGGTCATCGGCCTTGATCGCCAGGGACGGGTCTCGGCCGTCAACGACAGCGCCGTCCAGCTGCTGGGCATCGATGCCCCGACCGTGCACGGCAAGCCCCTGGCCTCGATCTCGCCGGAGCTGAGCGATCTGGTCAAACGCGCCGAGGCCCATATCGAGGAAGACATCGACGTCACCCGCGACGGCGAGACCCGCCGCCTGCGCGTCCGCATCGAGGGCGGGCTGGGCGGCGAGATGGTGCTGACCTTCGACGACATCACCCGGCTGGTCACGGCCCAGCGCAACGCCGCCTGGCGCGACGTGGCCCGCCGCATCGCCCATGAGATCAAGAACCCCCTGACCCCGATCCAGCTGTCGGCCGAGCGCCTGCGCCGCAAATACCGCTCCCAGGTGGTCGACGACGTCGAGGTGTTCGACCGCTGCACCGAGACCATCATCCGCCAGGTCGGCGACATCGGCCGGATGGTCGACGAATTCTCCTCCTTCGCCCGCATGCCGGCCCCGCGCTTCACCACCGAGAACCCGGCCGAACTGCTGCGCGAGGCCGTGTTCGCCCAGCGCGTGGCGGCCCCCGACATCCTGGTCGAGCTGTCCGACCCGCTGCCGCGTGCACCGCTGCAGGGCGACGGCCGCATGATCGGCCAGGCCCTGACCAATATTCTCAAGAACGCCGGTGAGTCCGTGGCGGCACGACGCGAACGCGATCCGCGCCCGGCCGACGACAAGACCCCCGGCGTCATCGCCCGGCTCGAGATCGAGAATAAATTCGCCACCTTCATCATCGAGGATGACGGCGTCGGCCTGCCGGCAAAAGACCGGGACCGGCTGACCGAACCCTATGTGACCACGCGCGACAAGGGCACCGGCCTCGGCCTGGCGATCGTCAAGCGCATCTGCGAGGACCACGGCGGCGAGCTGAAACTGGCCGACGCCGACCAACTGGGCGGCGCACGCGTCTGCCTGATCTTTCCCCTGAAACCGACCGGTGCTGCCGGGGAGCGAAAGGCGGGCTCACGCCCGTCTGTCTCCTCCGCAGCTGAATAGTGAGGCGTCATGAGATCCACGGGAGCTGACATCCTTGTCGTCGACGACGAGGCCGACATTCGCGAACTGGTGTCCGGCCTGCTGGAGGACGAGGGCCATGCCGTCCGCGTTGCCGCCAACTCCGATGAGGCCCTGGCCGCGATCCGCGCCCGCAAGCCGTCGCTGGCCCTGCTCGACATCTGGATGCAGGGCGGCGGTCTGGACGGGCTGGAACTGCTGGACATCATCAAGGAGCTGGATCCGGACCTGCCGGTGGTGATGATCTCGGGGCACGGCAATATCGAGACCGCGGTCAGCGCCCTCAAGCGCGGGGCCTATGACTTCATCGAAAAGCCGTTCAAGTCCGACCGGCTGGTGGTGGTCATCCAGCGCGCGCTCGAGGCGGCGACGCTGAAGCGCGAGAACAAGCGCCTGCGCGCCCAGGTCATGCCGCCGGCCGGACTGATCGGCCGCTCGGCCGCGGCCCAGACCCTGCGCACCACCATCACCAAGGTGGCCCCGGCCAACAGCCGGGTGCTGATCTCGGGCCCGCCGGGGGCGGGCAAGGAGCTGGTCGCGCGTCAGATCCACGAGGCCAGCGCCCGGGCCCGGGCCGAGTTCGTGGCCATCTCGGCCGCCGGCATGACACCGGAACGGCTGGACCTGGAACTGTTCGGCGAGGAGGGGGTCGACGGCCGCCCGCGCAAGATCGGCGTGTTCGAACGGGCCCACAACGGCACCCTGTACCTGGACGACGTCGGCGACATGCCGCGCGAAAGCCAGAGCCGTATCCTGCGCGTGCTGGTCGAACAGCGCTTCCGCCGGGTCGGCGGCGAACAGGACGTCCAGGTCGACGTCCGTGTCGTGACCTCGACCTCGCGCGACCTGAAGGCCGAGATCGACGCCGGTCCGCTTCCGCGAGGATCTGTTCCACCGGCTCAATGTCGTGCCGATCCGGGTGCCGCCGCTGTCGGAACGGCGCGAGGACATCAGCGAGCTGATCGACTATTTCATCGACAGCCTGTGCAGTTCCCAGGGCCTGCCGCGGCGCCGGCTGGGTGACGACGCCATCGCCGTGCTGCAGGTCCATCCGTGGCCGGGTAACGTCCGCCAGCTGCGCAACAACGTCGAACGTCTGTTGATCCTGGCCACCGGCGACGTCAGCGAACCGATCACCGCCGACATGCTGCCGCCCGAAGAGAGCAACAACGCCACGGCCACGACCATGGGGACCGAGCGCATCATCGCCCTGCCGCTGCGTGAGGCCCGCGAGGTGTTCGAGCGCGAATACCTGGCCGCCCAGATCATGCGGTTCGGCGGCAATATCTCGCGCACCGCCGGCTTCATCGGCATGGAACGGTCGGCGCTGCACCGCAAACTGAAGTCGCTGGGCGTGTCCCCGTCACGGGGCGGGGACGACGAGGCGGAAGGACCAACCGAACCATGAGCCGTGTCGCCTATGTCAACGGCACCTATGTGCCGCACGGCCAGGCCGTGGTCCACGTCGAGGACCGCGGCTTCCAGTTCGCCGACGGGGTCTATGAGGTCTGGTCCGTGTTCGACGGACGGCTGGCCGATTTCGACGGCCACATGACCCGTCTGGTGCGCAGCCTGACCGAGCTGCGCATCGACGTGCCGATGACCCGCGACGCCCTGACCCGGGTGCTGAAGGAGACGGTGCGCCGCAATCGCGTCCGCAACGGCATCGTCTATCTGCAGGTCACGCGCGGCACCGCCCGCCGCGACCACCCGTTCCCGCCACAGGGCACGCCGCCCAGCGTCATCGTCACCGCCCGCTCGATCAGCGCTGTCAGGGCCGAGGCCCAGGCCGACAGGGGCGTCGCCGTCATCACCCAGCCCGACATCCGCTGGGGCCGCTGCGACATCAAGACGGTCGGCCTGCTGCCCAACATCCTCGCCAAACAGGCGGCCCGCGATCGCGGGGCCTATGAGGCCTGGTTCGTCGACGACATGGGCCTGGTCACCGAAGGCTCATCGACCAACGCCTGGATCGTCGACGAGCACGGCAAGCTGCGCACCCGCGACACCCAGGCCAACATCCTGCGCGGTATCACCCGCGCGGCGGTGCTCGATCTGGTGGCCGGCGAGAAGATCGAACTGGACGAACGCCCGTTCAGCGTCGACGAGGCCAAGCGGGCCCGCGAAGCCTTCTTCACCGCCGCCGGGGCCTTCGTCATGCCCGCGATCTCCATCGACGGCACGACCATCGGCGACGGCACGCCGGGACCGGTCACGCGCAAACTGCGGGCCCTGTATCTTGAACAGGCCCGGCGCGAGGCCATCTAGACACCAGGGACGGTTGCCCGGCGGCGAAAGCGATGTCTAGGGTGGGCGGCCGACCTTGATCCGACCCGTGCCGCTCCCCCGGCCGGTGAACAACGAAGAACAGGACCAACCTGACATGCCCCAGGAAAAGCGCCAAAATCTGCAGGACACCTTCCTCAACACCGTGCGCAAGACCAAGACCCCGCTGACCATCTTCCTGGTCAATGGCGTCAAGCTGCAGGGCATCGTCACCTGGTTCGACAAATTCTGCGTGCTGCTGCGTCGTGATGGCCAGTCCCAGCTGGTCTACAAGCACGCCATTTCCACCATCATGCCCGCTGCGCCCGTCACCATGTACGAGCCCGAGGCCGACGAAGACTGACCGGACCGCCCTTCACCGACCCGGACCACGGACCTTCAGGTCCGCCCTTCACCACACCGCCGGACCCTGCGGACCTGAAGGTCCGCGCGCCAACAGCCAGAGAAAACACGCCCTGACGTCCAAATTCATTGATCACACCGTCCCGCTATCCGGGCGGTCGTTCATCCACCCCGAACGGACCGGTGCCGGTGCGGACGACAGTCCACGTCTGGCCAGTGAACGGCTGGAGGAGGCGTCGGGCCTGGCCCGGGCGCTCGACCTTGACGTGCGCGCCGAGGAGATCGTCAACCTGCGCCGCATCACGCCCGCGACCCTGTTCGGTTCGGGCAAGGTCGAGGAGCTGGCGGCCCTGGTCCGCGCCGCCGAGGCCGAGGCCGTGGTCGTCGACGACGACCTGACCCCCGTGCAGCAGCGCAATCTGGAAAACGCGCTCGACGCCAAGGTCATCGACCGTACCGGCCTGATCCTCGAGATCTTCGGCCGTCGCGCCCGCACCAAGGAGGGCCGGCTGCAGGTCGAACTGGCCCGGCTGGACTATGAGAAGTCGCGGCTGGTCCGCACCTGGACCCACCTGGAACGCCAGCGCGGCGGTTCGGCCAGCATGGGCGGCCCCGGTGAAACCCAGATCGAGCTGGACCGGCGCATGATCGCCGACCGCATCGTCAAGCTGAAGGCCGAGCTGGAAGACGTGCGCCGCACCCGCGGCCTGCACCGCACGGCGCGCCGCAAGGTGCCGTTCCCGACCGTGGCCCTGGTCGGCTACACCAACGCCGGCAAGTCGACCCTGTTCAACCGGCTGACCGGCTCGGACGTGGTCGCGAAAGACCTGCTGTTCGCCACCCTCGACACCACCCAACGCACCATCCGCCTGCCGCAGGGCCGCCCGGCCATCGTCGCCGATACCGTCGGTTTCATCTCCGACCTGCCGCACGAACTGGTCGAGAGCTTCCGCGCCACCCTGGAGGAGGTCGGCGAGGCCGATCTGATCCTGCACGTCCGCGATATCGCCAGTCCCGACAGCGCGGCCCAGGCCCGTGACGTCGAGGCCGTGCTGAAACAGATCCCAACTCCCCCCGGGCCCAACGGGGACGCCAAGACCCGCCGCATTCTCGAAGTCTGGAACAAGACCGACCTGCTGGACCCCGAAACCCGCGAGTCCGTCCTCGGCCAGGCCGAACGCCTGCGCGCCCAGGGCAAGGCCGTCGCCGTCTCGGCCTGGACGGGGCAGGGGATCGAGCCCCTGCGCCAGACCATCGCCGACCTGATCGACGACGACCCCGAGACCGAACTGATCCTGGACCCCTCCCAGGGCGAGGCCCTGGCCTGGCTCTACGAAAACGGCCGCGTCACCGGCCGCAAAACCGACGCCGAGGGCCGCACCCATGTCGTGGTGCGATTGCACCCCGCCGCCCTGGGCCGGTTCGAGCGGCAGTTCGGGTAGTCCCAAAGCAACCCTCTCCCGGCGGGAGAGGGCTTGAGCGCCCGCGAGCCACAGGCGAGCGGCCTTGCGCGAAAGGGTGAGGGGTTTTGCCTCACCGGTTCCCACCGCCCCCTCACCCTTTCGGCTGGCGGATCGCTTCGCTCTCCGAGCCTCAATCCCTCTCCCGCCGGGAGAGGGTAAAGCGCGCCAGCCCGCCGTCCCCTCCCCATTCCGTGGGGAGGGGGACCGCGACCCGAAGGGCGGCGCGTAGCGGTCAGGCGGTGGAGGGGCACTAGCCGCCGCACAGAATGAAGCGGTGGGCGGGCGGCCCCGGGCTCGCGACCGCTTTCGACCGAGGCTGTGTGAAAACACTCTCCGTTTGAGCGAATTAAGCTTATCGTCCTGAGGTCAGCAGGAGGTGGGTATGAACCGCTTCGTTCAGGGTGCAGATCGCCAGCAGCAGACGCTGCTTCCCGAGTGTCTCGACGACTATGTGGTCGAGGATAATCCCGTCCGGGTAGTCGATGTCTTTGTCGACGAACTGGATCTGAAAGGTCTGGGCTTCGAGGGGATGACGCCTGCGGCGACGGGCCGACCGGCTTATCACCCGGCCATGCTGCTGAAGCTCTATGTCTACGGCTACCTGAACAAGGTGCAGTCCAGCCGGCGGCTGGAGCGAGAGGCACAGCGCAATGTCGAGCTGATGTGGCTGACGGGAAGGCTGGTGCCGGATCACAAGACCATCGCGGACTTCCGGCGCGAGAACGGCCCGGCGATCCAGGCGGCGTGCGCCCGGTTCGTGGTGCTGTGCCGCCAGTTGGGCTTGTTCGGCTCGGCCTTGGTCGCCATCGACGGTTCGAAGTTCAAGGCAGTGAACACCCGCGACAGGAACTTCACCGTCACCAAGCTGAAGAAGCGCATGGAACAGGTGGCCGAACACATCGCCGGTTATCTCCAGGCCCTGGACACGGCGGACCGTCAGGAGGGCGAGGCCGCCGAGGCCCGATCCGGTCGGCTGGTGGAGAAGGTCGAGTTGCTCCGCGCCCAGATGGCCAAGCTGAAGACCATGGAAGCGCAGGTCGAGGCCGCATCCGACAATCAGGTCTCCCTGACCGACCCGGACGCCCGGTCCATGGCCACGTCCGGTCGGGGGGCAGCGGGATCGTCGGCTACAACGTCCAGTCCGCTGTCGAAGGCGAGCATCACCTGATCGTCGCCCACGAGGTGGTGATGACCGGCTCGGACAAGCAACAGCTGGCGAACATGGCCGGTCAGGCCCGTGACGCGATGGGGGGTCGAGACGCTCGATGTGCTGGCGGATCGCGGCTACTTCTCCGGGCGAGGAGATCCTGGCCTGCGAGGCCTTGGGCGTGACGCCGTTCGTACCCAAGCCGCTCACGTCAGGCGCAAAGGCGAACGGCCGCTTCGGCAAGCAGGACTTCGTCTATCTGCCCGACCAGGACGTCTACCGGTGCCCGGCTGGCTCCCTGCTTCCGTACCACATGACCGTCGTCGAGAAGGGTATGACGTTGCATCGATACTGGGACCGAGCCAGTTGCTCAGGCTGCAGCATCAAGGCTCAGTGCACGCCTGCTGTCGAACGAAAGGTGACGCGCTGGGAGCATGAAGCGGTGATCGATAAGCTCCAGACCCGAATGGACCTAAGGCCCCGAGCCATGCGCGAACGGCGAAGCCTGGTCGAACACCCGTTCGGGACCATCAAGGCCTGGATGGGCCACACCCACTTCCTCATGAAGCGCCTGCCCAACGTGAAGACCGAGATCAGCCTCCACATCCTGGCCTACAACATGAAACGGGTGATGGCGGTGCTCGGAACGAAACCACTGATCAAGGCGATCAGGGCCTGAGGAGAAGACGCTCTGCACCTCGTCACCCCCTTGCTCCAATCCAGTTCGCCGCGTTTTTACACAGCCTCGACCCATTGCGGACCTTCGCTTGTTCGGTGATGCTACCCTGATGAGGAACGCAACCGCCGCCCTGCTGCTGTCGCTTGGCGCGTGCAGCACGCAGGTCGAAGAGGCTTACCCCACTTGGGCCGACGCAGAGCGGGCAGGGGCTGTTGAAAGAGGATGGATTCCTACGTTTGTCCCTTCGAGCGCACGGGACATCAGAGAATCCCACGACCTCGACAGCAACCGTCAGACACTTCGATTCACTGCTCGAACGTCGGATGTCCCGGCGATGGTGGAGGGGCTTCGCCCCGTTTCAATCGAGAACGAGCGTGAAGTTGTTAAACTGTTCAGGACGCATGGGTTTGCGATCGCGTCCGAAGCCTATGTTGTGTGCTCGGATCCCTTGAAAGGGGCACTTGTCGTAGACAGCGAGAATGGACGCACGCTCTATACGACAGCGGTCCGGTGGGCCGACAATGAGTGTTCCCGAGGGAAGTGACGCCCAAGGTCAACGTCCGTTTCCCCCACAGCCGACATCGCCCCCGTCTGCTTTCGGCCCACTGCGGGCTGAGCCCCCACGACCGCGTCTGACGTCCACATATGCCAGACTGCCCGCATGACCTCCGACACCCAACTCAACCCCGCCGATTTCGACAGTCTCGGCGGCAACATGTGGGACCACGCCCGACGGGAATATCTCGCGGGCGTGACGGCGACCAGCATCTGCCAGCGCTACGGCATGTCACTCAGCTCGTTCCGGCTGCATGCGCGCGTCGGGGGCTGGCGGCGCATGGACCAGCCGGCCTGCGACGTGCCGCCCGAGGCCGGCGAATACCATCCCGACGACGCCGTCAGTTTCGCCGATCTGGCCGAGGAGGCCTTCCTCAACATCCGCCGCGCCCTGGGCATGGGCCGCGCGTCGGAGGCTTCGACCTGGTTGCGCGTCTACGACCGGCTCGCCGACCGCGCCCGCGCCCAGGTCATGGCCGACCTGCCCGACGCGGCCCCGCCCCGGCTGGAGTCCAGCCGCGAACCGCTGAGGCTGGTCGCGGCTGACGAGATGAAAATCCATGATTTGAAGGCCGTGTCCGAAGGTCCAGACCCTGAATGTCAGGAATTGGACTCCCTGCACCCGGTTTTTCCGAAGTCCAGGCCGCCCTCCGAATCCCTTCTCCCCGGTGGGAGAAGGTGGCTCGCGAAGCGAGACGGATGAGGGTCGGGCCTGACCGTCGGCGAAGCCGTCGCAGCGATGCCGGACACAGCCGACCCTCACCCTTTCGCGCAAGAACGCTCGCTTCGTTCCCGTGCGCTCAAACCCTCTCCCGCCGGGAGAGGGAGGATCACCCCCGCTCAACCCCCTTGGCCGCGGTCCACAGCCCGTCCATCTCGGCCAGATCCGACTGCTCCGGCGACCGCCCGTCCTTCGCCAGTTCCGCCTCGATAAAGCCGAAGCGGCGGATGAATTTGGCGTTGGTGCCCCGCAGGGCGTCCTCGGGCTCAACCCCCAGCTTGCGGGCCAGATTGGCGACGACGAACAGCAGATCGCCCATCTCGGCCCGGGCCTTGTCCAGGTCCCCGGCGGCGATCTCCGCGCGCAGCTCGGCCACCTCCTCATGCAGCTTGTCGAACACCTGATCGGTCGAGGGCCAGTCGAAGCCGACCCGCGCCGCCCGTCTGGTCAGCTTCACCGCCCGGGTCAGGGCCGGCAGCCCCACGGGCACATCGTCCAGCACCCCGTGCCGGGCCTTTGCCTTGCGCTCCCCGGCCTTGATATCCTCCCAGCGCGCCTTCTGGGCCGCGCCGTCCATCCTGGCTGCCTCGTCGCCGAACACATGCGGATGGCGGCGGGTCAGCTTGTCGGCGATGGCCTCGACCACGTCGTCAAACACGAACAGCCCCGCCTCCTCGGCCATGCGGGCGTGGAACACGACCTGGAACAGCAGGTCACCCAGTTCGGATTTCAGGTCATCCCAGTCGCCGCGCTCGATGGCGTCGGCCACCTCATAGGCCTCCTCGACCGTGCAGGGGGCGATGGTGGCGAAGGTCTGCTCCACGTCCCACGGACAGCCGCCGTCAGGATCGCGCAGCGTCCGCATGATGGCGTTCAGCCGGTCGATCGGGCTCATGCGGCGGCTCCGTCGCGCGCTTCCAGCGCCTTGCGGATCTCGTCATGCCGGGCGGGCGTCAGAGGATATCCTTTCAGCACCAGCGCCGCCGCCGCCAGCAACAGGCCGGGCACCAGGATGAACAGCACCTGCAGCGTCAGCAGCGCGCTCTCGCTGTTGCCGGCGACCCCGGGGATGGCGCGGAACCCGACCCATTGCAGCACCAGATAGGGGATCAGCGCCACGACATGGCCGATCTTGGTGGTGGCCGACAGAATGGAGAACATCAGCCCGGTGCGGTCCACGCCCGTGTCCAGCCGGATCTCGTCGCCCGCATCCGCCATCATCGCCCGCAGCAGGAACAGGCCCGCCGCATAGGGCAGGCCGGCGATGAACATGGCCACCGCCGTCACGGCGAAATTGCCGCCCGGAACCAGGGTCGCGCCGATGTAGAAGACCGCGAAGATCAGGCTGGCCACGGCCAGCGCCCTGTCCTTGCCGATCTTCGTCGCCAGCCAGGCCCAGAACGGGGCCCCGACCAGCCCGGCCATGAAATAGACCAGCATGAACAGCGACGCCTCGGTGTGGTCATAGCCCTTGATCTGGCCGAAGAAGAAAAACAGCAGCGAGCCGGTGATGCCCGGGGCCACGCCCAGCAGCAGGTCGGCGAACAGCAGCTTGCGCACCGTCTTCTTGGCGAACAGGGCCAGATAGGCGCGCGGTCCACCGTGCGGCGCGGCCCCGGCATTGACCGGCTCGGGCACCACGACCATGGCCAGGCCGATGGTGACGGGCAGGGCGATCATGATGGCCCAGCCCATGATGCGGACACCGTCGGCATAATCGCCGATGCCGGTCCTCACCACGATGGTCGGCAGCACCAGGATCAGGATCACCCCGATAATGTTGAACACCTGCCACCAGCCATAGACCCGGCTGCGCTGGTCATACTGCGGGGCCAGCACCGAGGCCCAGCCCAGCTGACCCAGGGTGCCGATCGAGAAGCCGAGGTAGAGCACCAGCAGCCAGCCGAACAGATAGACGGGGCCCGCGCCCGGCTGGACCACGACGAACATCATCAGGGCCGACAGCATCAGGATCGGCGTCGACAGCACCATCCAGGGGCGGTAGCGGCCGAACCGCGTCCGGGTCCGGTCCATGCCCCAGCCGATGAAGGGATCGAAGATGATGTCGATCAGCCGCACGGCCATGAACACACCGGCGACCACGCCCAGCTCCAGCCCGACGTGGGTGGCGTAGAACTCCGGCAGGGTCACCGGCAGGGCCACGCCGAAGGCCGCCAGCGGCAAACAGGGACCCGAGAAGGCGGCCAGCACAGCATTGGAACGGCGGGGCGCGGCGGGCGCGGACGGGACGGCGTCGGTCATACGGGGCCAGAAGCGATCCGGCCCGAGTCGGCCGTGCGCGCACCATGCCAGTTTTTCGTCGCGAAACGACCCCGGGAATCCACGCCACCCTGTCCGGGTCCGGGCCGGAAAGCGGCCACAAGCCTTGCCGCCGGCGCGCGGCTGGGGCTTGCTGTCGCCATGTCCCTGCGCCTGACCCTGATTGTGCTGCTGACCGTCGCCGGACTGGTGTCCGTGACGCCGGCTCACGCCCGCGTCATGGCGCCCGACAATGCGAGCCGCTGCGGCGCGACCTCTGACTGGGACAGCGCGGCCGCGGCCAATGCCATCTCCTACTATTCCCTGGAGTGGACACCGTTCGGTCAAACGGAGTGGGGCTGGGAGACCTATCTGCCGCTGATACAGCAGGAGCTGGCGACCGGCTGCGGGGCAGGGACCCCGGCCTTCGCCGCGGCCCTGGCGGGGTTTCAAACCCGCTACAACCTGCCCGCCACCGGCCTGTTCGATCCCGCCACCTTCCAGGTGTTCAAGGGCCTGTGGCAGGAGCGTCGGCCCTTCATCATGACGCGATACAACGGTGGCGGGGCCTGTCCCGAGCCGCCGCCGCTGAACCAGCTCGGCTATCTGGTGACCGAAGAGGAACACGCTGACCGGCTGACCCGGCTGCTGCGCCGCGACACCCTTGCGGCCTATCGCGCGATGGTCGCCGCGGCCCGCGCCGAGGTGCCGGAAGTCGCCGATGATCCGGAGTTGCTGCAGATCTTCTCCGGCTTCCGCGACCCCGAGGCCGACGCCGCCCGTTGCGCCGCCCAGAACAACTGCGACGGCGTCCGTCGCGCCGTCTGCTCTCCACATCGCACCGGCACGGCGGTCGATCTCTATGTCGGCCAGTTGTTCGATCTGGGAGTCAACTCGACCCTGCCGGCCAGTCGCCTGCATATGAGCCGCGGGGCGACCTATCGCTGGCTGGTCCGCAACGCCGTACGCTTCGGCTTCGTCCCCTATGTCTATGAGCCCTGGCACTGGGAATGGGCCGGCCCGGCGGCCACCGGAGCCCATCCATGATCCGCCGCCTGACGCCCGGGGAAGCCGATCTGGCGCGAGAGGTCTTTGGCGACGACCTTGATCCGGGCCGGATCCGCATCCTGGCCGCGCCCTGGCCCTTCGTCCGCGCCTTCGTGGCCGGACGCTGGTTCGGCCGCGACTGGATCGTCTGGCCACGCCGGACCCTGCCGGACGACCTGGCCGTGGGCCCACTGTTTCGTCAGGCCACCCTCGTCCACGAACTGGCTCACGTCTGGCAGGTGGCGAGAGGGGTCAATCTGCTGACCGGCAAGCTGCGGGCAGGAGATCGTCCGGCCGCCTATGCGTACCCGCTGGGCGCGGACTGCGACTGGAACAGCCTGAACATCGAGCAGCAGGCGATGATCATCGAGCATCGCTTCCGCCTGTCGCGGGGTGGCAGCGTCCCCGCCGACCGCGCCTTCTATGACCGGGTCTGCCCGCTGGCCCGGCGCATGGAAATCTGACATCGCCCCCTTGCACGGGCCGGGACGCCCCCTACATCCGTCACTGGCGCTGTTGCAAATAGCGCCTTCACCTGTTCACGGAGGGCCCCATGCCGAAAATTCTTGTCCTGTATCATTCCACCTACGGCCACATCGAAGCCATGGCCGAGGCCGTTGCCGAAGGCGCCCGCCAGGTCGACGGCGCGGTGGTCGATATCAAGCGTGTACCCGAGACCGTGCCGGAAGAACTGGCGCGCAAGTCCGGCTACAAGATGGACCAGGCCGCGCCGATCGCCACGGTCGATGATCTGGCCAACTACGACGCCGTCATCATCGGGGCGGGAACCCGTTTCGGCACGGCCGCCTCGCAGATGCGCAGCTTCCTCGACCAGACCGGAGGGCTCTGGTTCAAGGGCGGCCTCGTGGGCAAGGTCGGCAGTGCCTTCACCTCCACCGCGACCCAGCATGGCGGAAATGAAACCACCCTGATCGGCATGATCCAGACCCTGTTGCACCACGGCATGGTGGTGACGGGCCTGCCGTATTCCTGGGCCGGCCAGATGACGCTGGACGAGATCACCGGCGGCACACCCTACGGGGCCAGCACCATCACCGGCGGCGACGGATCGCGTATGCCGAGTGCCAATGAGCTGGAGGGAGCCCGCTTCCAGGGCCGCTATGTAGCCGAGACCGCAGCCAAGCTGCACGGTTGATGCCCTCGCCCGCGGTCTTCTTCGGCCACGGTTCCCCGATGAACGCGCTGGGCGGCCCCTATGCCGCCGCCTGGCGCGATCTCGGCGAACTGATCGGCAAGCCAACGGGCGTGGTCATGATCTCGGCCCATTGGGAGACTGACATATTGGCAGTTACGGGTCAGGCACGCCCGGAAACCCTCCACGATTTCGGTGGCTTTCCCGACGAAAACTCCATGCGATGCAATATCCGGCACCGGGTTCGCCGGAACTGGCCGCTAGGGTCGCGGCCCTGACCGACGCGACGCCCACGACGCGGTGGGGTCTCGATCACGGTACCTGGTCGGTTCTGACTGAGGCTGTGTGAAAACACTCTCCGTTTGAGACGAATTAAGCTTATCGTCCTGAGGTCAGCAGGAGGTGGGTATGAACCGCTTCGTTCAGGGTGCAGATCGCCAGCAGCAGACGCTGCTTCCCGAGTGTCTCGACGACTATGTGGTCGAGGATAATCCCGTCCGGGTAGTCGATGTCTTTGTCGACGAACTGGATCTGAAAGGTCTGGGCTTCGAGGGGATGACGCCTGCGGCGACGGGCCGACCGGCTTATCACCCGGCCATGCTGCTGAAGCTCTATGTCTACGGCTACCTGAACAAGGTGCAGTCCAGCCGGCGGCTGGAGCGAGAGGCACAGCGCAATGTCGAGCTGATGTGGCTGACGGGAAGGCTGGTGCCGGATCACAAGACCATCGCGGACTTCCGGCGCGAGAACGGCCCGGCGATCCAGGCGGCGTGCGCCCGGTTCGTGGTGCTGTGCCGCCAGTTGGGCTTGTTCGGCTCGGCCTTGGTCGCCATCGACGGTTCGAAGTTCAAGGCAGTGAACACCCGCGACAGGAACTTCACCGTCACCAAGCTGAAGAAGCGCATGGAACAGGTGGCCGAACACATCGCCGGTTATCTCCAGGCCCTGGACACGGCGGACCGTCAGGAGGGCGAGGCCGCCGAGGCCCGATCCGGTCGGCTGGTGGAGAAGGTCGAGTTGCTCCGCGCCCAGATGGCCAAGCTGAAGACCATGGAAGCGCAGGTCGAGGCCGCATCCGACAATCAGGTCTCCCTGACCGACCCGGACGCCCGGTCCATGGCCACGTCCGGTCGGGGCAGCGGGATCGTCGGCTACAACGTCCAGTCCGCTGTCGAAGGCGAGCATCACCTGATCGTCGCCCACGAGGTGGTGATGACCGGCTCGGACAAGCAACAGCTGGCGAACATGGCCGGTCAGGCCCGTGACGCGATGGGGGTCGAGACGCTCGATGTGCTGGCGGATCGCGGCTACTTCTCCGGCGAGGAGATCCTGGCCTGCGAGGCCTTGGGCGTGACGCCGTTCGTACCCAAGCCGCTCACGTCAGGCGCAAAGGCGAACGGCCGCTTCGGCAAGCAGGACTTCGTCTATCTGCCCGACCAGGACGTCTACCGGTGCCCGGCTGGCTCCCTGCTTCCGTACCACATGACCGTCGTCGAGAAGGGTATGACGTTGCATCGATACTGGGACCGAGCCAGTTGCTCAGGCTGCAGCATCAAGGCTCAGTGCACGCCTGCTGTCGAACGAAAGGTGACGCGCTGGGAGCATGAAGCGGTGATCGATAAGCTCCAGACCCGAATGGACCTAAGGCCCCGAGCCATGCGCGAACGGCGGAGCCTGGTCGAACACCCGTTCGGGACCATCAAGGCCTGGATGGGCCACACCCACTTCCTCATGAAGCGCCTGCCCAACGTGAAGACCGAGATCAGCCTCCACATCCTGGCCTACAACATGAAACGGGTGATGGCGGTGCTCGGAACGAAACCACTGATCAAGGCGATCAGGGCCTGAGGAGAAGACGCTCTGCACCTCGTCACCCCCTTGCTCCAATCCAGTTCGCCGCGTTTTTACACAGCCTCAACTCATGTCTGGCCGGAGGCGGACGTGCCGGTCGTCCAGTTGTCCCTAAATCGACGTCTCGATGCGCAGGGACATTTCGAGCTCGGTCGTCGGCTGGCGGCGCTACGTGACGAGGGCGTGATCATCGCCGGCTCCGGCGACTTCGTGCATAATCTGAGCACATGGAAGCGGACCGGAGGAGCACCCTGACGACTGGGCCAGTCGCTTCAACGAGGCGGTCAAGTCGGCTCTGATCCAGGATAACCATTCGGTCCTCATCGACTGGGTCCGACTGGCGGAGGATGCGCAACTGAGCGTGCCCACCGATGAACATTATCTGCCGTTGCTGTATGTCGCCGCCCAGCGCAGGCCGGGCGACGACGTCAGCTTCTTCAACGACGTCATCGAGGGCGGATCGATCTCGATGACCGGGGTCAGGATCGGTTGATCAGCTGCGCTTGCGGCCGATCATGTTGTCCACCGCCCAGGTGCCGGGGCCGGCAAAGAACAGGAACAGGAACACGAAGCTGTACAGCACCGCCAGTTCCCCGCCGTTGTTGATCGGGTAGGGGCTCTGGGCAGCATGCACCATCCAGTAGGCAACCGCCGTGAAGCCCGACAGGATTAAGGCTGTCGGGCGGGTCAGCAGACCGACGATGATGAGCACGCCGCCGACCAGCTCAATCGGGCCGGACCAGCCACCGAGGGTCGACAGATCGATGCCGCCACCTCGACCGCCGGGGCGGAAACCAAGCACCTTCTGCGCGCCGTGCTGAAGCAGCAACAGGCCCGTGACGATGCGCAGGACCGAGAGCATTTTCGGCGTGTAGGTATCCAGGACTTGAGTGGAAAACATCGATATGACCTCCTTGTTTACACCCCTCAGGGGGGGGTGACGCAGCATATCGTAACCGAAGCTGTGGCAGTCAGGAGAGTCAGGGCGGCCTTGTCGATTTCCGCCATGCGCTGGATCGCGACATAGTCGGTCTTGCCTGTGCCCAGCACGGGAATCTCGGCGACGCGGGGAGGATCTTCTTGGGTACCGCCAGGTCCGGGGGGGGCTCCATGCTCGCGCGCCCACTCGCTCAGACGCCCGCTGTCGGCGTCCAAACGGTCTGCACCAGCACCAGTTTCTCTCCCTTGCGGTTGTCGGGGATGGAAATCACGGCGTGACGCGATTCAGGCCACACTGCCGCCGCCAGACCCTCGACCGCCGCCAGGGAAACCATCTCGCCACCGATCTTGGCGAAGCGTTTGACCCGTCCGAGAATGCAGACATAGCCGTCGGCGTCGATATCGACGATATCGCCCATATCATGCCAACCGCCCTGCAAGGGCTCGATAACCCGGGATCGTCTGGCGACATGTAACCCCGCATGACATTGGGGCCGCGCAGATACAGTCGACCCCCGCCTGTGATGCCCTCGACCGGTTCGGTGCGCCACTCCATGCCGGGCAACATCTGGCCGACACTGCCGGGGCGATTGCGGTCCGGGTGGTTGACCGCCACGACAGGGGCGGCCTCGGTCGCGCCATATCCCTCCAGCAGCTTCACGCCGCCAAATTTCTGGTATTGAACAGATGATGGGTCTCGTCCCGCACCCGTTCGGCCCCCGCGACGACGAATTGCAGGGTCGCGAAATCGTCCGGTCCCGCGACGCGCGCGTACTGGTTCAGGAAGGTATCGGTCGCGAACAGGATCGAGGCCTTCACATCCGGCAGCAGCTCGACGATCTGTTTGGCGTGCAGTGGTGACGGATACTGGAACGCCTTCATTCCCGTCAGCACTGGCAGCAACACATCCCCCGTCAGGCCGAAACAGTGGAAGGTCGGCAGCGGGTTGAACACCACCCAGTCCGGGTCCAGCGCGATATGGGTGGCGACCGGACGAACGTTCGCCACGAGGTTGGACTGGCTCAGGACCACCCCCTTGGGTGCGCCGAAGCTGCCGGAGGTGAACAGAACCACCCCGGGCTCCGAAGGCGCGGTCTCGACCCGGAAATGACTTCTGGAAAGAACCCCGCCATCAGACCGAACAGCTTGTCCTGCAGACCCACGGTGTTGCGCAGGTCGTCCAGCCAGACGATCTCGGTCACCGTCGCCAGATCATTGATCAGTGGCTCGAGCTTGGCCTGGGTGACGAAACGACGCGCCGACAGGACACGCTTGACCCCCGCCGCCTTGAGGGCGGCCTTCAGATTGCGCTCACCGGATGTGAAATTGAGCATGACCGGTACCCGGCCAAAGGCGTGCAGACCAAAAAACGTCACCACCACCCCGGCGCTGGATGGCAGCAGGATGCCGACCCGCTCGCCGGGTTCAGTCAGCGTTGCGATCTTGCGGCCCAGCACAAAAGCAGCCCGAATTAAGCCGGTATAGGTGAGGGGGTTGCGATCCTGGTCCTCCAGAATCACCTTATCGCCGAACCGCTTCTCGCGCCGCGATCAGGGCGTCGAAGACAGGTTCTTCGCTCGCCTCGGGGGTCAGGGCAGCCCGCAAGCACTTCCTCCTTCGGAGGGCCGGATGCCCCCTCGTGTTCATCGCGCCGGAGCCTAGAACCGACGCAGGGGATTGAAAAGGTGTGTTACGAGGCGTGACCCGGCCAAGGCCGCACCGATCCACGCCTTGCCATCGGGGGCCGGAAAGACGACATAGCGGCTTCACGCACAGGAGCCTGCGCCCCCCTCGATGGTCACTCTCATCGACACCCTGACCAAGACCCCCGCCGAACTCCGTCATCCGGAGAAGCAGAATCGGCCGGAGAGCACCGTGCTGCGCAAGCCCGACTGGCTGCGGGTCAAGGCCCCCGGCTCGGGTCAGTACAACGTCACCCGGGCCATCGTGAAGGAAAAGGGGCTGGTCACCGTCTGCGAAGAGGCGGCCTGTCCCAACATCGGCGAATGCTGGAGCCAGAAGCACGCCACCCTGATGATCATGGGCGACACCTGCACCCGGGCCTGCGCCTTCTGCAACGTCAAGACCGGTCTGCCGCAGCCTCTGGATGCCGAAGAACCGGTCAAGGTCGGGCTGGCTGTCCAGCAGATGGAACTGAAGCACGTCGTCATCACCTCGGTGGACCGTGATGACCTGGCTGACGGCGGGGCGGCGCACTTCAGTGAGGTGGTGCGCCAGATCAGGCTACAGGCCCCGACCACGTCTATCGAGATCCTGACGCCCGACTTCCTGCGCAAGGACGGGGCCGCCGAGACGATGATCGACGCCACCCCGGACGTGTTCAACCACAACCTCGAGACCGTGCCGCGGCTGTATCTGAAGATCCGGCCCGGAGCCCGCTACTTCCACTCCCTGCGTCTGCTGCAGATGGTCAAGGAACGCGACCCGAACCAGTTTACCAAGTCCGGCATCATGGTCGGCCTGGGCGAGACCAAGGAAGAGGTCATGCAGGTGATGGACGACATGCGTTCAGCCGGTGTCGACTTCATCACCATCGGTCAGTACCTGCAGCCGACGCGCAAGCACGCAGCCATCGACCGTTTCGTCACGCCCGACGAGTTCAAGGCCTATGAGGCGATTGCCCGGGCCAAGGGCTTCCTGATGGTGTCATCCAGCCCGCTGACGCGCAGTTCCCACCATGCCGGCGACGATTTCGCCCGCCTGCGTGCCGCCCGACTGGCCCAGACCGGACGTTGAGCCGGACTTGGCCGTCCACCGCGTCACCCGCATCCTGCCCTATACGCCCGAACAGCTGGCCGAGCTGGTCGCCGACGTGCCGGCCTATCCGGACTTCGTGCGCTGGGTTACAGCCATGCGGGTCTGGAACCGACGCGATGAGGCCCCCGGCATCACCTTGCTGGACGCCGAGGCCCACGTCGGCTTTTCCTTTCTGACCGAGCGGTTCTCGACCTGGGTGCGGCATGACCGGGACGATCCCGTCGGTCGAGGTCGGCCTGATCCGCGGGCCGTTCCGACACCTGAAGAATCGCTGGATATTCCATCCTGACCCCAAGGGCACACGGCTGGAGTTCAGCATCGATTTCGCCTTCAAGTCCCCGATCCTCAACGCGATGCTCAAGGCCAATTTCGACCGCGCGGTCTCGGCCCTGATCGGCAGTTTCGAGAGTGAGGCCCGGCGTCGCTATGGAGCCAAACCATGAGCTTCGATTTCGATGCCACCGTGGTCGGGGCCGGGGCCGTCGGCCTGGCCTGTGGTCGGGCCCTGGCCCGACGCGGCCTGAGCGTACTGGTGCTCGAACAGGCCCCGCACATCGGCCAGGGCGTATCCTCGCGCAATTCCGAGGTCATCCACGGCGGTCTCTACTATCCGACCGGATCGCTGAAGGCCCGATTCTGCGTCGAAGGCCGTCGCGCCCTCTATAGTTTTCTTGAAAGCCGCAAGGTCGACTATCGTAAATGCGGCAAGCTGGTTGTAGCGACAGAAGAGGCGGAGGTCGCGCGGATCGAGGCCATCTTCCAGCAGGCGACAATCAACGGTGTCGAGGGTCTGGCCCACCTGACCGGAGCCGAAGCCCGGGCGCTGGAGCCGGGACTGAACGCCCATGCCGCCATCCTGTCGCCCGAGAGCGGCGTATTCGACAGCCATGGCTACATGTCGGCGCTGGAAGGCGAGATCGAGGACGCAGGCGGATCCGTCGTGGTCTCGACCCCGTTCGAACGGGCCGAGGTCCTCTCGGGCGGCGGCTTCACCATCACCGCGGGCGGGGAGGGTGGGGCGACCCTGACCACTGGCCTGCTGGTCACGGCGGCGGGGCTGCAGGCCCAGGCCGTGGCCGCGCGCATCGACGGCTATCCGGCCGAGCACATTCCGACCGGCCATTTCGGCAAGGGTGTCTATTTCCGCCTGACCGGCAAGGCTCCGTTCGAGCGCCTGGTCTATCCGCCGCCGATCGCCGGGGCGCTGGGCACCCACTACCGCAAGGACCTGGGCGGGCAGGCGGTGTTCGGCCCGGATCTCGAGTTCGTCGAGACCGAGGACTATTCGATCGACCCGGCCAAGGCCGAGGTTTTCGCCCACTACATCCGCCGTTTCTGGCCCGGCCTGCCGGACGGGGCGCTCAGCGCCGACTACGCCGGCATCCGGCCCAAGCTGCATGGCGCGGGTGAGACCCAGCCCGACTTCCAGCTGTACGGCACCGAAATCCACGGGCTGGACGGGCTGATGGCCCTGTTCGGCATCGAGAGTCCCGGCCTGACCAGCTCAATGGCTATCGGCGAGGCGGTGGCGGCGCGTCTGCTGGATGCTTGAGCCGGTAACCTTCGTGGCGGCGACTGCCGGTGACCTCCCGGCGCTGCACGCCCTGGTGCACGGAGCCTATCGCGGTGACAGTGCCCGGCGTGGCTGGACCCACGAGGCCGACCTGCTGGACGGCCAGCGCATCGACCGGCCCTCGCTGGAGGCGGCCATGGTCGATACGGCGCAGCTGATCCTGCTGGCGCGACAGGACGATATCCTGACCGGCTGCGTCCAGATCAGCGATCGCGGCGACGGGCTGGCCTACCTTGGCATGTTGTCGGTCGATCCTGCCCGCCAGGCCGGAGGTCTGGGACGACGACTGGTGGCGGCAGCGGAGGCTGCAGCGCTTGACCGGTTCGGCGCCAACCGCATGGAGATGACCGTCATCGTCCAGCGCGCCGAACTGATCGCGTGGTATGAACGGCTCGGCTACAAGCGCACTGGCGAGACCCGGCCGTTTCCGGCCACCGACCCGCGCTTCGGTCTGCCGCGCCGCGATGATCTGGCGTTTACCGTGCTGGTCAGGCACCTCGCAGACGAATCAC
Source organism: Brevundimonas sp. (assembly GCA_034676465.1). Classification (GTDB taxonomy): domain Bacteria; phylum Pseudomonadota; class Alphaproteobacteria; order Caulobacterales; family Caulobacteraceae; genus Brevundimonas. The sequence goes on along the minus strand of JAUCCG010000064.1, from coordinate 1,029 downwards.
CCGGCCCGACCTGAGCCGGATAGTTGCCTCAGCGACGACGACCGAAACGCCTGTCACAGGGCCGCGGGCCCCGTCGTTACCAGGGCACTTGAAACCACCCCGACATTCCGGCATAAGCCCCCGCTCACGTGGCGGCTCTTCCGAGGGCCGCCGCATCTGTTTTCGCGCCTTTACCGGCGCACCGACCCTGAGATCGAGACGGTCATGGCTGTTCCCAAGCGCAAAGTATCGCCCTCGCGTCGCAATATGCGCCGCGCCCACGACTTCCTGGGGGCCAACCCCTATGTCGAGGACAAGGACACGGGCGAGCTGCGCCGCTCGCACCACATCGACCTGAAGACCGGCACCTATCGCGGTCGCCAGGTGATGACGCCCAAGGAAGACTAGGTCTTTCCACCGGTTTGAACGTATTGACGGCGCGCGATTTCATCGCGCGCCGTTTTCGTGCGTTGGTAGGTCGCGAAACCCGTCTGGAGACCCACCATGATCCGAATCGTCACCCTTGGATCCGTCGCCCTCCTGGGCCTGGCCGCCTGTAGTTCCCCGGAACAGGTGCCACCGACATCCGCGCCGCCCACACCGCAGACGTCCCCGACACCGACAAATGCGCTCACAGCGGAAGGCTATGGGTCGCTGCGGATCGGCATGACCCGGGCTGACGTCATTGCCGCCATGGGCGCGACCGACAATCCGGACGGCGTCGGCGGTCCCGATCCCGAATCCTGTGACATGTTCCACCCGTCACGGGCTCCTGAAGGACTGTACGTAATGCTGGAACATGGCGTCCTGACCAGCATTCACCTCGCCAGTGACAGCCTTCTCAAGACCGACCGGGTCCTGGGCATCGGCGATGCGGCCGCAACGGTGAAGCAGGTCTATGGTCCCGACGCCGAGGTCAGCCCGCACAAATATGCCGATGCCCCGGCGGAATACATCACCGTGTGGACCACGCCTGACCACGACAGCGCCGCAGCACGCGGCGTGCGCTACAACGTCGGCACCGACGGACGGGTGCAGGGGATCGCCGTC
>JAUCCG010000063.1:0-34981 GCA_034676465.1 Brevundimonas sp. | reverse complement strand
CTCTTTTGCGTACCTGGTTCCGGTGCGGTCTTACTTAAAACTTCCTCGGCGCGGTCACGAACGACCGTCTCGGCCGGGCCGCGACCCTGGACGCAGTGTGGCGCCTCGACGGTGTGGGGCGCGATCGGTGAGGCGGCGCTGGAGGAACTGGCGGCCGTCGACCAGGGCACTGGGTGCGATGAAGATCGGCGACTTTCAGGCGGTCCGGTTCGATCCGACCATCGTGCGCGGGCTGGATGCTGCTCCTCCGGGACCGTGTTCGAGGCCGAGCTGCTGCTGGAGACCATCGACGACAAGGGCCGGGCCCGTCGCTACGGCTCGATCGGCGGCAGCAGTGGCTGTAGCGATCTGGTCGCCCGCTTCACCGGCCAGCCCCTGCCGGCCACCGGCTTCTCGTTCGGGGTGGTCGCGCCCCTGGCCTCGGCCCTGCGCGCCGCCGGACGCATGGCCGACGCGCCCGTGCGGGGCCCGGTAGTGGTCATCGTCTTCTCCCAGGCCAACATAAGCCATTATCTTTTCGAGGCCGTGGCCGAACTGCGCAACGCCGGCATCGCCGCCGAACTCTATCTCGGTCGGGCCCAGGATGAAGGCGCAGATGAAATGCACCAACCAGCGCGGGTCGCCCAGCCGCCGTCATGCTCGGCGGCGACGAGATCGCGGCGGGTCAGGTGACGATCCAAGGACCTCGACGCCGGTCGGGCGCTGGCCGCCGGCGTGGCCGACGATGAGGAATGGAAGGCGGCACGTCCGGGCCAGTCGCTGGTGCGGGTCCGCGCCGACCTGGTGGCGTCGGTCCGCGGAATTCTGGCCGCCGGCACCTGAGACCGCAGCACAAGGCCATAGGTTAGTCATTGCGGTAGATTCAGGCTTTTATACCCGCGTATAGGGTAACTGATTGACTTTGAGACCTCCAACTACCCTCGTTGCTGAATTCAGCTCTGAGAGAGGCGCAGCGTTCGAGAGCGCCGCAGCAGCCACTGGGAGGCGTTCGGGGGAGGAACATTTCCACTGCGTAAAGAGCGAGGGAGAAGCCATTTGTGCGATGTATCCCCGCAGCGGGCTCGTGCCGGGATCCGGCCGGCGTCGCGTCCATCGCCAACAAAAAAGGGGCCGCGGCGGATGCCGCAGCCCCTTCGTGATGCCCCTCAAACAGACCTGCCAGATGCGGAGCCCCGGTTCTTGCGTCGAGCCACGGTTCATGTCGCCGTCCGGGCCGACGCCGAAGGCCTCCGTGCCCAGGCATGAGGTTGCGCAGCGGACCATAACCCGGAACTCGGCCGGGCTGTGCAGATGGTCGACCTGCTGCTCTGAGGCCTCGTCACGGATCTTCTGCTGCCGACCTCGGCCCAGCCATAGAAGAAGCGCTGGTCGCGGCTGGAGCCTTCCACCATCGGGTCTTCCTTGCCGGCGCTGGCCTTCTGCAAGGCGTCGTAGGCCGTGGCCAGGCCGCCGAGGTCGGCGATGTTCTCGCCCAGGGTCAGCTCGCCGTTGACGTTCTGGCCGCCCACCTTGTACTCGTCGAACTGGTTGACCAGCTTGCCGGTCAGGCCCTAGAAACTGTTCTTGTCCGCCTCCGTCCACCAATCCTCGAAATTGCCGGTCGGCCCGAACTGTGCGCCCTGGTCGTCGTAGCCGTGGGTCATCTCGTGGCCGATCACCGCGCCGATGCCGCCGTAGTTAAGCGCGTCGTCGGCGTTCGGGTCGAAGAACGGCGGTTGCAGGATGGCCGCCGGGAACACGATCTCGTTCTGCATCGGGTTGTAGTAGGCGTTGACCGTCTGCGGGGTCATGCCCCACTCGGTCTTGTCAACCGGCTGGCCGATCTTCCGGTTCAGCGCCAACTTGTAGTTGAACGCGGTCGCGGCGCGGATGTTGCCGAGGTGGTCGTCGTGCGTGGTGCTCGAGCGCCGCATCCAGTCACGCCACTTGTCCGGGTAGCCGATCTTGAGCGTGAAGGTCTCCACTTGTCCTTGGCCTTGGCCTTGGTCTCCGCACTCATCCAGCGGCAGGTTCTCGATGCGCTGCCTGAGGGCGGCGTGCGCAGGTTGTTCACCAGCCCTTCCATCTTGGCCTTGGCCTCCGCCGGGAAATCGACCTTCACATACATGTGGCCGACCGCCTCGCCCAGGCCGCGCCCTCGATGGTACCCACGCACGCGCTTCCGGCGCGCCTTCAGCTCGTTCTGGCCCTTCAGTTCCGTGCCCTAGAACGCCTAGTTCTCCGTCGGCGAACTCGCGCGACAGGTGACCGCGAGGCGCCATCGGCGGTGTGGAAGGCCTGCCAGGCCTGCAGGGTCTCGACCGGGGTCTCGGCGAAGATGGCGGCGATCCTGGGCAGGGCCGTGTCCTGACGCACGATCATGCGATCGATACTGCCCAGGCCGGCGGCGTTGAAATAGCCGGTCCAGTCGAAGCCGGGCGCGTCCGCGATCAGCGAGGCCGGGGTGTATTCGTTGTAGGTCTCGTCGCGGTTGCGGTTCTGGATCGGGGTCCAGTGCGCCTCGGCGATCTGCGTTTCCATGGCGACGATGGCGTCGGCACTGGCGGCCGGATTGTCCCAGCCGATCATCGTCAGCATGCGTTCGACATAGGCCCGGTACAGGACCAGTTTGTCGGCATAGCGGGCGTCCAGATAGTAGTCGCGATTGGGCAGGCCCAGGCCCGACTGGCCGACCGAGGTGACGTAGCGGTCGGGGTGTTTCTGGTCGATGGTGATGCCGGTCCCGAACATGGACCCGCCCGGCAGCCCCTGGGTCGCGCCCATATAGGCGGCGATCTTGTCAGGGGTGTCGGCGGCACGAATATTGGCGAGGTAGGGCTGCAGCGGCTGATCGTCCAGCGCCTCGATCCGGGCCTCGTCCATATAGCTGCGGTACAGGTCGGCGATCTTCAGTTCGTCCGAGCTGGGGGCCAGGTCGGTGCGGGCCACGAGGCCGGCGATCATCGCCTTCATCCGGTTGTCGGACAGTTCACGCAGCAGGTCGAACGAGCCGTAGCGGGTGCGGTCGGAGGGGATCTCGAGGGAGTCGAGGGCCGTGCCGTTGGCATGGCGGAAGAAGCTGTCACCCGGGGCGACCGAGGTGTCGCGCCCGTCGAGGCCGAAGCCCCAGGTGCCGTAGCTGGGGGCATCGGTGCCCTGGTAGCCGGTGGCCCCTTCGGCCTCCTGGAACAGGGCCAGGACGGTGCAGGTCTCATCGACGCAGGCGGGGCCGTGATCGTCGGAGGCGAGGGCGGCGGAGGCCGGCAGCAGCAGGGCGCCGACAGCGGCACCGATCAGCAATTTCTTCATAAGACGTCCTTGTCCTGGGGTCGCAATGGAACGGGTCGAGGGCGACTTTACGCTGCGCGCGGCCCGCGCAGTCTAAAAATTTTGTCATGAAGGGACCGGTTCGGCTCGCCATGGACCCGTGTTCCGGGCGACAATGGCGCACCAGCCCGAAACACGCACGACGGAACGAACACATGACGCCAGGCCACGGCGGCGGCGAATACAAGGATCTGGTGGTCTTCCTGGCTGCGGCCGGCGTGGTCGTGCCCCTGTTCAATCGACTGAAGATCAGCCCGGTGCTGGGCTTTCTGGCGGCCGGGGTGCTGCTGGGTCCCGACGGACTGGGCCGTCTGGCCGTCGACGCGCGCTGGCTGACCTGGCTGACCATCAGCGACCCGACCCAGATCCGGCAGCTGGCCGAACTGGGCGTGTCCTTCCTGCTGTTCATGATCGGTCTGGAGCTGTCGTGGGAGCGGCTGAAGGCGATGCGGCGGCTGGTGTTCGGCTTCGGCCTGTCGCAGGTCGTGGTCTGCACCGTGGCGCTGTCGGCCGTGTTCATGGTCATGGGTCAGACCCTGGTGTCGGCGGCGGTGCTGGGCATGGGCCTGGCCCTGTCCTCGACCGCCGTGGTCATGCCGGTGATGGCCGAGCGCGGCCGGCTCAAGGCGCTGGCGGGCCGGGCCACCTTCTCGGTGCTGCTGGCCCAGGACCTGGCCGTGGCCCCGATCCTGATCACCATCACCGTGCTGGCCGCCCTGGGCCAGAGCGGCGGCGACCTGAGTCCGGCCCTGCTGGGCTCGGCCCTGTTCACCCTGATCCCGGCCGCCGTCGGTCTGGCGATGCTGGTGTTGCTGGGGCGGCTGGTGCTGCGGCCGATGTTCCGCTCGGTGGCGCGCGCCCGCAGCCGTGGCCAGGGCCAGGAGATGTTCATCGCCACCTGTCTGCTGGTCGTGGTCGGGGCCGGGGTCGCGGCCCAGGCGGCGGGCCTGTCGATGAGTCTGGGGGCGCTGATCGCCGGCCTGCTGCTGGCCGAGACCGAATTCCGGCGCGAGATCGAGGTCTCGATCGAACCGTTCAAGGGCCTGCTGCTGGGGGTGTTCTTCGTCGGGGTCGGCATTTCGCTGGACCTGGACGCGATCGCCGCCAACCCGATCGGGGTGTTCGCCCTGGCCGCCGGCCTGATCACGCTGAAGGCGGGCATCATCTTCGGCCTGGCGCGGAAATGGGGTCTGGGCGCGCGTACGGCGATCGAGACGGCGCTGGTGCTGGGGCCGGCGGGCGAGTTCGCCTTCGTCATCCTGGGCACAGGCATGGCCGAGGGGGTGGTCGATCCGGTCTTCGCCCGCACCCTGATGCTGGCCGCGACGATCAGCATCTTCACCGTGCCGCTGATGGCCATCCTGGGCCAGAAATTCCTCAGGGAGGCGACCCGGATGGCCCCGGCCATGCTGCCGCCCGAGGCGATGGAGGCCCCTTCGGCCCAGGGGCAGGTGCTGATCGTCGGCTTCGGCCGGGTCGGGCGGCTGGTCGGTGAGATGCTGACCGAACACGGCCAGACCTTCGTGGCCATGGACACGGATCCCGCCACGGTCGCGACCGGCCGGCGCGACGGCTTCAACGTCTATTACGGCGACGCCGGCCGTCAGGACCTGCTGGCCCGCTGCGGCATCGACGAGATGCGGGCCCTGGTGGTGACCATGGACGCGCCGGGCAAGGTCGATGAGGTGGTGATCGCGGCCCGGGCCCTGCGCAAGGATCTGGTGCTGGTCGCCCGCGCCCGCGACGACCGCCACGCGGTGCGCCTGTACCGGCTGGGGGTCACCGACGCGGTGCCCGAGACCACCGAGGCCAGCCTGCAACTGGCCGAGAACACCCTGGTCGACCTCGGTGTGCCGATGGGGCTGGTGCTGGCCTCGATCCACGAGCGGCGGGCGAAATTCCGGGCCCTGTTCCAGGAGGCCATGCCCGAGGGGGTCAAGCGGCGACCGGCGCGGGCCCTGCGGGCTGCGACCCACACCGGCTCGTTGCGCCCCGACGGCTGACTCGCTCAGTCGCCGGAGGTCGAGACCTTCTGCTCTTCCAGCGCTTCGCGTGCCTCCAGCATGGCCCGCTTGAAGCGCAGGGGGCCGGCGATGGTCCGGAAGGTGTTCGCGCCCTGCTCGCTGGCGGTCAGGATCAGAATGTCGCCGAAGTCGAAGATGCGACCCAGCAGGGACTGCTCGGTCTTCACGTCGTTGAGCTTCTCCAGCATGCTGTCAGCCACCGTCTTGTTCAGCACGCCCTCCAGCTGAAGCACGCGCCAGTCGGTCATGACATACATCTGGTTTCTCCAGACCAGATGCTCCCAGTACCAGCCGCCGAGCGGGATCACGGCGGCCCCCGCGATCCAGGCCCAGCGCAGGTCGCCTGCGGGTGACCGGGTGAACATATAAATCGCGCCGGCGACCATCAGCAGGAACGTCAGGGCCCACCAGAAGGTCTTCAACACGCGCACCAGCCAGTGGCGGCGGGCCACGAGCAGCACCCGCTCGTCTCCCATCACCACCTTCGCCAGATATCCACTCGCCCTGATCTCGCTGGTCACATCAAACCCGCCCCTGTGAATGCCGGTCGACTATGGGCCGCCCTTGGGCGAACGCCAAGATGTCGCAGCCTGTCACCCCGGAAGGCGCGCCGGCTACCCCAATTTGGTCATCGTTCCATGATGAAAGCCCGGCCTTCGCTCATCGTCGGGTCGAGCGTTCCTCGCCCGGGTTCGAGTGTCCGTTTCCGTTGCCGACCCGCGTCTCTCCCCGGACCGCGCCCCCTTTCCAGTCGAGTTTTCAAGTTCATGAGTAACCCCGATCAGTCCCCCGCCACCGAAGCCGACCAGGCCCAGCCGCGCCTGAACCGGCGCCAGGCGGCCAAGGTGCGCACCCGGCAGAAGGTCCTGGACGCCGCGCGGTCCCTGTTCGCCGAGCGCGGCTATGACGCGGCCACGATCCGCGACATCGCCAAGGGGGCCGGCATGTCGACCGGGGCCGTCTTCGCCAATTTCCAGGACAAGGCCGAACTGTTCGAGGCGGTCCTGGGTCAGGATATGGCCCGGATGACCGATGTCCTGAAGGGCGGCATCGTCGCCGACGCCCCGCTGCGCGAACGGCTGCTGGGCGCGATGAGCGCCGGCTATCACGCGTCACTGGACCAGCTGCCGCTGGTGCAGGCGGTCGTGGCCCGCTCGTGGTTCCAGCCCCAGGCGGCCGAGCTGCGCACGCGCGTGGCCGTCAAGGGTCTGGTCACGGTCCTCTGCGACGAGCTGCAGTCGGGCATCGGGGCCGGCGAGCTGAAGCAGGACACCGACGTCCGCCTGGTCAGCGAGCTGGTGTGGGACGCCTTCCTGTCGAACTACCGCCGCGCCGCCTATGACGGCTGGACCCTGGAACAGCTGGCGACCCATGCGGGCAAGCAACTGGACCTGATCCTGGCCGGCGTGCTGATCAAGCAGTAGGCCGGCCGCGGCCGGTCAGCTCTTCCAGCGCAGGACGGCCGGTTTGACCGGATTGACGAAGGGGCGGCCCTCGGCCCGGCTCTTCGTCCATTCGCGTTTCAGCTGCTGGTACCATTTGGCCTGTTTGTCGGCGTCGTCGATCCAGAGCAGGGCCGGGTCATGGCGCAGGCCCTCGTTCTGCAGGTTCACCATGCCGCCGTCCTGCTGCAGGAAGGCGCGCACGCCCAGACGCAGGAACGGCCGGGCCAGGGCAAAGACCCAGTGGTCGGACCAGAACATCTGGGTGATGCGGGTGCGGGTATCGTCCAGCGGCGTCAGACAGGTCAGGGCCAGCACCTGTTTCTGTCCCACCTGGATATGTTCCCAGCGATAACCGGGCAGGCGGAAGGTGATCTCAGTCGCCGGGGCCCCGCCGAGGATACGATAGGCGCGGCTGTTCGACGACGGCGCGTGACGCACCATGGCGAAACCCTGGTCGCGCGGCTCGAAGGCCTTGGCCTTTTCATGCATCGACCGGGTCGAGCGCCACCACCATTGCTGATGCACATAGGGGCCGTGGGCGGGGTCCATCAGTCCGACCACCGCATGGTCGATATGGGCGTCGAAATCCATCCACTCGACCAGCTTCGCGCCGCCGCCAACGACGCCGGGGAAGACCGGCGGTTCGTGGTCGGGTTCGGCGCTGACGCGCCCGTCAGCGGCCATCCATACGAACACCATCCCCTGGCTTTCGCGCACCGGATAGGATCGTACGCGGATACGGTCGGCCTCATAGGGCTGGTCCTCGACCAGCGAGGGGATGGCCGCACAGACCCCGTCAGGGCGGAAGCGCCAGCCGTGGTAACAACATTCGATCGTCTCGCCCTCGCCCGGATGCTCGACCAGCTTGCCGGCCGACAGCGGCGCGGCACGGTGCGGGCAGATATCGCGCAGGGCATAGACCTGACCGGCGCGGGTGCGGCCGACCAGCACCGGCTCGCCCATCACAAGGTGGCGCGCAAGGTCGGCGGGACCGACATCGCGTGACAGGGCGACAAAATACCAGGCGTCGCGGACATAGCCGGTGCCGAAGGTGGTCGGCGGGGCCTTGGCCGCGTTGCGGGGCTGGACCGGATCGGCAGCTGATGTCTTCATGGGTCCTGTGTATCAAGCTGTGCCGCTGTCGCCGAGAGGGGGACGGGCTGGATTTCAATAAAGCACTTTACGTCCCAAAGCATATGGGGCACTATGACCTCTCAGTCAGGAAAAACACCATGATCCGTACCGTCCTTCTCGCCTCCGCCTGCCTCGTCCTGTCGGCCCCCGCGGCGCTGGCCCAGAACCACGGGGGAGGCCACGGGACCGCACCCGCCACGGCCGCCCCGGCCGGACACGACCATCATCATGCCGATTTCGAGTCGGGCCGATTCCATGTGCGCGTGGACGGCGCGGGGCCGGACGTGATCCTGATCCCCGGCCTGAGCTCCTCGCCCACCGTCTGGCAGGGTACGGTCGACGCCCTCGGCGGCCACTACCGGGTCCACCGCCTGCACATCCAGGGCTTCGCCGGAGCCGCGGCCGAGGACAATGCCGAAGGGCCGGTCTCGGCCCCGGTCGCCGAGGACCTGGCTCGCTACATCCGCGAACAGGGGCTGGAGCGGCCCGCTGTGATCGGCCATTCGATGGGCGGGACCATCGCCATGATGCTGGCCGCCCGCCATCCCGAGCTGGTCGGCAAGCTGATGGTCGTGGACATGGTGCCCTTCATGGGGGCGATGTTCGGGGCCCCGGGGGCCACGCCGGAGTCGGTGACCCCGGTCGCCGACCAGATTTATGCCGGCATGGCCAATGGCCCTGACGACGCCTACCGCGCCCAGCTGGAAGCGACGATCAACGGCATGATCATGACCGAGAGTCAGCGCGCCGGCCCGCTTGCGGACAGCAACGCCTCCGACCGCAAGGTCTCGGCGGCCGCCTTCCGCGAACTGATCGTCACCGATCTGGGCCCGGAACTGGGTCGGATCACCGCCCCCACCGAAGTGTTGTACGTCAAATTCAACGATCCCCGGATGACGCCCGAAATCACCAACGGGCTCTATGCCGCCGCCTTCACCGGCCTGTCGGGGGTCACGCTGAAGCGGATCGACGACAGCGGCCATTTCATCATGCTGGACCAGCCCGACCGCTTCGCCGCCGAGGTTGAAGCCTTTCTGCAATAGGTTACTCCTGCCGGGGTCGGGCCGTACCGCCCGGCCCCAGCAGGATGCGACCCGTGAACCACGATAAAGCCCCGCCGACCGGCACCGCTTCCGGCCGGTTCGAGGTCCGGGTCGACGGCCCCGAACGGCCGGTCGGCGACCTGATCCTGATCCCCGGCCTCGGTTCCTCGCCCGCCATCTGGGACGAACTGATCCACGGCCTGGTCGACCGTTGGCGCATCCACAGTCTGCACATTCGCGGCTTCGCCGGCCTGGACCCGGGCGACAACGGGTCGGGCGCGGTCGCCGACCCCGTCGCCGAAGACCTCGCCCGCTATATCACCACCGCCGGCCTGGTCGCCCCGGCCGTGATCGGCCATTCGATGGGCGGCACGATCGGCCTGATACTGGCCGCCCGTCACCCCGGGATGATCGGCCGGTTGATGGTCGTCGACATGGTGCCCTTCCTCGGGGCCCTGTTCGGCGGCACCGGAGCGACGGCCGCCTCGGTCGGTCCGGTCGCCGACCAGATGTTCGCCAGCGTCGCCCATGTCTCCCACGCCCAGTATCTGATCCAGGCCACGGCCAGTGTCAGCGGCATGATCGACACCCCGGCCCGGCGTGCGGGACCGGTGCGCGACTCGACCACCAGCAGCCAGGCCGTCACCGCCGCGGCCCTGCGCGAGTTGATCGTCACCGACCTGACGCCGGAGCTGGCCCGCATTACCGTACCGGTCACCGTGCTCCATGCCCGCTTCAGCGATCCGCGCATGACCGCCGCGACGACCAACGCCCTCTACCAGGCGGCCTATGCCCCCCTGCCGGGGGCGGTGGTGATCCGGGTCGAGGACAGCGGCCATTTCATCATGCTGGACCAGCCCGAGCGGTTCGCCTCGGAAGTGAACGCATTTTTAGAATGATGGGCCCCAAGGTCATGGTTTCGGCGGATTGCCCCGTCACCGTCGGCTGACGGACGCGGGGGCGTTTGCGTGATGCGTCGAATGGTCTAGGACCGAACGACGGCTGGCGAGAGGGTGTTCATGGCGGGTCCAGGATCTGGGCGTCGGTTCGGGTTCGGTCCCGGCAAGGGTGGCGGCGCGGGGCGCACGCCGCTGCAACGCCTGTTGTACTGGGGCATGGTGCTGGCCATCTGGGGGGCGATCTTCCTGCTGGTCTTCTTCGCCGTGTTCGCACGCGACCTGCCCGACACCTCGACCCTGTACGACATCGACCGCCAGCCCTCGATCACCTATCTGGATCGCAACGGGGCCCTGATCGCGGTGCGAGGGACCCAGCAGGCCCCGCCGGCCGATCTCGAGGCCCTGCCCGACTATGTTCCGGCCGCCTTCATCGCCATCGAGGACCGGCGCTTCTACATGCACCCGGGCTTCGATCCGATCGGCATGTCCCGGGCCATGGCCGCCAACATGCGCGCAGGCCGCGTGGTCCAGGGCGGCTCGACCCTGACCCAGCAACTGGCCAAGAACCTGTTCCTGACGCCGGACCAGAACCTGAAGCGCAAGGTTCAGGAACTGATGCTGGCGGTGTGGCTGGAGATGAAATTCAGCAAGAAGGAGATCCTCGCCCTCTATCTGAACCGGGTCTATTTCGGGGCCGGTGCCTATGGCATCGAGGCCGCCTCCCAGCGCTATTTCGACAAGAGCGCAACCCGGCTGACTGTCGGCGAGGCCGCCCTGCTGGCAGGCCTGCTGAAGGCCCCGTCACGGTATTCGCCGGTGTCCGAGGGCGAGCGGGCCGCCGCCCGTGCCACCGTCGTGCTCAACGAGATGGAGAGCACCGGGGTGATCACGCCGGAACAGCGCGCCGCCGCTGTGCTGGAGCCGGTCCGGGTGTCACGTACCCTGGCGACCCAGCACGCCCAGTATTTCATCGACTGGCTCGACAAGCAGATCCGCGGTCTGGTCGGCGAGCCGACCGAGGACATGATCGTCGAGACGACGCTCGACCTGACGCTGCAGACCGCCGCCGAACGCTCGGTGCGCCGCATCCTCAACCGCGACGCCTCGCGCGGGGTCGAACAGGCCGCCCTTGTCGCCCTGGACGGCGACGGCCGGGTCCGGGCCATGATCGGCGGGGCCTCCTATGCCGACAGCCAGTTCAACCGGGCCGTCGACGCCCGTCGCCAGGCCGGCTCGGCATGGAAGCCGTTCGTCTATCTGGCGGCGCTGGAAGCCGGCTATACGCCCGAGTCGCGCGTCGTCGACGAACCCGTCCGCATCGGCAACTGGTCGCCGCGCAACTATTCCGGAAACTTCATCGGCGAGACGACCCTGGCCACCGCCGTGGCCCAGTCGACCAACACCATCGCCGCCGCCCTGGCCGACCAGATCGGCCGCGACACCGTCGCCCGGGTCGCCCACCGGCTGGGCATCACCAGCCGTGTCGGGCTGGAGCCGGCCATGGCGCTGGGCGCGGTCGAGGTCGCCCCGATCGAAATGGCCCAGGCCTTCGACGCCTTCGCCAATGGCGGCCAAAGGGCCACCGCCTATGGCATCAGCCGCATCCGCACGCCGCAGGGCCGGGTCATCTATCAACGGGCCGCCCGCGAGGGTCGCAACCAGCAGGTGATCAACAACCCGCCGCTCTATTATCTGAACCAGATGCTGCGCGGCGTGGTCACCAGCGGCACCGGTCGTTCGGCGGCCATCGCCGGGCGTGACATCGCCGGCAAGACCGGCACCACCTCGGACTACAAGGACGCCTGGTTCGTCGGCTACACCGGCGGCTTCGTCACCGCCGTCTGGGTCGGCAAGGATGACAATACCGCCATGCGCGGCGTCACCGGCGGCGCCGCCCCGGCCGCCATCTGGAAAGGGTTCATGGAGGCGGCCCTGCCGCGCCTGAACGTGATGCCCATCCCCAACGGTCCGCCGATGCCGGAAGGCTGGCAGGCGACCAACCCGGTTGAGGACCTGATCAGCTCGGTCGGCGACCTGTTCGGCGACGCCCCGCCGGCGATCGACGAGACGGCCGCCCCGGTCGAGGCCCCAAGGCCCGCCCCGGCCCAGCCGGTGGTGCGCCCGACCGCACCCCAGCCGGCCCAGCGTCGCGACGAGCCCCCGGCGCAACGCCCCGAACCGGCCCCGCCACCGGAACGCAAGGCCGAGCCGCTGTTCTTCTAGGGATCGACGGGGCTAACGGCCAACCGCGTGCAGGCTCGCCCCATGGTCGCGCAGCCAGCGCCGGTGTGGCGACGGATCACCGATCAGGTCGTGCACCACCGCCCAGTAGGCCGGGCTGTGGTTGGCGTGGACCAGATGGGCCACCTCATGGGCGGCCAGATAGTCGAGCACCGCCGGCGGGGCCATCACCACGCGCCAGGAATAGCGGATGGTGCGGTTGTGCGGACTGCACGAACCCCAGCGTGAGCGACCGTCGGCAATCGAGACCCGGACCGGCTTCTGACCCAGGGCGCGCAGATGGATGTCGGTGCGGGCGACCAGGGCCCGGCGCGCCTCGCGCTTGAGCAGGTTCTGGACGCGGCGGGAAAAGGCCTCGCCCTCACCGCCCGAGACAATGATCGGACCGGCCGCGTCGCTCGACAGCCGCGCCGCCCCGGCTCCGCCCCCGGCCACCAGACGCATCGGCTGCCCCGACAGGGAGACCGTGCCGCCGGGCTGTAGCGGCAATCCGGCGGGGCGCGCCGTCAGCCGTTCCAGGATCCAGGCGTTGCGGGTCCGGGCAAAGGCCACGGCGTCGGCCAGGCGTCGTTCGCTGGGGGCCACGGCCACGGCCTCACCCGCCCGCGCGTCGATGCGGATCGAGATGCGGCGGGCCCGGGGGTTGACCGACAGGCGGAGGGCCAGGCCCTCGCCGTCAAGCGGCAGTCGTTGCCCGTTCCGGTACGGCACAGAGGGTCTCGTTGGCGCTGATGAAGTCGCGCACCCGGGGGTAGATCTCGTCCCGGAAGCGGCGACCGTTGAACACACCATAGTGGCCGACGTCGGGTTGAACATAGAGGACGCGACGATCGTCGGGGATATTCGGGGTCAGGCCGTGCGCCGCCTGGGTCTGGCCGACGCCGGAGATGTCATCCTTCTCGCCCTCGACCGTCATCAGGCCGATGTCGGTGATCTTCGTCAGATCGACCTTGCGTCCGCGGTGCTTCAGCAGGCCGCGCGGCAGCAGATGCTGCTGGAAGACGATGTCGATGGTCTGCAGATAGAATTCCTCGGTCAGGTCCAGCACCGACAGGTATTCATTGTAGAATTCCTCGTGCCGGGCGGTCTCGTCACCGTCGCCGTTGACCAGATGCGCGAAATACTGGCGGTGGGCGTCGACGTGCTTGTCCTCGTTCATCGACATGAAGCTGAACAGCTGGACAAAGCCCGGATAGACGCGCCGGCCGAAGCCCGGATAGGGCCAGGGCACGGTGTGGACCATGTTCGACTTGAACCAGGCGAAGGGCCGCTCCTCGGCCAGCTGGTTGGTCACGGTCGGCGACAGGCGGGCGTCGATCGGCGAGCCCATGAAGGTCATCGAGGCGGGCCGGTTGGGGTCATTGTCCTCGGCCATCATGGCGCAGGCGGCCAGCACCGGCGGGCCCGGCTGGCAGACGCCGACGACATGGGCGCGCGGACCGATCACGGCCAGCATCTCGCGGACGTGGTCGATATAGTCGAAGAAGTCGAACCGGCCCTCCAGCATCGGCACCTGCCGCGCATTGACCCAGTCGGTGACATAGACGTCGTGGTCCTGCAGGAAGCCCTCGACCCGTGCCCCGCAGCAGGGTGGCGTAATGGCCGGACAGCGGGGCGACGATCAGCACCGCCGGGGCGGCGGCGGGCTTGCCGGCCCGTTTGACGTCACCGATGTGGCGGGCGAACCGGACCAGCCGGCACCAGGGCGACGACCAGACCACCTGTTCGGTGGTGCGCACCCTGCGGTCGTTGATCGTGATCGTCTCCAGACCCCAGGCCGGCTTGCCGTAACGACGCGTCAGCCCCTCGAACAGGTTGACCGAGGCGGAGGCGGTGCGACCGACCGCGGTGTCCGAGGCCGGGTTGAGCGGTGAATTCCAGAACTGCCGGGCAATCTGGGCACCGATCCGGAACGGTGATGCTGAATGGTAGCCGAGCTCGTGGAGGGAATAGAGCATGTAATCCTGGGGTCAATTCCGCAATGGATGCGGCAGTGCAGCATACAACGCATGACCCTGTAAAAGGGTTATCAATTTTATCGTGATCCCGGCGGGGGCCCGACACGGCGGGACCGAAACCATTGAACCGACCCGCCGTCCGGGCGCACCTCTATGGCAACGGAGGGATGCCGGGACGATGATCCGGACCAGGACACAGCTGTTCGACGACTATCTGGTGGCGGCCGCGCGCACCGGGGATCGCAAGGCCTTCGCCCTGCTGGCCCGGCGCTGGCAGGGCCGGTTGCTGGCCCACGCCTGGCGGCTGACCGGAGAGGTCGAGCTGGCCCGCGAGGCGGCCCAGGACGGCTGGATCGAGATCGTGCGCGGTCTGGGCCGGTTGCGCGACGAGCAGGCGTTTGCCGCCTGGGCCTACCAGATCGTGTCGCGCCGCTGTGCCCGCCGGATCGGTCAGTTGCAGCGGGGACGCGCCCTGGTCGCGGCGGTCACGGTCGAGACCGGGCCGGAGCGCGGGGCGGACGATGCGGGCGACGCGGTCGCCACCCCGGCCCTGGCCCGGGCGCTGGCGGCCCTGCCCGCGGAACAGCGCGCGGCCATCGCCCTGTTCCATCTTGAGGATCTGAGCATCGCCGAGACCGCGATCGCCCTGAACGTGCCGGCGGGCACGGTGAAGACCCGCCTGATGCATGCCCGGCGCAAATTGCGCGCGGCGCTGGAAGGAGACCTGTGATGCAGGATATCGACCGGATGATCGACGAGGCCCTCGAGGGCGAGAACCAGACCCTGTTCCGTGAGACCGCGCGCGAGCCCGGCTATCTCGACCAGGCGTTCG
The DNA here is from genome assembly GCA_034676465.1 of Brevundimonas sp. Taxonomy (GTDB): domain Bacteria; phylum Pseudomonadota; class Alphaproteobacteria; order Caulobacterales; family Caulobacteraceae; genus Brevundimonas. Next base: position 20,099 of record JAUCCG010000063.1, on the reverse strand, counting down.
GCATCTTCAGCGGCAGTATCGGCTGGACCAATGCGGTGCTGATGGTGACCCAGACCGTGCTGTTCGTGGCCGGTGTGTGGGCCGGCTGGCGCTTCTTCCAGGCGGGAGACACCCTGTCGGCCCTGCACTGGGGCCTGCCCGCCGCCGTGCTGGTGCTGATGGCCACCATCCTGAAGACGGCGCTGATGCCGGCCATCCAGGCCAACCGGGTGATGCGTGAACTGAAGCGGCTCGAGCTGCAGATCGCCCTGGGCCGCAACACGCCCTAACCCCGGGCCATCGCCCGCCGGATGACCTCGGCCGAACGTTCGGGACCGAGGTCGCCGGCCAGGGCACTGCGGAATCGGCCGTCGGGGCCCATCAGATAGACGGTCAGGGAATGGTCCATCGTATAGCCCTCGCCCTCGCCGACCTTCTGGTAATAGGCGCGGTAGGCGTCGGCCGCGGCCCGGATCTGGTCGGGTGTGCCGGTCAGGCCGATGACGCCCTCGGGAAAGCCGTCACTGGACAGATAAGTCCTTCAGCACCGCCGGGGTATCGCGCTCGGGATCGACGCTGATGAAGACGATCTGCAGATCGTCGGCCCGGTCACCCAGCTGGGCCTCGGTCGCGTTCAGCGCCGCCAGGGTGGTGGGGCAGTAGTCCGGGCACCAGGTAAAACCGAAGAAGACCAGGGTCCATTTGCCGTTCAGCAGGGTCTGGTCGACGGGCCGGCCATCGTGGTCGACCAGGGTAAACGGGCCGCCGACGCTGGGCTGGCCGGTCGAGGATACCGGCTGGCTGCCCGTGGCGGCGCTGTCACGGCCATTGATCACCACCAGGGTGATGACGGCCAGGACGAGGGCGGCGACGAGGCAGATCCCCCCGAACAGCAGGACAGAACGACGGGGCATCCGGGACTCCTGGCGAATTCACCCACCTCGGGCGCGAGCCGTCTATAGAAGAGGGGTGAGCCCGACCCAAGACCCTGCATCGTCGCACGCGACCGGCCGTTTCGCCGGCTGGCGCAACCTGCCCCGGCGCAGCCGTGGCCTGTCGCTGCGCACCCTGGTCATCCTGCGCTGGCTGGCCATCGCCGGCCAGAGCGCCGCCATCCTGATAGCCTCGGCCTTCCTGCATTTCGACCTGCCGCTGTGGCCCTGCCTGGCGGTGATCGGGGCCAGCGTGGCCATGAACCTGTGGGCCACGACGCGGCTGAAGCCGACCGACGGCCGCTTCAGTGACGGCAGCGCCACCGCCGCCCATCTGGGCTTCGACATCCTGCAGCTGACCGCCCTGCTGGCCCTGACCGGCGGGCTGGAGAACCCGTTCTGCCTGCTGCTGGTGGCCCCGGTGACGGTCTCGGCGGCCTCCCTGCCCGCGCGTCAGGCCATTCTGCTGGGTCTGCTGGTGCTGATGGCGACCATCGGCCTGTTCTTCTGGGCCCTGCCGCTGCCGTGGGAGGCCGGGACCGAACTGCGCCTGCCGCCCCTCTACCGGTTCGGCACCGCCCTGGCCCTGATCACCGGCGTGGTCTTCACCGCCACCTATGCCTGGCGGGTCGCGACCGAGGCCGAGAAGCTGGAACTGGCCCTGGCCACGACCCAGGACGTGCTGCAGCGCGAGCAGCGGCTGGCGGCGCTGGGCGGGCTGGCGGCGGCGGCGGCGCATGAGCTGGGCACACCGCTGGCCACCATCCAGGTGGTGGCCCGTGAACTGCTGCGCGCCTCGCCCCCCGACGGCGACGCGGCCGAGGATGCGGCCCTGATCGTGCAACAGGCCGAGCGCTGCCGCGGCATTCTGACAAAGCTGTCGCAACAGCCCGAGGCGGGCGACGCCCTGTATGCCGACGTCGCGCTGGACGCCCTGCTGGAGGAGGTGGTCGAGCCCCATCGCGGCTTCGACCTGGAGTTCACCGTCGCCGTGCGCACGCCCCCGGGTGAGCCGGCTCCCCAGGTCCAGCGCATGCCCGAGGTGATCCACGGCCTGTCGGCCCTGGTCGAGAACGCCGCCGATTTCGCCAATCACCGGGTGGGGGTGCGGGCCCGGGTCGAACTGGACACGATCACGATCGAGGTGGTCGACGACGGCCCCGGTTTCGCCGGCGAGATCCTGCCGCGACTGGGCGAGCCCTATGTGACCAGCCGGCCCCAGGGCAAGGCGCGCCAGGCGCTGGCGGCCCAGATCGCCGCCGCCGCCCGCCCGGCCCTGCCGGGTCGCAAGGGCAAGAAGGGCGACAAGCCCGCCAATATTCCCGCCGAAATCTCGCCCAGCCAGGGTGGCATGGGACTGGGCTTTTTCATCGCCCGAACCCTGCTGGAGCGGACCGGCGGCACCGTGAGCGTCGGCACCGGCGACGGCGAAAAGGGCCAGCCCAAGGGGGCCCGGGTCACCATCCGCTGGCCGCGCCCGGCACTGGAAATGCCGGCCGGTTCGCGTGACACCTTGACCACAGGCGCGACGCGCCCCAGTTGAGCCTAGGAGAACGTTGATGCCTGACCTCAAATCCCGGATCGCCGCGGCCCCTGACAAGACCCTGTTGTTGCTGGATGACGATCAGGCGTTACGGACCCGGATGGGCCGGGCCCTCGAGAGTCGCGGCTTCGTCGTCACCACCGCCGCCTCGGTGGCCGAGGCCCGTGAGGCCCTGCGCACCTCGGTGCCGGCCTTCGCCGTGCTGGACATGCGGCTCGACGACGGCAACGGGCTGAAGATCGTCGAGGCCATCCGCGAGCAGCGCGAGGACGCCCGTATCGTCATGCTGACCGGCTACGGGGCCATCGCCACGGCCGTGGCCGCGGTCAAGGCCGGGGCCGTCGACTATCTGCAGAAGCCCGCCGACGCCGACGATGTGGTCAAGGCCCTGATGGCCGCCGGCGAGACGGCCGAGCCACCCGACAATCCGATGAGCGCCGACCGGGTGCGCTGGGAGCATATCCAGCGCGTCTATGAACTGTGCGACCACAATGTCTCCGAGACGGCCCGCCGCCTGGGCATGCACCGGCGCACGCTGCAGCGGATCCTAGCCAAGCGCGCGCCGAGGTAGGCGAGGGCTTAGGGCTTAGGGCTTAGGGCTTAGGGATTGGGGCTTAGGAGATTGGGGCTTAGGGTGGGGTTGGGCCTTTGGGCTGGGGCTTGGGGCTTGGGGCTTGGGGCTTGGGGCTTGGGGTATCGAGGCCGACCCCCTGCCTTCACCGTACATTTCCCCGCCCGTCATCCTCGGGCTTGTCCCGAGGACCCATTCCACCGTTGCAAAGCCGGGTGGGGTAGGCGCGATGCATCTATGACGTGCGTCGCCTTCAGGCGTGTAGCCACTGAACAATGGGTCCTCGGGACAAGCCCGAGGATGACGGTGAAGGGGTCGGCGAAGCGTTGCGCAGAGTTTGTCGTGAGCCCTAGAGCGGCGTATCCGTATTTGACAAACCCAAGGAAAAGGGTAGGATGAAGGGGTAAGGAGAAATCCCCCGTGTCCGTTCTGTCAAAGCCCTATTTTCACGATGAAGCCGCCGCCTTTGCTTTCGTTGAAGGCATCATCTGGGGGGCAGCGAGCCGGTGTGCCCGCACTGCGGCGTCGTGGGTCGGTCCTACGCCCTCAAGAACGTGCGCTCCAAGCCCTCCAAGAAGAACCCCGGAAGGCGTGGTTCGTCACGGCCTGAAAAAGTGCGGCGACTGCCGCAAGCAGTTCACCGTTCGCAAGGGCACCATCTTCGAGGAAAGCCATCTGCCGCTGAACAAGTGGCTACAGGCGATCTACCTCATGTGCTCGTCCAAGAAGGGTATCAGCGCGCTCCAACTGGAGCGCACTCTTGAGGTCCAATACAACACCGCGTGGTTCCTGGCCCATCGCATCCGCGAGGCAATGCGCTCCGGTGATCTGGCCCCGTTCGGCGTGGGTGGCGGCACGGTCGAAGCTGATGAAGCCTTCCTCGGCAACGACCCGGACATGCCGTCGCCGACGAAGCACACTCGCATCCACAACAAGAACAAGGTTCTGAGCCTCGTAGATCGCAACACTGGTCGCGTTCGCAGCTTTGTGGTGGACCGCCTGAACTCGGCAGTCGTCGGTGAAATCCTCGCCGCCAACATCGCCAAGGAAGCCCGCCTCGTGACCGACGAAGCCAGCTTCTACATCCGCCCCGGCAAGACCTTCGAGGGCGGTCACGAGTGGGTTCGTCACCGTGCCGAGGAATACGTTCGTGGCGATGTCTATACGAACACGATTGAAGGCTACTTCTCGATCTTCAAGCGCGGCATGAAGGGCGTCTACCAGCACTGCTCGAAGAAGCATCTGCACCGCTACATGGCCGAGTTCGATTTCCGGTATTCCAACCGGGCCGCGACCGGCTGCGAAGATCAGGAGCGCGCCCTCCGCGCGGTGCTCGGCGCTGTGGGCAAGCGGCTCACATACCGAGGGGGAGCTAACCGCAGGCTCCAAACCGCCTGAAAAATCAAGCCGAGACGTCGCAGTCGCTGGCGCACTAAATGTTGAGTGCGAATCGGACCCCTAACACAACCTGTTGCGCAAAAACATCTTGCGCTCAAGGCGCCGAATTGTCATCTTGTCAAGTGACCCTGAGGGAACCGAAGCCCCACGCTTGCGTCGGACCCTAATGTAGGTTTTCTCGGGGTCGCCGCTTCCCCAACCTCCGGTCAATCAGATGCCCTCGCGGCATGAACAGCCAATGGCGGTAAGGGTGCGTCCAGCGGTCCGACGGGCCGTAGTGGCAAGCGGTCCCGACCCCAACATTGAAGTTCGGATAAATCTTCCGGATTTCCTCGTTGATCGCCCTATACAGCCGCTCTTTCGCTACGGTCCGCTTGCCCCGTCGGTGCTTACCAATGGGGACGGTTCTCAGCTTGTCGTTCAGCTTGGACGACATGGAGCCGAGGATGATGTCGAGGCCCTGAAGGATCGCGTGCTTCTTGGAATTGACATCGTTAATCGTGGCTTTCGGGATGTAGAGATTACAGCCTCGCATCCACGATGACCCTGGAATGCGACACAGATAATCTCGAAAGCGGTCCACACGCTCCTTCGTGTCCGGGATCTTGTCCGGAAGGACCGTCACAAACACCGCCTGGTACGGGTTGTGGTCGGCAAACTTCAGGCCAAACGCGTGCTTTATGAACTGATAGTAGAGCAGGAAATATTGGTCATCGTGGTGGCGCTTCTGGAGGTTTGTGGGCACCCGCATGTTCTGGGTGAACATGATCCTCACCTTTAGGCGAGAGGTCGCGACGTATGAGAAATAGACCTTGATAAACGCTATGTAGCGATCAACGCAGGACTGATCGACATTCTGCCACTTAAGTTCGTGGGTGAGGCCGAGTTCTTCTTTCTTGGTGTCCAGCTCACGGTTGATCGCTTGCTGATCTGTTGCTGACAGCAAAACACCGCCGAAGAAATTAGAAAAAAAACCTGCCACGCTTGTCGGAATTCGTCCGCGTAAATTACATAATGTTTGTCAGCCATGAGGTGTTGAAATTGGCCGCCGACCCTAAATCAAGTCAACCAGACAAATTCCGTGACCTGGCCCGCGAGCTAGAGTGCGACGAGGACGAAGCCGCGTTTGAGGACAAGGTGCGGAGGGTAGCGACTACACCGAAGCCGAACGAAGACGCGGCCGACTAGGTCTGCTCGTCCATTCGTCGCGCGATTTCTGCTGTCAGTTCTTCTGGCGTCATTTCACGATTGGCCTCAAATGCTGTCTCAATCAGATCAGCGGCGCTGTGCTGCCGCAAATACACTGCTGCGTCAGAGAGGGACTCTTGGGCCTTGTCTTTCGCAGCTTCTAGCAGCCCATCGGCGCTACCATCAGACGCATAGCTGAAGCGGACAGTAATCCTACAAACCTGCGCGACCTCGGCCCCCGACAGGTTTTCTAGCATTGCGCACTCGACCCCGGCCCTCCAAAGGCCGTTCCCGATGAGCTCAATTTCTCGGACCGCAAAACGTCCGGGATCAAAGGTGGGCATAGGAGGCTCCTTGAAATGCCTTTAGTAAAGCTCGCTATCGAGGTTGACGGTCTGGGCTCATTCCCACGTGGGCTTCTTGCCGAACCGGTCGTTGAACATCTTGTCCACATGGGTCTTCGCTGCGTCCACGAGCGCCACCTTGAGCGCGCCGTAGGTGGCGATCTCCCGTCCGCATCCGGGGCAGCAATACATGTCGTCGTCGTTGGGCGGGTTGGCCTCGTCGATAGTGATGTCGGCCTGACAGGCCTCGCACTTGAACGTCAGTCGGTCTGAGTCTTCAGCCATCACGCGCCTTCCGTTTTCACGGAACGACGCTACTCCGAGTCGCGGGTGTGTCAACTACGGATACGCCAAGCCCTAAGCCCCAATCCCTAAGTCCTCGCCTCCTCCCGCAACGTCCTGAACGCGCCCAGCCGGGCGAAGGCGAGGGTCAGGGCCTTGCGGCGGGCCGGGGCCAGCGGGGTGGAGGGGGCCTCGCGCACCACCGCCCCGCCGAAGCCGTCGGCGACGATCAGGCCCGGCTCTGCGGGCAGGACGCCGTCGGGAAACTCGGGGGTCACGGCGAAGAAGAAGGCGTCGCAGAACGGGCCGTATTCGCCCCATTTGCGGTCGACGCGATAGTCGTCCAGCCCTGATTTGACCTCGCAGATGATGATGTCGCCGCGCCGGCCCAGCGCCATCACGTCGGCCCGCCGCCCGTTGGGCAGGCCCACCTCCAGCAGCGGCGCATAGCCCATGTGGCGCAACAGCCGCGCCGCCCCGCGCGTCACCGCCAGGGTGGTTTCGGGGCGGCTGAAGACAAGATCGATTTCAAGCAGGGCGGCGGCCATCAACCTACTATGTTCGCGTTGCGTTCACGGGGCAAGAGCGAGACTCAACGGCCGGTATGTACCGGATTGGCCGTGTTGAAGCCCAGCGCCGCGGCACGGGCCAGCAACTGCCGGCGACTCGCCTCGGACGGGCTCTGGCTGCGGTTCCAGATCCACCAGCCCGACCTGTCCGGCAGACCCATGATGACCCAGCTGTAGTCCGGCGCATGGTCCCAGACCCAGTAGTTCTGACCGGCCAGCCCGCCGAAGCTGAGCAGGCCCGTCAGGGTGAAGCGGAATTTGGCATTGGTGACCGTATCGGTGACCCGGGCATTGGCCCGCAGGGTCTCGACCCCGCCATCGGCGCGGCGGGTGCAGGTCACCAGCAGGTCGTAGCGATCGGCGCGCGCCCCGGGCGTCAAGTCGATCTGGGCCCGGCGGCAGTCCTTCTGGACGTCATTGGGGTTGCGGGCGATCTCGAACCAGCGGCCGTCGAACCGGTCCAGCGCCACATCCCGTGACTGGGCCGCGGCGGGGCCGGCGGTGAGCGCCGCCGCGACCGCCAGGGCCGGCATCAGGGCGACAAAGGAGCGGGGGCGGGGACGGGGGCGGGCACGGATCGAGGGCATGGGCGGCTCCGGGGACAAGGCTCGCGACAGATACGGCCGTTGTCCGGATTCGGTTGCCTCAGCCCCTGGCGAGGATGCGGCGACGGTTGTCGTGCCATGCGTCGCGGCTCTGGCCCCACAGGTCGATCACCGCGTCCTCGAACGGGACCGGCAGCCGTCCCGGCCCGCGCTTGCGCGATCCCAGCCGTTCGGCCAGACGGATCGAGGGGCCGTTGTCGGGCGCGATACAGTGGATCACATCGTCCCAGCCCAGATGGTCGAAGGCATAGTCCATGGCCGCCGTGGCCGCCTCCAGCGCATAGCCCTGACCGGCGGCGTCGCGATGCAGGCTCCAGCCGACCTCGGTGCCGGGCCAGCCGTGCGGCTGCCACGGGCCGACGCGCCCGATCCAGCGACCGCTGGACTTTTCGATCACCGAGAACATGGCCACGCCGGTCAGGCTCCAGGCCCCGGCCATGGCCATCATCGAGCGCCACACCTGGGACGGGGCCTGGGCACCGCCGATGAAGCGCGCCGACTCCTCATCCGCCATGAAATCGCAACAGCGGTCGAAATCGCTCATGGCCGTGGGTCGCAGGACCAGGCGGGCGGTTTCGAGGGTCGGGCCGGCGGCGGGGCTGGTCACAGCGGGAACTCCTGTTCGAGGGTGTAGTGGCTGCCGCTGTCCGACAGGACACTGGACCACAGGCCGAAGCGGTCGATGCGGATCGGCGGTGAATGCAGCAGATTGTGACCCGCCATCCACGCCGCGATCCGGGCCGGGTCGGCCTGCGCCTTCAGATAGGCCAGGGTCACGTGCGGCTTGTAGGCGCGCCGCTCCATCGCGATACCGGCGCGCTCCGCCGCACGGCGGCAGCGGCCGGCCAGGGCGGTCAGCCGCTCGCTCGGCTCGACCCCGGCCCACAGGGTCTGACGGCGATGCACCTCGCCGAAGGCCCCGACCCCCTTCAGGGTGATCTCAAACGGTCCGCCGTGGGCCGCCCGGCCCAGTTCGGCGGCCAGGTCATCGGCCCGGCGCTCATCGATGTCGCCGTAGAAGGCCAGGGTCACATGCAGGGCCTCGGCCGGCCGCCAGCGCGCGCCGGGCAGCCCCGTCTGGCGCCGGGCCAGGGTCTCGGCGACGTCGAACGGGATCGGCAGGGCGGCGAACAGACGGATCATTCGTCTTTGGTAGCGATCATCCGTCGCGGCCGGAAGCCCGGAATCCCTTGCATCGGAAGGCCTCGATGCCGATATTCCTACCAACGCCGGAGGTTTGCCCCGGCCCCGATTTGGAGACGGTTCGCGATGAGCGATTTCAGAGGCGGTTTTTCAAGAGCCGCACCCGCAACGGCCGACATGGCCGTGGATGCCGGCCTGCGTGGTTTCATGCTGGGCGTTTACAACAAGCTGGCGCTCGGCCTCGTCGTGGCCGGGGTGCTGGCCTATGTCACGGGCAATGTGCCCGAGGTCCAGGCCCTGCTGTTCCAGCGGGCCGCTGACGGTCGTATCGGCCTGACCATGCTGGGCATGATCGTGCAGTTCTCGCCGCTGGTGATGCTGTTCGGGTCGATGTTCTTCATGAAGAACCCCACCGCCGGCGGGGTGAACCTGCTGTACTGGGCCGTGGTCTCGACCATCGGCGCGGGCATGGGCGTGCTGTTCCTGATCTATACCGGCACCTCGATCGCCACGACCTTCTTCGTCACGGCGGCGGCGTTCGGCGGGCTCAGCCTGTTCGGCTACACGACCAAGAAGGACATGTCCGGCATGGGCACCTTCCTGATCATGGGGGTGATCGGTCTGGTCATCGCCATGGTGGTCAACATGTTCCTGCAGTCCGGCATGATGGCCCTGGTCATCTCGGGCCTTGGCGTGCTGATCTTCTCGGGCCTGATCGCCTATGACACCCAGCGGCTGAAGATGACCTACTACCAGCTGGGCGGGAACGAGGCGGCGATGGGTGTGGCCACCGGTTTCGGGGCGCTCAGCCTGTTCATCAATTTCGTCAACCTGTTCCAGTTCCTGCTGATGTTCATGGGCGGCAGCCGCGACTAGGACGAATCACATTCACCGCATCCAGATCATGGCGGCGGCGATGTGGGTGAAGGCCAGGAAGTGTCGGGCGAGGGCGATCGTAGCGCGTTGCGAACCGTCGGTAATGCTTGAGCTTGTTGAAGCACCGCTCGATACGGTTGCGCAGTCGATAGAGGGCGGGATCGTGCGGGATCGGGGTTTTTCTTGAGCGGGGTCGAAGGGATGACCGCTTCGGCACCGACGGCGGCGAGGGTCTGTCGAAAGGCGCTGGAATCGTAGGCCCTGTCGGCCATGACGGCGACGGGCGCGAAGCCTTCGATCAGGGCCGGCGCGGCCAGGATGTCGTGGCTCTGGCCGGCGGCGAGCAGGAAGCGGACGGGGCAGCCCCAACTGTCGCAGGCCATGTGAATCTTGGTCGTCAGTCCACCTCGGGAACGCCCCACAGCCGGATCGAGGCCCCCCTTTTTGAGCCGGAGCCCCGACCGGTCGTCGCCTGCTGATGAGCCCTGACCAGGGTTGAATCCAGCATCAGATACCGGTTGTCCCGGTCCTTGATCAGGTCGGCGAACACTCGCTCCCAGACCCCGGCGCGGGACCATCGACTGAACCGCTGATGCGCCGTCTTCCACTTGCCGTAGCGATCCGGCAGGTCACGCCAGTGCGCACCTGACCGCAAAACCCACAGCACGCTGTTCACGAACAACCGGTTGTCGGCCCCGGTCCGCCCGGGATCACCCACCTTGCCCGGCAGCAGCGGTGCGATCCGCTCCCACTGAACATCGCTCAACTCGTACCGGCTCACACCCATCATCCATCTCCGCAAAGGCGGAGACCTATGAACCACGCATCACGGCGTCTGTGAATCCTGAATGTCGATTGAACCTAGACCTGCCATGCAGGACCGACGAAACGGGCCCCGGTGGAAACGCCGGGGCCTTTTTCTATCTGACGACCGCGAAGCGCCGACTGTCGAAGACCCGCAGCACCTGGGCCAGGTCGCGGCCACGCTTCAGCACCAGCCCGCCCTCGCCGATCACCGCCCACTGACCCTGTTTCAGGCGCAGGGCCGGGCGTTTCTCGATACGGCAGGCCGGGGCGTCGCCCGAGCGACGGAAGGCGGCGAACTCGGCCACGTCGCCATGGCCGACCATCGCATAGTCGCGCCACTCACCGGCGGCGACCATCCGGCCATAGACCCGCAGGATCAGGTCCAGCTCGGGCCGGTCGAAGAAGACGGGGGCGGTGCCGGAGGCCCGGCTGCCGCCACTCGGCGGACTCATCGGTCATCGCCGGCCAGACTAGGGAGCCGGAGCGGAAACACCAGCCCGGGCCGGCCCAACTGCACCGCTTTCGGTGAGAAATTCGCACCCGACACGAAATCGCCCCCTTTCGGTCCAGCGCGCGCCTGTTTGGGCGGCGAAACAGGCTACATCGGCCTGTCGGAGTTCGGAGCGGTCCCGGATCCTGAACAGCCCCCCCAGCCCCCCGGATTTCTCCATCAAGGGCTTCGACGGGCCGATGCTTCCTTAAGCGAGACGCCCGCTCAGCCACCCTCCCCCCTCCGGCAGAGCGGGCGTTTTGCTGTCCGGGCTCCGGCCGGGGAGTCAGCCGATCAGGACGACCGTGCCGGGTTGTCCATCGCGCAGCACCGTCAGACTCAGCCCGTCCGTCGTCGCCGCCATTGCCGCGGCCAGGGCGCGGATATCGGCCACCGCCACATCGCCCACCGCCGTCACCACATCGCCGGCCCGCAGCTGCCGCATCGCCGCCGTCGAGCCCCCCTCGACCGCCGTGACCAGCACGCCGGTCTGGCTGACGCCGTCAGCCGGCCGCAGATTGCGGAAGCCGGCCCCATAGGCCTGGAGCTCACTGGTGCCGAGGGCGACCGGATCGGCACCGCCGACCTCGACCTGCAGGGTCGTCGTACGCTCACGCCCGGCGCGCAGATAGACCACCGGCAACCCGGCCCCGGGCGCGGCGATGCCGATGGTGGCGCGCACCGATCCGGCATTGGCGACCGGACGGTTCTGGATCCGGGTGATGATGTCGTTGCGCTGCAGCCCGGCCGCCTCGGCCGAGGAACCGGGGGCGACGTCGTCGACGACGGCCCCGCGCACGGTGCTCAGGCCGAGGGTTCGGGCCCGCTCGGCGTTGAGCGAGCCGAAGATGGCCCCGGTACTGCCGCGACGCACCTCGCCGAACTCGCGCAGCTGGTTGACCACATACAGCATGATGCGGCTGGGCACGGCGAAGGCGATGCCGTCATTGCCGCCGCCGCCGCCCGACAGGATCGAGGTGTTGATGCCGATCAGCCGGCCCAGACTGTCCAGCAGCGGGCCGCCGGAATTGCCGGAATTCACCGCCGCGTCGGTCTGGATATAGTCCTCGACCACATCGCCCATGCCCGACCGCCCCAGGCCCGAGATCACGCCCATGGTCAGGGTCTGGTCCAGACCCAGCGGATAGCCGACGGCGAAGGCCAGATCGCCACTGCGCAGGGCGTCGGAATCGGCCACCGCCATCTGGGTCAGACCCGTGAGCTCGATGCGCAGCACCGCCAGGTCCGTGGCCTTGTCGGTCCCGATCAGGGTGGCGTCGACCAGTCGGCCGTCCAGCAGGTCGACGGTGAATTTGCTGCCGCCCTCGACCACATGGTTGTTGGTGACGATGATGCCCGCGCCGGCGTCGAGAATGACACCGGACCCGGTCCCCATGGGCAGGGGTTCGTTGTTCGTCCGAGCGCGGCCCCGCGGACCTGCCCTGGGTGGTCACCTGGACCACGGCCGGCAGCGACGGTTCCAGCTGCACGGCGAAACTGAAGACGCCACGGCGCGTGTCGAACGGGATGGGCGTAATCGTCGCCGCCCGGGCCTGGGCGACGGCCGGTTCATGGCGGGCCTGGGCCTGGGCCGGCAGGCCGGCCAGCAGTCCCAGTACCGCGGCCAGGACCACGGCCCGGCCGGTCGGGACCCTCAGCATCGACCGACGCTCATCCTGAATTCTGACACGCTGCATTCTCGCCCCCCTGTGATCGCCCCGACCCTAACGTGAGATCGGGGCCGTGACGATGCCCCAGTTGCGGAGGTTCTGGGCGGGAATGCGCCCTAGAAGGCGCTTTCGCCCGTGATGGCGCGGCCGAGGATCAGGGCGTGGACGTCGTGGGCCCCCTCATAGGTGTTGACCGTCTCGAGGTTCATGGCGTGGCGCATCACGTGCATCTCGCCGGTGATGCCGGCGCCGCCGTGCATGTCGCGGGCCTCGCGGGCGATGGCCAGGGCCTTGCCGCAGTTGTTGCGCTTCATCATCGAAATGGCCTCGGGCACCCACGCCCCCTGGTCCAGCAACCGGCCCAGCGCCAGCGCGCCCTCGAAGCCGAGGAAGATCTCGGTCTGCATGTCCGCCAGTTTCTTCTGCACCAGCTGACGCGACGACAGCGGCCGGCCGAACAGCATGCGCTCGCCGACATAGTCGCGGGTCAGGTGGAAACAGGCCTCGGCCGCGCCCATCGCGCCCCAGGCGATGCCGTAGCGCGCCTTGTTCAGGCAGCTGAACGGCCCGCGCAGGCCCCTGGCGTCCGGCAACAGGTTCTCTTCCGGCACCAGCACGTCATTGAGGCCGATGTCGCCGGTGATCGAGGCGCGCAAGGAAAGCTTGTCGCCGATCTTGTCGGTGGTGAAGCCGTCCATGCCGCGTTCGACGATGAAGCCGCGAATGACGTCATCCAGCTTGGCCCAGACGATGGCGAGGTCCGAGATCGGCGAGTTGGTGATCCAGTATTTGGCCCCGTTCAGGCGGTAGCCGCCGTCGACCTTGACCGCCCGGGTCTTCATCGAGGCCGGATCCGAGCCGCCGTCGGCCTCGGTCAGGCCGAAACAGCCGATCAGTTCACCGGCCGCCATCCTGGGCAGGAAGCGCATCTTCTGCTCTTCCGTTCCGAAGGCATGGATCGGATACATGGCCAGCGACGACTGCACGCTCATGGCCGAGCGATAGCCGCTGTCGACCGCCTCGATCTCGCGCGCGATCAGGCCGTAGGCGACGTGGCTGACGCCCGATCCGCCGTACTGTTCGGGCAGGGTGGCGCCCAGAAAGCCCATCTCGCCCAGTTCGGTCATGATGGCGCGGTCGAAGGTCTCGTCCCGGAAGGCTGCAACTATGCGCGGCAGCAATTTCGCGGGCATAGGACCGGGCCGCGTCCTGGATCATCCGCTCGTCGTCGGTCAGCCGGCCGGACAGATCCAGCGGGTCGTCCCAGCGAAAGGTCTTGTGCGAAGCGGTGGTGCCGTCGGCCATATCGGATGTCTTCCTGAACGAAACGGGCGGGGTTTGACGGTCCGTCACGCCCTGGTGACGGTTCCCCCCGGGGATAGGGCGGCGGTTTAGGCCAAAATGGCGGCGTCCGGTAGGGGCAGCGCCTTTCGGCGCGCCGGACCCGGCCGATGAAACTTCCGCGCGCGTTGCCGGATGTCGCGACGGCAGCCCGGCCCGGCGGGACGGGTTTCGACACCATGCATAACCCAGGGCTGTGTCGAGATCACCGATCCCGGCGCGTTGCGGATATAAAACGATACATAATCAACGCGAATCCTTGCCGGCATCAAAGCCGCCCTCGCTACCGGTGTCATGGTACCGGTGCGCGCGAAGTCCCACCGCAAGTAGTCGTGCCCCGCGCGCCGGCCGCGAACACTTGGGCCCCGAACGTTTCACAACAACTGCATTCTGTTTCACGGAAGAGGGCCCACACACGATGAGGCCCCGAGTGGCGAAAATGCTGCACAATCATGTCAAAATCGCGTTTGAGGCCCAACCCCTCTGCAAGATCATTGCGAACCGTCCGGGAGGTCTTATTAGGCGCTAAACGCGCTGTAATTCGCGCACGGACGCATTGGGCGTCGCCGAGGGGAAGATGAGAAATACAAAATCACTGCTGCTGAGCAGCTCGTTGCTTGCAGGTCTGTCTGTCGCCGCCGTCATCGGCGCTGCACCGACAATGGTCATGGCGCAGAGCGCCAGCCCGGACAGCATAGACGACGTCATCATTACCGGCTCGCGTATCCGTCGGGACCCGACCAATTCGCCGACGCCGCTGATCCAGATCAGCCAGGAGGAGGTCCTCCAGTCGGGTGAAGCCAACGTCATCGACTTCCTGGCCGACATCCCGGCCCTGTCGACCTCGGTTGTGCCGGAAGACACCACCGGTTCGAACCTGAACGACGGCGGCCTGTCGCTGCTCAGCCTGCGCGCCCTCGGTTCGGTCCGCACCCTGACCCTGGTCGACGGTCGCCGCCATGTCGGCTCCAGCCCCGGTACGCTGTCGGTCGACGTCGACACCATCCCACGCCTGCTGGTCGCCAGCACCGAGATCATCACCGGTGGTGCCGCCGCCGTTTACGGCGCGGACGCCGTTTCCGGCGTGGTCAACTTCATCCTGAAGACCGATTTCGACGGTCTGGAAATCGACGCCTCGGTGGCCGAGATCAACCAGGACGGTCAACTGGGCGAGCGCCTGTCGGTCCTGTGGGGCCAGAACCTGCTCGACGGCCGCCTGAACTACTATGTGTCGGGTGAATTCCAGCGCAACGACGAAGTGCTGGACAGCGACGTCGACTGGCGTCGGGCCTCCTGGAACCTGGTCAGCAATGACGTCGATCCGGCCAGTGCGCCCAACGACGGCGTGCCGGACCTGATCCTGCTGCGTGACGTGCGCACCTATATCCGCGGCACCAACTACGGCGGCGTGACCATCCTGGCCACCAGCGTCCAGCCGAGCCCCGCCAGCGACCCGGACGTTCCGTTCGGTACCTGCTCGACGACCGGCTTCTCGTCGAACTGCTTCTCGCTGGCCCCGTCCAACCGCCTCGACAACGGCTTCCTGTACACCGACACCGGGGCTTCGCAGCCGGTCGTGTTCGGCCCGATCCGTCAGGGCGCAGGCTTCACGCGCAACGCCAGCAACGGCGGTCTCGGCCAGGTTCAGAACACCGAGCAGGGCCAGTCCAGCCGCCTGCCGGAATCGACCAACTGGCGCTTCCAGTCGGGCTTCAACTACGACCTGACCGACTCCATCAACCTGTTCGGTGAAGTCAAATACGTCGAGGAAGAAACCTACGACGCCGGCCAGCGCGTGTTCCACGACATGAACATCCGCGCCTTCGCGCCCGGTACGGTCGGGGCCATCACCAGCACCACCGCGTTCGAGATCGGCGTGGACAACGCCTATCTGCCCGCCAACGTCCGCGCTGCCATCCTCGGCAACCGTCGCGACGTCTACAACTCGGCCGGCGCGGTTACCGGCAACGTCGCCGACCCCCGGGCCCAGCACAAGCTGTACGGTCCGGTCCGCAACCAGCTGAACAACCGCGACCTGCAGCGCTATGTCATCGGCGCCCGGGGTGAAGCCGGCGACATCGGTTTCTTCCGTGATGTGAACTGGGAAGCCGCCTACACCTACGGCGAGATGAACAACTCGAACCGCGAACAGGCGGTCGACATCGTCCGCTACCAGGCTGCCGCCGACGCCGTCGTCGACACCCTGGGCGTGGTCAACGGCCGGGCCGGCGAAATCGTCTGCCGGGTTCAGCTGCTGCAAGCCCAGGGCACGCCCGTGCCGGACGCCGTCGTCGGCGGCGTCACCTATTCGCGTCAGGGTAACGTCATCAACCAGTGCGTTCCCATTCGCGTATTCGGGGCCGGCGGCTTCAGCCCCGAGGCCCTGGACTATCTGTCGGCGGCCATCACGGTCACCGACCAGAACAAGCAGCACGACTTCCTGACCTTCGCCTCCGGCGATCTGTGGGACTTCTGGGGTGCCGGCCCGATCGGTGCCTCGATCGGTTACGAGTACCGCAAGGAAATCACCAGTGGCGTGGGCCGTGATGCCGACCGCGCTGGCCGCTACCTGTTCCTGAACAGCGGACCCGACTTCACCGAGGCCAGCTACTACACCAACGACGTCTTCGCCGAACTGCGCATCCCGCTGTTCGTCGACAGCTGGCTCGGTCGGTCGGCGGAAATCAGCGGGGCCTATCGCCACTCTGACTATTCGCACGTCGGCAAGCAGGACACCTACAGCGTCCTGGCCCAGTGGCGTCCGGTGGATCAACTGATGTTCCGCGCCACCACCGCCACCGCCATCCGCGTGCCGAACCTCAGTGAGACCAACGACCCGCTGTCGCAGACCTTCGCCAACGGCTTCAGCGACCCCTGCAGCGCCACGGTGATCAACAACCTGGCCAACCCGCAGACCCGCACCAACCGCATCGCCAACTGCGGCACGCTGGCCACCCAGGCCGGCCTGCCGGGTCTGGTGTTCAGCGATCCGTCGTCGCCCAACGCCTATCTGCCCAACTACGGCAGCGGCTCGGTGTCCGGTCTCGCCGGGGGCAACCCCTTCCTGAAGCCGGAAACCTCGGAAAGCTACACGTTCGGTGCCGTCTGGACTCCGGACTATCTGTTGCCGAACCTGGCGATCGTGCTCGACTACTATGAGATCGAGATCAACGACGCGATCGCTGCCGTGTCGGCCCAGAACGCCGCCAACCAGTGCGTCAGCGGCGACCAGGTCAATACGGCGGTCTGCCTGACCCAGACGCGAAGCCCGACCACCTTCCTGGTCACCAGCTTCATCCAGGGCTCGCTCAACTACGCGTCCCTGACCGCCAAGGGCGTCGACTTCACCGCGAGCTACGGCTTCGACCTGCCGACCTGGTTCGGTATGGACTGGGGCTCGTTCAGCCACTCCGTCCGGGGCAACTGGCTGATCGAGCAGAACGACTACGTCAACATCGTCGATCCGACCGATCCCAGCATCTTCGCGGACACCGTCGGCATGCCGCGCGTTCGCTTCCTGTCGACGGTCAACTGGTCGCCGACGCCGGACCTGGCCTTCTCGTGGAAGTGGGACTGGCAGGCGAGCCAGGAAATTGATGACCTCAACGACCTGACCAACAACCTCGATCGCTATGAGGACCTGCGTTACACGCAGACCGGCGACTTCTCGCAGCACGACTTCTCGGTCCGCTGGCAGGTTCGTGACAATGTCACGCTCCGCGCCGGTGTCGTGAACGCGTTCGACGCCGAGCCGGCGCGCTGGCTGGGCGGCACCTCGGCCGACAACTTCGATCTGTTCGGTCGCCGCTTCTTCCTCAACATCAACTATCGTCCGTTCTGATCCATCCGGAACGACAGACTTCAGGGGGCGGCGGACTTCGGTCCGCCGCCCTTTTTCCTGCCCGGGCGGCAAGGCGCGGTCGCCGCCGCCTGTCCTGCGGGATTGGCGCGCCGACCCGGTCGCGTTAAGCGAGGGGCCCTGGGCGCGCGGACCCAGACATCGGGACCGACGATTGCCATGACCCAGACCCCAGGCCCCCTGTTCGGTGTACGCGTTCTGGATCTCAGCCGCGTCCTCGCCGGTCCCTGGGCCACCCAGACCCTGGCCGACCTCGGAGCCGAGGTGATCAAGATCGAACGGCCGGGCGTCGGCGACGATACCCGCGCCTGGGGCCCGCCGTTCACGACGAAGGCCGACGGCACGCCCGGCGACGCGGCCTATTTCCTGTGCGCCAACCGCGGCAAGAAGTCGGTGACCGTCGACATCGCCACCCCCGGGGGGGGCGGCCACGGTGCGGGCGCTGGCGAAGACCTGCGATGTGGTGGTCGAGAATTTCAAGACCGGCGGGCTGAAGAAATACGGCCTCGATCACGCCAGCCTGACCGCGCTCAATCCCCGACTGGTCTATTGCTCGATCACCGGCTTCGGCCAGGACGGACCCGACGCCCACCGCGCCGGCTACGACTATATGATCCAGGCCATGGCCGGGCTGATGAGTGTCACCGGCCAGGCCGACGGCACGCCCGGGGCCGAGCCGATGAAGGTCGGGGTGGCCGTGGCCGACCTGTTCACCGGCCTGTATGCCTCCAGCGCCATCCTCGCCGCCCTGCTGCATGCCCGCGCCACCGGCGAGGGGCAGGCGATCGACATCGCCCTGTTCGACGTCCAGGCGGCGATGCTGGCCAATCAGGCGACCAATTTCTTCGTCTCCGGCACCGCCCCGACACGGATGGGCAACGCCCACCCCAATCTGGCCCCGTACCAGCCCTTTCCCTGCACCGACGGCAGGGTGGTGATCGCCGTCGGCAATGACGGCCAGTTCCGCGCCCTCGGCCAGGCGCTGGGCGCGCCGGGACTGGGCACCGACCCGCGCTTTCTGACCAATGCCCTGCGCATCGAACACCGGGCCGTGCTGTCGACCGAGATCTCGGCCCTGACGGCGGGTCTGACCATGGCAGGGCTGATGGCGGCGCTGGAGACGGCCGGCGTGCCCTGCGGCCCGGTCAACACCATCGACCAGGTGTTCGCCGAGCCCCAGGCGATCCATCGCGGTCTGGTGGTCGAGCAGGGCCGCGCCGACCTCGACGGCCCGGTGCGCACCGTGGCCTCGCCGATCCGCATGTCGAAAACGCCGGTCGTCTATGACCGCCCACCCCCGGCCCTGGGTCAGGACACGGCGGAGGTGCTGGGTAAACTCAAACCCTAACGACCGGCCAGAAGACCGAAAAAGGCCAGCACCATCGCCCCGAGCGTCAGCCGGGCCGGCAGGTCGCGGTCCGGGCAACCCCGTCGGACCCGGTGTCCCCTTCGTCTGCGATAGCCTCGGATCCGCTGCGCAGCGCCGCGAGCCGCGCCTTGGCCAGGATCGCCTCCTTGTCGGGCACCGACAGCCGGATCCAGCCCAGCGCCTGCAGGATCAGCGGGTCGGCCTTGGCGTGTTCGGCCCCGCCCAGCGTCGGCGTGAAACCGTCCGCCCGCAGCCGGGCGGCGGCGATCTCGGCCTCATAGACGTCAGCAAAGCGGGCGATTTGGATCATCGGCGTAGAGGGTTTTCGAGGCGGTGCCGTTCGGTTTCGAGGATAAAAATTCCCGGCACCGCCAATCGCACTACGGTTGAAAAAGAGTCCCATGTCATGACGTCCGCCACGGTCGAACCTGAGACAATCACCTCCGCAACGAGGTATACGAGGCGCCCCGCCACACCTATCAGCCACGCATCTATCGCGGGCTTGCGGCCCCAGACCCGCCATACCGCTACGCCGTAGGCGACCGCAGCAACGATGACGGGAATGGCCAGCAGAGGCACTAGCCCTTGTGGCAGGGCGGTTGTCGGAAATGATGCCGACCCCGCGAACCAACCCGTCCAGACCAGCGACGCAGCGACGAGTGTCAATCCCAGCGCGGAGACCGCAAGCCACAGGACCAATATCCAGCGCATAGCCGGAAGGAATACAGTGCCCGTTCCCGGCCGTAGGGGCGGGAGCGTTCCCACCCTACAGGTCCAGCAGCGCCCGCGCCGGGTCTTCCAGCAGGTCCTTGACGCGGACGAGGAAGGTCACCGCGTCCTTGCCGTCGACGAGGCGGTGATCATAGCTCAGCGCCAGATACATCATCGGCCGGATCACCACCTGGCCGTCGATCGCCATCGGCCGCTGGATGATGTTGTGCATGCCCAGGATGCCCGATTGCGGGGCATTGAGGATCGGCGTCGACATCAGCGAGCCGTAGGTGCCGCCGTTGGTAATGGTGAAGGTGCCGCCCTGCAGCTGATCCAGCGTCAGGTCGCCGTCGCGCGCGGCCTTGCCCAGCGCCGCAATGCCCTTCTCGATCCCGGCCAGCGACAACTGGTCGGCGTCGCGC
>JAUCCG010000062.1:0-37903 GCA_034676465.1 Brevundimonas sp. | reverse complement strand
ACTGCGATGCGTCATTAAGCGACCGTGGCCGAATACGTTCCACGTGCCCAGCACATTGGTCAGGACGCCCTCCCGCGGGGTGTTCTCGACTAGAGCGACGTGCTTGAGAGCTGCGGCGTGAAACACGATATCAGGCCGTTCGGACCGTATAACCTCGGCGACGCGATCAGTATCCCGAACGTTTGCCAGGATGGCACGGCGCACCGCTTCACTGCGGGTGCTGGCCAGTTCGCGGTCGATCTCGAACAGCAGATATTCGGAGTGATCAACCATGCTGAGATGCGAACAACCGAGCACCAACAGCTGGCGACAGAGTTCGGAACCAATACTGCCGCCTGCTCCAGTGACCAGAACCCGGCGTCCAAAGACCAGATCCCCGAATCGGTTTTGAGTCAGTGTGATCGGCTGGCGCGGCACAAAATCCTCGAGCGAATCTTCCTGTAGCCGGTGAGTCGGCTCTGCCGATCCGTCGATGTCTGCGAGCACTTGGGGTTTACGATTGATACCCTGTCCGGCGTAACTCGCCGATTCGCTCCGTCGAAAAATTGTAAGCCTGAACAGGATCGTCCAGAAACACGATGGCGTGGGACCGAACAGCCACGTCGGGCATGCCGGTCAGTGACGGGCCCCATTCGCGCCCGGAGTTCCGATAAAGGGCACGCCATGGAGTCGCAGTCCGACTTCTTCAGAATTGGGCGTGATAACGCCGACCGGTTCATAAGGGGGATCTGGGGGTCCCCCTGAAGCAACCTCAACTGGCGGTCACATCGGCCATTACGCCGACGATCAATAGCGGCGTTCGCCCGGTGCGGGGCCTGGCCCACCAACTGGGAAGCAGGTGAGCCATCAGACCAGGATCATGCGGCAGGCGCCAAGCCATGCGAAAGCCGACCAGAAGGGCAATGCTCACGAGCCACACAAGCGGCAGGACCGAGCGAGGAAACTGAATGCCGCGATCGATGAAGAAGACAAGTCCTATGAATAAGCCGACGGTGATGGAGACATTACGAGCCAGCCCGACTACTTCGCGCATGGAAGCGTAGCGCCAAGCCGACCGCTCCGAAATCTGGAACAGCATTTCCACGCCGGCTCCAACGATAGCGGTAGAGCCCGGCCCAACGGATCACCCAAATCGCATCGGGATCCAGCATCCCCCACATAAACGGCGGGGCCCGGCCCAACGCGTAGGCTAGCACGAAGCCCAGGAACAGCAGGCCTACGTGAAGCACAAACTTCGCGATCCAAACCCCAGTGAGGCTCACCCGAGTTGTTCCCGCGAAACCGGTCATAAAAATCCCCCAAGGCCCCCAAAGCAACGACTTTCCCTTGATCCGGAGGCCCGCAAACTCCGGTTTCGTAGCCTGCCCTCCTATTCCGTTCAATCACCTAAGTGCGAGGAAAATAAGCGTGGCGATCAGCCGCCGATACCGGATTCTGGGAATGACGAAGCGAATTGTGTGATAGAATCTGCTGAACGCGGATATCGTTCGCGACGCCTTGGGCCTGTCAGGCATTACCCCTAACCGGTCTCACTCACCGAGGCACTGCACCAGGACGTGAAATCCGCTGGGGGCCGATGGCTATTCGTCTTCGGCAAGCCTCGCAATTTCTGTATCGAGCAGTTGACGCCAGTGCGTTGCGTATTGGATAAGCAGACCTTGAATCGCACAGGCTTCGGCGGTGGGTTTATTGAACCTAGGCCGATGTGACGGCCATTAACCTTCCATATCAACGGCTGAATATGGCCGCCTAGCTGTCAGGAATTCACTCTAAAAGTTCGCAAGCTTTCCCCTTTCACCTAACTGGCAATACCCTCAGCCGGCGCAGGAACCGACGCGCGGAAACCCGCGCCGCTGCAGACAGCGTTCCACTCTCGGCCTGAACGCCAAGACAGGTTGTGCCGCTCGAGTCGACGCGCCGTGCGAGCAATATCGCATAACTAGACTGCGACAATGGCCGGTATCGTGACGATATTCCTAGCAACTTCGTATCGCCTCGCAATCGACTTTGCGATAGTAGGCACAAATTATTCCGACGTAGCGGTACTGCCGTGAACCTGAAAAATGGATTTTAAGTGATGCTGGGCGACGACACGAGTAACGATGAACCCATCAAACGCTTCGTTCGACAGGACCGCACCCGACCGGACAACGGCGCGTTCGCTGCCTGGGACATGGAAACGATGAGTGAGGAAGGTGTTGGGGGCAACGACTTCAACCTGGCCGCGTATTGGCGTCTCGCACTAAAACATCGCCTGCTTATCTTGGCAGTGTTCATCGTCGCTCTAGTGATTGGTGTGGTGGTTACTCTTTTGACCACGCCGCTGTATACAGCGTCCACCACGATCCAAATCGATCGCGAGGCAGCGCGTGTCCTCAATGTTGACGACACGGCACCGCGTAAATCCATGCTTCAAGGCGAGGAGTTTTTTCAAACCCAGTATGGCCTGCTGAGCAGTCGTTCGCTAGCGGAGCGCGTAATCGAGGCTCAGGGCTCGGCCACGTCGGACGCGTTCCTGGACGTCATGGGCGTCGCCCTGCCTGAGGCGGGTCGCGGCGGCGCAACCGCCCGGGCCGCGGAGCGCCGGGAGATAGTTCTCCGCACGGTGCAAAAAAATCTGGGTATCAGTCCTGTGCGGGGGTCGCGCCTAGTCAATGTCAGCTTCAGCAGTTTCCTAGCCCTGGGCTTTCAACGCAAGTCGCCAATGCTTTCGCCGAAAATTATATCCAGTCGAACCTTGATCGAAAGTTTAAATCTTCTTCCTACGCACGTCAATTCCTCGAAGATCTGATCGACCAGACCAAGATCAAGCTGGAGAACTCAGAACGAGAGTTGGTGACCTATGCCACCCAGCAGCAGATTATCAACGTTAATGACGGTGACAATAATCCCGGAGAGAGCCAGTCGCTGGCTTCAAACAACCTCGTTGCTTTAAACACAGCGCTCGCACAGGCCCGTGCAGTTCGGGTCGGTGCCCAGGAAAAATGGCGCCAGGCAAGTTCCACGCCGCTGATGAGCCTGTCTGATGTGTTTCAGAACGTGGCTATTCAGCGCATGCTGGAAGACCGCGCTAAGCTTCAAGCCCAATATCAGCAGAACTTGACCCGCTACAAACCCGAGTTCCCGGAAATGGTTCAGCTGAAGGCCCAGATCGATGAACTGGACCGGCAGGTAAACACCATGGCGAGAGGCATCCGCAACTCCATTCGCGACCAGTATATCGTCACTTCCAACCAGGAACGGTCCCTTTAGTCACAAGTTAACGCTCTGAAAGCTGACGTCTTAGACCTGCGCGGCCGCACTATTCAATACAATATTCTACAACGTGAAGTGGATACCAGCCGGACCTTGTATGATGGCCTGCTCCAGCGCTACAAGGAAGTCGGTGTTACCGGCGGCGTGACGACCAACAACATCTCCATCGTTGACCGGGCCGACGCCCCGTCGGAACCATCGAGCCCTAACCTGCTACTCAACTTGGCGATCGCCATGCTGCTAGGCTTGGGCTTGGGCGTGCTGGCCGCGTTTATTCTCGAAGCGCTGGATGAGTCGCTTGCCACGCCGGACGACGTTGAGGCCAAACTTGGAATTCCAGTCCTCGGAGCCATCCCCCTGCTCGCCAAGGGCGAAACGCCAGCAGCTGCGATTGCCAACCTTCGCTCAGCGTTTTCTGAAGCTTATTATTCCCTTCGATCCGCCTTGCAGTTTTCCACGCCCGATGGAGCTCCGGGGAGCATGCTGGTCACCAGTTCGCGTCCGGCGGAAGGTAAGTCCACGACGTCATTCGCCCTGGCGCAAAATTTCGCCCGCGGCGGCAAGCGTGTGCTGTTAATCGACGGCGACCTTCGAAACCCTTCGATGCACCGGCTGGTTGGCGTGAATAATGAAAAAGGCATGAGCAATCTTCTGTCCGGTTCCGCGGTGCTGGATTCGGTGATCCACAAGACGGGTATCGACAACCTTTCGTTCGTTTCCTGCGGTCCGCTTCCACCCAATCCTGCGGATCTTTGGGGCGGTGATCGAATCCGTGCCTTCCTTGATGAGGCTCTCGATTCGTTTCGATCATGTCATCATCGACGGACCGCCGATCCTGGGCTTTGCCGATGCTCCAATCCTGGCGGCGACGGTCGGGGGACCCTGTTCGTCCTGGAATCCAAAGGTACGCGGCGCGGCCAGGCCCGGGGTGCGATGCGCAGGCTCAAGATGGGCTCCGCCCGTCTGCTGGGTGTCGTACTCACAAAATTCGACGCACGGACTACGTCTTATGGCGGCTACGACTATTCGTACGACTATCATTACGGCGCGCAGTCAACTGCACCAAAGAGCAGTAAACGTTGAAAAAAAAAACAGGTAACGCGAGGGAGCGGGGGGCGGCGAATCGCGGAAGCGGGAGCGTACGCGCTTGTCGCTTTGAGCATCTGGCTGGGGTGGCAAGTGATTCGCGAAGTGGCGGCAGAGCGACTTCCGGTGAAACAGGCCATCCAGTTGTCGCCGACGTCACCTTCGGTACTGGGTCGGGCTGCAGAAGCTTCAATTCGCAGCAAACCGGTTCGACAACGCTGAGTTTCTCGCCCTACAGTCACTAAGTAGGCCCCATTCAACGTTCAAGCTTTGCGCGTCCTGGGTCTGACGACGGCCGAAGGTGGTCAGAAGCCTCTGGCGGACGACATGCTCACCCCCCTCGCAGGGAACTGGAGCTTACGGGACGACCCTTCGCATGCCTGGTTGATGAATATCGACTGTCCCGTGGAGACTACCGCTCTGCGTTTGCCCATGCCGACACCTTGGCGCGTCGTCGCGAGGATTTGCATCCTCAGTTATTCAAACTCTTCACGGTGGCCGCGACGACGGATACGCGTGCCGTGCCCGTTCTTGCGTCGCTGCTAGCGGCCGATCCCCGCTAGCTCGCCCCGCTATTTGAACGAATTTTATCGACCGAGTCTGGACTGGGCCTCGCCGCCAATCTCGCCATCACCCTCGAAAAGGCGGAACTACCCTTCTCCAATCCGGAACTCAGCACTCTTTATTTCCAGCTTCTGGCCAAGATCGGCTCCAAGCAATGGCGGCGGTCCGGACACGGCTTGGACGTCCGGAGGCCGGCATGACGTTGGTGAACGGCGACTTCTCTGCCCCCAACGAACCTGCGCCGTTTGAATGGCGATTGTTCAACGCCAGTGGTTCAGTCGCCGAGATCCTTCCAGATGACATGCGGGGTGACAGTGCCTTGCGTGCTCAATTCGGGAGCTTCACATCCGCCCCGCTGGCCGACCAACTGATTCAGTTGAAGGCTGGCTCCTACAGGTTTTCGGGCCAAGAACGTGCCGAGATTGGCGATCCCGGCGCACGCCTGTCCTGGACGGTCTATTGTTATAAATCCGGGACGAAAATCGGCAAATCGCAAATCGTCACGATCCCGGGAGAACAAGGATGGAAGTCTTTCTCCTTCGACTTCATTTTTCCTGCCACTGGTTGTTCCGCCCAATGGATTCGCCTTGTTCCCAAACCGGGGGACCGACGTACGACGGTTGTGGCGTGGTATGATCGGTTCTCTATCGTCCGCACAGATTGATTTACGGACGACTGAGGCCAACGGGAGACACCCGCTCGGGAAACACGCCAGCATTGTAGACCGTCAAATTTTTCCCTTGCACCCGCAACTTCGTCACCGTAGGTATGTTGACGATAAACACCGCAGGCTTCGTCCTGCATCATTTCCGAAGGGGTTCTAATATGCGTAAGACCGTCACTGCCGCCGTTGTCGGCCTTCTGCTTGTCGCCGGCCAGGCTGCCGCCGCTGGTGCCTCCTCGGACGTCCGCGTCGGCGATCGCGTCGGTGCCCGTGCCGACGCCAGCAGCGAGTTCGCCGGCGTTCCGCTTCCCGTCCTCCTGATCGGCACCGCCGTTCTGATCGGCGCGATCGTTGTCGCCTCGGACGACAACTCGGACAGCAACTAAATCATTCATAGCGGCCCGGCGCACATCTGACGTCGTTCAGGGCAGCTCGTGAAAATTAGTATTCGAAAAGGCCAGTGGGACGCCCTCGCAATTGCGGTGGTCGTTGTGCTGGTCTTTTCTTTTGCCTTCGGCGGGGCCAGCCGGGTTCATGCCCTGCGACTAGCTCTGGTCGAACTGGCAGCCCTGCCCCTGCTGGCGATCGCCGGTATCCACCTCCAGAAATGGGGGTCATGGCGGGAACACAAGCTGATCCTAGGGCTCTTGGCCGGTCTGGTCGCTGTGCCGTTAATCCAGTTGATCCCGCTGCCGCCCGCTGTCTGGACCGCGCTGCCCGGACGCCAACAGCTGACGCTCGCCCTTTCCCTCGCAGGAATGGAACCTGGCTGGACTTCGCTTTCCGTAACCCCCGACCGGACCTGGCAGCATTTTTCTTGCCCTGATCCCGCCGGTGGCCATGTTCCTGGCGGCCTTGATGGCCACCTATGAACTGAGGTGCCGACTGATCTATGTGGCCATCGGAGCGACAGTCGTGTCCATCCTGATCGGCGTGCTGCAGATCTCCGGCAGCGGCGTATTCTATCTGTGGCCAGACGCGTATGGCGGTGGCGTCGAAGGGTTGTTCGCCAACCGCAATCATCATGCGACGCTTTTGCTGGCCATCCTGCCATTTGCCGCCGCCTTCGCCGGCGCTTCGCTACGACGGCGCGCGAGTGGGAGTCAGACCACCCTGTGGCTGTGGGCTCTGTTCATCGGTCTGGTGGTCGTGGCCATCGGTGTCATCCAGTCCCGTGCCGGCGTCACACTGATCGGACCGTCCCTGGCCCTGAGCTTGCTCGCCGCCTGGATTGCCTCGGGCCGACGCCGTCCGGGGCCCGCCTTCTTCGGCCTGGCCGCCATCGTGGGCTTGGCGATCGCCGCCGTCGGCCTGTTCGCGCTGGCCCCGATCCTCGACCGGTTCAATCCCAATTCACCCGCCGAAGGTCAATTCGAAAACTGGCCCGTGGTTGCCGAAGCGGCCCAGACCTATCTGCCGGTCGGCTCGGAACTCGGCTCGTTTGACGCGGTTTACCGGTCGGTCGAGCCTCTTGAGCAACTCGATCCCACCTATTTCAACCAGGCGCACAACGACTATCTCGAGACTTGGCTCGAAACCGGCTGGATGGGCATGGCCCTCGTCCTGGTCTTCCTGGCCTGGTGGGGACGGCGCAGCTGGGCCTGCTGGCGCGCGCCACCGTCGCGGGAATCCGACCTGCAGCGCGCGGCCAGTATCGCCATCCTGATGGTGCTGCTGCATTCGGTCGTCGACTATCCGCTGCGCACCGAGACGATCGCCGTGCTGTTTGCCCTGTTCGCCGCCATCCTGGAAGGGGCTGGTGCTCCGGGCAAGTCCCGGATCCGGCAGAGAACCCGACGACCCCGCGAACAGACCTGACCGGGCCCTCGCTGTCGGTCTGATTCTCGACCGGGGCCTGTCAGACCATTGCCCGTCGGCCTTGCGGCAGCGCCCGCCGCAGGGGCAGGCTGTTCCCCCTGTGCCGATTATCCGGTCAGGGGCCGATCTTGCGCCATACTCACCGGACGAAATCCCGTCGGCCCCGAGGTGGCTCCCGCCATGTTTGATGACAAGTCCATCCTGATCACCGGGGGATCCGGATCGTTCGGCAAGATGTACATCCGGGCGATTCTGGCCCGGTTCAAGCCGCGTCGCCTGATCGTCTATTCGCGCGACGAGCTGAAGCAGTTCGAGATGCAGCATGAGTTCACCCCCCCTTTCCCCCCCCCCGACCCGTGCATGCGCTTTTTTCTCGGCGACGTCCGTGATCGCGATCGGTTGATCCAGGCGACCCGGGGCGTGGATTTCATCATCCACGCGGCCGCAATGAAACAGGTGCCGGCGGCCGAGTATAATCCGACCGAGTGCATCCGCACCAATATCAGCGGGGCCGAGAACGTCATCGCCGCCGCCCTGGCCAATGACGTGGATCGGGTCATCGCCCTGTCCACCGACAAGGCGGCCAGTCCTATCAATCTGTACGGGGCGACCAAACTGGTCTCGGACAAGCTGTTCGTCGCCGCCAACAATATGGCGGGCAGTCACCGGACAAGGTTTTCTGTGGTCCGCTACGGCAATGTCGTCGGCTCTCGCGGCTCGGTCCTGCCCTTCTTCCGCAAGCTGCTCGCCGAAGGGGCGAGATCCCTGCCGATCACCGATCCGCGCATGACGCAATTCTGGATTTCGCTGGACCAGGGGGTCAATTTCGTCCTGACCAATTTCCAGCGCATGCACGGTGGCGAGATCTTCATTCCCAAGATCCCGTCGGTGCGTATCGTCGACCTGGCCGAGGCCCTGGCACCCGGCATGGCCACCCACGTCGTCGGCGTCCGCCCGGGCGAAAAACTGCACGAGATCATGTGCCCGGCCGACAATTCGCACCTGACCTATGATTTCGCCGACCATTATGTGATCGCGCCGACCATCCGCTTCCACAGTCTGGACGTGGATTTCGGGCGCGATGCCCTGGGAGAGGAAGGTCGCCGGGTCGAACCTGGCTTTGAATACAACTCCGGCACCAACCCGCATTTTCTCAACGTCGAGGAAACCCGGGCCTTCAACGATCAGGCGGTGGTTTGATCCGGCATCGCAAAAGACATGACCATGGCTGTTGACCTTCTGGTCGTCGGTGGCACCGGACTGGCCGGGCGGGCCATCGTCGCGGCGGCGCGCCAGCGCGGCCTGTCGGTGCGGTCCCTGGCCAGAACCGGTGACCTGCGGGTCGATATCCGCGACGCAGACGCACTGCGAAGGTCGCTGACCCAGACCCCGGCCAGAACGATCGTCAACGCCGCCGCCATGGTCTCCCTGCCGGCCTGCGAACAGGATCCGGCCGCCGCCTGGATGGTCAACGCCAGACCCGCGGCCATCATCGCCGCCCATGCCGACGCCACCGCGACCCGGTTCGTGCAGGTCTCAACCGATCACTATTACTGCGGTGACGGGAGGCGTGCGCACAGCGAAGACGAGCCGGTCGTGCTGGTCAACGAGTACAGCCGCACCAAGTACGCGGCGGAGGCGCTGACCCTGACCGCGGCCGGGTCGTTGATCGTGCGGACCAATTGTTATTCGGCTGGCCCTCGACCGGCGGGACCTCGTTCGCCGAATGGGCCATGGGCGTGATCGCACAGGACGCCCCCGCGAACCTGTTCGACGATCAGTTCGTGTCCAGCCTGGACCTCTGGACGTTTGCCGACTCTCTGCTGGACCTGGCCGAAGCGCCGATCACCGGTGTCGTCAATCTGGCGGCGTCAGAGGTTTTCTCCAAAGCTGACCTCGTGACCGCCCTGGCCAGCGGACTGGGGCGGACACTGTCGAACGTCCGACACACCGCCGTAAAGGGTCAGTCAACCAAACGGGCCGACAGTCTGGGACTGGACGTCAGCAAGGCGACCCGGAGCCTGGGGCGCGACCTGCCGACGCTGGATCAGGTGATCAAGACCCTAGTTGCCCATAGCCCGGAGTGGCGGCCCTAAAATGCGCTGGAATACCGAAGTTCAGATAGGCGACCATCGGGTCTCGATCACCGATCCCGCCTATTTCATCGCCGACATCGCCGCCAATCACGACGGGGATCTGGAGCGCGCGAAAGCCCTGATCTGGAAGGCGAAGGAAGCCGGCGCGGACTGCGCCAAATTCCAGCATTTTCTCGCCTCGAAGATCGTCAGCCGGCAAGGCTTCGAGAGCCTGACGACCCAGGTCGCCCACCAGTCCGGATGGAAGCGGTCCGTGGTCGAGGTCTATGACGCCTATCATACGCGCCGCGACTGGACCGAGACCCTGGTCGAGACCTGCCGCGCGGCCGGCATCGACTATATGACCACCCCCTATGATCGTGAGGCGCTTGAGGCGCAGGCACCGCACATCCCGGCGATCAAGATCGGCTCCGGCGACATCACCTTTCATTCCCTGCTCCGGGAGACTTCGCGAATCGGCAAACCGGTGTTGCTCGCGACCGGCGCGGCCACGATGGAGGATATCGAACGGGCGGTACAGCTGGTGCTGGAGGAGACGTCGCAGCTGGTGCTGATGCAATGCAACACCAACTACAGCGGCTCCGAGGACAATTTCCGCCACGTCAATCTGCGGGTGCTGCAGACCTTCGCCCTGCGTTGGCCCGGGCTGCCGCTCGGCCTGTCGGACCACACACCGGGTCACGAGGCCGTTCTGGGTGCCGTCACCCTGGGCGCGCGCGTGATCGAGAAGCATTTTACCGATGACAACGACCGCGAGGGGGCCGGATCATGCCTTTGCCCTCAATCCGGAGACGTGGCGCGCCATGGTCTCCGCCACCCGCCGTCTGGAAGCGGCCCTGGGCACCGGGATCAAGGTGATCGAGGGCAACGAACTGGAAACCGTCGTGGTCCAGCGGCGCGCGGTTCGCCTGGTCGCCGACCGGCCCGCCGGTCACCAAATCCGGGCGGCGGATCTGGAATGCCTGCGCCCCTGCCCCGCCGGTGCGATCGACCCGCGCGAAATTGACAAGGTCGTCGGGCGCGAACTCCAGGATGCCGGGAAGGCGGGAGATGCGCTGACATGGCCAGATCTTCGTTAGCCGTCGTCATCCCCTGCCACAACGAAGCGACAACGCTGGGCGAGGTGGTTCGGATCGCAGCCCGGCAGGCCGATGTTCTGGTGGTGGACGATGGGTCGACGGACGACTCATGCGACGTGGCGAGGGCCAATGGCGCGAAGGTCCTTCGGGCGGCCGCCCCCGGCTATGACGGGGCGCTGGAGACGGGGCTGCGCGCCGCCCTGGCTGACGGCTACCTTCATGCGATCACCCTCGACGCCGACGGCGAACACGATCCGGCACTGGTGGCGACCTTCAGGGCGGCCCTCGAGCGAGGCGCACCGTTGGTGTGCGGGGTCCGCCAGGAACCGCAGCGGTTCGCCGAACATATCGTCGGTCACGTCGGCCAGGCCTGTTTCGGCGTCCGGGATCTTCTGTGCGGGATGAAAGGCTACTCACGACCGGTGTTGCAGCGGCATTTTGACAGCGGACTGCCGCTGCTGATCAATATGTCACCGACGGTCGCGTGGCAGCGCGCGGGCGGGCGGTTCGAGCAGATTACCGTCACCGGAACACCCCGTCGGGACACGCCGCGCTTTGGCCGGCGATTGCAGGCCAACCTCGCCATATTGCGGGATTTTGCCCGCGTGCTGGGTGCCGCCCGATGGTCGGACACGCCATCAAACCCGACAGGAGAGGCCCTGCCATGACGGTGCTGACCATCCTTCAGGCCCGCATGACGTCATCGCGCCTGCCCGGCAAGGTCATGCGACCGATCCTCGGGGAGCCCATGATCGGTCGCCAGATCGAGCGGCTGAGGCGCAGTCGGCGTCTCGGGACGCTGCTGGTGGCGACCAGCACCGACGCGACTGACCAGGTCATAGCCGACTATTGTACAGGGCTGGGCTGTGCCGTGTTTCGCGGGGACCTCCACGATGTGCTGGGACGCTATCACGCGGCCTATCAAGCGCACGGCCCCGCCGACCACATCGTTCGTCTGACTGCTGACTGCCCGCTGGCGGACTGGAGCGTTATCGACGCCTGCATCGAACGGCATCTCGACAGCGGTGCCGACTATTCGTCGAACACGGTTGACCGAACCTACCCCAAGGAACTCGACGTCGAAGTGTTCCGGGCCGGCCTGCTGGCAGAGATCAACGCCGAAGCGGTTTCGGCCTACGACCGTGAACACGTGACGCCATTCTTCTATCATCACCCCGAGCGGTTCCGCATCGCCCAGCTAACCCAGACTGACGGCCGCCCGGACGTGCGCTGGACCGTCGACACGCCGGAGGATTTCGCGTTCACCAACGCCGTCTATGAGGCGCTCTATCCAGCAAACCCGGCGTTCACCAGCGCAGACATCCGCGCCGTGGAAATCGGCCCTGCACGAGGACTGACGGCCAAATCCGCACCCAGGCCGGCACCGGGCACCGGGCACCGGGCAGTCAGGCCGCATGGCGCTGCGCGACCTCGGCTGTCAGGGCGGAGGCGATGCGGTCCATGACCGCGCCCCATTCCCCGGGTGCGACCGTGCGGAACACCTCAACGGTCGGGTAGCAGAGATAGCCGTGTGACCCGAACCCGGCCCAGGCTTCACTGTTCGAACTCATCCACACCCTGGCTCCGCAGGCTGCCGCGATATTGGTCGTGGCCGTCGCCGGACCGATCACCACGTCAAGCGCGGTGCACAGCGCGGCCAGATCATCCAGATCATCCTTCAGGTCGATACCCGGCGGGGTCCAGATCTCCAGCCCCTGGGCGCGGGCAGCGTCCAGCTCGGCGGTGGCGTCGCCATATTGCAGATTGACGAAGCGCGCGCCCGGAACGCTCAAAACCGGTCGCCACAGCTCGAACGGCGAATAGGCGCGCAACCGCGACCCCGTCATGTTCAAACTCTTCCACAGCACCCCGACGTTCAATCCGGGCCCGAGGTCGGACAGCACCCGCTGCCAGTGGGCCACGCGCTCCGGGTCCGGTGTCAGAAAGGCCCGGTTGTCGGGAAAGGAGTTGGCCCGGGTCCTGAAACGACGGAACAGGCTGCCGATCGGCGTCCAGAGATCGACCTCGGGCGGGCTGGCAACCCATTCAATCGCTCGAAACAGGCGACCGAGATGGCGGACGCTCTGGTGCTTGACGACCTCAGCCGAGGGATAGCTGCGCTGAAACAGCGGCACGAGCCGGGCCTGAACCGCCAGGATCATCCGCCCCTTTGACCCGAGCGCCGCCTGCACATCGTCCAGCACATTGGCGAACAGGACCTCGTCCCCCAGTCCCTGCTCGCCATAAACCAGCATCGTCCGGCCTTCGATATCGTCTTCAGGCACCCATCGCTGCCCGTGGGACTGGAAGGTCACCGCATCTTCCAGGGCCGGGTCCAGCCGGGCCTCGTAGGTGTCAAAGCCGTTTTCCATATCCCCGACCATGAACTGGGTCAGGGCCTTGGCCATCTTCATCGTGGCGATTTCGGTGGGGTCGGTGACCCCGGTCAGGGCCTCATCGATGTCGGCGATCGCCAGCAGCGGCTCGCCCAGGTTCATGCGGGGATTGGCCCGGTTGTAGCGCGCCTTGTAGAACCCGGGCTCCAGTCGCAACGCCTCGTCATAGAAGGGCAGCGACTGGGCCGCATCGCCGCGCTCGCTCAGCACCGTGCCGAGGGAGTTCCACAGGATCGGATCCGAGGGGTGCGCCCCGATGACGTCGCGCAGCAGGTCGATGGCCTCGTCATAACGGTTCTGGTCGCGCAAGGCGCAGGCCAGGTTGTTGGTCGCCTCGACGTTTCCGGGATGGACAACCAGATAGCGGGCCAGCAGCTTCTCGGCGATTTCCAGATAGCCGAGGCGATGCGCTAGCCGACCCAGATCGAAGGCGACCGTGGTTTCGTCGGCCAACAGCCGCACCGCCGCCTCATAGGCGGAAAACGCCTGCGCTAGATCCCCGGCCTTCTCCTGCGCAATCGCCAGAATATGCCAGGCCAGACCGTTGCGCTCATCCAGCTTGAGCGCCTTCAGCGCCAGCTGCGAGGCCTCGCCATAGGTCTTGGCCGCGATCGCCTTGATCGCGGCCTGAAGTAGCAGGATGCCCCGCGACGAAACGGACTGCTTTGCCTTTTTGCCCGTCGCGCGACGCGTCGCACGCGAGGCCTTCGACAGCCGCGACAGGGCTTCCGGCGAAGCGGCGTCACCGACCAGACCGTCCAGGGAGGGCCGCTTTGGCTCTGCTGCCGGTATCGTTGGCGGGACGCTCATGCCCGGCCCTTTCTGTGTGTCATCGGGCTCCACGTTCGCCACAGTATCATTAACGCCCCCTTTCGGCGGCCATCCCCGACCCGGCCGGGGTTTCTGCCGCCGCTTCCCGCTCGGTGGTACCAGCCACGGCCGACCTGATCGCCGCCACTGGATTGAGCGCCGCCGTCGCGCTCGAAACCCATTCGGGCTGAGGGTGTTCTCCCGCGGCGGTCAGCAGACCGATGGTTCGGGCAATCTCGGCGACGAAATGGATGCAATTCCGCCGCCGCAAACTGTAGACCAGCCCTCGGACTGCTCCAGTGGGCAAATCCGAGCCTTTACGGCCGCGAACGCCGCGTCACTGATTTCGAGCGTGAGATCAGGGTAGCCCTTCCGACAGGTAGAGCGCGTCCGGCCGCTCGAGAACGCCGGGTCCGGAAAACAACAGCAACTGCGGCCCGGGAAACTTCGCTGTAAATCCAATGGCTTCGTCGACAACCTCACCGGTCGCCTCGACAGTGCCGGTCAGGGTCACATAGGCATGCGGAAACAACAGCCAGCCGCCGCGAATTTGGTTGCCGCTGTGGGCATAGAAGGTCGCCGTGACCGCAGCAGCCGCCGGAGACCCCGCCAGCCCGACGGACAGGCACACAGCCAGCAGAATCCCCAGACGTCGCATCGCCCTGACCATCGCGCTCGTATCTCCCTCCTTGGCGCGCAGGCTAACAGCCCCGGGCGGCGACATCAGCCTCTCTGACAGAAAATTCAGGGCGTCCCCGCCCATCCGTGATGTGGCGTCTTCGTCCGGGCGGGGTTATCGAGACACAATGGCCCCGGCCGCACCGTTCCCGCTTCAAGGCGTTTCGTTTCGCATGACCCGTCCAGTCCTCGTCACCGGCTCGGCCGGCTTCATCGGTTTTCACACCGCCCTGCGACTGCTGGCGCGCGGTGAGCAGGTCGTCGGCCTCGACAATATGAACGCCTATTACGACGTGACGCTGAAAGAGGCCCGGCTGTCACAGCTGACCAGCCATCCGAACTACCGTCACCATCATCTCGACCTGGCCGACCGTGACGGCATGGCTGCCCTGTTCGCCGCGGAGCGGCCCGACCGGGTCGTCCATCTGGGAGCCCAGGCCGGGATCCGCTACAGCGTCGAGAACCCGGAAACCTATGTCGATTCCAATATCGTCGGCTTCCTCAGTGTGCTCCAGGGCTGTCGCGACGTCGGCGTCGACCACCTGGTGTTCGCCTCGACCAGCTCGGCCTTCGGGGCCAACGGGACCCTGCCCTATTCGGTGAAACAGGGCGTGGCCCACCCGCTGAATGTCTATTCGGCGACCAAGATCGCCAATGAGGCCATGGCCCACGCCTATGCCTATGTGTTCGGCCTGCCCTGCACCGGCCTGCAATTCTTCACCGTCTACGGGCCGTGGGGGCGGCCGGACATGGCCCTGTTCAAATTCACCGGGGCGATCCTGAAAGGCGAGCCGATCGACGTCTATGGCGACGGGCAGATGGAGCGCGACTTCACCTATATCGATGACATCGTCGACGGGGTGGTCGCGGCGCTTGACGCGCCTGCGAGCATCGATCCAGCGTGGAGCGCGTCGGATCCCGATCCTTCAACCAGCGGCGTCGCGCCGTGGCGTATCCTGAACCTCGGGGCTGGTCGCCGGGAACGGCTGCAACGCTATATCGAGGTGCTGGAGGACAGGCTGGGCCGCAAGGCGCAGCTGAATTTCCTGCCCGCCCAGGACGGCGAGATGATCCGTACCGAGGCCGATATCACCGAGACCCGATCCGCCCTCGGGTATGCGCCCACGACCCCGATCGACGTCGGCGTTGAACGGTTCGTGGACTGGTATCGCGAATTTCTACGGTGCTCGCTGAACCGACCCTGGGCTGATGCTTCGATATCGTTCCGAGGGGGCTCGACCCGACTCGCGGACAGGGTCGCCGCTGCCACGGCACACGGGGCTGGTTGTTAGTTTTGTGGGTGTGCGTAGGCGGCCGCCTGCCGCGCCTGCGGGCGACCACGGCAGTCAGCCTCGCCGGCACCGGGCCCATGCACTGAGCAGGCGATCGGCCTGGCAACGGTGACCGGTTGGAGCGCCGTGGGCACGGTCGTCGTGTTGATGGTGTGCCAATACCCACCGGCCGGCCGGTGACGAAAAGGGGCCAAGCTCAAGGGGCTGGACTACGCTGAACATGGCGAGTCCATTCACGGATGGCGGTCCTCTTCCGGAACATCGCCCCGTTTAGAGAAGCGCCCTTCAGCCTGTCGATTCAGTCGCTACGGTCAGTTCACGGTCGCGTAATAGGCGAAACTGCCGAGCGCAGGCAGGACCGCAATGATATCCTGCAAGGCGGCCCCCAGACGCGACGTATCCACGATCACGACATCATCGCCCTGAAGTACGGGATCGACGGCAAGTCCACCGCGAATGGCCGCAAGGTCGAACACCGCTACCATCCGTCGATCGTCAACGGTTCGGAAGACGGCGACGCTTCGCAAATCTGCGATCCGGGTTGGGCCCTTGGCCATGGCCACGGCCTGCAGCAGGGTTGTCTGCCCCTTGGTTTCGTACACGCCAGGCTCGGTGACAGCACCATCAACCGTGATCTTCTGATTTCCTGCCGCGGCGACACGCACCGTCACCTGCGGGTTCTGCAAATAGCGACTCGCCAGTCGGGTGCGAATATCCGACCCGAGTTCTGCCGGTGTTCTGCCGGCCGCCGGCAACGATCCGATCAGCGGCATTTCAATCAGCCCCGATGCGTCGACCCGCACACCGTTCTCACCGACAAAGGTCAGGTCCGGCACCTGAAACACGATGACATCCAGCCGGTCCAGCACGCCGATCTCATTATTGACGACCTCCACCGGAGCATCGTTCATGAGCGCCAGCGCCGTCATGGTGCTGATCCCCGCCGTCTCGCGAGGTGTGGCCGCGCAGCCCACCAGAACTGTCGCGAGAAGGGCAATCGAAACGCTGCGCATCATGGTGGGGGAATCCCGAAAAACAGGCCGGTTTGAGAAGTGTCGGTGAAACGGCCAGAACCGACAGCAATCCCTAATCCAGACAACCGGGCGCTGTCGACCCGCCGCGGCACCAGAAGAGCCGAAATTGGCACCAATTGCCTCTGGACAGACCGCCCGCGCAGTAGTCTCGTGGCGAGTCCGGCGCAGAGCAAAAACAACAGCCGGGCATGGGGCAGAAAACATGTCGTCCAATCGCACCGGACATATCCGGCTCAATTCGCACCCCGGCGCGGGAACGGAGTCGCGTTTTCCGCTCGACTGGGGTGCGGCCACGGCCCGTGAGCGGGGGCCGGTCGTCGGCACCGTCAACTCGGGCAGTGACCGCAATGCCATCGGCGCGCACGGCGGAGCCTATTCGGTCTATCGCGCCCTGGCGGTGTCTTCGGGGGCCATGACCGCCAATAACCGGCCGGATCTGACCAATACCGCCCCGACCAATGTGATGGGGCCGTTCGCCCAGTGGCGGGACCCGGTCAAGATCGTCTCACTGGACCCGTGGGGCCATCTGGTCGCCGAGGCCTTTGCGCCCGAAATCGCCGACGGCGTCGACATCCGCCCGACCATCGCCGTCACGCGTGCCCGGCTGCAGCTGGGCGAGATCGGCGAGGCCATTGCCGCGGGACGGCTGAAGGTCGACGGCAGGATCGTGTTCGAGACCGGCGACGTGGCCGTGACCAAGGCCGCCATCGATCCGGTCTGGTACCTGCCCGGCATCGCCGAACGCTTCGGCGTCACCGAGACGGCCCTGCGCCGCACCCTGTTCGAACAGACCGGCGGCATGTACGCCGACCTGGTCACCCGACCCGACATCAAGGTCTTCCTGCCCCCGATCGGAGGCATCACCCTGTATATCTTCGGCGACCCCGAGGCGATCGCCGATCCGCAGCGCCGGTTGACCTGCCGGGTCCATGACGAGTGCAACGGCTCGGACGTGTTTGGCTCCGACATCTGTACCTGCCGGCCCTATCTGACCCACGGCATCGAGGAGGCCGTGCGCGAGGCCCAGGCCGGCGGGGCGGGCCTGATCGTCTATAACCGCAAGGAGGGTCGGGCCCTGGGTGAGGTCGCCAAATTCCTCGTCTACAACGCCCGCAAGCGCCAGCCGGGCGGCGATCAGGCGGCGACCTATTTCGAGCGCACCGAATGCGTGGCCGGGGTCCAGGATGCGCGCTTCCAGCAGCTGATGCCCGACATCCTGCACTGGCTGGGCATCACCCGCATCGACCGGTTCGTGTCGATGTCGGACATGAAATACGACGCCCTGACCGGTTCCGGAATCGAGATCGGCGAGCGCGTGCCGATCCCCGATCATCTGGTGCCGCCGGACGCCTCGGTGGAGATGGAGGCCAAGAAGGCGGCCGGCTATTTCACACCGGACGCGCCGCCGTCGGCCGAGGATCTGACCCGTGTGGTGGGCCGCGACCTTGAGCAGTTCTGAAGCCCGGCAGGCGCATGGCCTGCTCAATGCCGCCGCCGTTCGCGAACGGGCCCATGAAATGTTGGCCATCGGCGTCGCCGGTGGTCTGGAGCACTGGCACGTCGATCTGGATCGCCTGCCCGCCGTGGCCACGGCCGTCGCCGCCGTGATCCGTGACCAGTATCCCAGTCTGGCCGTGCCTTTCCATGCGCGCTGGCGCCATTTCAGCGTCGACGGCATCGACCTTTGGGGGCCCGTCGCCGAGGCGCGCAACTGGCTGGACCCGGCCTCGCGGGCGCGGACCGAATTTGATCTGGCCATCGTCTCGGTGTTGCTGGACGCCGGCTCCGGCCCCGGCTGGGCCTATACGGATACGCGGACGGGCCGCACCCTGACCCGCTCCGAAGGTCTGGCCATCGCCTCGCTGCGCATGTTCCAGGCCGGAACCTTTTCCATCACCGGGGATGATCCCTGGCGTGTTGATGCCGTGGCCCTGACCCTGCTGACCGCCGACGATCTGGCGCGCGGCTTTCAGGTCACCGCGAAGAACCCGCTGGTCGGGCTGGAGGGCCGCGCGGCGCTGCTACGGCGACTGGGTCAGGCCTGTCTGGCGGCACCGGACCTGTTCGCGCTGGAGGATGAACCCCGCCCCGGCGGACTGTTCGACGCCATGGTCGATCGCGCCGACGAAGCCGACCGCCTGCCCGCCCCCGTCATCCTCGAAGTGTTGCTGGAAGCGCTCGGTCCCATCTGGCGCGACCGCCTGACCCTGGGCGGGGTCGATCTGGGCGACTGCTGGCGACACCCGGCGATGCAGCGCGACGATGCCACCGACGGCCTGGTGCCGATCCACAAACTGTCGCAATGGCTCAGCTATTCGCTGGTCGAACCGCTACAGACGGCGGGCGTCGCGGTCACCGATCTGGACGGGCTTACCGGTCTGGCGGAGTATCGGAACGGCGGCCTGTTCATGGATCTGGGGGTGCTGACGCTGAAGGACCCGGCCGACGCCGACAGACCGTGGCCAGTTTCCGACCCGCTTGTCGTGGGCTGGCGCGCCATGACCGTGGCCCTGCTGGACAAGATTGCGCCGCTGGTGCGGGCCGAACTGGGCGTCACCGCCGAACAGATGCCGCTGGCCAGCGTGCTGGAGGGCGGGACCTGGGCCACCGGTCGCCGGGTGGCGGCCGAACGACGCGAGGGGGGCGGACCGCCCCTGATCATCCTTTCAGACGGGACCGTATTCTGATGGCCGGATTTTCGATGGACGGCGTCACCGTCGTCGCTCACCCGCTGGTGGCGCACAAATTGTCGATCATGCGGATCAAGGACACCTCGACCGCCCGCTTTCGCCAGCTGCTGCGCGAGATCTCGACCCTGCTCTGCTACGAGGTCACCCGCGACCTGCCGCTGGAGGATTATCCGGTCGAGACGCCGGTCGGCCCGACCACCGGCCAGCGTATCGCCGGCAAGAAGCTGGTCTTCGTGCCGATCCTGCGCGCCGGGCTGGGACTGGTCGAAGGCATGCTGGACCTGGTGCCGTCGGCCCGGGTCGGGCACATCGGCCTGTACCGCGAGCCCGAGACGCTCGATGCCGTCGAATACTATTTCCGCGCGCCCGACGACGTCGCCGACCGTCTGTGCATCGTCATCGATCCCATGCTGGCCACCGGCAACACGGCCGTCGCCGCGATCGACCGGCTCAAGGAGCGGGGCGTGACCGATCTGCGGTTCGTCTGTCTGGTCGCGTCACCGGAAGGACTGGAGCGTTTGCGCGCCTATCATCCGGACGTGCCGGTCTGGACCGCCGCCGTCGATGAGCGGCTGAACGATCACGGCTATATCCTGCCCGGACTGGGGGACGCGGGCGACAGGCTGTTCGGCACTCGCTAGGGTCGGCAAATGCGAATGACCAGTCTGGACGGAGCGGCGACGGGGGCGATGGTGATCGCGCTCGGCCTAGTGGTCGCCGCCTGCAGCACCCCTGCCCCCGGCGGTGCCCCCGCCATGTCCGGCAGCCAGGAGCCCGCCGCGCGTCTGGAAGTCCTGGTGGCGCTGGACCGGCGCGTCGCCGCCGTCGGCTACCGGCTGATCACGGCCAACATCGACCTGTGCGCGTCGCGCCGTGACGTGGCCGGCTGGACCCTGCACGCCGCCAGTCAGTACAGCGACGCCCTGCGGCCGGTGGCCGAGGCCCGGTTCGGGCTCGACGGCGACCGGCCCGGCATCCTGGCCGTGGCCGACGCCAGTCCGGCGGCGCGGGCGGGACTGGCGGCCGGGGATCTGCTGCTCCGGGTCAACGGCGAGGCCCTTGCACCGGGCGACCACTCTGGCCCGCCGACCCACGACGGACTGGCCGCCAATGTGGTGCGGCTGGATCAGGCGCTGGCACTGGGGCCGGTCGCTCTGGAGGTGCGGCGCGGCGACACGACCCGGACCGTGATCCTGCGGCCCACCGTGGCCTGCAGCAGCTTTTTCCAGGTCGACCCGTCCGACGAATACAATGCCCGCGCCGACGGCAAGGGCGTGTTCATCAGCTCGACCATGGCCGCCTATGCCGCCGATGACGACGACCTGGCGATGATCCTGGGTCATGAACTGGCGCACAATGTGCTGCAGCATCGCCCGCCGCCCGAGCCGCTGGGCGAGCCGGACCCGGTGCCGGAAACCGCCCTGGCCCGCGGCAATCACTGGACGCAGGAACGTGACGCCGATCGGGTCGGCCTGTATCTGATGGCCCGGGCCGGGTTCGATACCGACAAGGCCCCCGGCTTCCTGCGCCGCTTCGGCGCGGACAACTGGCGCGTCCGCTACGCCCAGATCGGCCACGCCTCGGCCGAGGCCCGGGCCCGGGCGCTGGAAGCGGCCAATGCCGAAATCGCCGCCAAACGCGCGGCCGGACAGCCCCTGCGCCCGTGAGGCTCACCGTTCAGGCGGGACCCGCGTGTCCCTGGTCGACCGGCTGCACGTTGTCGTCGAACTCGCGGTCGATCCATTTGTTGTAGGGATCGATCCCGGCATGAGTGGGCCGGGTCGCGGTGACGAAGCGGAAGGTCTGGGTGCCGCTGCGTACCGGCCGGCGCTGCATCAGCAGCACATTGGCCGGTTCAAAACCGGGCTTGCCCGGTTC
Source organism: Brevundimonas sp. (assembly GCA_034676465.1). Classification (GTDB taxonomy): domain Bacteria; phylum Pseudomonadota; class Alphaproteobacteria; order Caulobacterales; family Caulobacteraceae; genus Brevundimonas. Next base: position 16,563 of record JAUCCG010000062.1, on the reverse strand, counting down.
GGCGCTGAACAGGCCGATGTCGAAGGTCTCGTTCAGCGGGGCCTCGGTCTCCACACCCTGGCCGTCGGCGTACAATTTGCGCGCCTCGACCACCAGGGTCACATTCCAGCGACCGTCCGGACGCCGGGTCGCCGAGGTCGAGGTGGTCTTGAGGTCATACAGGGTGATCTTTTCGAACAGGTCGGTGATCAGCGCCTGCTTGTCGGCCGGAGCCTCGGCGCGCAGGGCAGCGACCAGATCCAGTGAGCGCGGATAGGGGGCGGAGCGGAAGCCGAAGTCGGCGACTAGGCTGCGCAGGGCACGGTTGACGGCGTCCTCACCGATCTGGTCGCGTAGCAGATACATGACCAGGCCACCCTTCTGGTAGTGGATGTAGGGCTGGTTCTCGACCCGCTGCAGCGGCAGTTCCTCGAGCCGCTCCATGCCGCGCGAGCGCAGATAGCGGTCCAGTTCGTATTTGAGGAATTTCCGGATCTGGTCCGGGCCGTACATCTTCTCCATCACCATCAGGGCCGAATACTGGGCCAGGGTTTCGGACAGGGCGGTCGAGCCCTGCTGGGCCGAGCCGATCACCTGATGCGCCCACCACTGGTGTGCGAATTCGTGGGCCCCGATGTAGGTGACATAGTCGATCTTGGACGGGTCGGAGAGGTCGGCGATGAAGCCAAGTCCCTCGCTCCAGGCGAAGGTGTTGGGGAATGACTGGGCATAGCCGGCATAGTCCGGGAACTGGACGATCCGGGCCTGGCGGAATTGATAGGGACCGAAGGCGGGCTGGAAATAGTCGAGCGACTGTTCCAGCGCCGTCATCATGCGATCGACATTGTAGGCCCCGGGGTCGTGATAGATCTCGAACGTCACCCCGTCATGCACCTGACGGGCGACCTCATAGCGGGCCGACTGGACCGAGAAGAACATCAGGATCGGGGCCTCGGTGACGAACCGCGCCGTGCGGCGGTCGCCGGTGACCGTGTCCGAGACCCGGTAGCCGGGAGCCACGGCGGTCTGGTCGGCGTCGGTCGTCACCGTGATGTCGGCATTGACCCAGTCCACGCCGATATAGTTCCGCGATTGCGCCGCCAGGTCTTCCAGTTTCGGCATGCGCAGTTCCGCCGGCAGACCGTGCTTGCGGCGTTTGGCCCGGTCCTGCAGCAGCATGTTGCGGTCCATGCCGATCGTGGGGGCAAACTCGCCATTGGTGACGAAGGTGCCGTTGTCGACCAGCCGGGTGGTGTTGCCGCTGTTCCTGAAGCCCCTCTGCTCAAGAACCGTCTCGAAGGTGACGGTGCGGGTTTCGCCGGGCTGCATCGGGATGGCGAATTGGTAGATGCGATACTGGAAATCGGGCCAGTCGCGATCAGGCTTGGCCCCCTCGACGTCCAGCCGCACCATCTCCAGATCGTCGTTCCAGCGCAGGTGAATTTCGCCGAGCGGCGCGTCGGTCCGGTTGGTGATCACATAGGTCCCGCGCGTGGTCAGGCGCGGCGCATGCGGATACAGGTCCAGCACCAGCCGGACATCGGTCACCGCCGGCTGCGGGACGTTCTCGAAGCCCAGCAGGGTCTTCTCATAGTTGACCAGACGCAGCTCCTGCGCGTCACGGCTGCGATAGTCGTTCCAGACATTGGTGTTGACGAAGATGAAAGCCCCGAGGCCGACGAAGGCCACCAGGGCCACGCCACCGATCACGCCCGCCGGTCCCGCCAGTCGGCGCGGCAGGCGTCGCAGACGCGGCAGCAGCCGGGTCTCGGTCCCGCGTCGCCACAGGCCGTAGGTGATGACCATCAGGATAGCCGCAAAGGCGGTCCAGTAGGCGTTGCCCCAGGCGGCGAAGGTGGCGAAATCACCCTGTCCGTTCATGTCCGACAGCGGCACGCCCACGGTCTGGCCATAGCGGTACAGCATATGGTCGAAGCCAAGGTTGCCCAGCACCAGGGTCGAGATCAGATAGACGACCATGAGGGCCCAGCCGACGAATTTGTTGGGCGACAGGGCCTGGATGAAGATGGCCAGCACCGACAGCAGGATGAAGTAGGTCGCGCCGGGCACGACGTACCACATCAGATATTTGCCGAACTCATAGTCGGTGTAGCCCTTGATCGTCTGGACCACGACACCGGCCAGCACGCCAATCAGCAGGGTCGAGATCAGCACCAGCGCCAGGGCCAGGGTCTTGGGAATCAGGAAGGTCCAGTCAGGGGTCGCCGTCGCATCGATGATCTCGTGGACCTTGCGCTCGCGATCGCGCCAGACCAGTTCGCCCGAATAGTAGATGGCGACGATGATGGAGATCAGGCCGAACGCCCCGGTCAGGGCGGTGATCACCACCCGCGTGACCAGCAGCACCGGCGTGCCGAACATTTCGCCGGTGAACAGCAGGGTGATGATGCCGAAGGCCAGCGCCAGAATGATCAGCACCAGATAGGCCGGGCTGCGGAAGATCAGGGCCATCTCGAACGCCGTGCGCGACAGCAGCTGGGCCAGTCCGCTGGCGAAACCATAGCCGGGCTGCGGCAGGCGGCCGGTCAGGGTTGCCCCGGAGCTCACGACCGGCCTGTCCGCCAGGGCGCGCAGCTTGTCGGCCTTGCCGGCCTTCGCGCCACGGATCGCGGGCCGGTACAGCAGCCAGGCCGAGGCCAGCACGAGCAAGGCCACGCCCGTCCACAGCAGGCGGTTGCCCAACAACACCCCGTCCAGCGGGACCAGCTGCGTATTCTTCTCGGCCACCGTCCAGTATTTGGTGGCCAGTCCGAAGGCGGTGCCACCGAACGGCTCGAACCAGGCGGCCAGGTCTTCCCACTCGGGTTTGTCCCCGACCACCGTCTCGGCGATCAGATACAGGATGAAGACGGCGACCACACCGACATAGGTGGCCATCATCGACCGCGTGACGGTGGCAAGGGCGAAGAACAGGGCCGAGGTCAGCAACAGGCCCGGCAGGGCCAGCACCAGATAGGCATAGACATAGTCACCGGGCCGGAAGGCCCCGAGGGTTTCGGAATCGACCCACGGCATCAGGGTGCCGATCAGATTGCCCAGACCGACGCTGGTGAAGCACAGGGCCACGGCGGCGAAGGCCCCGAGGAAGCGGCCGTACAGATAGTCGAATTTCGACACACGTGTGGCGTGGATCAGGGGACCGAACCCGGTCGTGGTATCACGCACGACGACGTTGGCGACGATCGCGGTCGAGGCCAGCATGAAGAAGATGGTGAAGATCAGATGGGCCTGGGCCAGGGCGTAGGGCGCGTTCTTGTGAACATTACCCCCGCCACCGAGGCTGACGTTTTCACTGGCGACCGCGCCGAAGGCCAGCAGGCCGAACACGAAGGCGATGACCCAGAAGGCCGGCTGGCGCAGCTGGTAGCGGAACTCGAAGGCGGCGATCTTTGCAAACATGCGTCCGGCCTCAGGCTGCGAGACGCGCGGTGTTGACAGACGCCATATAGACGTCTTCCAGCCCGCCCGGAGCCGGTTCGAACCCGTCGCCGGGGGCGCTGTCGGACAGGACGTGGATCACCGTCTGGCCGGCGAACAGCCGGGTCGAGATGACGTTGTAGCGGGCGCGGTGATCATCCAGCGCCTCCTTGTCGATGACCTTGCGCCAGACACGCCCGTTCAGGCTCTCCATCAGTTCGAGCGGCGCGCCCTCCAGCTGGATCCTGCCACCGGCCAGCACGGCCATGCGCGGACACAGGTCCGAGACGTCCTCGACGATATGGGTCGACAGGATGATGACGACGTTCTCGCCGATCTCGGCCAGCAGGTTGAGGAAGCGGTTGCGTTCCTCCGGGTCCAGCCCTGCGGTCGGTTCGTCGACGATGATGAGTTCGGGGTTGCCGATCAGGGCCTGGGCGATGCCGAAACGTTGACGCATGCCGCCCGAGAACCCGGCCAGGGCCTTCTTGCGCACCGACCACAGATTGGTCTGGTTCAGCAGGGACTCGACCGTCTCCTTGCGCTCGCGCACCCCGGAGATGCCCTTCAGCACCGCCATATGGTTCAGCATGTCGTAGCAGGACACCCGCGGATAGACGCCGAAGTCCTGGGGCAGATAGCCCAGCACCCGGCGCAGCTGCTCGGGCTCGGCGATCACATCCAGGTCGCCGAAGCGGATGCTGCCCGAGGTCGGGGTCTGCAGGGTGGCGATCGACCGCATCAGCGTCGACTTGCCGGCCCCGTTCGGACCCAGCAGGCCGAACATCCCCTTGGGAACGATCAGGCTGACGTCATCCAGCGCCTTGGTGCCGTTGCCGTACACATGAGTCAGGTTCTGGATCGTCAGCATGGCGTGCCCCCTTGATAGCGGCGGCCAAACTCGCGCGGCTGGTCCGGCGGGGCAAGTTACAGCTGCGACAGGTTGGCCCGGGCCGTCGCCGGATCAGAACATCGCCGACCGGATCATCCGGTAGTCCCGGCCGTCGGCGCCCGTGCCGGTCCAGACGTCCTCCGTGTCCGGCGTGAAGGTGATCAGGGTCGCGCCGGCGGCGTCGACCAGATCGAAGCCGGTCGCTGTGGCGCGCCAGTGATGGGTCCGGCGGGCCGCCTTGAGATCGCAGGTCTCGATCGCGATCCGGTGCCCGTCGCCCGCCCGCTCGTTCATGAGGGCCAGACGGCACAGGCCCGGCGTGGCGCTGTCGGCCGGGCGGATGTCCCACAGACCGATCGGGGTCGGGATGTCGGTGGTCTGGTCCGCAGTCGGCATGGTGTCATTCCCGGACTGGCAGGCCGCGGCCGGGGTCACGGCGAGGACCACGACGGCCACGGCGGTCGGGACCGAGAAAGCTCGACATCTGGCGTCTCCGTTCTGGCCCCGCCCCCTTATCACCCCCCGGCGGGCGGGCGGGCAAGGGCCACGCAACGATGCCGGGTCAGAATCGCCTGTTCCGGGGCGCGCCATGACGGTACACTGGTCTCCTGCCCGTCGCGCAGAAGTCGCCAGAAACGCCGCGTGTTCAAGAACCTGCTTCCCCAGCCGCCCCGGCACTGAACCCCTCGCCGAAGCCCTGGTCGCCTGCCGCACCCATTTCGTCTGGGCGGCCGTGTTCAGCGCCCTGGTCAATCTACTGTACCTGACGCCGACCCTGTACATGCTGCAGATCTATGACCGGGTGGTGCCGACCGGCGGGCTGATGACCCTGGTCTTCGTCACCGGCGTGGTGATCTTCGCCCTGGCCACCCTGGCGGGTCTGGACTGGCTGCGGGCGAGGTTGCTGCTGCGCGCCGGGCTCAGGCTGGACCGGATGCTGGCGGGCAAGGTGCTGGCCCGGGTCGTCGACCTGCAGACCAAGGCCCCCAACACCCAGGCGCTGCGCGAGTTCGACAATGTGCGCGCGGCCCTGGGCGGTCAGGGCATGCTGGCGGTACTGGATGCGCCGTGGACGCCGATCTATCTGGCGGCCTGCTTCCTGCTGCACCCGGCGCTGGGCCTGCTACGCTGGTCGGGGGCGTGCTGCTGTTCACCCTGGCCTGGCTGAATGAGCGTGACAGCCGGCCGCGTCTGGCCAAGGCCATCCAGTCCAGCAACAGCGCCTCTCCCGCCCAGGAGAACATCGCCGGCCAGACCGAGGTCGTGCGCGCCCTGGGCATGCGCCAGGCCAGCATCAACCGTCAGGTCGAGCAGCGCCGGCTGGCCACCGCCGGTCATGCCGACGCCCAGTTCGCCGGCGGGCGTTACAGCGGGGCGATCAAATTCCTGCGCCTGACGCTGCAGTCGCTGTCGCTGGGCCTGGCCGCCTTCCTCGCCGTGCGCGGCCAGATCTCGGCCGGGGCGATCATCGCCGCCTCGGTGTTGCTGAGCCGGGCGGTGGCCCCCGTCGAGCAGCTGGTCGGCGCCTGGCCCACCCTGGTCCAGGCCCGGACCAGCTGGAAGGCGCTGAACGATCTGTTCATCGGCACCGCGGCGCGGGATCTGCCGCGCACCGCCCTGCCCCCACCCGCCGGCGCCCTGTCGGTCGAGGGCGTCACCGTGCGCCTTTCCGACAGCGAGGCGCCGCAGCTGCGCGCAGCCGGTTTCAAGCTAAGTCCCGGCCAAACCCTGGGCGTGGTCGGGGCCAGCGGCTCGGGCAAGACCACCCTGGCCCGGGTCATCGCCGGGGCGCTGAAGCCGACCTCGGGCACGGTACGGCTGGACGGCGCGGAGTATGACGCCCGCGACGGCGACGACCTGGCCCGCCACATCGGTTATCTGCCCCAGGTCCCCAGCCTGTTCGCCGGCTCGATCAAGGACAATATCTCGCGCTTCGCCGCCGCGACCGGCACGCCGGCCGAGACCGTCGATCGCGACGCGGTGGCCGCGGCCATGGCCGCCGGGGCCCATGAGATGATCCAGCGCCTGCCGCACGGCTATGACACGGTGCTGGGCCCGTTCGGCCAGGGGCTGTCGACCGGCCAGGCCCAGCGCGTGGCCCTGGCCCGCGCCCTGTACGGCGAGCCGGTCCTGCTGGTGCTGGACGAACCCAATTCCAACCTCGACCAGGAGGGGAGTCGGCGCTGATGTCGGCCATCCTGGCCGCCGCCGCGCGCGGGGCCGCCGTGGTCATCGTCGCCCACCGCGCCGGGGTGCTGGCCCGGGTCGACCGGCTGCTGCTGATGCGCGACGGCGCGGTGCAGCTGGAAGGCCCGCGCGAGGAGGTGCTGGACTCGATGCGCGCCGCCCGCCCGGCCGAGGCGGTGAAACGATGAGCGAAGCCACCACCACGGAGACCGCCCTGCCGATGCCGGTCCCGCCCGCCGCGCCCGTGCCGCCGCCGCCGCTCACCGACGCGCCGCGCCGTGAACTGATGATCGGCGGTGTGATCATCGTCGCCTTCTTCGTGCTGTTCCTGGGCTGGGCCGCCTTCGTGCCGCTGGACGCCGGGGCCTATGCCCAGGGTCAGGTGGCGGTGTCCGGCAACCGCCAGGCGGTGCAGCACCGCGAGGGCGGGGTCGTCAGTGCCCTGCACGTGGCCGAGGGCGATACCGTGCGCGAGGGCCAGGTGCTGGTCGAGGTTTCGAGCGGCGAACTGATCGCCAACGAGCGCGGCCTGACCGGTCAGGTGCTGGCCCTGCTGGCCCAGCGTGCCCGGCTGATCGCCGAACGGGATCGCGCCCGCGCCATCGCCACCCCGGCCGAGTTCGCCACCCTGCCGCCCGCCGACAAGGTGCTGGCCGAGGAGGCCCTGCGCCTGCAACGCCAGCAGTTCAGCGCCCGCCGCAGCGGTCGCTCGACCGAGAGCGGTGTGCTGCAGCAGCGCATCGAACAGCTGAACCAGCAGATGGCGGGGCTGCAGCGTCAGATCGAGTCCAACCTGGAACAGCGCCGGCTGATCGCCGAGGAGCTGGAGGGCATCCGCTCGCTGGCGGCCCAGGGCTATGCGCCGTTGACCCGGGTGCGGGCGCTGGAGCGGACCGAGGCGGCGCTGGACGGCGAGCTGGGCTCGCTGCGCGCCCAGGTGGCCCGGGCCCGCGAGCAGGTCGGGGAAACGCGGCTGCAGATGCTTGTCGGTCTCGACCGGGCTGAACGAGGACGTGGCCGAACAGCTGCGCACCATCGAGGTGCAGCTGAATGAACTGCAGCCGCGCCTGACCGAATTCCGCGCCCGCATCGCCCGCAACCAGATCCGCGCCCCGGTTTCAGGCCAGGTGATGGGCCTGACCATCTTCACGCCGGGCGGGGTGATCCAGCCGGGCCAGACGCTGATGGACATCGTTCCCGCCGACGCCTCCCAGATCATCGTCGCCCGTATCCAGCCGACCGACGTCGACAATCTGCGGGTCGGTCAGGACACGGAGGTCAAATTCCCCGGCCTGCGCGAGGGCAATCCGCCGATCGTGCACGGGCGGGTGACCCGGATCTCGGGTGACAGCTTCACCGACGAAACCAACGGCAGCCGCTATTTCCGCGCCGAGATCGTGGTCCCCGCCGACGAGCTGGAACGGCTGGGTCGGCTGGGTCGCACCATCCGCCCCGGCAGCCCGGTCGAGGTCGTGGTCCTGCTGCGCAAGCGCACGGCGCTGGGCTATCTGGTCGAGCCCCTGACCAACAACCTGTGGCGCTCGGGCAGCGAGCAGTAGGGCGTCAGCCCCGCGCCTTCACCCGGGCGCGGAAGGCGTGCAGCAGGGGTTCGGTATAGCCGTTGGGCTGGTCCTCGCCCTCGAACACCAGCGCGCGCGCCGCCTGGAAGGCCAGGCTGTTGTCCGGGTCCGGGGCCATTGGCCGGTACAGCGGATCGCCGGCGTTCTGGGCGTCGACCCGGGCCGCCATGCGCAACAGGGCGGCATCGACCTGTTCGGCGGTGCAGACCCCGTGCAGCAACCAGTTGGCCATATGCTGGGACGAAATCCGCAGGGTGGCCCGGTCCTCCATCAGGCCGACGTCGTGGATGTCGGGCACCTTGGAACAGCCGACGCCCTGATCGATCCAGCGCACCACATAGCCGAGAATGCCCTGGGCATTGTTGTCCAGCTCGTCGGTGATGTCCTGATCGGACCAGTTGACCCCCTCGGCCAGCGGCGGGGTCAGCAGGCCGTCGAGGCCCGGAACCGGCTGTTTCGTGACCCCTCGGCCTGGACCGCGAACACATCGACCGCATGATAGTGCAGCGCGTGCAGGGTCGCGGCGGTCGGCGACGGGGTCCAGGCGGTGTTGGCCCCGGTCATCGGATGGCCGACCTTCTGCTCCAGCATCTCGGCCATGCGGTCGGGCGCGGCCCACATGCCCTTGCCGATCTGGGCCCGGCCGGACAGGCCGCAGGCCAGGCCGATGGCGACGTTGCGCGCCTCGTAGGCGGCGATCCAGTCGCTGGTCTTCATCGCCGCCTTGCGCACCACCGGACCGGCCTGCATGGCCGTGTGGATCTCGTCGCCGGTGCGGTCGAGGAAGCCGGTGTTGATGAAGGCGATCCGGCCCTTCACCGCATGGATACAGGCCGCCAGATTGGCCGAGGTGCGACGCTCCTCGTCCATGACCCCGACCTTGATCGTGTGCCGCGCCAGACCCAGCAGGTCCTCGACCGCGTCGAACAGCCGGTCGGTGAAGGCGCACTCCTCCGGGCCGTGCATCTTGGGTTTGACGATATAGACCGAGCCGGCGCGGCTGTTGCGGTAGCGGCCCTGTCCGTTCAGGTCATACAGGGCGATCAGGCTGGTCAGGATGGCGTCCAGAATGCCCTCGGGGGCGTCCGAGCAGTCGGTCAGCCGCAGCGCCGGCGTGGTCATCAGATGGCCGACGTTGCGCACGAACAGCAGGGCCCGCCCCGGCAGGACGAGCGATTCGCCGTTGCGGGCGACAAAGGTCCGGTCCGGTGCCAGCTCACGGGTCAGGGACCGGCCGCCCTTGTCGAACGTCTCGACCAGATCGCCGCGCATCAGACCCAGCCAGTTGCGATAGGCGGCGACCTTGTCCTCCGCGTCGACGGCGGCGATCGAAGTCTCCAGATCGATGATGGTCGACAGGGCCAACTCCAGCACCACATCGGCCATGCCCGCCGGGTCGGTCGCGCCGATCGGGTGGTCGCGATCGATGACCAGCTCGATGTGCAGGCCGTTGTGGCGCAGCAGGATGGACGTGGGGGCCTCGGCCGGACCGTTAAATCCGACGAACTGCTCGGACCGCGCCAGGGCCGGAGACAGGAAGCCCAAGTCCACCCGCCAGCCGGTGACATCGGCGTGCGACCCGGCCAACAGCGGCACCGCCTCGTCGAGGAAGGCCCTGGCCCGCGCCACGACCCGCGCCCCGCGGGCCGGGTCATACGGACCTGGCGTCGGCAGATCGCCCAGCGCGTCGGTGCCGTACAGGGCGTCATACAGACTGCCCCAGCGGGCGTTGGCGGCGTTGAGCAGGAAGCGGGCATTCAGGACCGGCACCACCAGCTGCGGTCCGGCCATGCGGGCGATCTCGTCGTCGACCCGGGCGGTGGCGATGGCGAAGGGCACCGGTTCGGTGACCAGATAGCCGATCTCGCGCAGGAAGGTCTCGGTCGCCACCGGGTTATGGGGCTGGCCGCGACGCGACCGATGCCAGGTGTCGATACTGGCCTGCAACCCCTCGCGCACCGCCAGCAGACGCCGGTTCTCGGGCGCGAAGCGGGCGAAGATGTCGGCGACCCCGCTCCAGAAGGCCGGGACCGCCAGGTCCAGCCCGGGCAGGACCTCATCCTCGATCAGGGCGACCAGTTCCGGGGCGACTTCAAGGCCGGCGCGGGGTTCAAAGGCGGACATCAGCAGTGTCTCCGGCGGCGATGCTGCGGTGCATCATTCCTGCATCTGTAACATCCCGTGATCACGCAGGGGAAGTCGACCCCTCCCGGCACAGAATTTCTTGCCGCATGGGGGCCGAGGGCTGATCCCCCGTCGTCATTGACGGGACTCGATCCGCGTCCAGCCGGGTCCGGACGTCCAGACGATCGCGGCCCGGGTCGGGTTGAAAACACACAGCAACCGGTCCTCGCCGGCGCCGCGCTCGAACACGATCAGGCCGTCCGGCGCATCGGCGATGGTGCGGTGCGCCCCGGTCTGCAGGGCCGGTCGCGACCGGCGCAGGGCGATCAGCCGCCGGGTCAGGGCCAGGGTCGAGTCCGGATCGGCGGTCTGGCTGGCCACCGACAGCGGCAGGTGACGGGCATCGACCGGCAGCCACGGCTCGACCGTCGAGAAGCCGCCCCACGGGGCCTGATCCCGCCACGGCATCGGCGTGCGCGCCCCGTCGCGCCCCAGGGTCTTCGGCCAGTTGGCGATGGCTTCGGGATCGACCAGCCGGTCAAACGGCACATCCGCCTGGGGCAGGCCCAGTTCCTCACCCTGATAGATGAAGGCCGTACCACGCAGGCTGAGCAGCAGCAGCAACGTCATGGCGGCCACGGCGGCGCGATCGCTTTCGGGACCCCAGCGCGACACCACGCGCGGGGCGTCATGGTTGGCGAAGGCCCACGCCGGCCAGCCCTCGCCCGGCGCGCCGGTCCAGCGGCCGAGAGTCGTCGCAACCAGGTCGGGAGTCAGATGCGGCGCATAGAGGAATTTCGAAGCCGTAGGAGGTGTTCAGCCGGGCGTGGCCTTCGGTCAGGACCTGCCGCTCCAGTTCGACGTCGTCCCCGCCGACCTCGGCCACGGTGAACCGGCCGCCATAGCTGTCGGTCAGGGCCCGGATCCGTTCGGCGAAGGGAATGATGCCGGGCTGGGACTGGTTGTGCAGCCTCAATTGAAAGTCCAGCGACCGGGTTCGCGGTCCGGGCGGGGCCGGCGGATTGTCGGTCAGGGCCGGGTCGTGCGGCGCGAAATTGAACGCATCCAGCCGGAAGCCGTCGACGCCCCGGTCCAGCCAGAACCGGGCCACGTCCAGCAGGGCGTCCTGAACCGCGGGCAGGTCGAGGTTCAGCTGCGGCTGCTGGGCCAGGAAATTGTGCAGATAATACTGGCCGCGCCGCGCGTCCCAGGTCCAGGCCGGCCCACCGAACACCGATTGCCAGTTCGACGGCGGCGTGCCGTCCGGTTTGGCGTCGGCCCAGACGTACCAGTCGGCCCGCGCATTGGTGCGATCCGCCCGGCTCTCGGCGAACCAGGCATGCTGGTCCGAGGTGTGGCAATAGACCTGGTCGATGATGACCTTCAGCCCCAGTCCGTGGGCCCGGACGATCAGGGCGTCGAAATCCGCCAGCGTGCCGAACACCGGATCGACACCGCAGTAATCAGACACGTCATAGCCGAAGTCGGCCATCGGCGACGGGAAGAAGGGCGACAGCCAGACCGCGTCCACGCCCAGCGAGGCGACATGATCCAGATGGGCCATCACCCCCGGCAGGTCGCCGACCCCGTCGCCGTTACTGTCGGCGAAACTGCGCGGATAGATCTGGTAGATGACCCAGCCGCGCCAGTCGTCGCTCAGCCTCATGTCCGCGCTCCGTGATCCCGTACCGGTCCTGTTCTAGGACGAATCGACATTCACCGCATCCAGATCATGGCGGCGGCGATGTGGGTGAAGGCCAGGAAGTGCGGGGCGAGGCGATCGTAGCGCGTTGCGAACCGTCGGTAATGCTTGAGTTTGTTGAAGCACCGCTCGATACGGTTGCGCAGTCGATAGAGGGCGGGATCGTGCGGGATCGGGGTTTTTCTTGAGCGGGTCGAAGGGATGACCGCTTCGGCGCCGACGGCGGCGAGGGCCTGTCGAAAGGCGCTGGAATCGTAGGCCCTGTCGGCCATGACGGCGACGGGCGCGAAGCCTTCGATCAGGGCCGGCGCGGCCAGGATGTCGTGGCTCTGGCCGGCGGCGAGCAGGAAGCGGACGGGTCGCCCCAGACTGTCGCAGGCCATGTGAATCTTGGTCGTCAGTCCACCTCGGGAACGCCCCACAGCCGGATCGAGGCCCCCCCTTTTTGAGCCGGAGCCCCGACCGGTCGTCGCCTGCTGATGAGCCCTGACCAGGGTTGAATCCAGCATCAGATACCGGTTGTCCCGGTCCTTGATCAGGTCGGCGAAAACTCGCTCCCAGACCCCGGCGCGGGACCATCGACTGAACCTCTGATGCGCCGTCTTCCACTTGCCGTAGCGATCCGGCAGGTCACGCCAGTGCGCACCTGACCGCAAAACCCACAGCACGCTGTTCACGAACAACCGGTTGTCGGCCCCGGTCCGCCCGGGATCACCCACCTTGCCCGGCAGCAGCGGTGCGATCCGCTCCCGCTGTACATCGCTCAACTCGTACCGGCTCGCACCCATCATCCATCTCCCCAAAGGCGGAGACCTATGAATCACGCATCACGGCGTCTGTGATCCTCAATGTCGATTGAACCTAGACCCGGTCCGGCCGGGCTGTCGCGGGGGGATGTCGTGCGGTCATGCCGCGACCATCACCCGCCCCGCCTTGACTTGGCCTCAGTTGTCGCCCATTTGCGCTGCGTCGCACAAATGCGATGCCCCGGTGCGCTCCAGCGCGTGTGGGTCTTCCGACTTCCGAAGACCTGACTGTAGCAGCGGCCGGCCCTAAAGATTCATTCGCTGCCCGGACACGCGGGGCGGCGCCCGATCCACCCCGACGGTTTCACCCTGAAGCCTTATCGGGACTGGCGGTGCGCGGCCTTTCGGCGATGAGCCACGGCTATCTGCGCGTCGCCGCATGCGAAAGACATCGCTCACATGAGCAAGACATTCGACACCTTCGGTCTCAACCCGGCCCTGCTGCAGGCGCTGGCCTCCGAAGGCTACACCACACCCACCCCGATCCAGCCCCAGGCCATCCCCGTCGCCCTGCTGGGCAACGACCTGCTGGGCATCGCCCAGACCGGTACCGGCAAGACCGCCGCCTTCGGCATCCCGATCCTGGATCGTGGCGCTGTCGAAAGCCCCCGAACGCCCGCTGCCGCGTACGGCCCGCGGCCTGATCCTGTCACCGACGCGTGAACTGGCGAGCCAGATCGTCCGAACGCTTGAGGGGCTATGACAAGCACCTGGGCTTCAAGGTCGCCCTGGTGGTCGGCGGCAAGTGATCTACGGCCAGCAGGAACGCGCCCTGTAGAGCGGCCCCGATATGCTGGTCGCCACCCCCGGCCGCCTGCTGGACCATATCGACCGCGGCGGAAGACGCTGGGCCTGACCCGACCGAGTTCCTGGTGCTGGACGAGGCCGACCAGATGCTGGACATCGGCTTCATCAACGCCCTGCGCCGGATCGCGCCGCATCTGGACAAGGACCGCCAGACGATGATGTTCTCGGCCACGATGCCGAAGTCGATGGCGGATCTGTCGCGCAGCTACCTGACCGATCCGGTCCGGGTCGAGGTCTCGCCGCCCGGCAAGGTCGCCGACAAGGTCACCCATTCGGTGCATTTCGTCGCCAAGGAAGAAAAGCAGGACCTGCTGATCGGTCTGCTGCGTGGGCACCGCGAGGACCGGGCGCTGGTCTTCTCGCGGACCAAGCACGGGGCCGAGCGGCTGATGAAGCAGCTTGACCGCGCCGGTTTCGCCGCCGCCTCGATCCATGGCAACAAGAGCCAGGGCCAGCGCGACCGGGCGCTTCAGGCGTTCCGCTCGGGCTCGGTCACCGTGCTGGTCGCGACCGATGTCGCGGCGCGCGGGATCGACATTCCCGGCGTCGGCCATGTCTATAATTTCGACCTGCCGAACGTGCCCGAGAACTATGTCCACCGCATCGGCCGGACCGCCCGCGCCGGCACCGCCGGCCGCGCCATCAGCTTCGTCGCCGGTGACGAGATGAAGCTGCTGCGCGACATCGAGAAGGTCACGCGCCAGAAGATCCGGCCACCGACCGTCGCAACGACAAGTCGCTGGGCCTGCTGGACCAGTCGATCATGGCCGCCGGCGTCGGCACCAAGGCGACCATGCCCGACCGCGAGGATCGTCCGCGTGGCGAGGGCCGTGGCCGTGGCCGCAATCCGCACCGCGACGGCGTCAAGCCCGCAGGTGGCGGCCAGCCGCATCGCCAGCGCAAGCCGGGCCCGGGCCGCGACGCCCGCCCGGCCCCCGAGCGGGCCCCCTTCGATCCGATGGCGCGCCTGAGCGCCCGCGCGCGACCGGCAAACAACGACCCGCGCACGGTCGTGGCCAAGCCCGAGGGTGAGTTGAAGCGCCGTCCGCGCAGCCGCCGCCCGTCCGATGCGGGGAGGGGCTGCGACGTCGCCCGCGGCTAGATCAGACGGCGGCGGCGGGAATACCCGCCGCCGTCAGCTCTGCCAGCAGACCCGAAGCCGCCGCCTCCACGGCGGCTTCGTTGCGTCCACGAATGACCAGACTGGTGCCGACCTCGCCGGTCGAGCCATGGCCGAACGGATAGCTGCCGATAATTCGTGTCGGGATGCGTATTGGCGATCTCGCGGCCAGCGGGCCACCGATGTCGCCTTCGCGCGCATTGGCGCGCACCAAGTCCGACAGCATCCGTTTTCCCCCCACGTCCCGGTCTTCAGCTTCGGCGCCACGAGCTCGAGCATGGCGCGCATGATCACCGGCACGCCGGCCATCACATGAACATTCCCCATCCGGAAACCCGGGCGCGGCGCTCACCGCATTGACGATGAGACAGCCGCCCTTCGGGAATCCGCGCCATGCGCAGCCGGGCCTCGTTGACCTCGGTGCCGGTCTGCTGCCAGCGCGCTTCGAGCACGGCGACCGCCTGGGGCTGCAGTCGAGCGCCACCCCGAACGCCTTTGCAATGCGTCGGCGGTGATGTCGTCATGGGTCGGGCCGATGCCGCCGGTGGTGAAGACATAGGTGCAGCGGGGGCGCAGCGCATTCACCGCCTCGAGGATGGGCCGTCCTCTTCGTCGGCGACCACGCGCACTTCTATCAGGTCGATCCCCAGATCGGTGCAGAAACCGGGCGATGATGCCATATTGACCTCGGTGCGCCCCGAAAGGATCTCATCGCCGATGACGATCATTCCGGCGGTGACGCGATTGTCTGGCTGGGTCATGCTTTTGGATCCACAAAAGTATGGTCGGGAAAAGTGCAGACTTTTCCGGTTCAACCGCACGACAAACAAGGACATAGAGCCGAATTTCGATTCAACGAAGCGAAATCCCGCTCCAGAATTGCGTCTGAGGCCTTTTGTCACGCAAAGCCGAGTCGAGCCCCGATCGGCCTTCCAAATGCCCGGTAAACCCCTAACTTGCAGGGCGGAGCGATCTTATCACTTATGTCGATGCAACCAGCACAGCCCGCCGCACCCATGGGGTCATTCCCCTCCATGGCGGAAGGTTTCGAGGGCATGCGCAAGGCCGGCGCGCTGACCGCGCGGCGCTGGACATCCTGACCGAATATGCCCAGCCCGGCGTCACCACCGCCCGGATTCAACCAGATTGCCTATGAATTTGCGCGCGACAATGGCGCAGTGCCCGCGACCATCTTCTACAAGGGCTATCGCCATTCCCTGTGCACCTCGATCAATCATGTCGTCTGCCACGGCATTCCCGACCAGCACGCCCGCTGCGCGAGGGCGACATCGTCAATATCAACCTGACGCTGGTGGTGGATGGCTGGCACGGCGATTCGAGCCGCATGTATCCGATCGGCGAAATTTCCCGCCAGTCCGAGCGAGCTGATCGAGATCACCTATCAATTTCTGGATGCAGGCATTGCCGCCGCCAGACCCGGCAACACGACCGGCGATATTGGCGCGGCCATCCAGACCATCGCCGAAGCCGAACGCATGAGCGTGGTGCGCGATTTCGTCGGCCATGACCTGGGGCGGCTGTTCCACGACGAGCCCAATATCCTGGATTTCGGCACTCCCGGGCACGGTCGTTCCCTGAAGCCGGGCGTGATCTTCACCATCGAGCCGATGATCAATCTGGGCAAGCCGGCGGTGAAGGTGCTGTCCGACGGCTGGACCGCCGCGACCCGTGACAAGTCGCTGTCGGCCCAGTGCGAGCACAGCATCGGCGTCACCGAGACCGGTCTGGAGATTTTCAGCGCCAGTCCCGCGGGTATCTTCCGGCCGAAATTCTCAGGATAAGCTGATCTCCCGCAAGCGGGAGAGACGCTGTTGGACCAATTGACAACATCGATCATGTTGGACGATTCTCCAACATGAAGGCGGTCGGTGTATTGCACGAACGCAAGGTCGTCGGCGACGACGCCT
>JAUCCG010000061.1:0-5531 GCA_034676465.1 Brevundimonas sp. | reverse complement strand
GGAGCTGCAAGGCGGCGAGGTAGGCCAGCAGGGTGAGGGTCAGCCCGAGCAGCGGCGAGGCGGACAGATAGACCCACAGGCCGGAGAAGTCGTGTTCGATCGTCATTTCCTCGATCCCGCGCCAGCTGGCGCAGTCGGGTATCGAGGATGAAGTCGGCCTGCAGTTCCGACAGGCCGAAGCGGGCGATCAGGACGGCCTTGGGCTGCTCTTCCTCGCGGACGATCCGGATCACTTCGTCGAGGTTGAGGAAGACGATCCGCAACCCTTCCAGCAGGTGCAGTCGCTTCTCGACCCGGTCGATGCGCCAGTGCGAGCGCCGCACCAGCACGTCACGGCGGTGATCGAGGAAGGCCTGCAGGCAGGCCTTCAGTCCCATGACCCGCGGTGTGCCGGTCGCATCCAGCACATTCATGTTGACCGGAAAGCGCACCTCGAGTCCGAGAGCCTGAACAGGCTTTCCATCAGCACCTCGGGCTCGACCGTGCGGCTCTTGGGTTCCAGAACCAGCCGGATGTCCTCGGCCAACTCGTCGCGCACATCACCCAGCAGCGGGGCCTTCTTGTGCTCGATCAGATCGGCCAGCGCCTCGATCAGCCGGCTCTTCTGCACCTGATAGGGCATCTCGGTGATGATGATGCGCCAGACGCCGCGACCCAGGTCTTCGGTCTCCCAGCGCGCGCGCAGCCGCACCCCGCCACGCCCGGTCTCATAGGCATCGAGGATCGAGGCATGGCCTTCGACCGCCACGCCGCCGGTCGGAAAGTCCGGCCCCGGGACGATGCCGGCCAGTTCCTCGGTTGTGGCCTCGGGCCGCTCCAGCAGCACCATACAGGCGTCGATCAGTTCGCCGACATTGTGCGGCGGGATCGAGGTGGCCATGCCGACGGCGATCCCCGACGAGCCATTGGCCAGCAGATTGGGGAATCCGCGGGCAGGACGACCGGCTCCTCGTCCTGATCGTCATAGGTGGCGCGGAAATCGACCGCGTCCTGATCGATGCCTTCCAGCAGCAGGGTCGCCGCCGAGGTCAGCTTGCACTCGGTGTAGCGCATGGCCGCGGCGCTATCGCCGTCGATATTGCAAATTGCCCTGGCCGTCGACCAGCGGATAGCGCTCGGCGAAAACCTGGGCCAGACGCACCAGCGCCTCATAGATCGAGGCATCGCCGTGCGGGTGATAGCCGCCCATCACCTCACCGACGACCTTGGCGCATTTGCGCGCCGCCGCCTGCGGGTTCAGCCGCATCTGGTGCATGGCGTAGAGGATGCGCCGGTGCACCGGCTTGAAGCCGTCGCGCACGTCCGGCAGGGCGCGGTTGGTAATGGTCGACAGGGCGTAGGCCAGATAGCGCTGCGACAGCGCCTCGCTCATCGGCTCATCGATAATGCAGCCGCCCTCGGGCGTCGGGGTATGAACGGTCATGGGCCTTCGAATCAGGGAAGCAGGTCGCCGAGTCTAGGGCAGCGCGCGCGGTTGCGCGCATCCGGCGGCGCTGGACTGTGGATACACAGGGTTGGCCAGCCCCGCCACCCCGATGCTAGGCTCGTCTGCCTCCCCACAGCCGAAGAGACTTCATGGACGCCGCCATCACCTATTTTGACGTCCACCCCCTCGCCGCCCTGGCCGCGGGGCTGGCGGCTCTCGTCGCTTCGGCCCTCCTGGCCCAGTGGGTCACCAACGAGGTGCTGCTGCGGGCGATCCGGCACGGGCTGTCGCGGGTGGGGCTGCACCAGGTCAGCGAGACGTTGCGGCCGGTATCGGTGCGGCTGGCGCGGATCGTGCCGGCGTTCATCGTCTATCAGGGCATTCTGGCCGTGCCGCACCTGCCGCCGGCCGTGGTGCTGGTGACCCGCAACATCGCGGCTGCCTTCATCATCCTGACCGTGGTGATGGCGATGGCGGCCGCGCTGACGCTGGTGAACACCATCTATTCGCGCCGGCCGGAGGCGGCCAGCCGCCCGATCAAGGGCTATCTCCAGGTCGTCAAGATCATCCTGTTCGTGATCGCCACGATCCTGATCCTGGCCACGCTGATCGACCGGTCGCCGCTGCTGCTGCTGTCCGGCATGGGCGCGATGGCGGCGATCCTGATGCTGGTGTTCAAGGACACCATCCTGTCGCTGGTGGCGTCGGTGCAGCTGACCTCGAACGACATGCTGCGGGTCGGTGACTGGATCAAGATGCCAGAGCTGAACGCCGACGGCGATGTGATCGACATCGCCCTGCACACGGTCAAGGTTCAGAACTGGGACAAGACGATCACCACCATCCCGACCTGGAAGCTGATCAACGAAAGCTTCAAGAACTGGCGCGGCGTGGAGGAGTCGGGCGGCCGCCGCATCAAGCGGGCGCTGCTGATCGACCAGACCAGCGTGCGCTTCCTCGAAGTCTGCCGGAACGCGAACGGATGCGGCGCTTCGCCCTGATCGACGACTATCTGGAGAGCAAGCAGGACGAGCTGGAAGCGTGGAACGCGCGGATGGTCGAGGCGGGCCGGGACGCCGTCAACGCGCGTCGGGTCACCAATCTCGGCACTTTCCGCGCCTATGTCGCCTCCTATCTGAAAGCGCATTCCGGCATCCATCAGGACATACCCAGATGGTGCGCCAGCTGGATCCCGACGCCGCAGGGCCTGCCGCTGGAAATCTACTGTTTCACCGCCACCACCTCGTGGATCGCGTATGAGGGGATCCAGGCCGACATTTTTGACCACCTGATCGCCATCCTGCCGGAGTTCGGGCTGCAGCTGTATCAGCAACCCAGCGGACTGGATGTCGCCCGGCTCGGGGCGCTTCAGCAGCGGGCAAAGACCGCCACCTGACGTGGCTCAGAGCCGCCCCGCCTCGCCCAGCCTGTCGATCATCCAGACCCGCGCCGACGGGATCGGCCTGTTCTGGGGGTGGAACACGAACTGTTCGAGAAAATGCCCGGTCAGGGCCAGGCCCGCCCCGACATCGCCCGGGCCCAGCCCGGCCTGCGCCCCCAGCATGAACGGCGGCAGCTTCAGCAGCTTGTCGGCATAGGGCGCGCCGGCTTCGCGGCTGACCGCCCGGCCGGTGCGTGGACTGACCCAGACCAGATCGTCCATCGAGCCGCTGACGGCGCAGCTGGACAGGTCGAGGCCGAAACCCAGGTCTTCCAGCAGTCCGGCCTCGAAACGCACGAAGATGGCGGGCCAGACCTCGGGGATCGCAAACGCCGCCATCAGCGCCTCGAAGGCCATGAAGGCCCCGGGATGTGGCTCGCGCTCGGGCAGCGCCCCCTGCGCGACCGCGGCGGCGGCGGCCAAGCCGGTCAGGGCCATGGAATCCTTGAACAGGGCGCTGGGCCCCTCGCCCACCGGCTCCAGCCGGGCCGAGCCCAGATGGTCCGATGTCCTCGCGCGGTAGTCGGCGATGACCCGGGCCCCCGGCTGCAGGAACGGCTTCATCCGCCGCGACGCTCCGCCGGCGACATAGGCGGCGCGACGGCCGTGGGTCTCGGTCAGCAGTTCGGCGACCACGCCGGTGTCCCCGTGGGCCCGGGCCGACAGGACGAAGGCTTCCTCGTTGAAGTCCATCAGTCTGGGCTGTCCGCTTGCCGGCGGATCACGGCGACCACATCGCGGGCCGCGCCATTGGGGACGGCGAAGCTCAGCACATATTGTTCGATCTTCCAGCCGTCGTCGGTCAGGCGCAACACGCCCGAGCCGCGCATCTCGCCATAGCTGGCGTTCTCCAGCCGCTCGTCAAACCAGGCCACACAGCGGCAGGCGATCGGGGCAATACTCACCACCCGGTCGTCGGTTCCTAGGTCCAGCCCTGACCACGCGCGAAAAACGGTTCGGCATAGGCGCGGAACGCCACCAGTGACCAGCGCTCGCCGGCGTCGGTGCCGATGAAGCGCGCCTCCGGCGTGAACTGGGCGAAATAGTCAGCACCGTCGGCCCGGGACGCCGCCACATGCATCCGGTCGATCACAGCGGCGACGGCGGCCTGTTCAGCGGCGTCCGCCGTCTGCGGGGCTGTGACCAGCATCAGGGTGGCGATCAGGGCGGACATGGGCGTGGCTCCGTCGATGGGCGCGATTTCCGGGCGGTTCGGTCAGTCGAAGTCCCGGATGGGTGTGATGTCGCGCCTTTTGTCCGATTTGTCCCGGAAATTTTTCCGCCTTGCCGTGGCCAGCCCGCGAACAGGGGTGGCGACCGTGCTTATTTAACTGAACGGTTGACAGCTGTTTCCCGGCGGTTCATTTAACCGTTCAGTTTTATGTAAAGCCGCCCCATGCAGACCGACCCGCTCTCCGCCAAATTCGCCGCCCTGGCCGACCCGACCCGTCGGGCCATCCTGGCGCGGCTGAGCGAGGGCGAGGCCAGCGTCAACGATCTGGCCGCCCCGTTCGACATGAGCCTTCCAGCCGTGTCGAAACACCTGAAGGTGCTGGAGAAGGCCGGACTGATCGGCCCGCGGACGACAGGCCCAGTGGCGGCCGGCGCGGCTGGAGCCGATGGCGCTGAAGGGTGTCGCCGAGTGGCTGGATCACTATCGACGCTATTGGGACGCCAGCTTCGACCGCCTCAACGCCTATCTCATCAAGATCCAGAAGGGAGATCCCCATGGCCCAACAAACTGACGACAATCCCTGCAACACCGACGGCGTCACCCATCAACATGCCCTGGTGCTGCGCCGTGTGCTGGACGCCACGCCGGAGCGGACCTGGAAGGCGTGGATGACGCCGGAGTAGCTTCAGCAGTGGTTCGTGCCGAAGCCGTGGACCCTGTCGGATCTCAACATCGACCCCCGGCCCGGCGGGGTGTTCAACTTCGTCATGCACGGCCCCGACGGTGAACGCGTGCCCAACCACGGCGTCTTTCTTGAGGTGATGCCGAACCGTCGCTGGATCACGACCGACGCCTTTACCCCCGCGTGGGAGCCGGCGGGTCAGCCGTTCATGGTGGCCACGGTCGAGCTGACCCCGCTGGAGGATGGCCGCACCGAATACGTGGCCACCGCGCGTCACTGGAACGCCGAGACCATGAAGAAACGGCACGAGGCCATGGGCTTCCACGAGGGCTTTGGCACCTGCGCCGACCAATTGGCCACACTGCTCAAGACCTTCTGATCCAAACTCGTCGGGAGCACGCGAATGACCCTTGCAGACACCACGACCGGTGCCCGGCCGAACCTGCATATGCAGCGAACCTTCGACGCACCCCGCGATCTGGTCTGGAAGGCCTGGACCTCACCGGAGGCCATGGTGCTCTATGGCTGGGGCCGGTCAAATGGCCGGCGGTCCATGTCACCCAAGATCTCAGGGTCGGCGGGGCGTGGCGCGCCTGCCTGCGCTCGCCCGACACCGGTCAGGACCTGTGGCACCACGGAGTGTATCGCGAGATCGTGCCGCCGGAACGGCTGGTCTTCACCTTCAAATGGGACGACGCCCCCACGAGGACGGCCCGCCGGTCGACACCCTCGTCTCGGTCGTGTTCCGCGAGACCGATGAGGGCAGGACGCGAATGGATTTCACCCACGAAGGGCTGAAGTCCGAACA
>JAUCCG010000060.1:0-47863 GCA_034676465.1 Brevundimonas sp. | reverse complement strand
GACAATGAGCGCGGAAAGGGTGACCACCGACACATCGACGATCAGCAGTTTCAATACCGGTTCGAGAGTTTGCCGACCCTCCTGGCGGATTTCTGGAAGGACGTGGAGGCCTGCGTAGATGAGCACCGTAATCTTCAGCGTTCGCTCGAATGACGAGATCACCCGCGACGCCCTTCAGTTTGCGGAAGGCAGCGCCGATGCGACCCCGCGCATCAGCTTCGACAGCCACGAGCGGATGGTGTCGCTGCTGAGCGGCAAGCGTTGGGACATCCTGAGGATCATGGCGGGGGCGGGCCCCCTGAGCATTCGCGAAATCGCCCGTCGCGTGGGCCGGGACGTCAAGGCCGTGCATGGCGACGTGACAGCACTGGCCGTGTCCGGCGTGATCGACCGCGCCGGCACCAGGGTGGTGTTTCCCGACCACACCATCCACGTCGACTACACACTCCGCGCTGCCGCCTGAGCATGACCGCCGTCGTCCCGCCGCCGGCGTCAAAGCCCCACCATCTGGGCCACCGCGAGCGGCTGCGCGAACGGGCGCGCGCCGCCGGGCTGAGCCACCTGCCCGACTATGAACTGCTGGAGCTGTTCCTGTTCCGCAGCCTGCCGCGCGGCGACGTCAAGCCGATCGCCAAGACCCTGCTGGCGCGGTTCGGCTCGCTGGCGGCGGCGGTGCTGGCCGCCCCGGTCGAGGCCATCGTCGCCGTCAAGGCCAGGACAGCCGCGGCAAGCGCACCGGTCTGGGTGTCGAGACCGCGCTGGACCTGACCGCCCTGCACGAGGTGGCGCGCCGCATCGCCCTCGAGGAACCGGCCAAACGGCCGGTGATCTCGTCATGGACGGCGCTGCTGGCCTATGTGCGCCTGGCCCTGCAGCACGAGCCGCGCGAGCAGTTCCGGGCCCTGTCTGGACAATCGCAACCAGTTGATCCTTGACGAGATCCAGAATCGCGGCACGGTCGACCATACGCCGGTCTATCCCCGCGAGGTGGTGCGCCGGGCGCTGGAGCTGTCGGCCAAGGCCATGATCCTCGTCCACAACCACCCGTCCGGCGACCCGACCCCGTCGCGCGCCGACATCGAGATGACCCGCCAGGTCGTCACCGCCGCTCATGCCCTGGGCCTGGAGGTCCACGACCATCTGGTCGTCGGCCGCGAGGGCGTGGCCAGTTTCAAACAGTTGGGGTTGATGTGACCGTCCTGACCACCGAACGCCTGGCCCTAGCCCGGTCGCCGTGTGCGATTACGACGACCTGTGCGCGCTGTGGGCCAACCCGACCTTCACCCAGTACATCATGGGCCAGGGTCTTTCGGCCGAGGATGTCTGGTTCCGCTTGCTGCGCGATCTCGGGCACTGGCAGGCGATGGGCTACGGCAACTGGTCGATCCGCCTCCGGGACGGCGGGGCCTATGTCGGCAGCGTCGGCGTGCTCGACTACCGGCGCGAGCTGGACCCGCCGTTTGACGCGCCCGAGCTGGGCTGGGGCGTCGCGCCCGCCTTCCAGGGCCAGGGCTATGCGGCCGAGGCGTTAACCGCCGCCCTGGCCTGGGTCGATGACGAGCTGAACGTCCCGCGCACCGTCTGCATGATTTCGCCCGACAACGCCGCCTCGCACCGGCTGGCGGCGCGGGTCGGCTACCGGCCCTATGCCGAGGCCGACTACAAGGGCGGGACGGTGCAACTGCTGGAGCGGCGCGCGACCTGAGCCGGGCGTAGCGCGACATTAAGGTTTCCGGTTCATCATCCTGCGTGAACACACCGGAGGCCACGACCACCATGCCCATGCCCGTCGACGTCCTGCACGCGCATCTGGCTGAAGCCTTCCCCACGCCGAGATCGAGATCACCGATCTGGCCGGTGACGGCGACCACTATCGCGCCCGCATCGTCTCATCCGCCTTCGCCGGCATGCCCCGCGTGCGCCAGCACCAGCGGGTCTATGCCGCCCTGAAGGGCAAGATGGGCGGCGAACTGCATGCGCTGGCCCTGGAAACCTCCGCGCCCGCGGCTGGAGACGCCTGATGCGGTATCGCCCCTTCGGACCGACCGGGGCCGCCGTTTCGGCCCTGACACTCAGCCTCGGCATCGACAACATCGCCCGCGGCCCGGTCGCGGCCTGCGAATTGATCTATGCGGCGCTGGAGGCGGGCATCAACAGCTACCGCCTCGAGACCGCCGACCCCGTCCTGGCCGAGATCGTCGGCCACTCCCTGCAACACATCGACCGCAAGCTGGTCACCGTCAGCCTGGCCCTCGGTCGCGGCGACGGCCGCCGCGGCTCGGACCGCGACTTCAGCGCCGAGGGTATGACCGGGTCGATCGACCGGGCCCTGAACGTGTCCCGCCTCGGCTGGATCGACATGGTGCTGCTGGAGGAGCCGGCGGATGACGAATTGCCGCAGAGTTCGCTGCACGCCCTGAAGGCGCTGCGGGCCACCAACCGGGTGCGGTTGCTGGGCGTGTCCGGCGACGGCGAGGTGATGGACGCCTATGTCTCGACCGGGGCCTTCGACGTACTGGTTACGCCGTTCAACCTGAATTCCGGCTGGCAGGTGCGCTCGCGCCTGCGGGACGCGCGCGAGCGCGACATGGCCATCTTCGCCTATGACTATTTCCCCTCGGCCCTCGATACCGACAAGAAGGCCGCGACCCTGGACAAGCCGGTCAGGAAGGGCCTGTTCGGCTTCGGCAGCGGTGGCGGGCGTTCGCGGAACGATCCGCTGGCCGATGTCGGCACCTTCGCCTTCCTGCATCGCACACCCAACTGGTCGGCCGAGGCCATCTGTCTCGCCTATGACCTGACGGATCCGTCGATCTGCAGCATCGTGGTCCAGGCCAATGATGCCGAGCGGCTGAACGCCCTGGCGCTGGTGCCCGAGCGCGACATGCCCCCCGGTCTGGCCGCCCAGATCGAGATGGCCCGGGTCGCCTGCGCCGGTTCTGTCGCCGCCTGAATCGAACGCCGGGCCGGTCACGATCGCACGACCATCGTCCGCCGCC
This sequence comes from Brevundimonas sp., assembly GCA_034676465.1. Classification (GTDB taxonomy): domain Bacteria; phylum Pseudomonadota; class Alphaproteobacteria; order Caulobacterales; family Caulobacteraceae; genus Brevundimonas. The sequence goes on along the minus strand of JAUCCG010000060.1, from coordinate 44,864 downwards.
CTTGACCCTTGGGCCCGGCATCCCTAGCTGACGGGCCTCAGTGAAAGGCCATTCCGTGACTGATCAATCGACTGCGACCTCAACCAACCCGGTTCACGCCTTCATCGCGGGGACCGTCGCCGAACATGACGTGGTGCTGTTCATGAAGGGCACGCCGGATGCGCCGCGCTGCGGCTTCTCCTCGCTGGCGGTACAGATCCTCGACCACCTGGGGGCCCCCTTCGTCGGCGTCGACGTGCTGCAGGACGCCGGACTGCGCGACGGCATCAAGGCCTTCACCGACTGGCCGACCATCCCCCAGCTGTATGTGAAGGGCGAGTTTGTCGGCGGCTCCGACATCGTGCGCGAGATGTTCGAGGCCGGCGAACTGCTGACCCTGATGACCGAGAAGGGCGTGCCCCTGGGCGAAGCCTGATGGCCCGCGCGCCGCTCACGCCGCGCGCCGACCGCGAAATCTTCACCCTGCCGCTGGACATCCGGCCCGAGCACATCGACGAGAACGGCCACGTCAACAACGTGATCTATGTCGGCTGGCTCCAGGACGCGGGCACCGCCCACTGGAACGCGCGCTTTGACGCCGAAACCCGCGCGCGCTGGTCATGGGTCGCCCTGCGCCACGAGATCGACTATCTGCGCGGCCTGTTTCCGGACTCGACCGCGACGGCCCGCACCTGGGTCGGCGACCCGCAGGGGCCCCGCTTCAATCGCTATGTCCGCATCGAGGACGGCGAAGGCCGCCTGTGCGCCCAGGGCGTGTCGGAATGGTGCCTGGTCGACGCCGCGACCCTGCGCCCGACGCGGATTCCGGCGACCATGCTGCCCGCCTTCGAGCGGCGGCCCGAGACCGCTTGACGCCGGCAGCCCATTGAACGGGATTGCCCGTGGATCACAGGCCGTCTAGATATCGTTGATCGGCCAGAGGGCGACGGCGATGGTGCAACGCAGGCCAATCCGACGTCTCTGGCGGCGCAAGACGCCGGCCACCCTGGCGGACCGGCGCGCCCGTGCGGACCGGGTCCGGATCACCGGCATCCGCATCACCGAGGCGGGTGCCGCATTCGCGGCCTTCCTGCTGTCGCTGAGCATCTTCATGCTGGGGGCCTTCCAGTGGCTTCGGGGGGCCGAGATCGTCCTGCTGCCTCCGCAGTACGTATTTCTCTATCGAGACGCGCCCACACCCGAGAACGCCGTCCTGGGGTTGGCTGTCGAGGCCGGCATGATCAATACCGCGCGCGCGGACTATGGCGATGTCGCAATCCAGGCCTATGCGGAGATGTCCGGCACTTCGCCCGCCGAGGCGCGGTTTCCATACGATGCCGCCGTGGAGCCGGTGAATTTGCCGGCACTGGCCGATCGGGCGGACGCCTGTCCTGCCGAGGCGCGCTGTATCCTGGCGGCCGGATCGGCCCCTTCACCGCCGGGAAGCATGGGATTGATGGTGATCGACCGTCGACCCGAATTGCTCAGCGTTCCGGGCGGTTCGTCGCGATCCGACTGGCTGGGCTTCACATTCGGCAATTGCCTGGGCCAGCCCGCTGCCTGCGAGCGGTTCTATACGTTCGACAGTGCGCTCGATCAGCTCCGGGCGGCCCCGGAACTGTCCTTTCGCATAACGCTGGACTTTTACGATGACGGGCGTAAAACCTTCGCGTGTGCCCTTGAGAACCAAACCGCTGAAAGCAGGCGGGTGTTTCTGGATTTCCTGGAGGAACGAGGATGGGCTACCTTGCGTTGTCGACGCGATTTGCGATCCTGAGCCTGGGTTTGCTGGGCATCGCCGGATGCCGGAACCCCCCACCCCCCGAGCGGAGCCAGCAGGTTTCCGAGATCGTTGTCTGTCCGGGCGATGTTCGGTGCGGCCAGATAAATATCACCCGCGAGATCGAGGTCCCGACGAAGACCTGCAGGGCCGACAAGGCGAACCTGGTGTTCCAGTGCGGCCCGCAAAACCTGCCCTGCCCGGGGGCCGGTTGCCCCACGGGTGAGCCGGGCTTGCCGAGCCAACAATGCCGGATCACCGAAACCTACGTGACGGTAAAATGCCCGGGTGGACCACCCGGACCCACGGATCCTGCCGCCACGGCTATGAATGAAGCCCCGCAGGCGGCACCGACCGCCACGGAATAGCGGATCGGCATACGCTGCGCGGACGGCTGTTGCCGTCCGTCCCGGCTACAGGCGAACCGGATTGGCGACACGCGCCGCCTGGCCGGGCGTCAGGCCCAGCTCGCGATAGCTCCAGCGCAGCTCGACCCCCTCGCGCACGATGGCCCGGCACGGATCCTGGCGGGTACGGGTCAGGGTGACGTCGACCGGTGAACCCTCGGCGACAGATACCGCGAAGTCCGCGGTGCTGGTGCAGCCGTTGGAGTCGACCTGCGCGATCAGGGCCCCGTCCGCGAACCGGACCGCCCGCAGGGTTTCCGCGGCCGCGTCCGTGGTGATCTCGGTGTCGGACTCCATCCGCACCATGACCATCTCGCCGGAGTCATCGGCATAGATGACGCAGCCGGCCAGCAGCGGCAGGCAGGCCGCCGCCGCGACGAGGGTGCGGCTCATTCGGGGGTGTCGGCCGGGGCGGTCTGGACGACGCGCGTGACCGGCTTGTCGGTGGCGATGATGATGCAGCCGGACAGCAGCGGGGCCGTGATGGCGAGAGCGAGGACGAGACGCAGCATGGTTCCATTTCCCTGGATGATCTGAGCTTGGCCTTTAGATGCCCGCGGTTTCGCCTGATGACACGTGAATAATCGGACAGGCTGGCCCGGCGACGGACCGGTTCCGGAACGGCTCAGTCCTGCGGTCGCTCATAGGTATTGCCGACGCGAACGTCGGTCCCGGGTCGCAGCCCCATTTCCTCGAACGTCCAGCGCACCTCGACCCCGCCGGGGACGGGCGCGTCGCAGTCGTCCTCGCTGACCCGCCACAGGGTGATGGTGGCGGCCCCGCGATACTGGCTGACCACGGGCATAAGGTCGTCACGGGTGGTGCAGCCGTTCGACCCGACCCAGAACACGGCCTGGCCCTGGGCGATGGCCGCGGCCTGCACCAACTCCTGCGTTCCCGGCACAGAGACGGCGGGTGACGCGGCGCGGGCACCGGGCAGCAGGGCCTGGATACCGGCACATCCGGTCAGCAGCGCGCTGATCGCCGTCAGCGCCAGCAGCGTCCTGATCCCGGTCGAGCCCATGCCCGTCCCCTTTCGAAGTTTCCCTTGCGTCATCGCTCAATTCGCGCCGGAGCGCATCCGTAAATTGCTCGCCTGACCCCGATGATCCCCAGATCAGGGCGGGCCGGGGCGGCCGGAATGCGAAAAGGCCCCGGAGCGATCCGGGGCCTTTCCAGTCTCTGCACGGCGGGCCGCGCGGCTGTCGACCTTACGAGGAGTAGTATTCGACGACCAGATTGGGTTCCATCTTGACCGGGAACGGCACGTCGGCCAGCTCGGGCACGCGCACGACGCGAACCGAGAAGCCCCGGTCGCCCAGCTCGATGTAGTCCGGGATGTCCCGCTCCGACGACTGCTGGGCTTCGAGCACCAGCGCCATGTTGCGCGACTTTTCCTTGACCTCGACGACGTCGCCGATCTTCAGGCTGTAGGAGGCGATGTTGACCTTCTTGCCGTTGACCGTGACGTGACCGTGGTTGACGAACTGACGCGCAGCCCACGGGGTCGGGACGAATTTGGCGCGATAGACGGTGGCGTCCAGACGGGCCTCCAGCAGACCGATCAGGGTCTCGGCGGTGTTACCCTTGCGGCGGGCGGCTTCGTCATAGGTCTTGCGGAACTGCTTCTCGGTCAGGTTGGCGTAATAGCCCTTCAGCTTCTGCTTGGCTTTCAGCTGCAGACCGAAGTCCGAAACCTTCTGCTTGCGACGCTGGCCGTGCTGGCCGGGACCGTAGGAGCGCTTGTTGACCGGAGACTTGGCGCGACCCCACAGGTTTTCACCCATGGCACGGTCGATCTTGTATTTGGCGCTGTGGCGCTTGGACATTCATGTTCTCTTCAACATGATGCGGCCCGGCGCTTCCGAGATTGGAAGCACGATCTCAACGGCGGTCCACGCATCGTCCGTAGTCAATTCGCGCGCAGGACAGGGTCCGGCGCGGGAAAGCGGGCCTTATGACGGCCCGCCCTCCCCAGGTCAAGCGCCGATCCGGGCCGCGATCAGGCCGTGGCCGCCGCGAACAGGGCGTTGACCCGCTTCCAGTTGACCACCGTCCAGAACGCCTTGAGGAACTCGGGGCGGCGGTTCTGGTACTTCAGATAATAGGCGTGTTCCCACACGTCATTGACCAGCAGGGGCGCGCCCTTCTCCGGCGCGATGTCCATCAGGGAATTGTCCTGGTTGGGCGTGTTGATGACCTTGAGCTTGCCGTCCTGAACGATCAGCCAGGCCCAGCCCGAGCCGAACTGGGTCGCGCCGGCGCTTTCGAAGGCCGCCTTGAACGCGTCCATGCCACCCAGATCGCGGTCGATGGCGGCGGCCAGCTCGGTCGACGGCGTGCCCGCCTCGGCGGTCGGGGCCATGCCGTCCCAGTAGAAATTGTGGTTCCAGTAGCCGCCGCCGTGATTACGGATCGCCTTGGGCAGGGTCGAGATGACGGCGAACAGCTCTTCCATCGTCTTGCCCTGGGCCTTGGGCTCGGCGTCCACGGCCTTGTTCAGATTGTCGGTATAGGCCTGATGGTGCTTGTCGTGATGGATATGGAGCGTCTCCTTGTCGATCACGGGCTCCAGCGCGTCATAGGCATAGGGCAACGGGGGCAGGGTGAAGGCCATGGGAAAGCTCCTTGTCGATCCGAACGGGGGGGATGCCTCATCTAGGGAGGCCGCCTGCCAAACCCAAGGCTGGGCCGGTAATTTCGTTCCCGGATCGCCGCGACCGGGCCTTTTCAGGCCCCGGGCAGATTGGCCTTCAGACAGGCCCGCACCTGACGACGCAACTCGCCCGGCGACGAGGGCCAGGTCGATGCCCTCGGCGTCGAACACCGCCCGCACCGCCGCGTCCAGCCCGTCGGGCAGGGCGGCAATGACCTTCAGCTCGGCCCTGGGGTGCAGGCACAGACCCAGCTCCACACACAGGGCCGAGAACATCGGGGTGTAGTCGGGGGCGGCCTCGGGGCTCGTGGTCATCGGCTGACGGCCTCCAGCCGCCGGGCGTGGAAGGCTACGTGATCTTCGATGAAGCTGGCCATGAAGAAATAGGAGTGGTCGTAGCCGGGCTGCATCCGGATCGTCACCGTCTGCCCGGCCGCGTCGGCCGCCGCCTGCAGCAGTTCCGGCTTCAGCTGCTCGGTCAGGAAGGAATCGGCGTCGCCCTGGTCGATCAGGATGTCGTCGAAACAGCCCGCCCCGACCCCGTCCTCGATCAGCCGCGCCGCATCATGCTCGGCCCACGTCGCCCGGTTCTCGCCCAGATAGGCGGTGAACGCCTTCTCGCCCCAGGGGCAGCGCGTCGGCGAGGCGATCGGCGCGAACGCCGACACCGACCGGAACAGGTGCGGATGGCGCAGCGCCAGCGTCAGCGCCCCGTGCCCGCCCATCGAATGGCCGCTGATGCCGCGCGTCCTGGTGGTCGGGAATTCGGCGTCGATCAGCGCGATCAGCTCGTCGGTGACATAGCTCTCCATGCGGAAATGCGGAACCCACGGGGCCTGGGTCGCATCGACGTAGAAGCCCGCCCCCTGCCCCAGGTCATAAGCGGGGTCATCGGCCACCTCGCCCCCCTTCAGATCCGGTCCGCGCGGCGAGGTATCGGGCGCGACGATGATCACCCCGTGCTCGGCCGCCGCCCCATAGGCCCCGGCCTTGGAGGTGAAATTGTCCTCGGTACAGGTCAGGCCCGACAACCAGATCAGCACCGGAAACGGCCCCGCCCCCGGCGGCACGAACACCGACAGGGTCATCGGCGTGCCGGTGGTGGTGCTGTCGTGCTTCAGATAACGCAGCGTGCCGCCGTGGACGGTGTGGGTTTTGATCGTTTCCATCTCAATTCCCGCTCATCCGGTGCAGGGCGCACACCTTGTTGCCCGACGGGTCGCGCAGATAGGCCAGGTGCAGCTCGCCGAAGGCCCCTTCGCGAACCCCCGGCGGGTCCTCGATCGCCGTGCCGCCGGCCGCCAGCCCGGCCGCATGAAAGGCGTCCACCGCCGCCCCGTCACTGGCCGCGAAGCCGATGGTGCCGCCGTTGGCGTGACAGGCCGGCTCACCGTCGATCGGCTTGCCGACCGCAAAGGCCCCGCGCGGCGTGCGCCACCAGAAACGGCCCTTCTCGTCCGGCCCGCTGGCCGCCGCAATGCCCAGCGCCCCCAGCACCGCATCATAGAATTTCCGCGACGCCTCGACGTCATTCGCGCCGACGGTGATGTGGGTGAACATGGTGGCTTTACCTCAGATTCAGGATAGTTTTTTTAAACAACTATATCGACAGCACAAGCCTCGTGAAGGGGCCGCGTCAGGTGGTCTTGAACAGGAACCAGCCATCGACGAGCGGTTCGACCCAGATATATTCGGACGTCGAGATCGGCGGCGGGACGGCCGTGCGCATGAACCCGACAGAGTTGTCCATGATCCCGCCGATCAGCAGCACCAATCCAACCTCGTCCGTGGATATCTGTGTCAGGTGCAGGCCACGCAGGGCCGCGCTTACCTCAGGCGCGGCATCGCCTTCGTCCCGGATCGGGCCAGAACCCGACGGCAGTCGTTGGTACGCTTCGGCAAGCGCTTCAATGGCCGCCCGGTTCTCACTGAACCAGCGGTGAAGCTCCGCGTCCGGCAGCGTCACCAGCCGCAGGTTCTCCAGCCGCCGGTCCTCCTCGGTCGAGCGTGATGACTGGGAGTTCAGCTGATCGATCAGCATGTAGACGATGGGCGGCAGGGCCAGCGTGCGCATGGCGGACACCTGCCAACCCCCCGGCGTGGCCCGAGTGTAGAAATAGAGATCCACCGGGTCCCCGCCGGGCGGCTGTGCGGCAACGCGAGCGACGGCCTCGCTCTCGCCAATCCCGATCAGCCGATCATGCCGATCCGGCAGCGGACCGATGTTGGGGACGTCCCATTCAGATGCCTCGCCCGTCCCTGAGCCGCTGTCCCTCCGCTGATTGTAGCTGCCCTGAGGCATTCAGCGCCAGGAACCGGTCCACGGCCGCGGCGGCCGTCGGCTGCTGGGCGTAGGCGGTCGAGCCAAGGACCACGGCCAAAATCACTCCGAAGGCGGCCCCTGCCAACTTCATCGACATCAGAACACTACCACGCTGCGGATGCTTTCGCCCGCATGCATCAGGTCGAACGCCTCATTGATCCCTTCCAGCGGCAGGGTGTGGGTGATCATCGGGTCGATCTCGATCTTGCCGTCCATATACCAGTCGACGATCTTGGGCACATCGGTGCGGCCGCGCGCGCCGCCGAAGGCCGAACCCCGCCAGACCCGGCCGGTGACCAGCTGGAACGGGCGGGTCGAGATTTCCTGGCCGGCCTCGGCCACGCCGATGACGATGCTACTCGCCCCAGCCCCGGTGACAGGCCTCCAGCGCCTGACGCATCACCGTGGTGTTGCCGGTGCCGTCAAAGGTATAGTCGGCCCCGCCGCTGGTCAGCTCGACCAGCATGTGGCGAGAACGCACGTCGCTCACCTCCTTCGGATTGACGAAATGGGTCATGCCGAAGCGCTCGGCCCCATTCTTCCTTGTCCGGGTTGATGTCGACGCCGACGATCATGTCGGCCCCGACCAGCTTCAGCCCCTGGATGACATTGAGGCCGATGCCGCCCAGACCGAACACCACACAGTTGGAACCCGATCTCGACCTTGGCCGTATTGACCACCGCGCCCACCCCGGTGGTCACGCCGCAGCCGACGTAGCAGGCCTTGTCGAACGGCGCGTCCTTGCGGATCCTGGCCACCGCGATCTCGGGCAGGACGGTGAAATTGGAGAAGGTCGAGCAGCCCATATAGTGGTGGATCGTCTTGCCCTTGTAGCTGAACCGCGCTGGTGCCGTCGGGCATCAGCCCCTGGCCCTGGGTGCCGCGGATCGCGGTGCACAGATTGGTCTTGCGGCTCAGGCAGGACTAACACTGGCGACATTCCGGCGTGTAGAGCGGGATGACATGGTCGCCGACTTTTTGACCGAGGTCACGCCCGGGCCGACATCGACCACCACGCCCGCGCCCTCATGGCCGAGAATGGCCGGGAACAGCCCTTCAGGGTCCAGCCCGTCCAGCGTAAAGGCGTCGGTGTGGCAGATGCCGGTGGCCTTGATCTCGATCAGCACCTCCCCGGCGCGCGGCCCTTCCAGATCGACCTCGACGATCTCCAGCGGCTTTTTGGCCTCAAAGGCGACGGCGGCGCGGGTTTTCATGGGAGTTCTCCGGATCAGCTCAGCGGCCTGTCTACCCTACCCCTCCCCCTCTCGAAAGCCGGGGTGGTTGCAATACCTGGACGCGGCGATATCCATAAACGGGCCGGGTCCTCTCCCGGATCAGCGAAACCGAGGCGGCGTGACCCCACTGGCGACCCGATGGATCGAACGCCTCACGGCCTTTCGTTACCTGTTCATCATCCTGGTCAATCTGATCCCGATCGGCGGCGTGCTGTTGCTGGGATGGAACGGCGCGCAGGTCCTGGTTCTGTACTGGCTCGAGAATGTCATCATCGGGGTGCTGACCCTGCCGCGCGTGCTGGCCGCCCGTGGTCAGTTCCAGCCGCCGGGACAGCCCGGCCCGCCGTCCTCCCTCCGCGTCGGCTGCTTCTTCGTGGTCCACTACGGGATCTTCTGCGTCGGGCACGGGATATTCACCTTTGTCATCGCCATGGACTTCCTGCGATCCGCTGATCCGGCGGTCACCGGCCCGTTGTTCGACGCCCCCTTCCTGTGGGCCCTGGCCAGTCTGGCGGGGCTCAATCTGTTCGCCCTGTGGCGCGACTGGTGGCGCCCCCGGGCCTGGCGCACGGCCAGCGCGATCGGCGAGATGTTCCGCCCCTACGGCCGCATCTTCGTGCTGCACGTCGCGGTGCTGGGCGGGGCCTGGGCCATACAGAAATACAATGCGCCGGAAGGGGCGATCCTGATCCTGTGTCTGGCCAAGGCCGCGATGGAACTGGTCACCGGATGGCTGACCCGCCCCCGGTCAGAGCTGCAACCGGCCGTGCGATGAACCTCGTCATCCTGACCGGGGCCGGGATTTCGGCCGAGAGCGGGGTCCCGACCTTCCGCGCCGACGACGGCCTGTGGCTGGGCCACCGGATTGAGGATGTGGCCACGCCCGAAGCCTTCGCCCGCGACCCGGCCACGGTGCAGGACTTCTACAACCAGCGCCGCCGCCAGCTGCCGACCGTGCATCCCAATGCCGCCCACCGCGCCCTGGCCGATCTGGCGGCGCGCTGGCACGGCCAGATGCTGCTGGTGACCCAGAACGTCGACGATCTGCATGACCGGGTCCATGCCGCGACGCCGCCCGGCCCCGGCTTCGACCTGATCCACATGCATGGCGAGCTGCTGAAGGCGGTCTGCACCGCCACCGGCCGGGTCTGCGACTGGCCCGGTGACCTGGCCACGCACCAGCCCTCACCCCACCATCCGGCGGGCCGGCTGCGCCCGCACATCGTCTGGTTTGGAGAATTCCCGCTGCAGATGGACCGGATCGAGGCCGCGCTGGACCGCTGTGACCTGTTCGTCGCGATCGGCACCTCGGGTTCCGTTTGGCCCGCCGCCGGCTTCGTCGAGACCGCGTCCCGCGCCGGGGCCCGGACGGTCGAACTCAATCTCGAACCGTCGCTGGGCCGCAGCCGCTTCGACGAGGGCCGCTACGGCCCCGCGACCGAGGTGGTGCCGGGGTTTTTCGAAGGGCTCTGACCCTCCCCTCTCCCATAGGGAGAGGGATTGAGCGCCCAAGAGCCCGCGAGGGCGATTGGTCGCGCGAAAGGGTGAGGGTCGGATGGTGCAGGACGTCCGCCGACGGCAACCCCTCACCCTTTCGCCTTGCCGATCGCTTCGCTCCCGGAGGCTCAAGCCCTCTCCCGCCGGGAGAGGGCTTCCTAGGACTCGTCCGCCGCCTTCTTCGCCGCCAGCTTGGCCAGCACCCGGCCGCGGCCCTTCGACAGGGCCGTGATCACCCCCCGGAAGGTCGCCGCCTCCTGGTCGGTGAAGGCGGCGGGCCCAGCATCACCCGCAGGTTCTGCACCATCGACGGCCGCTTCTCGGGCGGGTGGAAGAAGCCGCCGGCGTCCAGTTCCCGCTCCAGATGTTCGTACATCCCCAGCAGGGTCTCGCCGGTCGCCGGGGGCTCGCCCTCGCGGAAGCGCGGCGGCGGCGCGTCGAGGATCAGGGTGCGCCATTCATAGGCGTTGATGGCCACGGCCTGGGCCAGATTCAATGACTGATGGCGCGGGTCGATGGGGATGGTGACGATGCCCTGGCACAGGGCGATGTCGCTGGTCTCCAGTCCGGCCCGTTCCCCGCCGAACAACAGGCCGATGCCGAGGCCCGAGGCGCGGTCGTCGTACAGCACCCGGGCCGTCTCGCGCGGGGTCCGCACCGGCTGGCGGGTCCCGCGTGAGCGGGCGGGCGGCATAGACGGTGTTCAGATCTGCCACGGCCTCGGCGACACTGTCGAACACGCGGATACCGTCCAGCACCCAGTCGGCCCCCGAGGCCATGGCCCAGGCGCGCTCCTGCGGCCAGCCGTCGCGCGGCTGGACCAGACGCAGGTCGGTCAGGCCGAAATTGGCCATCACCCGCGCCACCGCGCCGATGTTCTCGGCCATCTGCGACTTGTCGAGGATGACAACGGGGGAGAAAGGTCGCTCAATTCCGCTCATCCCGGCGAAAGCCGGGACCCAGTCCTGTCCAGCTTGACGCCTGTGTTTCAGGGCGACCGTTCTGCGATCGCCCAGGTCCGATTGCCCAAAAGCACTGGGTCCCGGCTTACGCCGGGATGAGCGGGAAAAAAAGCCCGAACTCAGTCCTCGCCGTACATGGCCAGCCACGGATCGGCGGTGCCGGCCTCGACCTCCGCCACCTTGACCGTCGGCCAGCCGATCAGGTCGTCGGCGGAGTCGCGCCAGGCCAGGATGAACAGGTCGCGCAGCTCGCCCGCCCCGGCCGCCAGCCGCGCCGTCACGAAGGCCGCGCCGCGCGCGTCGCCGTCGGCGAACCCGCCCGCCTTCTCCAGCCGATAGAAGGGCAGCACCTCGGCCAGGGTCGTCTTCAGATAGGCGGGCACCCGGGTGCGCATCTCGAACCCGTCCAGTTGCGGGGCGGCCATGGCCTGTTCCACCGCATCCAGTCGCGCCACCCGCGCCGTGAACGCCCCCTCGAACGCGCCGTGGGTCTGGCGCGAGGTGGTGAACCCTTCCGGATTCGGCGTGTCGCGGTTCCAGCCGTTGTAGTGGATGGTCGTGTGATGGGGCTGGGCCCCGTCGCCGACGTAATGCGCCAGATAGCCCATGTCGCGCAGGATCAGGGCCTCGCGCCGCAACCGGTCCTCGCGGTACCAGGCCCGCTTGCCGGGGTCGCGCTCACGCGCCTCGGCCGCGTTCAGCACCCGCCAGGTGGCGAAGTCGCGCACCAGCTGCTGATAGCCGTCCCAGATCGCATAGGGCAGATAGCCGGCGTCATCGACGTCCAGCCCCGCCGCCGTCAGCGCCGCGTCATACTCCGACTTCAGCCGCGGCAGGGCATCGATCGACATGCCGCGCGCGTCCATCACCTGCGCGCTCTCATCCATGTCGATGAAGTGGGCGGTGTCGCGTTCGCGGTCGTGCGGCTGGCCGCCGCCCTTGGTCCGGTCCGGCTCGCGCGACAGCTCACCGACCTCGGCCACGGCCCCGGGGGTGCGCAGGAAGGCGGGCAGTTCGTCCGGCAGCGCGCGCATCGCGGCCACGCCGATCAGCCGATGACCGGTATTGCCCCAGGCAGAGACCCCGGCGGGCACCAACAGGGCGGCGGCGCCCAGGGTCAGGGCGGACAGGGCGACGGCGATACGCTTCATCAGAGAGCTCCGGGTCAGGACGACTGCGGTCGGGGTAAATCCGCACCGTCACCGCGTCCAGCGGATTATTGCCACATCTTGACCGCGGGCGGCCGGACGGGTGAGGGATCGGCGATTATCCCGGAGTTCCCCATGTTCCCGCGCCGCTTCATCCTTGCCGCCGCCGCCCTGGCCCTGTTCGCCGCGCCGGTCCGGGCCCAGACCGCCCCTGCGGTCGACCCGGCCTGGGTTGCCGCCCATGAGGCCTTCCTCGCCGGCGACGCCCTGCGCGGGCGCGGCAGCGCCACCCATGACGAGGCCGTGGCCGCAGCCTATGTCGCGTCGCAGTTCCAGGGTTTTGGTCTGAAACCCGCGCCCGGCATGGACGGCTACACCCAGATCGCCCCTGTGACCCGCACCACGCCATCAACCACCGGCAGCCTGGCCATAGGCGGCATGATCCTGTCCCGGGGCGAGGGGCTGGGCCTGCTGTCCGGCGGTCACGCAGCGATGCGCGGACCGGTCGAGGTGTTCACCGGCACCGATCCCTCGACCCTGCCCCAATCGGAAATCGTGATGATCGCCCCGCCTGAGGGCCCTTCGGTCGGCGGCTGGATCAATGCGGCCTACCGCCAGGGCAGTCGGCTGGTGATCCTGCGCGAGACCGCGACGCTGCGGGATGCCGTGGCCCGGGCGTCATCCGCTCGCCCGACCTTCGCCCTGACCGGAGCCGAACCGCGCCCGTCCCGTACCCTGCTGGTGGTGCCGGCCGCCATCTACGACCGGATGGCACTGATGCCCGGCACCGGCACGGTCTGGACCCCCGGTCCGGCTCGAATCGAGGACACTGTGACCACCAATGCCATCGGCTGGTTGCCGGGCACCAATCCCGGCGCCGGGGTCATCCTGATCGCCGCCCATCTGGATCATCTGGGCGTGCGCGCGGACGGCACCATCCTGCACGGGGCCAATGACGACGCCTCGGGCGTCACCGCCGTGCTGGAACTGGCCCGCGCTCTGTCACAGGGCCGGCCGCACCGGCGCGGCCTGATGTTCGTCGCCTATGGCAGCGAAGAGGTCGGCGGTCTCGGCTCGCACTGGTTCGGCGACCATCCGCCCGTACCGCTGACCGACATCGTCGCCAATCTGGCCATCGAGATGATCGGGGCCCAGGACCCGAACATGCCGGACGGGGTGATGATGATGACCGGGTTCGAGCGCTCGACCCTGGGGGCCGCCCTGCGCGACCAGGGGGCGCTGATCGCGCCGGACCTCTATCCCGAGCAGAAATTTCTTCGAACACTCCGACAACTACCAGCTGGCCGTGCGCGGCGTGGTCGCCCACACCATCTCGGGCTGGGCCGTGACCCCGACCTATCATTCGGCTGACGAACACCATCGCCAACCTCGACATCCCGTTCATGACCCGGGCCATCCAGTCGCTGGTGGAGCCGCTGCGCTGGCTGGCCGACAGCGACTTCACCCCCGACTGGACCCCCGGCGGTGGCCCCGAGCGGCGCTAGATCCAGGCGGCGATGGCGTCCAGCGGCTTCTTGTCCAGCGCCGCGACCGGCACGGTGGCGTCGGCGGCCGGGTGCCCCGCCACCAGCAGCAGGAACGGCTTGTCCCCGACCGGCCGCCCGCAGATGTCGGCCAGGAAACTCATCGGCGCGGGCGTATGGGTCAGGGTTCGCCAGCCCGGCCTGGTGCAGGGCGGCGATCAGCGGGCCGGTGGCGATGCCGACGCTCTCGGTGACATAGTAGTTCTTCTTGTGATCGCCCGGTTTCGGCCCGCCGCGCTTCTGGCCGAAGATGGCGATCAGCGCCGGGGCCACCTCCAGAAAGCCCTTGTCCGGGTCGGTGCCCAGCGGGGCCAGGGCGTCCAGCCATTCCTGCGGGGCCTTGTCGGCATGAATTCCCGCTCCTCGGCCTCGGCGGCGGCGCGGATGCGGGCGCGGGCGTCGGGGCTGTCGATGACGCTGAAGAACCACGGCTGGTGATTGGCGCCCGACGGAGCCGAGCCGGCGGTCAGCAGGGCCTGTTCGACCACCGCCCGCGGCACCCGCCCAGTAGGAAAAGTCGCGCACAGTGCGCCGTCGCGCCATCGTCGCGCGAAAGGCCGTCACCGCCGCCAGCGCCGCCGCCGGATCCATCGCGTCATAGCCGGTCAACGGAACGGCGGGATGGTCACGCATGGGCGGGCTCCGGGCAGCGGGAATGCATCCTCCGCTCTAGCCGATACCGGCCACCGTCTCCACCCGTTCGAGCCGGCACCGACACGGGGGACGATCCCGGGCAACTGTGGACAGACCGCCGCAGGCCACGCCGCTGTCTGTCTTTTCACCACATTTCCCGGCAAAAAGCCGCCATCGGCGCGTCATGCCGAGGTCACGACAAGTCAAATCCATGACGGCTGCCGCCGCTGCACTGGCCCTGATCTGGGCCCTGGCTTTTCCGGCCATCACGGGACCCGTGTCCTACAACTCCGTGGTCGCCTCTGAAACCGCCGCAGCGGCAGAAGGTTCCGTCACCGACCTCAGTCCCGAACAGCTTGAGTTGATGGCCGGCGATCCCGACTGGCGCGCCTCGGCGCGGCTCTATCATGCCGGCGGGGGTGGGGCGACGGGCAACAATTCACTGGGCTGCCGGTCCATTCCGATGCGCACCGTGGCCGTCGATCCCCGCGTCATCCCGCGCCGCACCCGGCTGTTCATCCGCGAGACCGTGGGCCTGCGCCTCGCCGACGGCACCGTGCATGACGGCTACTGGTACGCCTCCGACACCGGTGGCGCGATCAAGGGGGCCAAGGTCAACCTCTACACCGGCCACGGCCGCGGCTCGATGCAGCCGATCATGCGCCTGAACATGCGCACCCTGTCGATCGCCGAGGCCGGCCGTTTCGACGGCTGCCCGCCGGCCTGGGATACGGCCTCCAATTAAAATTTGCGCCGCCCGCTGACGGTCTCGAAAAACAGCCGCCAGTCGCCCATCAGGCTCCACAGCGGGTATTTGAACGTCGCCGGCCGGTTCTTCTCGAAGAAGAAATGGCCAACCCAGGCGAAGCCGTAGCCGACCAGCGGCATGCCCAGCAGCCACCAGCCATTGCGCGTCACCAGGGCGGTGATGAACACCACGATGACCAGCGCCGTGCCGACCACGTAGAGAATCCGCCGGCAGGTCCGGTTCGAATGCTCGTGCACATAGTAGGGATAGAAGGCGCTGAACGAGGCGTAGCGCTCACCGGGTGCGGGCTGGCGGGTCATGGACCCATCCTGTGCCGGTCGCGCACCGGGCGCAAGCCGCCGCCCCGCCCCTCAGCCCTCGCGCACCGGCTCCGGCCCCAGCAGTCGCCGGATCAGCGGCCACAGCTTCACCCAGGCCGAGACCACCCCGACCACCGACGCCACCCCCTGGAAGAAGCCCCACACCGTCCCGATCAGCGCCCCGCCGAACAGCCAGCCGCTCAACGGCATCAGCAGCCGCGAAATGCCGATCTGCACCGCCGCCCAGGTCTGCGAATATTCGATCGACCGGTCCAGCACGAAGGCCAGCGCCCCCGCCGCCGCCATCGGCCCCCACAACAGCGGCAACACCAGCAGCAGCGCCAGCCCCAGCAGCACCAGCTTGGTCCCGACCGTCTCGCCCGACATCAGGCTCAGCACCAGCCCCGCCCCCAGCCCCAGCAGCACCGCCGCCAGCGTCACCGGCAGCACCGCGTCCACCGCCACGATCAGGTCGGTCAGCATCAGCCCCGCCGCCGCCACCGCCGCCCCCGTCAGCACAAAGCCGCCGACCCACAGGGCCGCATACTGGCCCAGACGGCGTTTGAGGAGGTCTGGGCCAGGCTGATCATGGCGACACTCCTCTGACGACAGGCGCGCAGGATGCCGCCCTCCGCCGCCGGAGTCCATTGACCGAACACCGCTCGCCCTTCCGGCCGTTCACCATGCCTGTAGGCATCCTGTTCAGCCCGTGTCGGCCACACTGCCCCTCCCATCCGCCGGGAGCCGCGCCATGCAGGCCTTCGCCATCGCCGCCGGCGGTATCGCCACCGCCACCGCCGGTTTCGAACGCCAGCGCCCGCCGCACGGCCGCCGCGCCGCTGGATAACCTGGCCGAAGAGATCGTCGACCGCCTCCAGTCCGAGGTCGCCCTCAAGGCCAATGTCGCCGTGTTCAAGACCCCGCCGACCAGATGACCGGCACCCTGCTCGACATGCTGGCCTGACGCTTGACGCCCGCCCCGGCACCGGGTCTGAATAACGTCAGATTTCCCCGTCCGCGCTCAAGCAGCGAGCGACCGCGTCGCGAGCGTTAGCGCCCCTCACAAGCAGCGAGCGACCGCGTCGCGAGCGTCAGCGCCCCTCACAGAGTGAAAAACATGCCCTTCCTCGACATCACCGTCATCCCCGTGCCCACGGCCAACAAGGCCGAATATCTCGACCATTCCCGCGCCTCCACAGCCATCTTCAAGGAGAACGGCGCGACCCGGGTCACCGAGACCTGGGGCGAGGACATTCCCGACGGCAAGCTGACCGACTTCAAGAAGGCCGTTCAGCTCAAGGCCGATGAAACCGTCGCCGTCGGCTGGATCACCTGGCCCGACAAGGCAACCCGCGACGCCGGCTGGGACAAGATGATGACGGACGAGCGCCTGTCGGCCCTGTCCATGCCGTTCGACGGCAAACGCATGATCTTCGCCGGCTTCGAGGTGCTGCTGGACGGCTGATCCTCCCCCCCCGGGGGCGGGGGACCCTGCGCCGCAGGGTGGAGGGGGCGGCCCCGACCGCCCCGCCGCAAAAAAATCCTCCCCCCAGGGGGAGGGGGACCACGCGCAGCGTGGTGGAGGGGGCCCCCCGCCCCACAACAAAAAATCCTCCCCCACCGGGGGAGGGGGGACCACGCGAAGCGTGGTGGAGGGGGCAAAGCCGCACTGACCCACCTTGCAACGCAGGAGCGAACCGGGAGACACTGGCCCGAGCCAGAGGGGAGTGCATGGTCCACACGCCCGCCGCCAACACCCTGTTATATGGCGACAACCTCGCCATCCTGCGTGAGCACATCGACGACGAAAGCGTCGACCTGATCTACCTCGACCCGCCGTTCAACTCGAACGCCAACTACAACGTCCTGTTTCGCACGCCGGGCGGCGAGCAATCGCGGTCCCAGATCGAGGCGTTCGAGGACACCTGGCACTGGAACGTCTCGGCCGAGCGCGCCTATGACGAGGTGCTGAAGTCCGGCAATTCCGACGCCGCCAACATGCTGGCGGCCGTGCGGGTGGTTTCCTCGGCACCAATGACATGATGGCCTATCTGGCCATGATGGCGGTCCGGCTGATCGAACTGCACCGGGTGCTGAAGCCGACGGGGTCGTGTATCTGCACTGCAATCCGACCGCGAGTCTACTATCTGAAACTCATCTTGGACTCGGTGTTTGGAGCTCGCCTGTATCGAAACGAAATCATTTGGAAACGCACCAGCGCACACAGCAATGTTTTAGTGTTGGATACGGAGGCGTTACCGACACCATATTTTTCTACTCGAAGGATGATCGTCCGACTTGGAACCGCCAGTTTACCGAGCTAAGCCAAAAACATGTCGAAGCAAAATACACCTCTTATAGATCAACACGGCAGGCGCTATACTACTCGAGACCTCCGGAGTCCAAGCCCACGACCTAATTTGACCTATGAATACAAAGGATATCAGCCGCACCACAATGGGTGGTCGATACTCACAAGACCTTATGAAGGAATATAATTCTAAGGGCCTTCTGCATTTTACGAAATCTTGCGACAGAAAATCAGGCTTAAGATTTATCTGGATGAGCGTCAGGGGCGGCCGCTTCAAAATCTTGGGAAGACATTCCCCCTATAAACTCACAAGCGCAAGAACATCTGGATACCCGACACAAAAGCCTATAGCCCTTCTCGAACGCATTCTTGGTGCCTCAAGTAATGAAGGTGACGTCGTCCTCGACCCCTTCTGTGGCTGCGGCACCACCGTCCATGCGGCGCAGAAGATGGACCGCCGCTGGATCGGCATCGACGTCACCCACCTCGCGGTCGGCCTGATCCAGCGCCGCCTGCGCGACGCCTTCCCGATGGCGGAGTTCCAGGGTCTGGGGACGCCCAAGGACATCGGCGCGGCGCGCGCTCTGGCCGGGCGGACAACGACGCCGGTTTCCAGCTCTGGGCGCTGTCGATGATCGACAATGCCGTGCCCTACAAGGGCGGGCGCAAGGGCGCCGACGGCGGGGTGGACGGCTATGTCTACTCTCCAGGTCCCCTCCGACGACGGCGCGGCTTCGAGGACGGTCACCGGCAAGGCCATCGTCTCGATCAAGGGCGGCGGCGTCACCGACAGCCACGTCAAGGACCTGATCACCACCATCGACCACGAAGGCGGCCAGATGGGCCTGTTCGTCACCCTGTTGCCGCCGACCAAGCCGATGGTCGCCCGCGCCGCCGCCGCCGGTTTCTATGAGGCCGCCGGGCGGACCTATCCGAAGGTTCAGATCCTGACCATCGAACAACTGTTCGATGGCGAACGCCCGGAAATGCCGTGGCTGGACCCGTCAGTCTTCAAGAAGGCCAAACGCGAGGCGGCTCCGGACAAGCAGGGTAGCCTGCTCTAATCCCCCTCTCCCGGCGGGAGAGGGCTTGACCGCACGGCGGCGCAGCCGTCGTCCTTGCGGGCAAGGGTGAGGGGGTAAGCGGCCACCCGCATCCCACTGTAACCCCTCACCCGCCCGCGCCAGGGCGAAGGCTCACGCCTTCGCGCGCGGCCGCCCTCTCCCGCCGGGAGAGGGGGTGACAAAGTTTGGAATCAGGCGCATGTTCCTTCTTCGTTCCAAACGGAGGCTGTGATGGCCAAGAACACCGGTAACGACTTCCGCCGCGGCGCGGTCACCGCCCGCACCCAGTTCCAACAGCCGAACGGCGACTGGCAAAAGCGCGACGAACGCACCGGGCAGTTCATGGAACGCAAGTCCAGCGACGGCCCGTTCAAGGGTGTCGCCAAGGAACCGGACGGTCGCGACGGTAAGGACTGAGGTTGCAACCCGACCAGTTCAACCTGTTCGGTGACGGCGCCGACCGCCTGCAGGCCCCGGCGCGCCCTGCGGTCGATCACCCGGCCCGCGCCCGTGCCAAGCTGACTGCCTTGTTGGAGACGGCGAGGGCGGCCCGGACCATGCCGTGGCCGGATCGCGACGCCCGCATGTGGCAGACAGTTTTCCCCCAGATGGCCAACTGGCTACCGGACGATGAGGCGGAACAGCTCCGGTTCGAATTCCAGCGTGAGATCGAGCGGCTGAAAGGCACCTAATCCCCCCTACCCCACCGCCTTCAGCCGCCCCTCCGCGTCCCAGTAGTCCGCCCACCAGCCGCCGCTCTGGCCGCGCTGGAAATCCGCCTCGGCGATCGCGGGCCCCAGCACCCCCGCGCGCGCCAGTGATAGGCCGGCAGGCTCAGCGGCCCGGCCAGGTTCCAGGCGTTCTGGCTCAGCATCTCCCCGGCCAGACGTTGCGCCTCGGTCCAGACGCGCGCCTCCAGACGGCGCGTCTCGGCCTCGCGCCAGCGGCGCTGGTCCTCCGGGCTGGGCTGGCGCGGCGGCGGCGGCGGGGCGGCGCGCGCCGCGCGGGCCAGCCGCGACGCCGTGGCCACCAGCAGGCGCATCTCGTCGATCCGCCCTTCGTGCGCGGCCCGGCCGATGCGGGCCAGCAGCACGCCCAGCGCCTCGGCCGGGTGTTCGCTGCGCTGCAGCGCCGCGGCGTGCTGGCTGCGGGTCCAGCCCTTGCGGGCGGCGCGTTTGCGGATGCCGTTCTCGGTCAGGTCCAGCCGCGCGGCGATCGAGCGGGCGCTCTCACCGGCCAGATAGGCCTCCTGCGCCAGGGTCCAGGTCGGCTGGCCGGGAAACCGGCGGATGCGCGGCGGTCGGGTCATGGCGCGCAGTATGACCGCCCGCTACGTCAGGACCGGTCGGACACCGCCCGCGCCGACACCCCGGTTGCAGACCGTGCAACAGGCCTGTCCCGAACCTGTCCCCCCCCCTGTCCCGGTTCTGGCCCCTGCAACAGGGACGAAAAGCGGGGGGGGACAAATGGGTCCACCGGCCCGGGCCCGGACGGCCGTCCGTCCCTAGCGGCAGAAGCGCGTGTCGGTCGCCTCGAGGTGCAGATGATCGGCGTGAACGGCGTTGTAGTCCGGGCTCAGCACCGTGCCGAAGATGCGGCAGGCGTCATCGCGGATGCGGCGCAGGAAGCGCGCCTCGGGCCCGTCGCCGCTCCAGTCGCGCGCCAGGGTGATGCGCCGGCCGTCGCGCAGCCGCACACCGCCGACATCCAGCGCCGCCGCCTGGGCATGGGCGCTGATCCGGTCGCTGACGCCGCCGTTGTTCACATTGCGACAGGCATAGGCCCCCATGTGATCGATCTGGACCACATCCGAGCCCAGGATCTCGCGCGCCGCCGGTTCCAGCGACTGCCGCCGCCACACGCTCAGCGCCAGGGCCGTGCGGCAGGTCATCTCGACATCGCCCGGGGCCATGCGCGCCACCGTGCCCATGTCCGGGCCCAGCACCCCGCCCGCGCTCAGGCCACAGGTCGCCGTGGTCGCCCGGTCCGGCACGGGCCGGAAGGTCACCCGCGCCGCCGTCAACTGCGCCATGCATTGCTGAAGATCCGCGCTCTCGCCGATCACCGCCGCCCGCGTGCCGCCACCGATCGGCCGGTCGATCAGGGCCCCGACCAACGGCGCCTCGGTCCGCGACGGCGCCGGATAGCGCCCGGGCGCGCCCCGGTCCGGCAACATCGGGCTGCACCCCGCCAGCAGCAGGGCGGTGGTGAAGAGGAAGCAAAGACACGCGCGCATGGGCGCAAGGCTAGAGCATGACCTCTTTTGACGGAATCGGGATTCCCAAATCGGTAGCGATCTGATTCATCATTCGTGCTGGATGGAGGCCAGCATGTATGACAGCTCCCTATTCGGTTGATCTTCGATCGCGTGCCTTGGCGCGCAAGGCGGCCGGCGAGACGCACCGGGAAATCGCGGCAGCTCTTCGGATCAGTCCGTCGTGTCTGTCGAAATGGGCGCGTCATGAACGCGAGACCGGGTCTCTGGAACCGGCCCGGATCGGCGGCTGCAAGCCCCGAACGCTTTCGGGCGAGGTGGCCGCGTGGCTGCGAGAGCGGATCGCCTCGGGCCCGATCACGCTGCGGGGGCTGACGGCCGAGTTGGCCGAGCGGGGGATCAAGACCCAGCCCCGCGCGGTGTGGGTGTTCCTGCATGCCGAGGGTTTCAGCTTCAAAAAAAACCCTGCTGCCCGAGGAGCAGACGCGGCCTGACGTGGCGCGTAAACGCACGCGCTGGAAGGCGTATCAGGGCCGGATCGACCCGTCCCGGTTGGTGTTTCTGGACGAGACCTGGGTCAAGACCAACATGGCCCCACTCCGAGGATGGGGTCCGCGCGGTCGTCGGCTGAAGGCCCACGCCCCCTTCGGCCACTGGAAGACCCAGACCTTCATCGCCGCCCTGCGTCACGACCGCATCGACGCGCCCTGGGTGATCGACGGGCCGATCAACGGCGAGCTGTTCCGGGTCTATGTCGAGGAAGTTCTGGCCCCAACCCTGAAGCCCGGCGACGTCGTCGTGCTCGACAATCTGGGCAGCCACAAGGGCAAGGCCGCGCGCGCCGCCGTCCGGGCCAGGGGAGCCCATCTGATCTTTCTGCCGCCCTACAGCCCGGACCTGAACCCGATCGAACAGGTCTTCGCCAAGCTCAAACACCTGATGCGAAAGGCCCAGCCCCGAGACGTCGAGGCCACATGGCGAAAGGTCGGTCAGCTCCTTGAGCTCTTCACACCCAACGAATGTGCCAGTTACCTCGTCAACTCTGGATATGGTTCCGTATGAACGAATCCCGCTCTAGGCTGATTTGCGGGGTCCGAGACCCCAAAAAAAAGCCCTCCCCTTCGAGGGGGGAGGGTTGGGTGGGGGTGGCGACGCAATGCCCGGAGAGGCGCGTTGAGACCCCGGTGTCTTCGACGCGCAGCTTCCGCGACCGCGACGGATGCTTCAGCCCGCGCCGCGCCTTGTCATCCCGGAAGCGCCGTCCGCCGCCATGCGGACCGACCGCCCCCTTATCCGTCAGGCTTCGCCTGACACCTTCTCCCACGAGGGGAGAAGGCATGACGCGATAGGGGCCACATAGGGGCACGTCCCGTCCCGGCTCTCCGCTTCGCGTCGGCCGGGATGACAAGGGACCACTGCCCAAGCCCCAAGCCCTACTCCCCAAGCCCTACTCCCTAAGCCCTACCCCCTAGCTATCGAGGAACGACCGCAGCTTCCGCGACCGCGACGGATGCTTCAGCTTCCTCAGCGCCTTGGCCTCGATCTGGCGGATGCGTTCGCGGGTGACGCTGAACTGCTGGCCGACCTCTTCCAGGGTGTGGTCGGTGTTCATGCCGATGCCGAAGCGCATGCGCAGCACCCGCTCCTCGCGCGGCGTCAGCGACGCCAGCACGCGGGTCGTGGTCTCACGCAGGTTGGACTGGATGGCCGCGTCGATCGGCAGGATGGCGTTCTTGTCCTCGATGAAGTCGCCCAGGTGGCTGTCTTCCTCGTCGCCGATCGGCGTCTCCAGGCTGATCGGCTCCTTGGCGATCTTCAGGACCTTGCGCACCTTCTCCAGCGGCATGGCCAGTTTTTCCGACAGCTCTTCCGGGGTCGGCTCGCGGCCGATCTCGTGCAGCATCTGGCGGGATGTCCTGACGATCTTGTTGATCGTCTCGATCATATGCACCGGGATGCGGATGGTGCGCGCCTGGTCGGCGATCGAGCGGGTGATGGCCTGACGGATCCACCAGGTCGCATAGGTGCTGAATTTGTAGCCGCGACGGTATTCGAACTTGTCGACCGCCTTCATCAGACCGATGTTACCCTCTTGAATCAAATCAAGGAATTGCAGGCCGCGATTGGTGTATTTCTTGGCGATGGAGATGACCAGGCGCAGATTGGCCTCGACCATTTCCTTCTTGGCCTGACGGGCCTCGCGCTCGCCCTTCTGCACGGTCTGGACGATGCGGCGATAGTCGTCGATCGGCAGGCCGGCCTCGCTGGCGACGGCGGCGATGTCACCGCGGATGCGGGCGATCTGGGCCGCTTCCTTGTCGGCGAATTTGGTCCAGCGCACGCCCATGTCGCGCACATTGTCGGCCCAGTTGGGGTCCAGCTCGGCCCCGAAATAGGCCTTGAGGAATTCCGGGCGCGAGATGCCGTAGCCGTCGGCCAGGCGCAGCAGCCGGCCTTCCAGCCCCATCAGCCGCTTGTTGATCGCATACAGCTGCTCGACCAGCGCCTCGATGCGGTTGTTGTTCAGCTTCATCGTCTTCAGGCGATCCGAGATGGCCCGGGTCAGGCCAGCATAGGCCTTCTGGTCCTTGGCCGACAGCATCTCGCCCTTCAGCCGCGCCTCGACCAGCTTGTCCTGCAGCTTGCGGAAGCCGCCGAAATCGCCGGCCACGGCGTCCAGCACCGCCATGACCCCGTCGCGCAGCTCCGCCTCCAGCGCCGAGATCGACAGGCCACCGCCGTCGTCGAAATCGTCGTCGTCATCGTCGTCGCTCTCGGCCTTGTCGCCCTCGGCCTTCTCGGCCTTCTCGGCCTCGGGCTTCTCTTCCGGCTCGGGCTGGGCCGCGCCGGGCAGGGACGACGGGTTGATCACGCCATAGGTGGCGTCCAGGTCGATGACCTCGCGCAGCAGGATACGGTTGTTGGCCAGCTCGTCGCGCCACACCATGATGGCCTCGAACGTCAGCGCGCTCTCGCACAGCCCCGAGATCATCGCATCCCGCCCGGCCTCGATCCGCTTCGCGATCGCGATCTCGCCCTCGCGGCTCAGCAGCTCCACCGACCCCATCTCGCGCAGATACATCCGCACCGGATCATCCGTCCGATCATAAGCCGACTTCGCCGGCGCCTCGGCCACGGCGGTGCCGGCGGCGGCGGCGACATCTGTGCTCTGCGGCTCGGCGGCGTCTTCCTCGGCCTCAACGACGTTGACGCCCATTTCGGACAGCATGGCCAGGGTGTCCTCGATCGCGTCGGGAGTCACCTCATCGGACGGCAGGACCTTGTTCAACTCCTCCATCGTCACATAGCCCTTGGTCTTGGCCTGTTTGATGAATTTCTTGACGCCGGCATCGGTCAGATCGAGCAGTGGCCCGTCGGTGGCGGCTTCGGTTTCCTGCGTCTCGGTCTGAGCAGTCATAGAATTCAG
Source organism: Brevundimonas sp. (assembly GCA_034676465.1). GTDB lineage: Bacteria > Pseudomonadota > Alphaproteobacteria > Caulobacterales > Caulobacteraceae > Brevundimonas. The sequence goes on along the minus strand of JAUCCG010000060.1, from coordinate 20,614 downwards.
TCTCCGCGCCTCTCGGGGTGATCAATCCCGTCGGCAAAAATACAACGCGTCACGAGTTCGTTGGTTACGAGCCCGCGTCGTCTTCCCATATCGTCCCGGCTTTGATCGCACGGCGCAAAGCATCGCGCTCGGCTTTTAGCCGGCGGAAAGCCTCATCCTGCCCCGGCACAGCGCGCGCCGAAACCAAGGCGTCCTCCAACGCCGCAACGCGGGTCAGAGCGTCGAACGCCTGCGACCACCGGGTCCGTGCTTCGGCGAGGGGCGCATTCGCGGCCAGGAAAGGCGCGCCGGACTTTGCCGCCGCCTTCTCGACCTCGCGCACTAAAGCATCGTGACCCGAGAGGGCCAGATGGCGTCGCACGGCCGCACTGTCAAGGGATTGGCCGTTTTCCTGATCGGCGAACCGCAGTCGCACAAGTTCCTGGGCCAGGCCGTCCAGCGCCGGCTCACCGAAGCCGTGCGCCGCGATGGCCTCCAGATAATCGTCCATCCGTTCCGGGTCGTCGATGGCCCCATGCGCCAGCGCCGCGGCGACCGGCTCGATCGAGCGGGACAGCGAATGCATGGCCTGGGCTCCCTCGGCGGTCTGGCCCAGCGTGGGGGGCGGCCCGGGCTTCCAGCGCCCGCCGACAGTCTGGCCGCGCGACGCCGGCCGCTGGGACCGGGCCGGAAACAGGGCGTCGAACCGGTCGAACAGTTCACGCCGGTATTGCTCGGCGAGATCCCGGTCCTGAATGGCCCCCGCAGCGTCACGCAATCGCCCTTTCAGCCCGGCGCGACGTTCGGGCGTATCCAGCACCTCGACCTCGGCCTCGCGCTTGAACAGAATTTCGGCAAAGGGTCGGGTGTCGTCCAGGGCCTGACGCAGGGCCGGGGCCCCCTTCTCGCGCAATATGTCGTCAGGGTCCTGGCCGCCCTCCAGCAGGGCGAATCGGAACGAACGCCCGGCCTTCAGCAACGGCAGGGCCCGTTCGATTACGCGATAGGCGGCACGTTGGCCCGCCCCGTCGCCGTCGAAACACAGCACCGGCTCTGACGAGACCCGCCACAGCAGGGCCATCTGCTCCTCGGTCAGGGCCGTGCCCATCGGGGCCACGGCGGGGAGGCCTGCCCGCTGGCAGGCGATCACATCCATATAGCCCTCGACCACCACGATCGCCCGGTCGGACTTGCTTTCAGCCCCGAGGATGCGGCGCGCCTCCGGCAGCCCGTACAGGGTCGAGCCCTTATGAAACAGCGGGCTCTCTGGGCCGTTCAGATATTTGGCACGGTCATCGGGGTTCATGGCCCGGCCGCCGAAGCTGACGATGCGGCCGCGGGCGTCGAGGATCGGGAACATCAGTCGGTCGCGGAACCGATCGTACGGCTGACCGCCACCCTCGGGCGCGATCAGCAGTCCGGCCTCGACCAGTTCGGCCGGGCGCGCCCCGCGCTGGACCAGGGCGTCCTTCAGTCCCCCGCGCGTTTCCGGTGCAAAGCCAAGGCCGAAGCGTTCCCACTGGTCCTCGGGCAGGCCGCGTTTTTCAAGGACCTCGCGCGCCGCCTTTCCGGCCGACCGGCGCAGATTGGCCGCGAACCATTTCTGGGCCAGGTCCATCCAGTCGGTCAGCCCCTGACGCTTTTGCTCCCGCTCGGCCGCCTGCGGGTCCTCGGCCGGCATCTGCATCCCCGCCTCGGCCGCCAGGCGCTCGACCGCCTCAGGGAAGCTCAGTCGTTCGGTCTCCTGCAGAAACGTAATGATGTCGCCGTGCTTGCCGGACGAAAAATCGTGAAAGAAGCCCTTGTCGTCATTGACGAAAAACGACGGCGACTTCTCCTTGGTGAACGGCGACAGCCCGACGAACTCACGTCCCTGACGCTTGAGCTTCACCGACCGGCCGATGACATCGGACGGGCGAAGGCGGGCCTTCAGTTCTTCCAGGAAACGATCGTCAAAGCGCACCGCGCCTCTATAGCGCGGAAACGTCCGTGGCGTCAGACTTCGGCAACGTTAAGGTTTCGCTAACCATTTTGTCCGGATCGTGGCCGTAACCATCTGATTTTTAGCGTATTTTTTATCCATACACGGAACGATCCACACCGCTGTGGGTTATTTCCAATGTCCCGTACCAGAACGTACGGGCCCCGGCGACGTCAGCGCGAAGGCGCAGGGCCCGCCAGCCAGAAAGACCGGACCGTCATGTTCATCGCCATCGCCCGCCCGGCAGTAGAGCCCGTAGGCCCCGACCCTGTCGCCGTCCCCGGCTCTCCCACCGTTGCCCCGCTCACGCCCCGCGCCCTGCACGCGCGCCTGCTCGACAATGCCGCCGCCCGTCGGATACGGGCCCGGGAACGCCGCCTGGCCCACCGAGACGAGGATGCCCGCTACTGGCTGGCCGCCACCCTTACGGCGGTGCGCAAGGCGGGCGAACTGCGCTGCGAAGACCGGAGCTTCGCGTCCCTGCCCTAACGCCAGATCGAGCCGTCAAAGGCTCCGGCGCGGCCGACGTCGTACACGCCTCGCATCGCCTCGATGCTGAAATCCAGCGGGTCGGCGGCGCTGTCGTCCGGAAGGGCGGCGTAGTGGAACTCCAGCCCGTTTCGTTCCGCGAAGGCGCGGTTCCCGGCCAGGGTGGCGACGAGGGAGGTTCGCATCATGATATCGAGGCTGCGCGCCAGAACCGTGGCCATACTGTCGCGGGTGATCTTGAAACCCGCACCGGTGCGGCCGTTGACGATGACATGAATTCGGCCATGCCTCAGGTCTCCGGCTTCGTCCTCAAAGGACCAGAAGGTCTCGGGCAAGGCGAGAAAGGGGGCGGCCACCCCGCCGTCGACATGCATCTCCTCGAACCGGTATCCAGCCGTTTCCGACGGAATCAGCACCGGCGGAAAGGCTCCCGGCACGGCGGCCGAAGCAATCAGCACCAATCGGAACAGCGCCAGCGCCTGCGGTCCGCCCCGCTGGGCGATGGCCCCCATGTCCCAGACTACGCCTCGCTGGGAATCCAGATCGGTGGTGGCGACCAGCAGCATCCGCCCCTTGGCCGCCTCGACTGCCACGGCCTGCAAAACCCGGTCGTCGATATAGTTCTCGATCAGGTCGCGGAGCGGCTCACCCCGATAAACGCCCGAGCCGAACAGGGCTCCCACGCCCTGGTACTGAAGCAGATCGCTGGCCGCGCCTCCGGTATAAGCCTCCGTCAGTTCGTCGTCCCAGTCGGAACCCAGGAAGACGAAGGGGGCGGCCAGCGCTCCGGTCGAAACGCCGGTGACGACCTCCATGTCGGGGCGTGTGCCCGACGCGGTCCAGCCCGTCATCAGTCCGGCCGCGAAGGCACCGTTGGAGCCCCCGCCGGACAGGGCCACGATATCGCGACGTCCGTCGGGCCCGATCGGCATGCCGGCACGCAGCCGCGCCTCGAAAACCATCAGCTGGTCCGGGTCATCGAGATAGAATCGATATGGCTTGTTGTCCGGCGCGATCACGCCCATCGGGGCCGCACTCAACCTGTCTTCACGCCCGAAGCTGGTCCGGGTTCCGCTGACACAGCCCGTAGTCGCCAGCAACAGACAGAACAGGATCAAGGCCCGGGTCATCATCGTCCTTTCCCAATCCTCGGATTGGAACGGAGAGTGAGCCTCTGTCGCGCGTTCGTCTAGCCGCGCGGACCCATCAGGTCGCGGAACCGGTCGAACAGGTACAGGCTGTCGGTCGGTCCCGGTGACGCCTCGGGATGGTGCTGCACGCTAAACACCGGCCGGTCCTTCAGGGCAATGCCGCAGTTGGTGCCGTCGAACAGACTGACGTGGGTCTCGACCACGACGTCAGGCAGGCTGCCGCGATCGACGGTGAAGCCGTGGTTCATCGACACGATCTCAACCTTGCCCGTAGTCAGGTCCTTGACCGGGTGATTGGCCCCGTGATGGCCCTGCTCCATCTTGATGGTCCTGCCTCCCAGCGCGAGCGCCAGCAGTTGGTGGCCCAGGCAGATGCCGAACAACGGCTTGCCACTGTCGATCAGCTTCAGGATTTCCGGCACCGCATAGACGGCGGTCGCGGCCGGGTCGCCCGGGCCGTTCGACAGGACGATACCGTCGGGATTGCGCGCCAGGACCTCGTCGGCCGAGGTCGAGGCGGGAACCACGGTGATCTTCGCACCGGTCGAGGCCAGCGCCCGCAGGATGTTGCGCTTGACCCCGTAGTCGATGACCACCACCGACTTGCCGGCGGCGTCCACGCGGGGGTAGCCCTCGGGCCAGTCCCACAGTCCCTCGTCCCAGTCGAACGACTGCAGGGTCGAGGCCTCTTTCGCCAGATCGAGACCGACCAGACCGGTCCACGCTTTCGCCTGGGCCACAAGGGCTTCAAGGTCGAATTTGCCGTCCGGATCATGGGCGATGACCGCATGCGGCGCGCCACCGTCTCGGATACGGGCGGTCAGGGCCCGGGTGTCGACCCCCGACAGGCCGACGACCCCGCGCCGCTTCATCCAGCCGTCCAGATCGCCGCCACCGGCCTGGTCCGCGCGCCAGTTGGCCGGATCCGTCGGCAGGTCGCGGAAGATCGCGCCCCGGGCCGAGGTCTCCGACCCGCCGCCGATCTGCTCGATATCCTCAAGGTTCACACCCGTGTTGCCGACGTGCGGAAAGGTGAAGGCCAGGATCTGGCTCATGTAGGAGGGGTCGGTCAGGATTTCCTGATAGCCGGTCATGGCGGTATTGAAGACCACCTCGCCCAGGGCGGAACCGGTCGCGCCGACACCGATCCCCTGCAGGACAGTGCCGTCGGCCAGGGCGAGGACGCCCGTGGCGCCTGTGAGAAGCTTGGTCATGGCGCGTTCCTTACACCGAATCCGGGCGGGCAAACGGCGGCGTGACTAAAGATGCCCGGACGCGCGGTCAACGCCCGACTTCAGGCCTCCGTTTTTCCGTCAGCCTCAAGACCCGCATCCCGCCGGTTCCGACGCACCCACAGCCAGGCCAGACTGGTCAGGGCAAAAAAGGCCAAGGTCGGCAGGATATAGCCCGGTGCCGCCGCCGCGACAGCTGCCGCGCTGAACGCCAGCCCGAGAATCGCCACCACCCGGTCACGCGGCCGCCCCGCCAGCCGGAACAGGGCCACGGCGCAGACGCCATAGATGACCAAACTCAGCACCGACGTCAGACCAACCAGGACTCCGAACTGTCCGCCCAGTGTCGGCTGGTTCGAGATCACGGCCACCACTGACATGATCGCCCCGCCCAGCAGCGGATTGGCGATCGGCGTCCGGTCACCGTGCCCGAAGCCGGACGGCAGAAACCCCTGTTTGGCTGCGGCGCGCGCCGTCTCGCCGCCCAGCATGACCCAGCCACTCAGGGTGCCCATGGCCTTGATGACCATGGCGGCGGCGGCCACCCCACCGACCGAGGCCCCGAATACCCGGGCGATCAGATCGGCATAGGGGCTGGACGACTGCGCCAGCACGCCGGCTGGAATGACCCCGAACACCGCCACCGAGGCGGCGATATACACCGCCGCAGCCAGCAACACGCCGGTGATCGTCGCCCGGCCGACATCGCGTACCGGGTCCTTGACCCGGGCTGACAGGGCGGCCGCGCTCTCAACCCCGATGAAGGCCCAGAAGATGATGGCCAGGGAGGCCGGGACGCTGCTTGCCAGCGGCGCGCCCGACGGGCTCCAGGAGCCGGCAAAGATCGCAGGATCAAAGGCGATCACTCCGGCCACCACCGCAACCGCGATCGGGGCCAGGCCGACGATCAGGGCCAGGGCGGCGAAGCGGGCGGCCGTCCGTGCGCCGATGATATAGGCGACGGTGGTCAGCCAGATCAGGAACAGGTTGCAGAACACCGCCCCGACGGGGGTCGCCAATACAGGATAGAAATAGCCGAGGTAGCCGGTCGCGGCGACGGCGATGGCGACATTGCCGACGAGGCAGGCGGTCCAGAAGGCCAGGGCCGTCTGGAAGGCGAAGAACCGGCCCAGACCGCGCTCGGCAAATCCCGAAAGGCCGTCGGCATCCGGCTGCAGCCGGCCCAGGGCGGCGAAAACCATGGCCAGGACCACCGCGCCCGCCGCCGCCACGACCCAGCCGACGACGCTGGAACTGCCGGTCGGCGCCAGGGTCGCGGGCAACAGATACAGGCCCGAGCCGATCATGTTGCCGGCCACCACCAGCGCGGCCAGGCCCCAGCCCAGTTGGCGGCCGGAAACGGTCAGGGTCTCAGTGGTCATGAATGTACCTTCTCGAGCCGCGCCTGGAACCAGCCCACCGCCGCCTCATGTCGCGGACTCAGCACGCCGCGATCATAGATACCTGCCGACAGATTGCACTGCACCGCCTCGCAGATAACCGCGTCCTCGGCCGTCAGCCGGTCCGACGCGGACAGGGCCTCGCCCAACCCTGCCTCGCCGTCGGCGTGCAGGAACAGATAGTCCAGCCGGGTCCGGCCCGGCCCGGTCGGGGTGACGCGCTCGATCATGGCGCTGTCGCGATAGACGTTGATGCCGAGGTTCGGCCACAGCCAGCCCCAGACCCCGGCCTGCGGACCGTCATTGACCCCGATGGCCTCCTGGATCACCAGATCGCCGTCGACCCGCACCCGATACTCCGCTCCGCCCAGCTCATCGGCCAGCACCGGATGCACGGCCCCGATGTGGTAGCCCTCCAGATAGTTCTCGGCATAGACCTTCCAGTCACAGGCCAGCTCATGGGTGCGGCGCAGGGCCGGGGCGGCAAACGCCAACCCTCGCTCGGCAAGCAAAGCCTCCAGCGGCGCGACATGGGCGGCCAGCGGACCAGCCCCGGTGTCGGCATTGACAAAGACCAGACCGCGCCAGATTTCCAGCTTCAGGCCGAACAGGCCAAAGTCGCGTGGATCGAACCCGTCGACGGCACCAAAGCCGGTCGCGGCCCGCAGCCGCCCGTCCAGCGCGTAGCGCCAGCCGTGATAGGCGCAGACCAGTTCGCCATCACACTTGCCGCGGGAGCCCGTGACCAGTGGCCCGGCCCGATGACGGCAGACATTGTGGAACGCCCGCAGCGTACCGTCCGGCCCGCGCACCACGACCAGTCGCATCCCGGCCACATCGGTCGCGATCCAGTCGCCGGGTTCCGTCGCCTCGGCCTCATGGCCGATGAACAGCCAGGCACGTTCGAACATCCCCTTGCGCTCGCGCGCCCAGGCATCCGGATCGCCGTACAGCCGGGCGGGAAGGGTTGTCTGCATACCCCACAAGGCCCGCCGCGACTGCCGACGTCAACGCTTCAGACCGTTCGCGCGGTCATCTGGGCGAAGACGGCGTGGGTCGCCCCGACCGCCACGGCGGCCCGGGCCCACTCCGGCCGGAGGTTCAGCAACAGCAGCCGCGGCGCAAACTCGCGAGCGGCCGTGATCAAGGCTTCGGCGGCCGCCCAGGACCGGCTGCTGTCATGATCGACACCGGCGAAATCGATCGCCAGGCATCCGGCCCGGGCGTCGGCCAGCCGTCGAGCCAGGTCGATGTCCGGGGCCATATGCAGGATCACGCCCAGTTTCTGGGTCTCGAAATGGGCGATGGTCTCGGCCAGGGCTTCAGGCGGGGCCGTCTCGGGCCCGCCCGTCACCTCGACCAGCAAGGTTCCGCGCCGTCCGTCGAATTGCAGACCGGCATAGGCCAGGGCGAACCGGCCCTGGGTCGTCGCCACCGTACGCCAGAAGGCGGGCAGGACGACGGTCTCGTCGAGTGTCGGGTGCAAAAGATCAAGGCCGTGGGCCATGGTCTGCTGGTCGATCCGTTTCAGGTCGACGGTTTCCAGGGTCCGGTGGCCCATGGCCACCAGCGCCGCTTCGCCGCCGCGGTGACGCACGATACGCCTGATCCGACGGCCGACCGGCACAAACCGGTCCAGCTCATAGACCGGCTGGGCTGCCAGGGTGATGGACAGTTCCCGTCGGGCACGGGTCACGAAAGGAAATGTCAGACTTTCGCAGGCGGCACCGTAGGCTCGACGGTCCGGAGCACCCCGGGCGGAATGGGACTCATCAAACGAAACCTTGGCCGGTTCTGTCGGTCCGGCCCCCGGGGGATAGGTCATGACGACCTCCTGTGTTGGGACCACACGATACTACCTATGGACGGTGCGCTTCATTTACCAAGAGATCACCAACAGACTCGGTCAACGATATTTTACCATGCGGAAAAGCCCCGCCACGTCTGGCCTGCGCGAATACGGCTCCGCCGAACGGCTCGATTCCCGGGGCTGCAATGGTTAAGCTTGGATGCCTGCAAGCGGCATTCGCCGGGACGGGCGAGGGCCCGTTTGCGGCCTCTGTGCGGGCGGGCATCCCCCTCTTGCGCGCCGCGCCATCCCGGGTGAATGACGAGCCATGATCATCACCACGGTCGGCCTCGATGCCGACGACACCCTCTGGCACAACGAGACCATCTTCCGCCTGACCCAGGCGCGGTTCCTCGACCTGCTGACCGACCACGACAACGACGCCATCGCCGCGCGGCTGGCCGAGGTTGAGCGTCGCAATCTGCGGCTCTACGGTTACGGGGTGAAGGGCTTCACCCTCTCGATGATCGAGACCGCGATGGAGCTGTGCGACGGTGATCCGCCGCCGCGGGCGCTGCGGGAAATCCTCGCCGCCGGACGCGAGATGCTGACCCATCCGGTCGAGACCCTGCCCGGGGTGGCCGAGACCCTGGCCAGGCTGGCCGACCGCTACCGGCTGGTGCTGATCACCAAGGGCGACATGATGGACCAGGAGCGCAAGCTGGCCGCCTCGGGCCTGGGCGAGCTGTTCAGCGGCGTCGAGATCGTCTCGGAAAAGGACCGCACCACCTACGACCGTGCCTTTACCCGCCACGGCACCGGCCCGGACCAGGCGGTGATGGCCGGCAATTCGATGAAGTCGGACGTGCTGCCGGCGCTGGAAGCCGGGGCCTTCGCCGTCCACATTCCCTATCACGTGACCTGGGACCACGAATTGGCCGACGCACCGCAGGGCCATCCGCGGTTCACGCTGCTGGACACCATCGCCGCCCTTCCGGCGTGGATCGACGGCCTGCCGGACCGATAAGCGCTTGTCGCGCGGCGGCCACGTCTCTAAACGGACCGCTTAACCGACAACCCGTACGCCAACGGTGCGCGCCCCGCGCGCCGTCGGACGTTCACGCGCGAGGATCCGAGACCCTGTCCGACGCCCTGACCAGCCACGAAGACCGGGACGCGATGATCCGCGCCTCGCTCGCGTCGCATGGGGATTTGGGGGTCACGCCGCGCCACACCCTGTTCTATTTCTATGGCGAGGGTGACCACGACGACCTGAACGAGGTAGCGCGTCGCGCCGGCTTCCTGACCCGGGGCCAGGACGACTGTACCATCCTTGAAACCACAATGGCGGTGGACGAAGCCTCGTTCGCGCCCGTCTCCTACATGATGCAATCCTGGGCCGCGGCCTTCCAGCTGGACTATGACGGCTGGGAGTGCGCGGTCGTGACGAACTGATCGAACTGCCATGCCCAAACGTACAGACATCCAGTCCATCCTGATCATCGGTGCCGGGCCGATCGTGATCGGGCAGGCGTGCCAATTCGACTATTCGGGCGTACAGGCGTGCAAGGCGCTGAAGGCGGAGGGGTACCGGGTCATCCTGGTCAACTCCAACCCCGCCACCATCATGACCGACCCGGAGGTGGCCGACGCCACCTATATCGAGCCGATCACGCCGGCGTTCGTCGAGCGCATCATCGCCAAGGAGCGGCCGGATGCCCTGCTGCCGACCATGGGCGGGCAGACGGCGCTGAACACCGCCCTGGCGCTGGACGCCTCGGGCGCGCTGAAGAAATGGGGCGTCGAGATGATCGGGGCCCGCGCCGATGTCATCGACAAGGCCGAGGACCGCCAGAAATTCCGCGACGCCATGGACAAGCTGGGCCTCGAGAGCCCGCGCTCCAAGGCCATCCACACTATCGAGGAAGCCGAGGACGCCCTGGCCTTCGTCGGCCTGCCGGCCATCGTCCGCCCCAGCTTCACCCTGGCCGGGACCGGCGGCGGCATCGCCTACAATGTCGAGGAATATTACGAGATCGTCGCCCACGGCCTCGACCTGTCGCCGACCACCGAGGTGCTGGTCGAGGAGTTGGTGCTGGGCTGGAAGGAATACGAGATGGAGGTGGTCCGCGACACGGCGGACAACTGCATCATCATCTGCTCGATCGAGAACATCGACCCGATGGGGGTCCACACCGGCGACTCCATCACCGTGGCCCCGGCCCTGACGCTGACCGACAAGGAATATCAGCGCATGCGGACCGGCTCGATCAATGTGTTGCGCGAGATCGGCGTCGAGACCGGCGGATCGAACGTGCAGTGGGCCATCAACCCGGCCGACGGCCGCATGGTGGTGATCGAGATGAACCCGCGCGTGTCGCGCTCCTCCGCCCTGGCCTCCAAGGCCACCGGCTTCCCCATCGCCAAGGTCGCCGCCCGTCTGGCGGTCGGCTACACGCTCGACGAACTGACCAACGACATCACCCGGGTGACACCGGCCAGCTTCGAGCCGAGCATCGATTATGTGGTGACCAAGATCCCGCGCTTCGCCTTCGAGAAATACCCAGGGGCCGAGGCGACGCTGTCGACCTCGATGAAATCGGTCGGCGAGGTCATGGCCATCGGCCGCACCTTCCAGGAGTCGATGCAGAAGGCCCTGCGCGGGCTGGAGACCGGCCTGACCGGCTTCAACGAGATCGAGATCGAGGGTGTCGCCGGGGCCGAGGACGACGCCGGGGCCCGCGCCGCCGTGCTGCGCGCCCTGGGGCAGCCGACGCCGGATCGCATTCTGGTCATCGCCCAGGCCTTCCGCCACGGCCTGTTGGTCGAGGAGATCAACGCCGCCTGTGCCTATGAGCCCTGGTTCCTGCGCCAGATCGCCGAACTCGTGCGCGAGGAGGGGCATCTGCGGGTCAAGGGGTTGCCGACCGATCCCATCGAATTCCGCCGCCTCAAGTCCAAGGGTTTCTCCGACGCGCGCCTGGCCGAGCTGACCGGTACGACCGAAGCCGCGGTGCGCAAGGCCCGCCGGTCGCTGGATGTGCGCCCGGTGTTCAAGCGCATCGACACCTGCGCCGCCGAGTTCGCCTCGGCCACCGCCTATATGTATTCGACCTATGAGACCGGGGCCCTGGGCCAGGTGCCGGCCTGCGAATCCGCGCCAACCGACAGAAAAAAGGCGATTATTCTGGGCGGGGGGCCGAACCGGATCGGGCAAGGCATCGAGTTCGATTACTGCTGCTGCCACGCGGCCTTTGCCTTCGCCGACATCGGCGTCGAGTTGATCATGGTCAACTGCAACCCCGAGACGGTGTCGACCGACTATGACACCTCGGACCGGCTGTATTTCGAGCCGCTGACGGCCGAGGACGTGCTGGAGCTGATCGATGTCGAGCGGTCCAACGGCAATCTGATCGGCGTGGTCGTGCAGTTCGGCGGCCAGACGCCGCTGAAGCTGGCGCATGCGCTGCAGGCGGACGGGGTGCCGATCCTCGGCACCAGCGTCGACTCCATCGACCTGGCCGAGGACCGCGAACGCTTCCAGGTCATGCTCAATGATATCGGCCTGATGCAGCCGCCCAATGGCCTGGCGCGCAGTGCCGAGGAGGCCGCGCAGAAGGCCGATGAGGTCGGCTATCCGGTGGTGCTGCGGCCCTCCTATGTGCTGGGCGGACGCGGCATGGTCATCGTCCACGACCGCGAACAGCTGGACCGCTATGTCGGCGAGGCCATGCGGGTGTCGGGCGACGACCCGGTGCTGATCGACCACTATCTGAACCGCGCCACCGAGGTCGACGTCGATGCCCTGTGCGACGACGAGACGGTGTTCGTGGCCGGGGTGCTGGAACATATCGAGGAGGCCGGGGTGCATTCGGGCGACAGCGCCTGTTCGATGCCGCCGTTCTCGCTGAGCCCGGCCATCATCGCCGAGCTGAAGCGCCAGACCGAGGCCATGGCCCGGGCCCTGAAGGTACGCGGTCTGATGAATGTGCAGTTCGCCATCGAGGAGCCGCACAGCGCCGAGCCGCGCATCTTCGTGCTGGAGGTCAATCCGCGCGCCAGCCGCACCGTGCCCTTCGTGGCCAAGACCATCGGCCACCCGGTCGCCTCGATCGCCGCCAAGGTCATGGCCGGCGTGCCGCTGAAGAGCTTCGGCCTGGCCGACGTCCCCTATGACCATATCGCGGTCAAGGAGGCGGTGTTCCCGTTCGCCCGCTTCGCCGGGGTCGACACCATCCTGGGCCCCGAGATGCGCTCGACCGGCGAGGTCATGGGTCTGGACTGGAAACGCGACGGTGAGGCCGACATGGCCCCCGCCTTCGCCCGCGCCTTCGCCAAGTCGCAGATCGGCGGCGGCACCACCCTGCCCGTCTCCGGCTGCGCTTTCGTCTCGGTCAAGGACGCCGACAAGCCGTTCATCATCGAGGCGGTCAAGACGCTGATCGCCGAGGGATTCTCCATCCTGGCCACCGGCGGCACCCACAGCTACCTGGTCGAGCAGGGGCTGGAGGTCGGGCACGTCAAGAAGGTGCTGGAGGGCCGGCCCCACATCGTCGACGCAATGAAGAACAGCGAGGTCCAGCTGGTGTTCAACACCACCGAGGGCAAGCAGTCGCTGCAGGACAGCTTCAGCCTGCGCCGCACCGCCCTGATGATGAAGATCCCCTATTACACCACGGCCGCGGGGGCGCTGGCCGCCGCCCAGGCCATCGGGGCGATCAAGGCGGGCGAACTGGATGTGCGGCCGATCCAGGACTATGCGCACTAGATCGGGGCCGGACGCATGGTGACCCTGCCGGGCTTTGAAGTCGCCCTGGCCGGGCTGATCGCCGCCAACCTGGGCAGTTTCAGCCTGTTCTGGTTCGACAAGGTCCGGGCTCGCAACCACGGCCGCCGGTTGCCGGAACGCACCCTGCTGTGGGCGGCCCTGTTCGGCGGCGCGGGGGCCTGGCTGGGTCAGCAGCTGCTGCGCCACAAGACCCGCAAACAGCCGTTCCGGTCATGGCTGGGTGTGGTGCTGGTTCTGCATAGCCTGCTGGTCGTGACCGGTCTGGCCGCCCTCGTCCTGCGCTGACGGCGGACGACGCGGCGATCTTGGCCGGACCGGGCTCCGCCGGTAGGGTGCGGTCTCTTCGCCGGACGGAACCGCCCCCATGACCGGATTGTCGATCAGTGCCGGCGTCGTGCACACCCTGCCCGAAGATCTCAGGGCGCGCCTCGCGGCCGACCCGGCGGCGCTGGAACGGTGGGAGGACATCACCCCGCTGGCCCGCAATGAATGGATCTGCTGGATCGAGTTGGTGAAGCGGGCCGAGACCCGCCGCCAGCATGTCGACCGCGCCTGCGCCGACCTCAAGGCCGGCAAACGCCGCCCCTGCTGCTGGCCCGGCTGTCCGCATCGTCAGAAGGGGGCGGGGGCGCGAGGGGCGTGAGGGTGTCCGGGTCGTCACGGACTGGCAGCGGGAAGAGTCATCCTCCTTCGGACCGCGCGATTGTGCCGTTGTCATCCCGGACACCGCGCAGCGGTGATCCGGGACGCAGGGCCGCCCCACTCTGCTCCTCCCGGAAGCGGCGTCAGCCGCTGTCCGGGAGACGGGGTCAGGATCCCGCCTGGCGGCACCCGTCTCCCGGACAATCGCGCCGCGATTTCCGGGAGGTCTGGTTCTGTGGGAGCGCGCCGTCCCGGATCGCCGCATTCGCGGCGTCCGGGATGACAAGGGGTCCGGCCTTTGTCGAATGTGGATTGAACCTGGCCTGATCCGCATTGGGGCTTTGCAGGCGTCCGCTTTTCGCCTTCAGGCGACTGGCTGCTTCCGACCGAGGCTGTGTGAAAACACTCTCCGTTTGAGCGAATTAGCTTATCGTCCTGAGGTCAGCAGGAGGTGGGTATGAACCGCTTCGTTCAGGGTGCAGATCGCCAGCAGCAGACGCTGCTTCCCGAGTGTCTCGACGACTATGTGGTCGAGGATAATCCCGTCCGGGTAGTCGATGTCTTTGTCGACGAACTGGATCTGAAAGGTCTGGGCTTCGAGGGGATGACGCCTGCGGCGACGGGCCGACCGGCTTATCACCCGGCCATGCTGCTGAAGCTCTATGTCTACGGCTACCTGAACAAGGTGCAGTCCAGCCGGCGGCTGGAGCGAGAGGCACAGCGCAATGTCGAGCTGATGTGGCTGACGGGAAGGCTGGTGCCGGATCACAAGACCATCGCGGACTTCCGGCGCGAGAACGGCCCGGCGATCCAGGCGGCGTGCGCCCGGTTCGTGGTGCTGTGCCGCCAGTTGGGCTTGTTCGGCTCGGCCTTGGTCGCCATCGACGGTTCGAAGTTCAAGGCAGTGAACACCCGCGACAGGAACTTCACCGTCACCAAGCTGAAGAAGCGCATGGAACAGGTGGCCGAACACATCGCCGGTTATCTCCAGGCCCTGGACACGGCGGACCGTCAGGAGGGCGAGGCCGCCGAGGCCCGATCCGGTCGGCTGGTGGAGAAGGTCGAGTTGCTCCGCGCCCAGATGGCCAAGCTGAAGACCATGGAAGCGCAGGTCGAGGCCGCATCCGACAATCAGGTCTCCCTGACCGACCCGGACGCCCGGTCCATGGCCACGTCCGGTCGGGGCAGCGGGATCGTCGGCTACAACGTCCAGTCCGCTGTCGAAGGCGAGCATCACCTGATCGTCGCCCACGAGGTGGTGATGACCGGCTCGGACAAGCAACAGCTGGCGAACATGGCCGGTCAGGCCCGTGACGCGATGGGGGTCGAGACGCTCGATGTGCTGGCGGATCGCGGCTACTTCTCCGGCGAGGAGATCCTGGCCTGCGAGGCCTTGGGCGTGACGCCGTTCGTACCCAAGCCGCTCACGTCAGGCGCAAAGGCGAACGGCCGCTTCGGCAAGCAGGACTTCGTCTATCTGCCCGACCAGGACGTCTACCGGTGCCCGGCTGGCTCCCTGCTTCCGTACCACATGACCGTCGTCGAGAAGGGTATGACGTTGCATCGATACTGGGACCGAGCCAGTTGCTCAGGCTGCAGCATCAAGGCTCAGTGCACGCCTGCTGTCGAACGAAAGGTGACGCGCTGGGAGCATGAAGCGGTGATCGATAAGCTCCAGACCCGAATGGACCTAAGGCCCCGAGCCATGCGCGAACGGCGAAGCCTGGTCGAACACCCGTTCGGGACCATCAAGGCCTGGATGGGCCACACCCACTTCCTCATGAAGCGCCTGCCCAACGTGAAGACCGAGATCAGCCTCCACATCCTGGCCTACAACATGAAACGGGTGATGGCGGTGCTCGGAACGAAACCACTGATCAAGGCGATCAGGGCCTGAGGAGAAGACGCTCTGCACCTCGTCACCCCCTTGCTCCAATCCAGTTCGCCGCGTTTTTACACAGCCTCGACCCGAAGCGGTCTTGTGCAGGGTCCGCTTTTGGGCAGGCGATGGCATCTGATACGGTTCGCCACCGGGAGGGCTTGGCCGATGGCGTGGTGGAAGCGACTGTTCAAACGGAACGGCAGGGCTGCACTGGATGGAACCGAATTTCGGACCGCGTTCGTCCTCTATAGCGAGGATGGAAGGCGGGCAGCCGAGGTTAGAGAGTTCTCGAACGGCCAGACCTACCTTCTGGAAAGTGAGTGGGTCGAGGGGACGACGTTCGAGGAGCGACACGCGGGTCAGATGGTGGGGCCGTTCAAAAGCCCGGCTCACGCGGAACGGTTCATCGTGGGCACATCGTGGTTCACGGGCCAGCCGGGCTGATGTCCGCTTCCCCCCCCTTAGCTGCCATTTCAGGGGTCCGCTTTATGGCGACGTCCCGGCGGCAACCGAACGCCCCCCCCGCACCGCCTCACCCCGGTTCGCCGACCAGCCCCGCGATCACCCCCGCCGCCCGCGCCTGATCGGCGGCATCAAGCGTGGTCAGGGGCACTGTGCCCAGCACGGTGCGGTCGCGGCGGTCGCTGGTGCGGGCGTAGGCGGGATCGTAGTGGGCCTCCATCAGCTGCGCGGCCAGGGGTTCGATCTCGCCGCGCGTGGCCATGGCCCGCCATTCCGTGACGGTCGCCCTGGCGTGATGGCGCGGCAGGCGGCTGAGGGCCCGATCCAGCCGGTCGGGGTCGGCGGCGATCTCGACATAGGTCTCGACGATATGGCGGGCGCGCGCCGCCAGCGGAGCCGACAGGGTGATCACCTGTCCGGTGCCCATGGCCGCCCACAGGCCCGGCGGCACGGTGCGTTCGCCGACGCGGCTGCTCTCGGCCTCGACCACGATCGGCCGGGCTGGGTCGAGGCGCTGGATCGCGTCATGCAGCCGGCTTTCAAACGCCTTCTGCGACGGCTGGCCGTCCGGCATGGCCCCGAACAGCGAGCCGCGATGATTGGCCATCCCCTCCAGATCGAGGGTCTGGATGCCGTGCGCCGCCAGCCGCTTCAGGATCTCGGTCTTGCCGCAGCCGGTCGGGCCGTCGATCAGCACGATGCGCAGCGCCGGGGGGGCGTCGTACAGGCCCGCCACAACCTGCCGCCGCCAGGTCTGGTAGCCGCCCTCAAGCAGGGTCACCGGCCAGCCGACCTGGTCCATCACCGTGACCATGGCCCCCGAACGCTGGCCGCCGCGCCAGCAATAGACCAGGGGCCGGAAGCTGCCGTCGCGGTCGCCCAGCGCGCCCTCCAGATGGTCGGCGATATTGCGGGCGACGATGGCCGCGCCGCTGCGCCGGGCGAGGAATTTGGAGCGCTGGACATAGGTGGTGCCGACCGCGGCGCGCTGGGCGTCGTCCAGAACCGGCAGGTTGATGGCCCCCGGCACATGATCCTCGGCGAACTCGGCCGGGCTGCGCACATCGATGATGGCGTCAAAGGCGTCGCGCGCGGCCGGGCCCAGGTCGGTGGTGCGCCGGATCATTCAGCCGATGACCCGAACCACGGCCGGACCTTCGGTGACTCGCCCGACCACCGCCGCCCGGTCAAAGCCCTCGGCCCGCACCAGTTCCAGCACCGCCCCGGCCTGGTCCGCTGCCACTGAGATCAGCAGGCCGCCGCTGGTCTGGGGGTCGGTCAGCAGGTCGCGACGCCAGGCGTCGAAGCCCTCGGGCAGGACCACGCCCTCGCCATAGCTGGCCCAGTTGCGGCCCGAGGCCCCGGTGCGCATGCCGTCGCGGGCCAGGGTCTCGACCCCGTCCAGCAGGGGGGCGGCGGCGGCCTCGATCTCGACCGTCAGGCCCGAGCCGCGCGCCATCTCCAGCCCATGCCCCAGCAGGCCGAAGCCAGTGACGTCGGTCACGGCATGGACCCCGGTCCTCCCGGCCAGTTTCGCGCCGGGGGTGTTCAGCTGTGTGGTCGAGCCGATCAGGGCGGCATAGCCGGCGTCGGCCAGCTTTTCCTGTTTGAAGGCGGCGCTGAGGATGCCGACGCCCAGCCCCTTGGTCAGGATCAGCACATCCCCCGCCTGCGCCCCGCGATTGGTCAGGACCTGATCGGGATGCACCAGACCCAGGGCGACGAGGCCGTAGATCGGTTCGACACTGTCGATCGAATGGCCGCCCGCTACCGGAATGCCGGCGGCCGCGCAGACACTGGCTCCGCCGGCGAGGATCCGGCCGATGGTCGCCGTCGACAGGATGGCGACCGGCATGCCGACCAGGGCCAGGGCCAGGATCGGCGTCGCCCCCATCGCGTAGACATCGGACAGGGCATTGGTCGCGGCGATGCGGCCGAAGTCGAACGGGTCGTCGACCACCGGCATGAAGAAGTCCGTCGTCGCCACCAACGCCTGCTGGTCATTGAGCCGCCACACGGCCGCGTCGTCACTGGTCTCGGTTCCGACCATCAGATTGGCGAATACCGCCGCCTGGGGCGTGCCCGCCAGAATGTCGCGCAGCACGGCGGGGGCCAGCTTGCACCCGCACCCGCCGCCGTGGGCCAGGGAGGTCAGTCGGGGTTCGGTTGCGCTCATGACAGCAGCCATAGCCGACGCGGGGCCCGGCACCCAAGCCCCATGCCGTTTGACCGCGGTCCGACGATGGGCAACGGTGACCGGACATTCATCGGCGGGGGCTTAGACCATGCGATTCCGGACCACCCTGGCGGCGGCGACCGCCGTGTTCGCCCTGGCCACCGCCCTGCCGGCCTCGGCCCAGAACCGCGACCTGCAGGCTTCGATACAGCAAGACTATGCCGCCAATCTCGCGGCCCTGTTCGACGACTTCCACCGCCATCCCGAACTGTCGGGGCTGGAGGTGCGCACCGCCGGCATCATGACGGCCCAGCTGGGCGCGCTCGGCTATGACGTGACCCCCGGCGTCGGCGGCACCGGCGTGGTCGCGGTGCTGCGCAACGGTGACGGCCCCACGGTAATGATCCGCGCCGACATGGACGGCCTGCCGCTGCAGGAGGCCAGCGGCCTGGCCAATGCCTCAACCGCGCGTCAGGTCGACAGTAACGGGGTCGAGAAGCCGGTCATGCATGCCTGCGGTCATGATGTGCACATCACCGCCCTGATCGGCACAGCCCGTCAGCTGATGAACCGCCGCGCCGACTGGTCCGGTACCCTGGTGCTGATCGCCCAGCCGGCCGAGGAGCGTATCTTCGGGGCCCGGGCCATGGTCGAGGACGGCCTCTACACCCGCTTTCCCAAGCCGGACTACGCCCTGGCCTTCCACGTCGCCGCCGGTGTGCCGGCCGGGCGCATCTCAGTGCCGCTGGCCATTACCTCGTCCAGCTCGGACAGCGTCGACATCGCCGTGCACGGTGTCGGCACTCACGGGGCCTATCCGCATCTGGGTGTCGATCCGGTGCTGGTCGCCTCCAGCATCGTCGTCAATCTGCAGTCGCTGCGCAGTCGCACCGTCAATCCGCTGGACGGGGCCGTGGTCACGGTCGGGGCCATCCACGGCGGCATCAAGCACAACATCATCTCCGACCGCGTCGACATGCAGCTGACGGTCCGCGCCGACAGTCCCGAGGTGCGCACCCTGCTGCTGGACGGCATCGACCGTGTCGCCCGCGGCACGGCCATCGCCCTGGGCGTGCCCGAAGACCGGTTGCCGACCGTGGTACGTTCGGCGACCGAGACCACGCCCCCGACCATCAACGACACCCCGACCGCCACCCGGGTCCGCGCCGCCATCGCCGGTGCCATGGGCGAGGCGCGCATGATCGACCCGCCGCGCGGCGGCATGGGGGCCGAGGATTTCGCCTATTTCGTCACGCCCGAGAGCGGGGTGAAGGGCGTCTATTTCAGCGTCGGCGGTACGCCCGTGGCCGAACTGGACACCGCGTCCGGCCACCATTCGCCGCTGTTCCGCATCGTCCCCGAGCCCTCGGTCACCGCCGGGGTCGAGGCCATGGTCGTCGCGGCCGAGAGCCTGATGCCGAAGACCTGAAGACGCTTGCCGGACGTCGCGTCACCCGCCCATGGTGACGCGACCTTCCGGAGCGTCCTCATGATCATCGTCCATCACCTGAACAACTCCCGCTCGCAGCGGGTGCTGTGGCTGCTCGAGGAGCTGGGTCTGCCCTATGAGGTGAAACGCTACCAGCGCGACGCCAGGACCAGCCTGGCCCCGGCGGCGCTGAAGGCCATCCATCCGTTGGGCAAGTCGCCGGTGATCGAGGACGGCGACATTCGCGTGGCCGAGACCGGCGCCATCATCGAATATCTGCTGGAGGTCCACGGCAAGGGACGGCTGAAACCGGCCGCCGGCACGGACGCCGCCCGCCGCTTCACCTACTGGCTGCACTACGCCGAGGGTTCGGCCATGACGCCCCTGCTGCTGAAGCTTGTATTCAGTCAGCTGCCGAAACGCTCGCCCCTGCTGATCCGTGGCATCATCAAGGCCGTGGCGGGCAAGGTGCAGCAGAGCTTCATCGATCCGCAGATCGTCAGCCACATCAACTACTGGGAGGCGGAACTGGGCCGCTCCGAATGGTTCGCCGGCGACGAATTCAGCGCCGCCGACATCATGATGAGTTTCCCGCTCGAGGCGGCCGGCAGCCGGGTGCCGTTCGGACCGGACAAGCCGCGCATCGCCGCCTACCTGAAGGCCATCCACGCCCGTCCCGCCTGGCAGCGGGCGCTGGAACGCGGCGGACCCTACAGCTACGGCTGACCGACCCGCGGTCTGCAACCGCCAGTCCGGTTCGGCGTTAACCGGTCATGCGCCCGCAAACTTCACAGATCGTGGCGGCCCTCTCTGGCCGCGCTGCTGCCTTTTGCCTCGCCTTCATGGGGCCGCGGCCGGCATCCTGATCGTCTCCACCCTGAACCTTCATGGGCTTCGGCCTCGCCGCCATCGCCTGGCTGGCCTGGAGTCTGATCCGCCAGGTCCGGTCGCGATCGAACAATCGAGTGGCTCTAAGTCTTGGCGCGCGGCGCCCTACCCTCTTTGGCCGGTCGCTAGCGCCGCAGCGACTATCAGTGCCGAGTAAGTCTCTCAGTCGGCCGAAACAAGAAACGCACGACACTATGGAAAAAGTGCCCATGACGGGCGAGGGCTACCGTGTCCTCGACGATCAGTTGAAGCAATTCAAGTCGGTCGAACGGCCGAGCGTCATCGCGGCAATCTCCGAGGCGCGTGCGCACGGTGACCTGTCCGA
>JAUCCG010000059.1:0-27721 GCA_034676465.1 Brevundimonas sp. | reverse complement strand
AGCCGGACAACCGCTTACGGTTTCGGCACCGGGTCGGTCGCCAGGGCCCGGTCCGTGCCCCAGACCCTGACCCGGGGCTCGGGCCAGATCGGCCGCTCGGGTATCGACCATATCAGCGTGATCCTGAATCAGACCCGCACGGTGGGGGACTGTGACGGCCGGGACGTGAACGCTGAGGCCGGGTCGGGGCAATTCCGGGACCTGGCCCGCCCCTCGTCCTCACGGACCGACGGGATCGACGTCATCAATCTGTTGGTGCCGCGCACCAGCCTGCCGTCCTGGCTGGCGGGGCGGGGCCTGCACGGTCTGGTCTTGCCCGCGACCAGCGCCGGTGGGCGATTGGTCAGTTCACACCTGCGCACGCTCAGCGAGGTGGCGGGCGAGCTCTCCGAAGATGAAGGGGTCGCCGCCTTCGAGGCGACCTTCGTCATCGCCGAGCGGTTTCTGGGACAGGCCAGCACCGTGACCCCGCTACAGACCGAGGCGATCCATCGCACCATACGCCAGCGCGCCCTGCGCCTGATCGACGCCCTGCTGTCCCGGGGATCGATCGAGACCGCCTGGATCGCCTGCGCCCTGGGTGTCTCGCGCAGCAGCCTGTACCGTGCCTTCGAAACCACCGGCGGCGTCCAGGCCTGCATCCTCAACCGTCGGCTCGACCGCGCCTATGTCACCATCCGGATGCACCACGCCCCCCGGCTACCGCTCGCCGAAATCGCCACCCAGCACGGCTTTACCAGCGAGACGGCTTTCGTCCGGGCGTTCCGGGATCGATTCGGTTTGCGGCCCGACGAGGTACCGCGCTGGACCACGACAGGTCAGGGCCAGATTCCGCTGCCGACAACCCCGGGCGTCTATGACCGGGCGGCTCACGAAGTCATCATGGACTGGCTACGCCCCCGCAGCATGAGCTGAACGCCAGGGTCACTCAGGCCGTGCATTCCGGCGGGCGGGGCGCGTCCGGTCCGAGCAGGGCGCAGGACCGGTCGATTTCACTCTGGATCAGGGCGCAGCTGTTCTGAACGTTGCACGGCGGATGGGTGGCCGGGCTGACCTGAATGCAGCGCTCGACCAGCCGGGCGGCGGCCGCGGCCCCGACCTCGGACAGGCAGGAGCCCTCGACCCCCGCGGCAACCGGTGACAGACCGGGATCAACCTCTTCCTGTGGCGGGGCATCGGCCGGCATCACCGTCGTCGGCGCGGGCGCGACCTCGACGGCGTCGACCGGGTTCTCCCCGGGTTTGTCGCAAGCCGACAAATCACCAGGCCGGCGAGAAGGGCGAAGGCGGGGGCAAGGCGCATGGCGGGTCTCCAGTCGGTCTGCTGACTACGATGCCCCGGTTCGCCGCACGACGATACCCTGAAGCCGCAAAGCCGCGTCGGTCGACCCCCTAACGCTTCAGGGCGGCGCGCTGCAGGGCGAACAGATCGGCGCAGCCACCCTCGGCCAGCTGGAACAGCCGGTCGAACTCGGGCCGCGAAAAGCCGCGCTTCTCGCCGGTGGCCTGGATCTCAACGATCTGGCCCGCTCCGGTCAGGACAAAGTTGGAATCGGCCTCGGCGTTGGAATCCTCTTCATAGTCGAGGTCCAGCACCGGCAGGTCGTTGAACACCCCGCACGACACGGCCGCGACCTGATCGAGGATCGGATCGGTCTTCATCACGCCCTCGGCGCGCAGATAGTCAAAGGCGCTGGCCATGGCCACCCAGGCCCCGGTGATGGCCGCCGTGCGCGTACCGCCATCGGCCTGGATCACATCGCAGTCCAACACCACCTGACGCTCACCCAGGGCCTTCATATCGACCACGGCCCGCATCGAGCGGCCGATCAGGCGCTGGATCTCCTGGGTCCGGCCGGACTGTTTGCCGCTGGCGGCCTCGCGCCGGCCCCGCGTATGGGTCGCTCGCGGCAACATGCCGTATTCGGCCGTGACCCAGCCCTGGCCGCTGTTGCGCATCCAGCCGGGCACCTTGTCCTCGACCGAGGCCGTGACCAGCACCTTCGTGTGGCCGAACGCCACCAGACACGACCCTTCGGCGTAGCGGTTGACGCCGGTTTCCAGCGTCACGGTACGCAGCTGGTCGGGTTGGCGTTCCGAGGGGCGGATCGAGGTCATTTGACGTTCCTTCTGGCAAGCGGCAGCGGCGCTGCTTATCCTGAAAGGGTGAGCCGGCACCCCCCCCCGTCCTTCCCCCCTCGCCGCCCATCCCCCTCGCAGGGGGCGGGCTGGCTGCGCTTGACGGTCGGGCCCGCGATAGATTCCGCCGGATCGTCGAATCCAATCTCGAAACCGGCGACCCGGTCGGCTCGCGCACCCTGTCGCGCGGCGGCGTGCATCTGTCCCCGGCCTCGATCCGCAACACCATGCAGGACCTGACCCTGGCCGGTCTGCTGGCCGCCTCGCACAGCTCCGCCGGCCGCATCCCCACCCATGCCGGCTTGCGCCTGTTCGTCGACGGCCTGCTCGAGATCGGCGACATCGGGGTCAGGAGGAGCGACGCGAGATCGACGGGCGTCTGGCCGGACGCGGCCGCGGCTTTGACCAGGCGCTGGACGAGGCCACCAACCTGTTGTCCGGCCTCGCCGGCGGGGCCGGGATTGTCGCCTCTCCGGTGCGCGACGCCGGGGTCAAACACGTCGAATTCGTCGCGCTCGGCCATGATCAGGCCCTGGCCATCCTCGTCGGCGACGACGGTTCGGTCGAGAACCGGATCATGCCCCTGTCGGCCGGAGTCACCCCCTCGACCCTGCAGGAGGCCTCCAACTTCCTCAACGCCCGGCTCAAGGGTCGGCCGCTGGCCGAGGCCCGCAGCGAGATGGGGGCCGAACTGGCCGCAGCCCGTCAGGCCCTGGACGCCGCCGCCGCCCGCCTGGTCGAGGACGGCATGGCTGCCTGGTCCGGCGGGGCCGAGCGCGATCGGTCGCTGATCGTGCGTGGACGCGCCAACCTGCTGCACAATCGCGAAACGGCCGAGGATCTGGAGCGGGTCCGGGTTCTTTTCGACGATCTGGAACAGAAGGAACAGCTGACGGTTTGCTCGACGGCGTCTCCGAGGCCCAGGGGGTGCGGATATTTATCGGGGCAGAAACACGGTTGTTTTCATTGTCGGGTTCCGCCTTGATCGCGGCACCCTATATGACGGGCCGACAACGGGTCGTCGGGGCCATCGGCGTCATCGGCCCCGCATGACTGAATTACGCCCGAGTCATCCCGCTGGTGGACGATACCGCCCGGGTGCTGGAAAGAATGCTGGACGGACAAGACACGTGAACGACATCAACGACGAGCTTCATCGATACGAACTGGAAGCCGACATCGCCCAGGCGAGCGGCCTCGAGAGTCCCGACGACGGCCTCGGGCCCATCGACGCCCTGATCGCCGAACGCGATGAGTGGAAGGACCGCGCCCTGCGCGCGGCCGCCGAGGCCGACAACACCCGTCGCCGCGCGGAAAGCCAGATGAACGATGCGCGCGCCTATGCCATCCAGCGCTTCTCCAAGGACCTGCTGGGCGTGGCCGACAGCCTGCAGCGGGCCCTGACCGCCGCGCCGCGTGACGCCGGGCCGGTGGCCGCCAATCTGGTGACCGGTCTGGAACTGATCGAGAAATCCCTGCTCACGGCCTTTGACACCAACGGCCTGAAACGGGGGGCCCCCGAGGCCGGCGAGGTCTTCGACCCGCACCAGCATCAGGCGATGATGGAACAGGCGTCCGACACGGTGCCCGGCGGGACGGTGATCCAGACGTTGCAGCCCGGCTTCGTGCTGTTCGGTCGCACCGTGCGTCCGGCCATGGTCATCGTGGCGGCCCGGGGTTCCGGCCCCACGGCCGGTGCCAACCCCTATGACAAGGTTGATGAAACCGGGGGCCAGGTCGACGAGACCGCCTGAGATCAGGCCTTGAGTCTCGCCTCGAACAGGGTGAGCAGGCGTTGCCACCCGTCGGCCGCGGCGGCGGGTGTGTAGCTGGCCCGGTAGTCGGCATGAAAGCCGTGCGGCGCGCCGGGATAGACGGTGATCTCGTCGCCGTCGGCCCCGGCCCGGGCCAGGGCCAGACGCATCGCCTCGACGCTCGACAGCGGAATGCCCCGGTCAAGCCCGCCATAGAGGCCGATGACCTGGGCCTTGAGATCGTCGGCCAGGTCGACCGGCCAGGGCGCACCCGCCGCCCTTTGATCCGGCGTCGCGCTGTCCGGCGGGGCCAGACGTCCGTACCAGGCGACCCCGGCGTCGATCGCGGCGAACCGGGCCGCCGCCTGCCACACGACCTTGCCGCCCCAGCAGAAGCCGGTGATCCCGACCCGATCGCTGTTGGCCCACAATTGCTGGCTGGCCCAGTCCAGGGTGGCCGCCACATCGCCCATCACCTGCTCATAGCCGGCAGCGGCGACGATGGCCTGGATCTGCTGCATGTCATCCAGCGGGGCCGGGTCGGCGACCCGGACAAAGAAGGCCGGCGCGATCGCGGCATAGCCAGCCTGCGCCAGGCGGCGACAGACGTCGCGAATATATTCATGCACGCCGAAGATCTCGGAGACCACGATGACGACGGGAAAGGGCCCCTCCCCGTCGGGCCGGGCGACATAGGCGGGCAGGTCGAAACCGTCGGGCGCGCGATAGCTGACATCCGCCAGCGTCAATCCGTCGGCACGGGTGGTCACCGGTTGGGCATCCCGCGCCAGGGCCGCGCTGGCATAGCCGGCGAAGAACAGGCCGCCGAGGGCGCGGCGGCTGAAGCGAAAATCATCGGAAGTCTGGCCTTCAGGCCGGATCAGCGCAGTCATCAGGGGAAGCTCCGGACACGAACGGGGTGGCAACAGTGGCCCTGACCCGGGTCGGGTGTCGAGTCACGAACCCCTGATCCGGGTCGCTGATCCGGAGCTTTGTCTACCGCGCCCGGCGCAGGGTCAGGTTCAGCCGCCCGCCGCCGGAAAGCAGTCGTGATGTCCCCGGGAGCGTCCGGTCAATGCCGTGCCGGGCCAGACGCGACGGTCCGGTCAGGGCGCAGACGTCGCCGGACGCCAGCCGCACCGCCTGGGTGCGACCACCTGCCGCCGGGCCGATGCGGAACACGGCCGTGTCACCGAGCGAGACCGACAGGACCGGAGCCGTCAGATCGGCCTCGTCCCGGTCCTGGTGCAACCCCATCCGGGCCGGGCCCCGGTACAGATTGACCAGACAGGCATCCGGCGGTGCCTCATGGCCGGTCAGACGATCCCACAGGGTCAGCAGCAGCGGCGGAATTGGCGGCCACGGCCGGCCGGTCAGCGGGTGGAGGGGCTGATAGCGATAGCCGTCCCGGTCCGAGACCCAGCCCAGCGGTCCGCAGTTCGTCATCAATACGGAGAACGGCCGCCCGCCCGGGGTTTCGGGACGATAGAAGGGGGCCTCCACGACAGTTGCCCGGACCTGCGCCAGCAGATCCGTCTGCGCCTGGGTTCCCAGCGCCCCCGGCCAGTAGCGGAAGCCCTCAAGTCCCGTTTCAAGCTGACCGGACGTGTCCATTCCGGGCCTCCTGGCGCGCCGCGCGCCGGTTCGACAGGGAAAACCGCAGGACGGCGAGCAATTTCAGGCCCCGGAATCACACCGCAATGTCACGAAGCCCTTGCGACCCCTGAGGTCTTTCCCATATCCGGATCAACCGGAGAAGGCCCCTAACGTCTCGGGACTTTTCGCCCGGATCATCCT
This sequence comes from Brevundimonas sp., assembly GCA_034676465.1. Lineage (GTDB taxonomy): Bacteria > Pseudomonadota > Alphaproteobacteria > Caulobacterales > Caulobacteraceae > Brevundimonas. The sequence goes on along the minus strand of JAUCCG010000059.1, from coordinate 22,032 downwards.
GACCCCTGAACCAAATGGGGGCGATCCTGTGCCGCGCTTCCTTGAAGGCCGCCGCATCGCCCGCCGCTGGAGTGAAAGAAAGGAGTCCATGGCCAAGATCATCGGCATCGACCTCGGCACGACCAACTCGTGCGTCGCCGTCATGGACGGCAAGAACCCGAAGGTCATCGAAAATGCGGAAGGCAACCGCACGACCCCGTCGGTCGTGGCCTTCCAGGATGGCGGCGAGACCCTCGTCGGCCAGCCGGCCCGCCGCCAGGCGGTGACCAACCCGACCAACACCCTGTTCGCGATCAAGCGCCTGATCGGGCGGAATTTCGACGACCCGGTGGTGGCCAAGGACAAGAAGAATGGTCCCCTACGAGATCGTCAAGGGACCGACCGGCGACGCCTGGGTGCGCGCCAACGGCAAGGACTATTCGCCGCAACAGATCTCGGCCTTCACCCTCGGCAAGATGAAGGAGGCCGCTGAAGCCTATCTCGGCGAGACCGTGACCCAGGCGGTCATCACCGTGCCGGCCTATTTCAACGACGCCCAGCGCCAGGCCACCAAGGATGCCGGCAAGATCGCCGGCCTCGAGGTGCTGCGCATCATCAACGAGCCGACGGCGGCGGCCCTGGCCTACGGGCTGGAGAAGCACGAAGGCCAGAAGATCGCCGTCTACGACCTCGGCGGCGGCACCTTCGACGTCTCGATCCTCGAGATCGGTGACGGCGTGTTCGAGGTGAAGTCGACCAATGGCGACACCTTCCTCGGCGGTGAGGACTTCGACCTGCGTCTGGTCGACTACCTGGCCGACGAGTTCAAGAAGGAACAGGGCGTCGACCTGCGCTCCGACAAACTGGCCCTGCAGCGTCTCAAGGAAGAGGCTGAAAAGGCCAAAGAAGGAGCTTAGCTCCACGACCCAGTACGAGGTCAACCTGCCGTTCATCACCATGGACGCGTCCGGCCCGCTGCACCTGAACATCAAGCTGTCGCGCGCCAAGCTGGAAGCCCTGGTCGACGACCTTGTCCAGCGCACCATCGACCCCTGCGCCAAGGCGCTGAAGGACGCGGGGCTGAAGGCGTCGGACATCGACGAAGTCGTTCTGGTCGGCGGCATGACCCGCATGCCGATGGTCCAGGAAGCCGTGAAGAAATTCTTCGGCAAGGAGCCGCACAAGGGCGTCAACCCGGACGAGGTCGTGGCGCTGGGTGCCGCGGTCCAGGCCGGCGTGCTCCAGGGCGACGTCAAGGATGTGCTGCTGCTGGACGTGACTCCGCTGACCCTGGGCATCGAGACCCTGGGTGGCGTGTTCACGCCGCTGATCGAGCGCAACACCACCATCCCGACCAAGAAGAGCCAGGTGTTCTCGACCGCCGACGACAACCAGTCGGCCGTGACCATCCGGGTCTTCCAGGGTGAGCGGCCGATGGCGGCGGATAACAAGGTGCTGGGTCAATTCGACCTGATGGGCATTCCCCCCGCACCGCGCGGCATGCCCCAGATCGAGGTCGCCTTTGACATCGACGCCAACGGCATCGTGCACGTGACGGCCAAGGACAAGGCGACCAACAAGGAACAGTCGATCCGCATCCAGGCCAACGGCGGCCTGTCCGACGACGACATCGAGAAGATGGTCAAGGAAGCCGAGTCCAATGCGGCCGCCGACAAGACCCGCAAGGATCTGGTCGAGGCCGTCAACGCGGCCGACAGCCTGGTCCACTCGACCGAAAAGGCCATGGCCGAACACGGCGACAAGGTCGGCGCGGACGAGAAGGCGGCGATCGAAACCGCCCTGGCCGAGCTGAAGGCGGCCAAGGACGGTACCGACGCCGAGGACATCCGGACCAAGACCAACACCCTGGTCCAGGCCTCGATGAAGCTGGGCGAGGCCATGTACGCCAATCAGCAAGCTGAAGGCGCCACCGACGAGGCTCCCGCCGATGACGGTGTGGTCGATGCCGAGTTCGAGGAAGTCTCGGGCGACGGCGACGACAGCAACGACGAGAAGAAGAGCGCCTGATCCGGCTCTCAGCATGAACAGGGCCCCGCTTGTCAGCCGGCAGGCGGGGCCTTTTCATGAAACTTGCATCATTTGACCCGGCCCCCATGTCAGTGGGGTCGACCGATCCGGATCCAGGCCCGACAAGAGGCGCGGTCCGTCGGCGCGGGGTAAGAGGACAAACGCCTGATGGCGCGTGATTATTACGAAATTCTGGGCGTCGAGCGGACGATCGACGCACCCGGGCTCAAGTCGGCCTATCGCAAGCTGGCGATGGAACACCATCCAGACCGCAACGGCGGCTGTCGAGGAGTCGATGGCCCGGTTCAAGGAAATTTCCGAGGCCTATACGGTCCTGTCGGACGATCAGAAGCGCGCCGCCTATGACCGGTTCGGCCATGCCGGGGTCAACGGCGGCGGCGGTGGCGGCGGCCAGCAGGGCTTCCACGACGTCAACGACATCTTCTCGCAGGTCTTTGGCGACGCCTTCGGCGACGTGTTCGGCGGGCGTGGCGGACGTCAGCAGCAGAGCGGCCCGCGCCGCGGCTCGGACCTGCGCTACGATCTCGAGATCACCCTGGAACAGGCTTATCGCGGGGCCGACGTCGAGATCGGCGTGCCCTCGACCGCCACCTGCGACAGCTGCGAGGGATCGGGCGCGAAAAAGGGCACCAGGCCGGTCACCTGCACCACCTGTCAGGGGGCGGGCCGCGTGCGCCAGGCCAACGGTTTCTTCCAGGTCGAACGAACCTGCCCCCGCTGCGGCGGCGGCGGCCAGATGATCGCCGAGCCCTGCACCAGCTGCCACGGCCACGGCCAGGTCCGCAAAACCCGCAAATTGGCGCTGAAGGTTCCGGCCGGGGTCGACGACGGCTCGCGCATCCGCCTGTCGGGCGAAGGCGATGCCGGCCTGCGCGGCGGGCCGCGCGGCGACCTCTATGTCTTCCTGTCGGTCACCCCGCACGAACTGTTCGAGCGTGACAATCTCGACCTGCTGGTCACGGTACCGGTGCCGATGACCACCGCCGCCCTGGGCGGCGAGATCGACGCGCCCTGCCTGGTGTCCGAAGCCTGCGACGGCCAGTGCAAGGCCCGGGTCCAGGTCCCCGCCGGGGCCCAGACCGGCAAGACGGTCCGCATCAAGGGCAAGGGCATGCCGCATCTGAACGGACGTCAGCGCGGCGACCTGCTGGTTGAACTGTTCGTCGAGACCCCGACAGACCTGACCGCCCGTCAGCGCGAGCTGATGGAAGAACTGGCCACCACCTTCGGAGCCGACCAGAGCCCGCGAAACTCTAATTTCGCCGGCAAGGCCAAGCGTTTCTGGGCCGATATCCTGGGCGGCGACTCCCCGCCCCCCGGTACCGGCACGGGATCAAAAGAGACCACCGCGTGACCGCCCTGTTCCACGCCGGGATTTCAGGGGCCCGGGGTCGTATGGGTCGCGCGGTTTCCCAGGTTCTGGACGCCCGTGAGGATGTGGTGGTCGCCGCGCGGTTCGACCGGGGTGAGACGCCCGACCTGTCACTCTGTGACGTGATCATCGATTTTTCGACCCCCGACGCCTCGGTTGAACTGGCCCGGGCCTGCGCCGGTCGCGGCGGCCCCGCGCTGGTGATCGGCTCGACCGGCTTCAGCGAGATCCAGGAGATCGAACTGGCCGCCGCCGCCGCGAGTGTAGCCATCGTCCGCAGCGGGAATTTCTCCGCTGGGGGTCAATGTCCTGATCGGTCTGGTCGAACAGGCCGCCCTGCGTCTCGATGCGCAGGACTGGGACATCGAGGTGCTGGAGGCCCACCACCGCCGCAAGGTCGACGCCCCCTCGGGCACCGCGCTGATGCTGGGTGAGGCCGCCGCCGCCGGGCGCGGCGGCGACCTGTCCACACTGAGAAGTCCGCCCTATGACGGCCTGCCCGGCGAACGTGAGACCGGCCGGATCGGCTTCGCCACCCTGCGGGCCGGCGGCATCGTCGGCGAACACACGGTGCTGTTCGCCTCGGAGGACGAGGTCGTGACGCTCAGCCACAAGGCCATTGACCGCTCGCTGTTCGCGCGCGGGGCCGTGGCCGCCGCCGCCTGGGTCCGCAAGCGCCCGCCGGGTCTCTATGACATGCAGGACGTACTGGGGTTCAGACAGGCGTGACGACGTTGGCGCCGGTCCACGGCGTGTCTCGCGGCATACTCCTGCGCATCGCCTCGGCGGGCTGTTTCTCGTTGATGGCGGCGATGATGAAATACGCCACGACCCTCGAGCCTGTGACCGCGCCCGAGATGGTCTTCTATCGTGCCCTGTTCGGCCTGCCCGTCGTTCTGGTCTGGGTCATGAGCGCCCCCGCGGGACTGTCGACCCTGAAGACGCACCGGCCCCTGGTGCATCTGTGGCGCTGCGCGCTGGGCGTCACCGGTATCCTGCTGATCTTCCAGACGCTGAGGATGCTGCCGCTGGCGGACGCCACCACCATCGGCTTCACCGCCCCGATCTTCGCCACCCTGTTGTCTGTCGTGGTGCTGAAGGAGGTGGTCGGGCTCCGCCGTTGGGCCGCCGTGGTCCTCGGCTTCATCGGTGTGGCCGTGATGGTCCAGCCCGGCAGCGGTGGCGGGCCACCGCTCGACGGCCTGATGATCGGCCTCGCCGGAGCCTTCATGGCGGCGGCGGTGACCGTGACGCTGCGCCAGCTCGGCAAGACCGAGACCACGGCCTCGATCGTGTTCTGGTTCTTCATCGCCTGCGCCGTCGTCGGCGGCGGCCTGATGATCTTCACCGCCGAATGGCGCGCCTGGCCGACCTATGCCGTGCTGGCCGCCGGCGGCGTGGCCGGTGGCGCGGCCCAGTTGTTCATGACCAATTCGCTACGCCACGCCCCGGTCGGGGTGGTGGCCCCGTTCGACTATCTGCAGATCGTCGGTGCCGTGGGGTTCGGCTGGTGGCTGATGCACGCCTCGCCCACGGTCTCGACCCTGATCGGGGCCGCCCTGATCGCGGCCTCGGGCCTCTACACCGCCTGGCGCGAACAGGTCCGGCGTCGCGAGACCACCCCGGCCACCCCGCCGACGATCTGAACGGCCGGGGCGACGGGGTTCTAGCGCCCCGTCGAGCCGAACCCGCCGGCCCCGCGCGCCGTCTCGTCCAGGGTCTCAACCTCGACGACACCGGCCTGTTCATGGCGTGCGATGACCATCTGGGCGATGCGTTCGCCGCGCCGGATCACGAACGGCTCGACCCCGTGATTGATCAGGATCACCCCGACCTCGCCGCGATAGTCGCTGTCGACGGTTCCCGGGGCGTTCAGACAAGTGATGCCGTGTTTCAGGGCCAGACCCGAGCGCGGCCGTACCTGGGCCTCGTAGCCTGCCCCCAGCGCGATCCTGAGCCCGGTCGGGACCAGGGCCCGGTCCCCCGGGGCCAGGGTCAGGGGCTGGTCATCGGCGACCGCGGCGCGCAGATCCATCCCGGCCGAACCGGCGGTTTCATAGGCCGGCAGCGGCAGGCCTGCGGCGTGGGGCAGGCGTTCGATACGCACGGTCGTCATGGACGGCAGGCTCCGGTCGGGATCAGGCGAAATGGTCGACGATGCGGTCGACCAGGGTATGGGCCACATCAACCTTGGGCTGGCGCGGCCAGGCATCCTCTGACCCGTCCCGCCGGAACAGGGTCACGGCATTGCTGTCGGCCCCGAACACATCGCCCGAAACGTTGTTGGCGATGATCCAGTCACAGCCCTTGCGCGACAATTTGGCCCGGGCATTGGCCTCAAGATCGGTCGTCTCGGCCGCAAAGCCGATCACCAGGGCCGGCCGGTTCGAACCGGGCGCGGACAGGTCCGCCAGGATGTCGGGATTCTCGATCAGGGCCAGCGTCGGCGGACCGCCCGGGGCCTTCTTGATCTTGCCGCCGGCCACGCCGTCGACCCGCCAGTCGGCGACGGCGGCGGTCATCACGGCGATGTCGGCCGGCAGGGCCGCCTCGACCGCCGCCTTCATTTCCACGGCCGTCTCGACCCGGACCCGCTGCACGCCATCGGGTGCGTCCAGACCCACCGGCCCCGAAACCAGGGTCACGCTGGCCCCGCGCGCGGCCAGGGCCGCGGCGATGGCATAGCCCTGTTTGCCGCTCGAGCGATTGGTCAGGCCGCGAACGGGATCGATCGGCTCGAAGGTCGGCCCGGCCGTGACCACGGCCCGACGCCCGGCCAACGGCCGGTCCCCGGCGTCGCCCAGCAGGGTGCGGATCGCGGCCAGGATCGCCGCCGGTTCCGCCATCCGACCCGGCCCGAACTCGCCGCAGGCCATCTCGCCCGCATCCGGCCCGACCACCGCAACGCCATGCAGGCCGTCAAAGCCCTTGAGACGCTGCAGATTGGCCTGGACCGCCGGGTGCTGCCACATCCGCACATTCATCGCCGGGGCCATCAGGACCCGCTTGTCGGTGGCCAGCAGGGTGGTCGAGGCCAGATCATCGGCCAGACCGTTGGCGGCCTTGGCGATCAGGCCCGCCGTCGCCGGGGCCACGACCACCAGATCAGCCCAGCGCGACAGCTCGATATGGCCCATCGTGGTTTCGTCCTCGGGCGAGAACAGGGCGTGGTGAACCGGATGGCCGGACAGGGCCGCCAGCGACAGGGGCGTGACGAACTGCGCCCCGCCGTCGGTCAGGACGGTCCGCACCCCGGCCCCGGCCTTGCGCAGTAGACGGATCAGCTCCAGCGCCTTGTAGGCGGCAATACCGCCACCGACGATCAGCAGGACCTTGCGGGCGTTCAACGAGACCTCGGACATCCTGCTCCTCTAGCGACGGCGCGGGACGGCGTCGAGGCTGAAGCGCCGGCTGCGGAACATTGCAGCAACACCATATTTCAACTATGGGTAGACGTCTATTATCGCATGGAGGGAAACATGGCGCGCAATCCTGTTGCCATGAGCGGAATGATCGTCGCGGGCCTGGTGATGCTGGTCGGGCCCGGCGGGTGTGACAATGCGGGCTCGGCGGTCGAGACCCGCGACCGGACGGCCGGGGCGGGTGCCGCCGTCGACGGCGGCACGACGGTCGCCCTGGCGGAGACGTCCCGTCCCGCACCCGAACGTCCACGCGTGACGACCAGTCGACGGGAAACCGTGGATGCCAAGGTCGAGCGACTGTTCCAGCGCAATGGCGCGGCGTTCGGGGCCCGGTCGTCTGAGGATTATCTCACCCGGATGCAGGCCTTCGTCGACCATCCGCCGCGTGAGGTCGAGACGGTTCGCCGTCCGAACGGTGACGTCCTCTATTACGAGGCGGCCACCAACACCTTCGCCGTCGCGACCCGGGACGGTACGCCACGTACCATGTTCAAGCCGGACGACGGGGCAGCCTACTGGGCCGAACAAAAGGCCCGGGCTCCGGATTTTGGCCGGGCCCGGCCGGATGGCTGACGCCCTATTTGGCGTCGTCGGCGCTGCGCTCACTCAGTTCGCGAACCAGTTCCAGCGCCAATTTCCTGATGCCGGGTGGAAAGCCGGGGTGCCAGGCGTGACACCTCGATGGTGTAGCGGGTTGCCGGGTAGTCGTGGTCGAAGGCGGCGGCCCCGCTCTCGCCGACCCCGGCCCCGGCCTGGTTCAGACCTTCGAAAAAGTAGCCGATATCGACCTTGAAGAAGCGCGCGATATCCCAGAGCTTAGAAGCCGAGATGCGGTTCGCGCCCTTCTCGTATTTCTGGATCTGCTGAAAGGTCAGCCCCAGCGCGCGCCCAAGGTCACTCTGGTTGTAACCCAGGCTGATCCGTTTTTCGCAGACCCTGCGGCCAACATGCCGATCTACCGGATGGGGTCCATCCTCGCCACCGCCTCTTGCCATAGCCAAACTCGACGCCCTCTAGCTGTTCCGATACCCATGCAATGCGCCCACAGGCAGCGGATGTCATCCTAAATCACAGAAACGCTCATGCCTAATCCGGCGCGTTCAAGCGCCCGGAACGCGACCGGAAAGCGCCGAGCATCAGTCCGGCGATGACCGCCAACCAGAACGGGAGATCGCCGAACCGGCCGTACGTCGTGATCGCCGCAGGTTGTGGCAGCAGGGCGTCAATGACGCCGCTCTGGCCGGACTTAAGTCGGTGGTCTGCAACAATTCGACCCCAGGGATCGATCATCGCCGACACCCCGGTCGGGGTGGAGCGGACCACGGGAAGACCGGTCTCGATAGCCCGATAGCTGGCGAGATTGAGATGTGCAGTGGCCCCGAGGTGCGACCGAACCAGGCGTCATTCGATACATTGACGATCCAGCCCGGACGACCCCGGGTGCCGGGCGTGAAGCCCGGATACAGACTTTCGTAGCAGATCAGCGGCTGGGCCGACGGGGCACCGGGCACGTCGATCGGGGCCGGAACCGGACCGGCGCTGAAGTCGGCGGGCACATGAACCAGACTGCGGACCCCCAGCCGGCTCATCAACCGGCCCATCGGCAGGTATTCCCCGAAAGGTACCAGACGGTGCTTGTCATAGATGCCGGTGATCCGCAGTCCGGCCTCGCCTTCATCGTGGAGTACGAACATGCTGTTGAAATAGCGCGCCCCGCCCTCGGCGGTAGCGTCGGCCTCGCCACGACCCAGACCGACCAGCAGGGTCTGGCCGGGCTGAAGCGCCCGGGCGATGGCGATCCCGTCGGGCGAACCGACCCCGAACACCTGGTTGGCCGTGGCCGGCAGCGCCCCTTCGGGCCAGATCACCACATCGGGAAGCCGGGCGGCAGGTCGGGCGGTCAGGGTCACATAGCGATCGACGATGCCGCGATAGGCTTCCGGCGACCATTTGGACTCCTGCGGCACGTCGGCCTGAACGATCCGCACCAGGGTGTCGGTGAACTGCAGTCGGGCCTGGGACAGATGGAGTGCGCCGCCGGCCCACAGGACAGCCAGAACCAGGACTCCACCCGCGACGGCAACGATCCGGGTCCGGCGCGGATCCGGTCCGCGGACCAGGCCGAGCGCCGAGACCGCCGCGACCGTGACGAAGCCCAGACCGTAGACTCCGGCGACGGCGGCGAACTGGGACATCGCCGAGCCGGCCTTCCAGCCCGCCCCCGCCGGATTCCAGGGAAATCCGGTCAGGAGGTGACCACGCAGCCATTCCAGCAGGGCAAAACAGGCGGCGAAGACCAGCACACGGTGGACGCCGGCCGGGGCGATCCGGCGATACAGCACCGCGACCGTGCCCCAGAACAGGCCCAGACCCATCGGCAGCAGGCTGGCGGCGAACGGGGCCATCCAGGCCTGGTCCTGATTGACCAGAAAGGCCTCGGCCACCCACCAGCAGCCGATGAAGAAATAGGCGAACCCGGCCAGCCAGCCCATCCAGAACGCGCTGCGCCCCGAGGACGAGCGTTCCGCCAGCAGCATCAGCAACGGATAACCGAGCAGGCCGGGCAGAAATCCGAACGGCGGATGGACCAGCGCCGTCCCCACACCGGCCAGCAACGCCAGGCCGATACGGATCCTGCGGACGATCAGGCTGTGACGGGGGTGGTTCGGATCAAGCTTGAGCATCGGACCTGTATGGGTCGGCGATACCGAGGCTGGCAAGGATCGACCGTTCCTCGGCCTCCATCTCCTCGGCCTCGGCATCCTCTTCATGATCCCGGCCCAGCAGGTGCAGCACGCCGTGGACGACAAGGTGGCTGAGATGGTCAGCCAGGGTCTTGCCCTGGGCGTCGGCCTCGGCGCGGCACACGCCCGAGGCCAGGGCGATGTCGCCCAGCAGGTCTCCGGCACCCTCGGCGGCCGGAAAGGACAGGACATTGGTCGCCGTGTCCCTGCCCCGGAACCGGGCATTCAGATCGCGCACGCCGGCGTCGTCGGTCAACAGAACCACCACCTCGCCCGTGACCGTGCCCAACGCAGCCATCGCGGCGCGATCGACCACGCCGGACAGGTCCGGACCGACGGTGGACCAGCCGTCGGCGTCGTCCTCGACGATCTCGATCATCGGGCCGGCCGCTCTTCGAGATCCGGCCGCGGCCGCCCGTGGGCCGCGTCGGCGTCATAGGCGCGCACGATCCGCTCGACCATGGCGTGGCGGACCACGTCCTGGGCCTCGAATTCCTGCACCCCGACCCCCTTCACATCGCGCAGGATACGCAGCGCGTGGGCCAGGCCGGAATCGCGGGGATTTAACAGGTCGACCTGGCTGGGGTCGCCGGTCACCACCATCCGCGCACCCTCGCCCAGACGGGTCAGGACCATCTTCATCTGCAGACGCGAGGTGTTCTGGGCCTCGTCGACGATGATGAAGGCGTGGCTGAGTGTGCGACCGCGCATGAAGGCGATCGGCGCGGCCTCGATCTCACCCTTGTCACGGCGGCGCTGCACGTCCTCGGGGCCGAGGATGTCGTTCAGCGCCTCCCAGATCGGGGCCAGATAGGGATCGACCTTCTCGTTCAGGTCACCGGGCAGGAAGCCCAGTTTCTCACCCGCCTCGACCGCCGGGCGGGTGATGACCAGACGGTCGACCTGGCCCCGGCGCAGCAGCGAGGCCCCGTAGGCCGCGGCCAGGAAGGTCTTGCCCGTGCCCGCCGGACCGACCCCGAAGCTCAGCTCGCAACGGGCCAGGATCTCGAGGTAACGGGCCTGGGCATTGGTCTTGGGCACGATGGCCCCGCGCTTGCCGACCGGCAGGGCCATGGGGTCGGCGCTGACGCCCCCGCCCCGGATCGTGCCCATGATGGCGCGCACATCAGCCTCGGTCACCTCGGCCCCCTTCTCCGCCCGTTTGGCGAGGGCTTCGATTACCCGCCTGGCGTGGCCGCGGTCGCGCGCCGATCCATTGATCGACACGCCCCCGCCGGGGGCTTCGACCAGAACCTTGAAGGCATCCTCGATCAGGGCGACATGACGACTGTTGGGCCCGGTGACGGCGCGAAGCGCACGGTCGTCAAGGGCCAGAAACTCGGACTCACGCGCCATCAGGCCGCCTTCTGCTGAATGATACGGCCCGCCAGACTGTTCTGCTTGCCGCTTTCGATCTCCACGGCAACGATCTGGCCGAGAAGATGCTCCCCGTTCTCGACGTGAACAGACTGAAGATAGGGCGAGCGACCGATGGCCTGCCCCGGATTGCGGCCCTTGCGCTCGAACAGGACCGGCAGGGTCCGGCCGGCCTGGGCCGCATTGAAGGCCGTCTGCTGTTCAAACAGCAGGGCCTGCAGCGCGTGCAGCCGCTCGCGGGCGACGCCCTCGGGCACCTGGGCGGCCATGGCGGCGGCGGGCGTGCCTGGACGCGGCGAGTACATGAAGGAAAAGGCCGAGGCGTAGTTGACCTGGCGCACCAGGGTCAGGGTGTCCTCGAAATCACGGTCGGTCTCACCCGGGAAGCCGACGATGAAATCCCCCGAAATGGCGATGTCGGGCCGGACCGCGCGGATCCGGTCGATGACGTCGAGATAGGTCTTCGGCCCGTGCTTGCGGTTCATCAGCCGCAGGATGCGATCGGAACCGGACTGCACCGGCAGGTGCAGATAGGGCATCAGCACGTCCAGCTCGCCATGGGCGGCGATCAGATCGTCGCTCATGTCGTTGGGATGGCTGGTCGTATAGCGCAGCCGGTCCAGTCCGGAGATCCCGGCCAGGGCGTGGGCCAGCCGCGCCAGGGTCGAGGGGTCACCGTCCGGTCCCGCACCGTCATAGGCGTTGACGTTCTGGCCCAGCAGGGTGATCTCGCGCACGCCCCGCTCGACCAGGGCCCGGGCCTCGGTCAGGATGTCCGCCACGGGCCGTGACCATTCCGCGCCGCGCGTATAGGGCACCACACAGAAGGTACAGAATTTCGTCGCAACCCTCCTGCACGGTCAGGAAGGCGGTCGGTCCGGTGATGCCGCGCGGCCCGATGCGCTCGGACGTCATGGCGTCGAACTTGGCATGGGGCGCGAAATCGGCCCCGATCCGCTCGCCCCGCGCCCGGGCAGTTCGGGTCAGAAGCTCGGGCAGCTGATGATAGGCCTGGGGCCCGACCACCAGGTCCACCGCCGGCTGGCGGCGCATGATTTCCTCGCCCTCGGCCTGGGCCACGCAGCCGGCCACGGCGATAATCATCGAATTCGTCGCTCGGGCGTCTTTCAATTCTCTCAGCTTGCCGAGCTCCGAATAGACCTTTTCGGCGGCCTTCTCGCGGATGTGACAGGTGTTGAGAATGACGAAATCGGCGTCCTCGGCGGTGTTGGTCGCCTCATAGCCGAGCGCGCGCAGCACATCGGCCATGCGCTCGGAATCATAGACATTCATCTGGCAGCCGTAGGTCTTGATGAACAGGCGTCGGGGTGCGGGGCCAGCGCCGTCTGCGACCGATAGCGAAACGGGAGTTTCAGTCATGGGTCGGCTTTTAATGCCCCGAGGCGGTTCGCGCCATGCTTCTCGCGATCGCAACGTCGATACCCTTCCCGTGCCGTCGATATCGGCTAGAGCGGGATTTGTTCATACGGAACCATATCCAGAGTTGACGAGGTAACTGGCACATTCGTTGGGTGTGAAGAGCTCAAGGAGCTGACCGACCTTTCGCCATGTGGCCTCGACGTCTCGGGGCTGGGCCTTTCGCATCAGGTGTTTGAGCTTGGCGAAGACCTGTTCGATCGGGTTCAGGTCCGGGCTGTAGGGCGGCAGAAAGATCAGATGGGCTCCCCTGGCCCGGACGGCGGCGCGCGCGGCCTTGCCCTTGTGGCTGCCCAGATTGTCGAGCACGACGACGTCGCCGGGCTTCAGGGTTGGGGCCAGAACTTCCTCGACATAGACCCGGAACAGCTCGCCGTTGATCGGCCCGTCGATCACCCAGGGCGCGTCGATGCGGTCGTGACGCAGGGCGGCGATGAAGGTCTGGGTCTTCCAGTGGCCGAAGGGGGCGTGGGCCTTCAGCCGACGACCGCGCGGACCCCATCCTCGGAGTGGGGCCATGTTGGTCTTGACCCAGGTCTCGTCCAGAAACACCAACCGGGACGGGTCGATCCGGCCCTGATACGCCTTCCAGCGCGTGCGTTTACGCGCCACGTCAGGCCGCGTCTGCTCCTCGGGCAGCAGGGTTTTTTTTGAAGCTGAAACCCTCGGCATGCAGGAACACCCACACCGCGCGGGGCTGGGTCTTGATCCCCCGCTCGGCCAACTCGGCCGTCAGCCCCCGCAGCGTGATCGGGCCCGAGGCGATCCGCTCTCGCAGCCACGCGGCCACCTCGCCCGAAAGCGTTCGGGGCTTGCAGCCGCCGATCCGGGCCGGTTCCAGAGACCCGGTCTCGCGTTCATGACGCGCCCATTTCGACAGACACGACGGACTGATCCGAAGAGCTGCCGCGATTTCCCGGTGCGTCTCGCCGGCCGCCTTGCGCGCCAAGGCACGCGATCGAAGATCAACCGAATAGGGAGCTGTCATACATGCTGGCCTCCATCCAGCACGAATGATAAATCAGATCGCTACCGATTTGGGAATCCCGATTCCGTCAAAAGAGGTCATGCTCTAGGCTGTCGGGACACAGAGGAGACAACTGATGTCGATCACAGGCCCCCAGGCCCGCGCCGCCCGCGCCCTGGTGGAATGGCCCCGGTACCATGTCGCCAAGCTTTCGGAACTGGCCATCGAGGCCCTGGCGGAATTTGAGAGCGGTCACGCGGACCTGGAACCGGCCGCAGTGGAACGCCTGCGGCTGGCCCTCGAGTCGGGCGGGGCTGTGTTTATCGACGAAGATAACTCCGGCGTGGGCGTGCGGCTGAAATTCACCCGTAAGGACGTCAAGTCGATCAATCGGCTGGAAAACGAGGGCGGCCCAGTCGGCAGCGACGACGTCTAACTCCGGGACGGGTCAGTCGATGTCGTCGATATCCGTCCGCGTGGCTCGCCGGGTGAAGATCAGACCTTCGCGGTCCGACGGCTCGGCCCCGACGATCGGCTTGCCGTAGAGCTCAAGCTTGTGGCCGATCAGCTCAAAGCCCAGCCGCTCGGCGATTTCGATCTTCAGGCGCTCGATCTCGGCGTCAAAGAATTCGATAACCTCGCCCGTCTTGGCGTCGATCAGATGATCGTGATGATCATCCCCCGCCTCCTCATACCGCGACCGCCCGTCACCGAAATCGTGCTTCTCGACGACCCCGGCCTCCTCGAACAGCCGGACGGTACGATAGACGGTGGCGATCGAGATGTGCGGATCGATCGAAGAGGCACGCCGGTAGAGTTCTTCCACATCGGGATGATCGTCGGCGCTCGACAGCACCCGGGCGATGACGCGCCGCTGCTCGGTCATGCGCATGCCGCGCTCGGCGCAGAGTTTCTCGATCCGGTCCATGGGGGGAAGATAGGCAGCCGATCAGCCTAAGGGAAGCGGTCCCGGCAAGTTCAGGCTCAGAAGCAGGGCATCGACCGACGGCATCCCGGAACGGACATAATAGCGCGGCCGACGACCGACGATCTCAAACCCCGCCCGACGGTACAGGGCCCGCGCGGCGATATTGTCCTCGGCCACCTCAAGGAACAGGTGCCGGGCTCCCCCTGCAGCCGCGGCCGTAGCCGCCGCCCGGGTCAGTCGGGCACCCTGCCCCCGTCCCCGCGCCCCGGGATGAACCGCCAGAGTCAGGATCTCGGCCTCGTCGGCCACGACCCGGATCAGGATGAAACCGTCCGGTTCAACGATGGCCGCCACACCGGGCTGCTTCAGCAGGTCGGCAAAGGTTTTCGCGGTCCAGCCACGATCAAAACCCGTCTCATGCAGGGCCGCCAGCGCTTCGGGGTCAGGGGGGACGGCGCTCACGGCCGGACCGGAATCCGCGGCTGGCCTGGCAATCGGGTCGGGGGAGTGGCGTCCGGGGCGCGCAGATACTGGGGTTCCGGTGGGGACAGACGGGGGTCCGCGGCGGCCGCCAGGCGAGCCAGGGCCTCCGGCGTCGGACCCGGCAGATCGACGACAATGCCCAGGGGGACGGCACCCGCCAGCAGCGGGGCCCCCGAACCGACCAGGGTGACGCCCGGTCCCAGCGCCGTGAGCCGGGTGGTGGCGGCCTCCAGCGACAGGGCCTCGGCCGGCCCTTCCGCGACACCACCCCGCCAGAACCGCGCATAGACCTGGCCGCGGCGGGCATCGATCAGGGCCGCGACCGCACCCGGCGCGACCCCGTCCGGCGCGATCGACGCCGCCAGGGCGTCCAGGGTCGAGATTCCGACGACCGGGCGCTCGAGCGCCGCGCCGAAACCCTGGGGCAAAGGCCAGTCCCACGCGCAGACCGGTGAAGGACCCGGGACCGGTGGTAACCCCGATCCGATCCAGGTTGGCAAACCCCGTCCCGGCCTCGGCCATCGCCTCCCGGACGAAGCCGGCCAGACGTTCCTGATGCCCCTTGAACATCGGCTCCGACCGCACGGCGAGAGCGGTTTCATCCGCAAACACGGCGGCGGTGCACAGCGACAAGGCGGAATCAATCAGCAACATTCTCATGGTCGCGCACCGTTGCCGACGATCCGCCACGACGCGCCAGGGCGGCGACCACCCGGGCGACCGCGCGCCGTACCCTGACGTCCTCAATTCTGGGAAAGGCCATTGCCAGCACCCGTCCCTCGCTCGAGGCCTGCAGGTGCTTCACCTTGCCCAGCCAGTCCGGCGCGTCCGGCCCCTCGCCGCTGGAATCGACCGGCGGAAACAGCGCGCCGACCGAGGTGCCCAGCACGGTAGCGATCCGGTGCAGGCGTGACGCTGAAATCCGGTTGGCCCCGGTCTCGTATTTCTGGACCTGCTGGAAGCTGACACCGAGCTCGGCGGCCAGGGCGGTCTGCGACAGCCCCAACGCCGATCGTCTCAGGCTTATGCGGGCGCCGACATAGGCGTCGACACTGTTTCCCGACCGGATGCCCATCCGCCGATTTCCCTGGTTGAACCGGGCCATGGTGTTTCATGAAACCGAACGAAATGCAACGATTTTGTTTCATTCAGTTGTCCAGCCGGGCCACCACGGCGGCGACGTCGCGAACGGTCGACCTGGAAATCCTTTCCTCAACCCCGAGGCCGGCTGGCCCGCCGTGGACGACCAGGGACTCCCCGTCCGCCCGATCATAGAGCCGGATCCGCGCCTCACCGTCGACCATATGAATGACACAGCCCTGATCGCGGCGCGGCCAGCGGCCCGGCTCATAGACCAGCACCACACCAGACGCCGCCCAGGGTCTGAGATCATCGTTGGAAAGCTGCAGTCGCGGCAACGCCGCCATCCCGCTGTCGACACCGTGACCGAACGCACGCCCCCGGAACTCAAGGCCGGCCAATTCCGGTTCTGGTGGCGGTTGCACCATGCACCGCCGCTCGAGATCCTCGACCGTGGCGTCAAGCGCCGCTGTCAGCCGACGTTGGACATCGGGTCGGAACAGACCGGGCCGGCGACCGGCTTCATAGAGCCCCCACCCCTGACTGGTCATGCCCATCCGGGCACCGGCGTCGGCCTAAACTCAGACCCGCGGTCCCGGCGAAGGGCGGCAAGGGCCTCGCCCAGTCGACGGGCGGCAGGATCGAGTTCGAAACGCGGCATCCGGCAAATATGCCATCGTCCCGACAGTGTGGCGAGGACGAAAACGTTTCACGGAACGCGCACCCGGGAAGTCAGAGGACCTGTTCGACCCGCATCACTTCAGGAACATAGTGTTTCATCATCTGCTCCACCCCCGCCTTGAGCGTGGCGGACGACGACGGACAGCCGGCGCACGCGCCGCGCATGCGCAGGGTCAGAACACCGGTTTCAGGGTCAAAGGCGTCAAACAGGATGTCACCGCCATCCTGGGCAACGGCCGGTCGGACCCGACTGTCCAGCAGGGCCTTGATCTCCGCCACCACTTCGCTGTCGTCCTCGGCATGACCGTCGGCGGCCGGAGCCTCGCCGCGCATCAACGGCGCGCCGGAAACGAAATGATCCATGATCGCGGCCAGGACCGGGGCCTTGATCCCCGACCAGTCGAAATCCGGATGACGCGTGACCGACACATAGTCCGCCCCGAAAAAGACCCCCCTCACCCCTTCAAGGCGGAAAAGAGCCTCGGCCAGGGGCGATGCGGTTGCGGCACCCATCGACAGGAACTCCTGAACCGCCGCGGTCGCCACATCACGCCCCGGCAGGAATTTCAGCACATTCGGATTCGGCGTCGTCTCGGTCTGGATGAACATGCGTATCAGATGCGCCCGGCCAGCAGCGGTTTCAAGTCCGGCACACGCGACACGTTGCCCCTCCGACACGGGTCGGCCGGGGTCAGCCGAGATCTTCGATTTCGGCCTCGGTCAGTTCGCCTGGAACGATGGTGACCGGCAGTTTACGCCCTCCCAGCGTCCCCTGTTTGAGCACCGCCGTAACCAGTGGCCCTGGCCCCCTCGCCCCGGACCCGGCCGCCAGAACCAAAATCTTGATCTCGGGATCGTCGCGGACGACCTTGTGGATCGCATCCTGGGGCTCGCCCTCCTCGATCAGGAACAGGGGCTGGCCCCCCGACCTTTCGGCCGCTTCCTCACCCAGACGGTTCAACAGGGCCTCGGCTTCGGAACGCAACTCGCGCTAAATC
This sequence comes from Brevundimonas sp., assembly GCA_034676465.1. Classification (GTDB taxonomy): domain Bacteria; phylum Pseudomonadota; class Alphaproteobacteria; order Caulobacterales; family Caulobacteraceae; genus Brevundimonas. Next base: position 4,515 of record JAUCCG010000059.1, on the reverse strand, counting down.
TCGTCGCGCACACCGGACCAGTGGGCGTCGGAGCCCAGCGGCAGAACGCGCAGCAGGGCGACCCGTCCTCCGGTCGAGCGGGCACGACGCGCGGCGTAGCGCAGCGCAGCGTCGAACTCCGGGCTGTCGTCGACGACGACCAGAAACTTACGGGGCAAGGGCATTCCTTTCGGACGCTGTCGAAACCTGGCCGGTTCCGCCGGGCTCCAGCAAAAAAAGGGGCCCGACCTGTACCGGAGCCGTTTCGGGTTCAGGTCACCGTGGCCGCTACCTCACGAATGGCACCGTTGGCGATGGTCAATTTGGCAAAGGTCCAGCCCGCGCCCGAAGCCTCGATTTCGTCGACCGAGGCGCGAACCCCCTCGACGATCTTGAGTCGGGGGCCGATCCAGGCATCCACGGCCTGCTCGGCGGCCGCTTCGCTTTCCCCGACGGACATATTGGTCGACCGGGCCACAGCACGCGTCAGAGCCATTTGCTCGGACATCAGATCCTCGATCAGGCGACGCACCGCCAGACGATCGAAATGATCGACCGAGGGCACCGCACCCGCCGCGGCGCGTAACCGGTCGAAATCAAAGGCAGCCCCGACCTGGTGGTACAGCATGGCCATTTCCGGCTCCGGCCAGGCGGCCTCACGCGCCAGGTCCCCGATATCGGAGGTCGCCACGAGCGGACGGAGCAGGGCGAAGGCCTTGGCCATCTTGACCGGAACCCCGAGCGCCGTGAACGACTGCACCCGCTTGTCCAGCCGGTCCTGCTCGAAATGCGACAGAACCGCGCCGCCGCGGGCCCGCAGGGCGTCGGCAGCCGGTCGGTAGGCGGCGATCAGGCCATCGACGGTCGCCCCCACCCGGGCCGCGCGACGAGCCAGCCAGAAGGTCTGGCGGCGCAGCACAGTCGAGATCTCGCGATACAGAACGGTCTGGGCCTCGGCCGGAATCTTCAGGTCCAGGTCCGAAACCGCATCCCACGCCTCATCGAGACGGAACACGCGTCGGGCCGCTTCGAAGGCGATGACCATGGCGGTGGTGTCGCATTCCGCGCTGAGCCTCAGTCGCTCCGGGAAGGTCGGTCCGGCCATGTTGACGATCTCGTTCGACAGCACGGTCGCCACAATCTCGCGATGCAGCCGGTGACGCTGCATGTCGGCTTCGTATTTCGCCAGCGGTGCCGGGAAATAGTGGACCAGCGTCTGTGCGAAGAAGGCGTCGTCCGGCGCGGCCGAGGCGACGATGTCGTCGAACAGCTCCAGTTTTGAATAGGCCGTCAGCACCGCCAGTTCGGGCCGGGACAAGGCCTGATCCCCGGCCTTCATCTCGGTCAGCTTCAGGTCATCGGGCAGGCCCTCGACCTTGCGGTCCAGTTTGCCCTTGGCCTCCAGCCACTGCATGAACCGCTGCTGCGCATCCAGGGCACCCGAACCTTCGGCCTCCTGCAGCGACAGCGCCAGTGTCTGGTCGTAGTTGTGGGCCAGCACCTTGAGGGCGACCTCATCGGTCATCGAGGCCAGCAAGGCGTTGCGATCGCCGGCCTTCAACGATCCCGAAGCGATGGCGGCCCCGGTCAGGATCTTGATGTTGACCTCGTTCCATCGGGCGAGTCGACGCCGGCGGAGTTGTCGATGGCGTCGGTGTTGATGCGCCCGCCGCTGCGCGCAAAGGCGATGCGCCCGGCCTGGGTCATGCCCAGATTGGCCCCCTCGCCGATGACGCCGGCGCGCACCTCGCCGCCGTCGACGCGGATTGCGTCATTGGCCTTGTCGCCGACCTGGGCGTTCGTCTCGCCGGGCCCCTTCACATAGGTGCCGATGCCGCCGAAATAGAGCAGCTCGGCCGGGGCCTTCAGGATCGCCTTCATCAGCGACGCCGGATCCAGCACATCTTCCTCGATGTCCAGCGCCGCCTTGATCTCGGGCGTCAGGGTGATCGACTTGGCCGCGCGGGAGAAGACGCCGCCGCCCTTTGAAATCTTTGATTTTTCATAGTCCTGCCAGGACGAACGCGGCAGGTTGAACAGCCGGTCGCGCTCGATCCAGCTCGTCGCCGGATCCGGATTGGGATCGATGAAGATGTCGCGATGGTCGAAGGCGGCGACGATCCGTGTCGCTTTCGACAGCAGCATGCCGTTACCGAACACATCGCCCGACATGTCGCCGACCCCGACCACGGTGAAAGGCTCGGTGTGGATGTCCTTGCCCTGTTCGCGGAAGTGGCGCTTGACCGCTTCCCAGGCCCCGCGGGCGGTGATGCCCATCTCCTTGTGGTCGTAGCCGACCGAACCGCCCGAGGCGAAGGCGTCGTCCAGCCAGTAGCCGTAGTCGGCCGAAATACCGTTGGCGATGTCCGAGAAACTCGCGGTGCCCTTGTCGGCGGCGACGACCAGATAGGGGTCGTCATCTTCCCAGCGCACCACATCGGCCGGATGGGCCACCGAGCCGTCGGCGACGATATTGTCGGTGATATCCAGCATGCCGGACAGGAAGGTCTTGTAGGCGCGGATGGCTTCCGCCTGCAGCGCATCGCGGTCGCCGCCCTTGGGCAGGCGTTTCGGATAGAAGCCGCCCTTGGAGCCGACCGGCACGATGACCGCATTCTTGACCTGCTGGGCCTTGACCAGACCCAGAACCTCGGTGCGGAAGTCGTCGCGGCGGTCGGACCAGCGCAGCCCCCCGCGCGCCACCGGACCGAAGCGCAGGTGCGAGCCCTCGATGTGCGGGGCCCAGACGAAGATTTCCCGGTGCGGCTTGGGCAGGGGCAGGTTTTCCAGCTCGCGCGAAGCGATCTTGATCGAGATATGGGCTGCCGGCAGGCCGTCCGGGCCGGTCTGATAATAGTTGGTCCGCTTGATCGCCTGCACCAGCAGCGCGATGCGACGCAAAGCCTTGTCGTGATCCAAACTCTTCACATCCTGCAGCAGCTGACTGATCCTGGCGATCAATGCGTCGACCGGCACCTGACGGCTGACGACATCGCCGAGCGCCGGATGAAATTTTTGCGGCGAACAGGGCCAGAATGGCGCTGGCCACCTCCCGGATATTCGCGCAGGGCCTCTTCCTGGACGGCCTGACTGGGGTCCAGACCGGCTTGCTGGCGAAAGCGGGCCAGGGTGCGCATCAGCGCCGCCTCGCGCCAGCTCACGCCCAGTTCCAGCACCAGCCGGTTGAAGCCGTCACTCTCGGTGCGGCCGGACCAGACGGCCGAAAACGCCCGTTCGAACGGGACCTTGACGTCCTCAAACGTCAGGCTGTCGCCGCGCGGGTCCTCAAGTATGAACTCATGGATATAGATGGGCACATCGCCGGTCGGCCGGATGGCATTGCCGTATTCCTCGAGCGCCTTCAGTCCCATGTCGGCCAGAATTGGCAGGACATCAGACAGGGGCACCGCCGAACCACGCCGATAGAGCTTGAAGCGGAAATGCAGCGAGGTGTCGGTCGCCGTCCGGAAGGCGCGCACCGCAACCGGCTCGCCGCCATCGACAAGGCCGGACACGTTCAGGGAATCGAAGGCCTGGAGATCCTGGACCGCCTCGGTGGCATTGTAGCGATCGCGATAGCCGGCCCCGAAGGCATCGGCCCATTTGGCGCTGACCGGGCCGACCGAGACCTCGTCGAAACCGGCGACGCGGACCGCGCGTTCGAACCGGTCGATCCAGCTACGGCCCGCCTCCACAACGGCGACCTCCAGGGCGTCCATGTCCGGCTTCGGTAAATCCCGGCCGTCACCCCGATGATGTCCTTAATCCGCACCAGCGGTTGATCTGACAGCTGCGGATCCCGGGCTGAGACACACCCCGCCCCAGGCATCGGCCAGAATCCGGCCAATCCGTTCGCGGACGCTGACGTCAAAGCGCTCACGCGGGATAAAGGCCAACACGGACACAAAGCGGTCGAACGGGTCGTTGCGGGTGAAGATCTTGATCCGCGGCCGGTCGTAGAGGTGAAGAATGCCGTTGGCGATCTCCAGCAGTTCGTCCTCGCAAATCTGGAACAGCTCATCCCGCGGATAGTTTTCGAGGATGTTGCGCAGGCGCTTCTCATTGTGACTGCCCGGTGCCTTGCCGGCGCCGAGCGAGGGCATTGGTCACCTTGCGGCGTACCAGCGGGACCTGGGAGGCCGTGCGATCATAGGCCTGGCCGTGAACAGGCCGACGAAGCGGGTCTCGCCCGAGGGCCGACCGTCCGCGCCGTACCGCTTGACCCCGACGTAATCCATGTAGACCCGCCGATGCACGCGCGAACGAATATTGGCCTTGGCCACCGTCACCGGCTCGGACAGGTCCAGCTGCCGTTTCATCGATCTAGTCAGCACGGCGGGTTCGTTGGCGCGGCGCAACACGGTGCGCTCGGGATCACTTCGAGACTCCAAGGCCCTCACCCGACTGGCTCAACGGTGCTTCAGCCTCATAACCACCGCTCGCGGTGCGTGGATAATCGTAGTCGCGCGCGCCGAGGAAGACGAAATGGTCGTCATTCAACCAGCTCAGAAATGCGAGATTTTCCTCGACAACTGC
>JAUCCG010000058.1:0-33969 GCA_034676465.1 Brevundimonas sp. | reverse complement strand
AATGGCATTTATGCGAAGGTCGGCGGATCTGGATCGGGTTCCTGGTTGCTTACGCCGCTGGCCCTTCCGGCCAGTTTCGCCACTGACCTGGCCACCATTCTCGCACATTTTTAAGTCCCCAGATATCGAATCAAATGTACCGAGCGACGCTGTTTGGCTCTCCGTAGCCGACGCGGACGGCTACGGCTTCGATGTCCTTTCGTCCGCAAGACTGTTCGCGCCGGTCCCCGCGATTGAGGTTGATACCTTCTCTCTGGTCGCGTCGGATGCGGGGGTTGGCTTCGCCGTTCGTGATGTCTGGGGCTATCATTCGGTCTATGTCGGCGCGAACGAATACCTGTCCGCGACTTCAGTTTTGCAAGCCCAGATTGACGCGCTGGCGCTGCGTCCGACCGGGGGGTATGGGCGCGGGGCTTCCCCCTCTGTCGAGATCGTCGCGCACCGGGGAACGACCTATTTCGGAGCACCGGAAAACAGCATCAACGCGGTTCGCCATGCGGCCCGCTGCGGCTATCGCTACACCGAGTGCGACATCCAAATCACGTCTGACGGCCAGTTCGTCATCTGCCACGACGCCAGCATCAACCGGACGTTCAAGACCGCCGCCTATGGGACGATCGGCTCGACGGTCAATGTGGTTGACACCACCCTGGCCGATCTTCGCGCCAACTATGTGATGACGGCGACGGCGACGGCCTATCGGCGGCCCATCCCGACCCTTCAGGAGTACCTTGCGGCGTGCACGACCTATGGTGTCATCCCGGCGCTGGAAATGAAGGCGGCGGGGTTTGATGCCGCGGCGATTGAGGCGGTCTATGATATTTGCCGGGGCGTTCTGGGTAACACCGGGTTCCGTCCTTCAGGCGAACTCCCGGACAGATGGTGGTCCTGCGCGGCCTAAGCGCCGATGTTCCGATCTGGTATCTGGCGACATTCAACACGGCGGCCATCGGCTATGCGGCAACCTATGGGGCCGTTATCAATGTGGCGTTCGGAGAGGTCACGTCACCGCTGGTGATTGAGGCGCATCAAGCCGGGGTGCCTGTGGTCTGCTGGACCGTCCCGAACGCCAGTTATAACGCCGTGCGCGCCTTGGGCGTTGACCTGATCATGAGCGACACCCTGCCGCCGAAACTGGACCGGCAGAGCATCGCCTATGGTGTGAACACGGACGACGGCTGGGACGCCTTCAGCACCACGGGAACCCTGTCCGGCGGGGTTGTGGCGCTGACTTCCGGCCAGACGGTAACCCTGATTGCTGCCGTTCCGAGCGTGCCGGTCTGCGGTCATTACTTCTCATTCGAGGCCAAGGGGCCGCTGACCATTACGGCCAACGGGATTTGGGCAACGGTGACGAACGCGACCGGCGAATTCCAGTCCTTCGCCTTTGCCTCGCTGTTGAGCGGAACCATCGCCCTGACCATCACGGCGACAGGCGCGGCGTCGGTCAAGAACATTTCAGCCCGCGCCGCGCGCTTCTAGGAGTCCCCATGACTACGATCATCGTCAAGAATAGTGTCAGCTTTGCCGCCGGGCCGCTGGTCAGATGGAAGCCTCCGGTTGATGGCGCGCTGGTCGCCGCCTTCGTGGGTGACGCGGATGACGCCGCCTATCTGAAAAACTTCGGATCGACTGTGGACCTGACCGCACCGGGCAGCGCCCCGACGTGGGAGGAGGCCGGGTTCCGCCGCTTCACAAATAGCAAATATCTGCTGACAGCCGCATCTCGCCAAGCGGGCGGAATGAGCCTGGTGGCCGTGCTGAAAAAACCCTCTACGGATACCAGTTGGGCGTTGCCCATTGCCAACGAGCGGTCACACGTTGACGGCGGTCGGCGTGGCTTTGGTCTTGCCCAGACGACGGCTGGCACCGGGGCCAAGCAGGCGGTCATTGCCTATACGAACGGCGGAACTAATGGGTCTCTGACGGCGACCCTGACGAACACCACATCCCCGACCATGATTATCGGAACGACCAGCCTTTCGGGCGCAACGACCACTGTTAATTTCTACAACATGACGACGGGAAACAGCGCCAGTTCTAACTTGGCCAACGCCACGGCGCAGGCCGCCGCTGACGAGGCGGCATATCCTTACCAGATTATGCGGAACTACCTTGGCACAACAACGGACGGGCTGGTCGGATTCGTTGGCATCTGGCCCGTCGCCCTCGACGGACCGCAGCGGACGGCGATTTATAACGCGGTCAAAAAGCGGTTCACCGCGCTTGGCGTGACGATCTAGACACGTCAGCCGGCGGGGGGGGTTGCACACCCCCACCGGCCCCGACGAGTGAGCGCCGGGTCGCGCGACGCCCGACCTGATCGCAAAATCCCTAACAGCGAGTGAGCGCCGATGACCCATCCCGCACCCCCCGGCGTCGAGGCGACGCTGGTCGATCTGCTGAAATCGCTGGCGGTGTATGCGCCCGGCATGGCCGGAGCCGTGTTCAGCATGGCGTTCGGCGAGAAGCTGACCATCCGGGGTAAGCTGCTGTCGGCGGCCCTGGGCCTGGCCTCGGCCTGGTGGCTGGCCCCGTTCATCTGTGACCTGATCGACTGGATCTGGTGGCCGGGCGAGGGGGTGCCGGTGTCGCTGGCCAACCTGGTCGGGTTCTGTTGCGGCCTGTTCGGGATGATCCTGCTGGCCGGGCTGGCCGAGGCCCTGGCCGAAATATTTCACGCGACCCGCTGTCGCTGGTGCGGGTCCAGATCGGCGGGGCCACGATCGGCACCCGCCCGGAAGGTGACGCATGACCTGGTTCGTTCCTGTCGGGTCCGCCCTGGTGGCGGCGGCCGTGGTGGCGCTGGTGATGGTGGTGGCGGTGTTCGATCATCGCTGTCCGGTGCCGAAGGGCCAGCGGGTCGGCCTGTGCCTGATGGCGGCGGGGTTGATGTGGGCCGGGCCGGCGCGGTTCCTGGGCGGGGCGACCGGCCCCGGGGATCTGATGTTCATGATCGGGCTGCTGATCCTGTTGCTGTCGCTGTACGGGCGCGGCCTGGCGCGGCGGGTCGACGCCCTGGACGGCCAGGTCGACGGTCGGCTGAATGTGGTGCCGTTGCACCGGGGCGCGGTGCGGCGCGAGCGGCGCTGACTGTCTGAAGGCCCTGCCGTAACGAACGGCGTTCGTTTCCCTGTTTCAACCGAAGGCCCGTGCGGGATCCGCGCGGGCCGTTTGCTGTGAGGAGAGTGTCGATGACCTTCGTTCTGGGTGCGAGGTCGCGCGCCGAACTGAACGGGGTGCACCCCCGGTTGATCGCGGTCGTCGAGCGGGCGATCGAGATCAGCTTTCAGGATTTCGGCGTCCACGACGGGCTGAGAACCGAGGCGGAGCAGCGCGAGCTGGTGCGCGGTGGCGCGTCGCAGACCATGAATTCGATGCACCGCGCCCAGGCGGACGGTCTGGGCCATGCAGTCGACCTGGTGCCATTCATCAACGGCAAGCTGCGCTGGGAGTGGGGTCCGATCTATCACATCGCGGCGGCTGTGAAGGTGGCGGCGGTGGAGCTGAACGTGCGCCTGCGCTGGGGCGGGTGCTGGCAAGATATGAGCCAGATCAAGGGCGCGACGGCCGCGGACATGAAGGCGGCCGTAAATGCCTATGGCGACGCGCGCAGGCGGGCGGGCAAGCCGGTGTTCACCGACGGCCCGCACTACGAGCTGGCGCGGTGACCCGCCACCTGACGCCGCTGGGCCGGGCGCTGGTCCTGATCGTGCTGGCCGGGATCGCGATCGCGGTCTGGACGGTCGTGCCGCATCCCCCGCTGCCGGCGGTGCGCGTCGGGCCCGGGTTTGTGCCGGGGGTCGTGGTCGGGGTCGTGGCGAGTGTGGCGGCCGGCATCCTGTTGGCCGTGGTGGCCTGGGTGGCGTTGCGCCGGGCGGTGCTGCGCGCCCTGGGCAGTCGCCCGTTCTGAACCGGAGGAAGATCGATGATGACGCTGATAAGCAAACTGGCCGGCTGGCGAGGCTATGCCCTGGCCGCCGCCGTCGCCCTGGCTGTCGGGTTTTCCGGGGGCTGGACCGTGCGCGACTGGAAGGCCGCGCGCGACGATGCGGCGTCGATCGAGGCGGCGCACCAGGCCGAGCTGGCGGCCGTGGACGCGGCGCTGAAACTTGAGCGGACCCAGGCCGCGACCAGCGACGGCATCGCGGCCGAGGCGGCCGAGGCCCAGGTGCAGATCCGAACCGTCACCCGAACCCTGATTAAGGAGGTCCCTGTCTATGTCACGCCTGATGATGATCGCCGTTGCGTCGTGCCTGTCGGCTTCGTGCGCATCCACGACGCTGCCGCCGCCGGCCGCACCGCGATTCCCGACCCCGCCGGCCGCCCTGATGACGCCCCCTCTGGCCTTGCACTCTCTGCCGTCGCCGGCACCGTCGTCGAGAACTACGCCGGAACCTGTGCCGCCAACGCCCGACAGTTGAGCGACCTGCAGGCCTGGGTGCGGGCGCAGGCGGCTGTGATGAACGGCCCGCCGGATCCGCCGCCCTGATCGCCAGCCCGGATTCGCCCGGCCCAAGCCCCCGCCGCCCGAGGGGGTCGGCGGGGGCTTTTTGCGTTTAGGGGCCCGGCCGGGGCGGGCAATCGACATTCGCCCCGGTTGTGCGATAGTCGCCGCTTCATCCATGAGGGGACTGGGGACAGACCATGAAGATCACGACCCTGTGCGCCGTCGCGGCGATGGCGCTGCTGACCGTCGGCTGTGCCGGCCGGGCCAGTTCGATCGCGCCGGTGGCGATCGCGTCGACGGATTATTCAAATATGAGTTGCCCGGCGTCGCGTGAGGCGCTGGTGGCGGCGCGGGCGCGCGAGGCGGCCCTGACCCGCAAACAGAACAACGCCGCCCTGGCCGATGCGGCATCGGTGGCCCTGCTGTTCCTGCCGCTGGGGTCGGCGTATATGTATTTGACAAACCCGCCGGGGGTTAACGGCCTGATAGGCAATTCAGCCAAGCGTGCCCCCTATGGTGAGGGGTGACATGCAGCCGTTGAGTTTGATCCGCGCGCTGACGCCTCTTGCTTGGAGCGAGGGGTTCCGCCGCCACCTGACCGATTGCGCGGCCTATGAGATGATCGACCGGCGTCTGCTGCCGTGGTTGCCGCGCTTGACTTGCGGCCACGTGCTACGCCTTCGACCGCTCCCGTCTGGGGATCGCAGGCACGGTATACTGCTTGATCCCGCTGGCGAGTGGGTCGAATGAGCCATTCTTAGCCAGAACGTCGCCGCTCATACCGATGAACCAGTAGTTCTCAAATACCGACAAGGCCCTGTGCAGCGGAGCGTGCATCGCGGGCAGAATGTCCCGGGCGGGCATCCCGACGACCTGACCGGCGTCGGCCCCCGATGAATTGGAAAGGGAACTATATATTTGACTCCCTCAAGCGACGAGGGTATATATCTACTTGTGAACGGGGATCGGCCCCGACGAACAAGGAGTTAAGTCGGTGAGCAGATTTCGCGCACGGCCAAGAAAAAACGGATACGACATCGACGTCAAAGCCCCTGACGGCTATTTGCTCGGCGGCTGGCGCAAGATTTGCCGGGGCGGGTTTGTCCGCTTCGCAGGGTCTCGCTGGCGGCACCCCGACATGGAAGCCCGCGAGGGTGAATACGTCTTCGTCCATGTCGATTGCTATTTGTCCACGGAAGCCTCGTTCGCCTTTGAGGATGAGCCGAGGCGGAAATGGTATGGGCCAAGCGGCCTGTCGGACCACGGGCGTCGCCCCATGATCTGCGACGACTGGAACGATGATCAAAAGATCGAGGCCGATGCCCAGTCTTGGTATTCCCAAGCTCAACTCGAAGAAATCGCCCGGCAGGACGCCGCCAAATGAGCAAGTCCACGATCTCGACCTTCCAGCTTTTCGAGATGTTCCCCGATGCCGAAACGGCGCGGACCTACATGGAGAGCAAGCGTTGGCCTTCCGGGGCCGTCTGCCCTGCCTGTAGCGAGGCCAAGCGCATCACGACGCGCAAAGGCGGTTTCTACCGCTGTAACGCCTGCAAGAGCGACTTCACGGTGCGGACGGGGACCATTTTCGAGCGGTCGCACATCCCTCTCCATAAGTGGCTCTACGCCATGTATCTACTGGTCACGGCCCGCAAGGGGATCAGCAGCCTCCAACTGGCCGCGCAGATCGGCGTGACCCAGAAATCGGCGTGGTTCATGCTCCAACGGCTTCGCGAGGCTTGCGGCAATGACCCGACCGTCCTGTCCGGTCTGGTCCAAATCGACGAATGCTTCGTGGGCGGCAAGGAAGCCAACAAGCACAAGTCCAAGAAGTTGAACGCCGGACGCGGCGCGGTCGGCAAAACGGCTGTGCTTGGGATGCGCGAACACGGCGGCAGGACCAAAGCCGGTGTCATTCGCGACACGTCGGCCAATACCCTTCACCGCGCCGTCCATGGTCACGTCGAGGCCGGATCAACGCTTCATACCGACGAACACGGCGGCTATCGCGGGCTCGACGGACTGTTCTATGGCCACGAGACGGTCGCCCATGGGCAGGGTGAATACGTCCGCGACGGCGTGACCACGAACAGCATCGAAAGCGTCTGGGCGGTGATGAAGCGCGGCCTTCACGGCGTGTATCACAGTGCCAGCGCGAAGCATCTGGACCGCTACGTCAGCGAGTTCACTTTCCGGCTCAACGACGGCGACGTGAAGCACCACACGCTTGACCGCATCACCAGCCTTCTCATGGCCGCTACCGGCCCTCGCCTCACATACAAGGCACTGATCGCATGACCGAGATTTTGAAAGCCCTCGACGCCTTCACCACGCACGTTCTGGCCTATCGCCCGAAGGGCAAAGGCGAGGCTGCTGCGAAGGTTGCGAAGAAGATCGAACGCGAGGAACGGAGGGCGAAAAAGGATGCCGGGGAGTGAAGTATATAGTTCCCATTGGAAAGCCCCCCGCCGGATGCCGGCGGGGGGCTTTTTTGTTGGAAATCATGGGTGCGGGCGGTTGGGAAAACGCTTGTAACCTATTGAAGCGAAACAGACGGTTATGTCCCCGGTTGGGACGTGAGGCGTTGATTTATAAGGATAAATCCCAGCTTCCCAAGCTGAATGTCGCGGGTTCGATTCCCGCCGGCCGCTCCAGTTTTCGATGCCGGGTGCCTGTTTCCTGGCCACAGTCGGGACGGCTGGAGCGATGTCGCGGCTTCCCACTGCCCGCGCCGGGGTCGGCAGGTGCGCAGCGACTGCGCCTGAGGGCCGCACGCCCGCGAGCGATCACCGGATGCCGACCTGGGCCATGGACCGGCAAAAGCCGGTTACCGCGTCCCGACTTCAGGCGCGCCTTGCGGGGACCAGCCGGCGGCCCGCCCCCTCTTCAACGATCAGGTCGATTCATCCAGAAATCGCAGGCCTGGTCCGGCTCCGACATCCAGGTCGAAAACGATGCCGAACGAGCGGAACGCCGTCATCAGAGCGACGACCGTTCGGGTTGTCGCATCGACCGGTCCCCTGAAGCCTTCGAGCCGCTTGATGGTCTGAATGCTCAGGTCGGCGGCGGCGGCCAGTTCTGCCTGTTCGACCCGGCAAAGGGCCCGGGCGGCACGGATCTGACCGCCTGTGGGAATGTTGAAGGACATCGAAATGAACGACCCTGTATGTCGACGAACGAGGGTTTATGCTAGCGACGATTCGCGTCATGTCGCCCCCGGGCAATACCGGGGTTCCGTCAGGGTTCCACGCCGGCCTTCATGACGACGGTGAGCATGGCCGAAAGCGAGGTGACGCCCAGTTTGGTCTTCACCTTGGCCCGGTATTCCTCGACGGTGCGATCGCTGATTCCCAGCTCCCGGGCGATCATCTTGTTGGTCTGTCCCACCATTAGGCCGCGCAGAACCTCCCGTTCCCGCGCCGACAGGGTTAGAAGGGCGGCTCGGGCGGCGTGACTGTCCGCCTGCCGATCAAGGCCGTCCCGGGCATTGTCGACCGTTCTCTGGATGGCGGCGATCAGGGCCGTCTGCTCGAAGGGCTTCTCGAAGAAGTCCACCGCGCCCTGCTTCATGGCCTCGACCGCCAGCGCCACATCACCATGACCGGTGATCAGGATGACCGGCAGGGTGATTCCCTTCGCCCGAAGCTCCAGCATCAGTTCCAGGCCGCTCATGTGCGGCATTCGCATATCGGTAATGATGCAACCGGGATTGATGGCCGTCGCCACCTCGAGGAAGGCGACAGGCCCATCGTAGGCCTGGACACAGTAGCCTGCGCTGCTCAGGAGAAGCGCCAGGGACCGGCGTACCGGCTCGTCATCCTCGATGACGTAGATCACGGGTTCATGCGGCCTCAAGCACGGCCTCCCCGGCTGTCGCCGCCAGCGAAAACCGGAAGGTCGCCCCCGGCCCTTCGGACGGGACCAGCCAGAGCCTGCCACCGTGCGATTCGACGATATTGCGCGAGATCGACAGACCGACGCCGAGTCCCTGGGGCTTGCTGCTGACAAAGGCGTCGAGAACGCGCGACACGATTTCCGGTCCTACGCCCGTGCCGGTATCGGCGACGGAAATCACGATCAAGTCCCTGTCGCGGTGGGCACCGATCACGAGGCGTCGATCCTTCACCTTCGCCATCGCCTCGCGGGCGTTCCGGATCAGGTTGACGACAACCTGCTGGATCTGGATCCGGTCGATCAGAACCGGGTCCAGTTGTGGCTCAACCTCCCAGTTAAGGGTGATGTCATAGCTGCCGGCCATGGCCAGGTCGGCGGCTTCCCTCAGTACTTCGGCGATGTCCTCCAGAGACCGGTGAGGCTCGCGCTTGGCGATGAATACCCGCAGGCGTCGGATGATGTCGCCGGCCCGCATCGTTTGTTCAACGCCACTCCGGAGCGCCTCGACGATCATCGGGATATTCGGAGAGGGGCTGTATAGCAGGCGCTCGGAAGCCATCATGAAATTGGTCGCCGCCGCGAGGGGCTGGTTCAATTCGTGAGCCAGGGTGGTGGTCATCTGGCCCATGGCGGTAAGCTGGGCCATTTGCATAAGCTCGGCCTCCAGCCCCCGAATCCGGTCCTGCTCGGCCAGGCGGTCGGTCAGATCGCGCGCAAAGCCGGTAAACAGCCTGTCGGTGGATGAGCCGTTCACCCCAACCGAAAGCTCCATCTGGAATTCGGCCCCGTCGCGCCGCCGGCCCTGCAGCAGAAGCGTGTTGCCAAAGCTCTCCCGCCGGGCGTCCCGTTCCAACGCCTGCAGGCAGTCGCGGACGGGAACGTGCGACGGCTCCGGAAAAAGGTCCCAGACCGGGCGTCCGGTGATGGCCTCGGCCGACCAGCCGAATGTCCGGACCGCGGAAGCACTGAAAGACCTGATCACGCCCCGGGCGTCGAACTGGAACATCGCGTCGGGCACGGCATCCAGAAGCGCCTTCAGCCCCTCGACCGCCTCACGTTGCTCGCGGCGGCCTTGCCGCAGAATGTCGCTGGCCAGGCCGCAGGACATCCCGAGCAGGGCAAAGATGACGGCATCGACGAAATTTGCCGGATTGGTAGTGAGTGAGCCTTTCGTCAGAATCTCGGTTCCGATCAACCCCAGAATGACGACGAACAGGGCCGGCCCGCCGCCGCCCAGCGCCGCACCGATCAGCAGGGCAGGCATGATCACCAGGAAGGCGCTTCGCTCCGAGAACACCGGCTCGAAGGCGTACAGCAGGGACAAACAGGCGACCAACGCCGCCAGGGCGGCCAGATAGGCAAGTCCGTGGCCCCGGACCCAGGCCGACCAATGCTTGTTCCCCAACTCGAACCGACGCTCGGCTATCGGCCTTCCTCCAGTAGTTGCACCGCCGAGCCTAGTCCCGCAGCCAGTGAAATCAAGCAAAAGCCATAAAAATAGGTACTTTTGTGCTCAAAAGATTAGCCCTCAGGTATATTTAGATGTGTCGCATAGTCGACTTAGCGTTTTCCAGTATTTTGATTTGATATTTTCTCAAAGTTAACCGGATCAATGCTTAACTGGACAATCGATTGTATGTTTCCGGCAATCCGGCTGTGCTGATCATGGATGCCGCCTGAAGGGCGGTCTCTGGTCACGGCACCGGTTCGGCCGGGCACCGCCCGACGTGAAAGAGCACCGTTCCGATGATTTCCCCGTCCGCCGCCATTGCGGAACTGCCGTCGATTCGGGTGATGGTGGTCGATGATTCGGCCGTCGTCCGGGGCCTGATTTCGCGCCATCTCGACGCCGAGCCGGGTATCGCCGTTGTCGCGACAGCCGCGCATGGAGAGCTGGCCCTCGCCCAGCTGGCACGAACCGCGATCGATCTGGTGGTGCTCGATATCGAAATGCCGGTGATGGACGGCCTGACCACGCTCAAGGAAATCATGGCCCGGCATCCGGGTGTCCGGGTGATCATGGCCTCGACCCTGACCCGTCGAAACGCCGAAATCAGCTTCAAGGCCCTGAACCTGGGGGCGTCTGACTATGTCGCCAAGCCGGAATCCGGCCTGGGAAGCGCCGATGAATTCAAGCGGGAGCTGGCGGCCAAGATCAACGCGGTCGTCCGCCGCAGGACAGCGGTGCCACCGCCGGCAGCCCCGCCCCGGCCCACCGTCACCCCGCCTCCCGCAGCCGGACCGCGGCCGGTCCGGGGCAAGACAACGGCCCTTGCCATCGGGGCCTCGACCGGCGGTCCCCCGGCCTTGTTGAAACTGTTCGAATCGCTCCGCGGCGCGGTCCAGCAGCCGATCCTGCTGACCCAGCATATGCCCGCGACCTTCACCGCCCTTCTGGCCGAACAGCTGAGCCGGGCCGGCGACCGCCCCTGTGCGGAGGCCCGGGACGGTGAGCCCATCCTGGGCGGGCATTGCTATGTCGCCCCGGGTGGCTGGCATATGGTGGTGGACCGACAGGGGGCCCTTCCGATCCTGCGGCTCAACCAGGAACCGCCGGAGAGTTTCTGCCGGCCCGCCGTCGATCCGATGCTGCGCACCGCCGCCCAGGTCTTTGGCACCGGCCTGCTGGCGACGGTGCTGACCGGCATGGGGCATGACGGGGCCAAGGGCTGCGAGGCCGTGGCCCGCGCCGGCGGACGGTTCATCGTCCAGGACGAGGCGTCCAGCGTGGTCTGGGGCATGCCCGGGGCAGCCGCCGCCACCGGCCTGGCCGAAAGTATTCTTCCCTTGAACGATATTGGCCCGTGGATACGACGCGCCACAGGAACTGCTGCATGACCGGTCCCGACTACGATAATTTCTGCCGCCTGGCGCGAGAACGCTCCGGTCTGGTCCTGACACCGGCCAAGGCCTATCTGGTCTCAGGGCGGCTCGAGCCGGTCGCCCGGGCCGAAAAGCTGGCGGGCGTCCCCGAACTTCTGGCGCGTCTGCGCTCGGGCGCGCCGGAGGCGCTGGTGCAACGCTGCATCGACGCCATGGCGACGCACGAATCCTATTTCTTTCGCGATGGGGCGCCGTTCGAACAACTGGCGACGGCTGTTCTGCCGGCGCTGATCTCGGCCCGGCAGGGTGCGCGCACCCTGCGCATCTGGTGCGCCGCCTGTTCCAGCGGCCAGGAACCCTATTCGATCGCCATGATCCTGCAGGAGATGGGCGCGCGTCTGGCAGGCTGGCGGATCGAGATCATTGCCACCGATATGTCAGAGCCGGTACTCAACAAGGCCCGGTCCGGCCTCTATAATGAGTTCGAGGTCAAGCGCGGCCTGTCGCCCGAGCGGCTGGCGCGCTGGTTCAAGCCACAGGGTACCTCGTGGCTGGTGTCGCCGGTGCTGCAACAGATGGTGCAGTTCAAGTCGCATAACCTGCTCAAGGGGACCTCGGGCATGGGCGTGATGGACGTGATCTTCTGTCGTAATGTGCTGATCTATTTCGACGTCGAGCACAAACGCCAGATCCTGGAACAGTTGAACCGGGCCATGGCCGTTGACGGCTCGTTGTTCCTGGGCAGCGCCGAGACCGTGATGGGTCTGAGTCAGACAATCGAACCGGTCACCGGAATGCGCGGACTCTATCGCCGGTCGCAGGTCGGCGTGGCCAAGGTCGCCTGACCGCCGGACGGGGACGCGGCGATCGCGGCCGCCAGTGGAACAGGACAGGGGCCCGTGAGGAGACTCACGGGCCCCTGTCTTGCGCGCCTGCGCCTGCCCGCCGCTGAGCGTCCCGACCGGCCAAGCCGATCGGGCCAACATCTGAAACCCGCCGGCCGCGACCGGACCGGCCCGGATCAACCGGCGAGCGGGCAGGCCGGGGCGGACGTCGGTTGATCCGAACGCGACAAGGGCCCGCGGGTTTCCCCACGGGCCCTTGCCGCGTGCGCCTGGTTTGCTTGCGTCCAGACCATTTTCGCTTCGGGTCGAGTCGACCTGGATCCCGAATGGGGTCCGGCGTTCAGGCGGGCGCGAAATGCGGGTCGGGCTGGACTTCGCCCAACCCGACTTCCGCTCCTGCCCGATCAGGAAGCCGGACCCGACAGCGCCCTGTCGGTCACACTTACAGGGGTTGTATTCGAGGGTGCCGCCTCTGTGCCCCTCGACGTTTTGAACGGGATTGCGGCCCCCTATCTGGGGCGCACCATGCCACTGAGCGGCGTGTTCCAGCTGGCCGGAGACGTCACGGCCGAGTATCGCCGCCGGGGCTACGTCCTGTCCCGGGCGATGGTCGGGCCGCAGCGCCTCGACAACGGCGTCGTCACTATCCAGATTCTCGAAGGCTATATCGACAATGCCCGGATAGAGGGTGAGGCCGGCGGCTACCGTCCCTACCTCGAACGCTATCTCGCTCCGGTCACAGCCTCACGTCCGACCGATGGTGCTGTGCTGTCACGCGCGCTGCTGCTGGCCAGGGACCTCAACGGCCTCGACGTCCGTTCGGTCGTCACGCCCTCCGCGACCCAGGCCGCCGCCGCTGATCTGAGCCTGGTCGTCGAACCCAAGCCGTACAGTGCCTATGTCGCCATCGACAACCGCGCCTCGCGCTGGCTGGGGCCGGTACAGGTCTATGCCGGGGTCAGCGTCAACGACGCCCTCGGCCTGGGCGAGCGGATATCGGCCAGCGTGGTCGCCGCTCCGGAAAACAACGAACTGGGCTTTGTGGCCCTGGACTACCGGCAGCCTCTGGGTGGGTCCGGCCTGCGCATGAGCGCCTTCACCAGCTATGCCAGGACCGAGCCCGGTGACGAACTGCGCGTCCTGGGCGTCGAGGGCAAGAGTCTCACCGGCGGCATCGGCCTGGAGTATCCGTTCATCCGGAGCCGCGACGTCAATGTGATCGGTCGCACGACCTTCGTCGGTCGTAATGCGGAATCGAGCAATGATCTGATCGACCCGATCTTCAAGGACCGGCTGCGCACCCTGACGTTCGAACTGGTCGGCAACTACGCTGATCCCATGGGTGGGCTCACGAGCGGTCGCATCGGCGTGACCCAGGGCCTGGACGCCTTCGGTGCCACCAACGACACCGATCCGGACAAGTCGCGGGCAACCGGCAGCGCCCAGTTTACCCGCGTGAACTTCGAAATGTCGCGGATCCAGCCCCTGGCCGAAGGTATCTATCTTCAGGTCGCCTTCGAGGGTCAGGCGTCGTCTGACAGCCTGCTGGCCTCCGAGGAATTCGGATCTTCGGCGGTGCCGGCTACGGCCGCGCCTTCGATCCGTCGGAAATCACGGGTGACCGTGGCCTGGCCGGTAAGATCGAACTGTTCCACACCGCCCGGATCGGCGGACTCTCTTGGGTCGAACCCTACATCTATTACGAGAGCGGATTCGTCCGCCAGGAGAAGCCGCTCCCGGGTGAGTCCGTGCGCGACAACCTGGCCGCGGCCGGTGTCGGCGTCCGGGTAGCGTTCAACCCCACCGTCAGCGCCTCTCTCGAATTTGCCCAACCCCTCGAGCGCGATGTCGCATCGCGCGGTGACCGCGACGGACGGGTGTTCTTCTCCCTGTCCGCATCCTTCTGAAGACCGATCAAACATGTACGCCCACCCCAGGCGCAATGGGGATCTGGAGACGACCATGATCACGCGTAACGCATTCCGCCCCGCCACTACCCCGGTTCCCCACGCCCGCAAGCGCGCCGCCCTGATGGTGTCGGCCGCGGCGGTCGCCCTGATCGCCATCCCGGGCTCGGCAGCCTTCGCCCAGGCACCGGGTCCGAATGTGCTCCCGCAGGATCCAAACGTGGTCGCCGGGGGGGCAACCTTCGGCGGTACGAGTCCGACGCTGGATGTGAACCAGAGCACGTCCCGGGTCGTTATTGACTGGCGCACCTTCGACATTGGCTCCGATGCCACTGTCAATTTCTATCAGCCCGACACCAGTTCTATCGCAGTCAATCGCGTGTCTGGTGGTGGCGATTCCAGCCAGATTTACGGCACGTTGAACGCCAATGGCACGGTCGTGATCCTCAACCCGAACGGCGTGCTGTTCTCGGCCTCGTCGCGTGTCGACGTCGGCGGCCTGATCGCGTCAACAGGCGATCTGGACGTCACGGGCTTCATGGCCGACAATCAGCGGCTGGACTTCACCGGCGCGACGTCGGGCACGATCGTCACGGCCGGTCAGATCAACATCGCCGGTGTCGGCCTCGGGGCCTTCGTGGCCCCCAGTGTCCGCAATGACGGCACGATCACCGCCACGGGCGGCCGGGTCATGCTCGGCGCCGGCGAAGCCTTTACCCTCGACCTGGCCAGTGACGGCCTTCTGGAACTGACCGTGCCGACCGCCTCGCCGCTGGTCGAGAATTTCGGCGCGATCATGGCCCAGGGCGGCCGCATCCAGCTGTCCGCCGCTGCCGCCTCGGCCGTGGTCGGCAATGTGATCAACACCACCGGTGTGTTGCAGGTCGGTTCGGCGATCGAGTCCGATGGCGTGATCGTGCTCAACGCCGTCAACGGCGACGCGGCGATCGGCGGAACCGTCCAGGGCGGCGACGTCACCGTCAGCGCCAACCGTATCCAGGGCACCGGCCAGGTCAACACAGGCGGTGCGCTGACGTTGAACGTTAACCAGGGCTCCATTGCCGACACCACCACGGGCGGTACCAACTGGATCGCCGATGCCCTGGGCGTCATTGGCACGGTCAATAGCGGATCCACGATCAATCTGGGGACCGGCCTCTATGCGGCGGGCGCCCTGATCAACAGGGCCAACGTCACCCTTAATGGCGGCGGCCTAGCCCGGATCAGCGCGACCCAGAACGGTGAGGACGGCATCGTCGTCGGCAGCGGCGGTGACGGCGCGGTCATCACCGGGCTAGAGATATTCGGTCAGGCGGATCAGGCCTACAACACCTTCGCTTGGGGCGGCACGATCACGCGCGGCGTACGCGTAATGAACGGGGCCGAGAACGTAACGGTTACAGGCAACAATATTCACGATGTCCGCAACGGCATCCTGATCGACGGCCGTAACGACGGCAGCTCGATCACCGGTAACGTCATCGACAACACCAAGAGCGGCATCTCGGTTCAGTATACTGACGGCTCGAACCTTACGATAACCGGCAATAGCGAAGGCGCTTTCGGCAACGAGTGGGGCATCAACGTCCACCTGAACGGCGTGTGGGACGGCATCACCGTCAATTCAGGCAATGGCGAACTTGGTGCTAATCCAACTCTGGCGGCGCAGCAGCATCTACTGACGCTCAGCGACGCCAACAGCGGCATGTCGGTTTATAACCAGGCCTTCACTGCTGCGAACCGCACGCATGTCAATGTCGGAACGGGCGGGTCGCCCACTGCTCAGGGCAGCTTGGCAACCCCTATCAGCACCATTCAGGGCGGCATAAACGCCGTTGTTAGCGGTGGCACAGTCTCCGTCCGCGGCGGCACCTATGCCGAGACAGTTTCGATCAACCGCGGCCTGACGCTGGCCGGTGCTGGCATGGATGCAACCAGCATCACCGGCGGCATGGTGCTGACAGGCACGATCAATGACCTGAACCTTTCCGGCTTCTCGGTTACGGGCACGGGCGCCGGCAACGCGGTCATCCGCGGCTCAGGGGCTTCGGTGACCAACCTGACCATGGATCAGGTCCGCGTGGATGCGGGGAGCGTGGCAGGCCGCTCGGGAATCTCCGGTGGTCACTACGGCGGCGACATCTCGATCACCAACTCCGAGTTCCTGAACATCAACCACTGGGTGGTCTTCGATACCCGCAGCGGCGCGGGCGGCCCCGGTGCCGGCACGAATATCTCCAGCTTCCTGTTCGCCGACAATCTGATCGACAACGTCAAGGGCGGTATCACCGTTCGCCAGAATGACGGCGGGACGGGCTCGGTCACGATCTCGGGCAACACGGTTCAGAATATTGGCGACAGCACCTGGTCGTCGGGTGGCATCTTCAAGATCTTCAACGCGGGCACGGTCGACTTCACCGGCAACACCATCAGCGACATCGGGACCAACGCGTCGCTGACCGCGGACGGCGTCGCATACGGTGCTGCCCTGCTGATGCGGGGTGTCAACACGCTCAACGTCGCCGACAACACCTTCACCAACGTCCATATGGCGGTTGCGACCGAGAAGAACGGCTACTCGGCACCGACCCAGACGACCTTCACCGGCAACACCTTCACCAATACCGGCTACGCCTTCTTCATGCCGTCGGACGCCCTGACCGGTGGCAATGTGGTGTTCGGTGCCGGAAACGCGATCGTCAGCGGTGCCGACACCGTCCAGCACATCGTCTGGCGCGGCGGTTCAGTGCTGGACCTGACAGGGGTTACCTTCGACGGCCAACTGGGCTCCGAAATGTCGGTGGCCGACCTGCTGGCGCTGGAAGACTTGATCACCCACGGCACGGACGTCGCGGGTGCCGGTCTGGCGGTGGTTAACGCCGGCAACGTCTATGTCACCCAGAACTCCGGCTCGATCCAGCGCGGCATCAACGCTGCCAACGCCGGCTTTACCGTCAATATCGGCGACGGCACCTACAACGAGAACGTCCTGATCAGCACCGCCGGTGTGACCCTGCGTTCCGTCAACCAGTACGGCGCGATCGTGGACGCCGGCGGAACCGGCGTCGGTATCCAGGTATCCTCGGCCCACGGTGCGTTGGGAACGGTGACCATCGACGGCTTCACGGTCCGGAACTGGAACAGCGGCGGTATCGTCCAGGGCATGTCGGCGGCCCCCTTCGCCACCACTCACGTTCGGAACAACAACGTCATCGGTCCGGTCGGCGGCTCGACCTCGCACGGCAACGGCATCCAGGTGTCCGGCGATGGCTCGACCGTCACCGGCAACACAGTCAGCGGAGCCATCCTGAACTCCGCCGACTGGAGCGGCAGCGGCATTCTGGTCGTCAACGGCAGCAATATTCTCGTCTCCGGTAACCAGGTCAGCGGGTCCGACATCGGTATCGGCGTGATGAACTGGAACGCCGCCGATGTGTCAGGTGTCACGATCGACAACAACGTGGTCACCGGCCATTCCGAAGGCATCAGCATTCAAGTCTACGGCGGCCCGATTTCCGGGGTCGCGATCACCAACAACACCATCTCGGGCAACGACTCCGGCATCGGCGTGTGGGACTGGGGTCTGGGTGCCAACAGCTGGACCGGGACGGTTGCCAGCGTTCAGGGCAATACGCTCTCCGACAACCAGACACACATCTCCAGCGACTTCGCTGACGCGGGTGTCGTGAGCCTGCTGGGCGCGAACACCTTCGACCGCACGATCCACGCGACCGGCGGCTCGACCATCTACGGCGACCTGTCCTTCGCTGTGTCGGACGCGGCTGCGGGCAGCGACCTGATCCTCAGCGGCGACACCTTCGTCGAGGACGACCAAATTCTGATCGACCGTAACCTGACCCTGACCGGCCAGACCGGCACAGTGGTCCAGGCTGGCCGCAACTTCATCGGCACCGCGCCCGCCAACGCCTGGTGGCTGGTTGGGGAAGGCGTGACCTTCGGTCTCAGCAACCTGGCGGTCGACGGTGCCGGCTTCAGCATCACCCATGGCCTGCGCAACCACGGCAGCACGACCGTCGACAATGTGGCATTCAGCAACATCGTCCATGGGGCTTATGGCGGTATTGCCATCGGCAGCTTCGGCGGCACGGTCGCCGGCGGCTCGGGTGCCGGAACCTGGGCGAACAGCAGCCTGACCGTCACCAACAGCAGCTTCTCCAACATCGGCCGCATCGGCGTGCTGGTGAAGGGGACCGGTGCGACCGCCGACATCATCGGCAACACCTTCACCGGCAAGGGCGACGGCAACTGGCTCGACTATGCCGTCGAGGTCGGAGCCAGCGGCACAGCTACCATCATCGGCAACACCATCACCGGAAACACCGGCGTGGCGTTGAGCGACGGCTCCACCTCGGCCGGCATCCTGGTCACCTCCTACTACGGGGGAGCTTCAACGGCCTCGATCCAGGGCAACACCATTACCGGCAATGGCACCGGCATCTTCGTCGGTTACAATGCCGCTGATGTCAGCTCGGTCTTCGCCCGCGGCAACGACCTGTCGGGCAACCTCCAGGGCATGGCCCTGACCTCGGCCACCGCCACGGCAGATGGCTCGGGTAACTGGTGGGGCACGGCCGACGACGCGCTCATCCTCGCCTATATGGGCGGCGCCGAGGGTGGCTCGATCGACTTTTCGACCTACCTGACTTCAGGTGTCGACACTGACGGTGCGACTGGCTTCCAGGGCGACTTCTCCGACATCACCGTCACCGCCCTTGGCGGTCAGACCGGTACCGGCAGCCGCATCCAGGAAGGCCTCGGCCTCGTCAACGATGCGGGCACGGTCCGCGTCGGTAGCGGCACGTTCACCCAGGGCTCGACCCTAGTCGTCGACCGCGCGGTCACGCTGACCGGTGCGGGGCGTGACGCCACCTTCATCAACGCCGCCGGCGTATCCGGCTACGGCATCAACGTGCGGACGGGCGGCGTGGAGCTGGCCAACTTCACCCTGACCGGACCGGCAGCCGACGCCGGTTCGTCCTATGGCATCAAGGTCAGTCCAGGGGGTGGCCGCACGGCTGTGCTGGACGGCTTTACGATCAACAATGTCACCGTACGCGGCTCGGGTCGCGCCGAACTGGATCTGAACGGCGTGCGCAACGCCGTCATCGACGGCTTCATCGCCGACGGCCAGGGCACCAAGGGTGCTGGCATCCAGGTCACGGACAGCAACGGCGTCGTGATCCGCAACTCGACCACCTTCAACAACGCCTGGGGCGGCGTGGCCCTCTATCTGGCCAACCGCTCCTACGACCTGCAGCTGGGCAACATCCTGATCGAGGCCAATAACGACTTCCAGGAAACCAACAGCCTGTTCTTCCAGGGCTACTCGCCGATCCACGACGAGCCGGGGCCCCTCACGATCGAGGGCTACAGCCACATCGTGCAGAATGATCAGTTCCGCGCTGCGGATGGTCACTGGGTCTATTTCCAGAAAACCCTTCAGGGTGCCCTTGATTTCGCCGTCAATCTCAGCCCTTCCCAATCCGACGCGAGCATTGTCGGCGGCTGGACCGGGACCGACTTCGACGGCACCTTTACCGTCGGCATCGGCAACCTGACCGCCGGCGGTACGCAAGCCATGTCGATCGGTGCTGCGGCCAACGCAGCCGAGACCGGCAATACGGTTCGGGTTCTGGCCGGAACCTACAGCGGCTTCGGCACCGCGTTCGGGGGTGAATCCGGGGTAAACATCCTGGGTGACGCCGGCGCGGTCATCGACGGCACGGGCGTCACCGGGCGCATCGTCGACCTTCGGGCCGACGGAACGGTCTTCAGCGGCTTTACCATCACCGGCGACGGCGGCGGTGTCGGCGTCTCGATCTCCGGTCGCGGCGTGACTGCGAGCGACAACACGATCAGCAACGTCCTTACAGGCATCCAGACCACGACCCAGTATGCCGCGGGCGATGCGGTCATTACCGGCAACACCATCTCGGCCAACTACGGCGTCAGCCTGCAGAACACCGGCAACACCGTCGCAGGCAACACAGTCAACGCCGCGATTGAGGGGGTCGGCCTGCTGCAGGGTGCCAACAGCTTCAGCGGCAATACCTTCACCATGGGTGTGGGTGGCGACGCGCTGGCCCTGTACTGGACCGCCTCAGCGGCGGACATGACCGGCGGTGACAATACGGTCACCATCGCCGGCGGCAACCTCCAGGGCGCGGTCGATCTCGCGCTCGGTAACGGCACGGTCAATGTCGGCGACGGGACCTATGCCGAGAACGTCCTTGTTTCCGGCGTACGTACCCTCCGGTTCGGAGACGTCTCCGTCAACGGGCTGACTCTCGCCGCCGGCGCGGCCGGCTCGGGCCTCTCTGGCGATGTGGCATCGACCGGCGATCTCGCCTTCGTGGGCGACGTCACCCTGCTGGGCGATCTGAACCTCTCCGCGGCGGGCAGTGCCGACGTGGCGAGCATCGCCGGGTCGGGTCACAACCTTAGCCTGGCCGGTACCTCGGTTTCTCTGGGCTCGGTCGGCAATCTGGTCGGGCTGGACATCACCGGCGCGACAACCCTGGCCGGCGGATCCTACGCCGCCGACCAAATCACCGTCGCCGGGGCCACCACCCTGACCCGTGACACCACCATCGGCGGATCCAGCATCACCCTCGGCTCGGTCAGCGGGGCCCACAGCCTCGGCCTGACCGGCTCCGGCGCCGTCGCGCTCGGCGCGGCCGACCTGGCCAGCCTCACCGCCAACGGTGCCACCATCAACACCGCCGGCGTCACCACCACCGGCGGCCAGAGCTACACCGGGGCGACCACGCTGAACGGAGCCTACTCCGGCACCACCTTCAACGTCGCCGGGGCCACCACCCTGGGCGGGGCCACCACCATCGGCGGCTCCAGCATCACCCTCGGCTCGGTCAGCGGGGCCCACAGCCTCGGCCTGACCGGCACGGGTAGCGTTGCGCTCGGCGCGGCCGACCTGGCCAGCCTCACCGCCAACGGTGCCACCATCAACACCGCCGGCGTCACCACCACCGGCGGCCAGAGTTACACCGGGGCGACCACGCTGAACGGAGCCTACTCCGGCACCACCTTCAACGTCGCCGGGGCCACCACCCTGGGCGGGGCCACCACCATCGGCGGCTCCAGCATCACCCTCGGCTCGGTCAGCGGGGCCCACAGCCTCGGCCTGACCGGCTCCGGCGCCGTCGCGCTCGGCGCGGCCGACCTGGCCAGCCTCACCGCCAACGGTGCCACCATCAACACCGCCGGCGTCACCACCACCGGCGGCCAGAGCTACACCGGGGCGACCACGCTGAACGGAGCCTACTCCGGCACCACCTTCAACGTCGCCGGGGCCACCACCCTGGGCGGGGCCACCAATGTTACCGGAACGGCCATTACCCTGGGCACAGTCGACGGGAACCAGGCCCTGACGATCAATGGCGGGACCGGCCCTGTCAGCCTGGGCGCTCTGGGATCCACCACGACGCTGGCTTCGGCCAATATCTCGGGCGGAAGCCTCGACATCAACGGTGCCCGTACCGCCAGAGCCCAGACCTATACCGGAGCGGCGATCACGGCTTCGGGTCAGTATGCGACGGCTGGCGGTGCCTATACCCTGGCCGGATCGACGACGCTGGACGGCGCCACGACGGTTTCGACCCAGGGGGGCGCAGTCACGACCGGGGACGTCAACGGCGCCGCCGCCGGGGCCCAGTCGCTCAGCATCGACGCGGGAACAGGCACGACCAGCCTGGGCGCGCTCGGCTCCACCGTCCGGCTCGGAGCCGTTCTGGTCCGCGCCAATACGACGGCGCTGAACGGTGCGACCTACGCTGGAAACAGCCTGGCCTTCCAGGGCACCGGGACCAATGCCAATGTGCGCCTGACCCGGGTCATGACGACGTTCAACACCACCTCCGGAACGTCAGCCGGCACCATCGCGATCGGTCCGAACCTGATCGGCACGGCGGCCGGGGCACAAAGCGTCGCCTTCATCGCGGGTCCGGGCACGGGTGCAGACAGCGCCAATGGCGACATCACCCTCGGCAACCTGGGCAGCGACGCCATCCGGCTCGGATCGATGTCGGTTACCGGCAGCGACCTGATCGCCCAGACAGTCAAGCTGGCCGGCGACTACAACTCGGTCCTGACCGGAAACCAGACCTTCAGCGCCCAGACGCTGGACACCCTGGGCAACGCCAATATGCGGGTGGCTGGCAATGACACCGGTCCGATCGTGGCCGGCGGTTCCGTAACCATCGCCTCGGGCGGCTCCACCACGGGCAGCCTGACCGCGGGCGGGCCGGTCAATGTCACCTCGGGCGGCAGCACCAACCGCGTTATCAGCTCGGGCGGCACCACTACGGTGGCATCCCAGGGCACGATCGGCGGCTCGGTGGTCAGCAGCGGCCCCGTTGTCCTGACGGCAACCGGACCCATCGTCTCCTCGGTGACCACCCCGGGTTCGGTTAACATCACCTCGAACGATACGGTCACGGTCAATGTGCAGGCCGGGTCGGTTAACCTGACGGCCCCGGGCGGCACGATCGGCGGCACCTTCGGGACGATCTCGACGGGTTCAAGCGGTACCTTCAACGTGAATGGTGAGGTCGTCGTCGGTGACGGAACGGCCACCGACCGCCAGATTCTGGTCGACACCTTCCTGGCTCCGGCCGGTGGCGTCGTAGGGTCCACGGGGCAAATCCAGCTGCCGGTGAATTTCGCACTGGCCCTGATCGCCCCGGCCGGTGACGGCAGCGGCACGGCGCGCCAACCGATCATCGTCAACTCGATCGACCGGCTCGGCGAACTGCTGCGCCTCGGCTACACCGCCATCATCATCCAGATCGACGGTGAGGAAGAGTACGAGCAGGAGCTGAACCTGGCGGCTGAGGGTACACAGCAGCCCCAGGTCTAGGTCAACGGAGGCCAGCAGAGGCGTCGCGTTGACGCCGCCCTGAACGCGGAAAGGTCCGGCATCCCCAGGGTGCCGGACCTTTGTGCTCGGGGCCTGGGGAATGCCTCCTGCTCTCGAGGGGCCCGACCCATGGGTCGGAGCGGTTTACCGGGACCGGCTCAGTCGCGCGACCAGACGACAACGCCGTCGACTACCGTCAGGACCGCCTGGCCATGCGGGATCTCGGCCTCCGGCACGGTCATCAGATCGATATCGAAGGCCGAAAAGTCGGCGCGCTTGCCGACCTCGATCGTGCCCAATTCGTTCTCGCGGAATGAGGCATGAGCCGGCCACAGGGTGAACATCTTCAGCGCCGTTTCACGCGACACGGCCTCCTGCGGCCGCCAGTCGGCCCCCTGGAAGCCGTCGAGGTCGCGGCGAGCCACCGCTGCATAGAATTCGATCAGGGGATCGCCGCGCTCGACCGGGGCGTCGGAGCCGCCGACGACGATGACGCCCATGTCGACCAGACTCTTCCAGGCATAGGCCCCGTCCAGCCGGGCGTCACCGAGCCGGGCGGCGGCGAAATGGAAGTCGCCGATGGCGTGGCTGGGTTGCATGGAGGCGATGATCGGCAGGTCGCGGAAGGCCGCATAGTCGGACGGCCGCAGGATCTGGGCGTGTTCGATCCGCCAGCGCGGGTCGGCGACACCCCATTCCGCCGGCGGCACAGCCTGCATGGCCGCCGCATACCATTCGGTGACCTCGTGATTGCCGCGGTCGCCGATCGCATGGGTGGCGAGCTGGATGCCGGATCGCAGGGCCATCTCATAGAGGGGCACCATCTCCCCGCCCCCGTCGTCTGCATCAGGCCGGTCGAGTCCGGGCTGTCAGCATAGGGTTCGAACAGGGCCGCGCCGCGTGACCCCAGGGCCCCGTCGGCATCAGAATTTGACCGCTCGGGTGATGATGCGTCCGTCGGCGACACTGCGCGGACCCGAGGCGAACAGGGCCTGCGCACCGTCCGGCGTGACGCTGTTGTAGATCCGAAGCGGTGCCTCGCCCGCCTCGGCCATGGCCTCCAGCATCGGGATGTCCGACCACGGCGCACTCATGAAATGGACGCCGGTCCAGCCATAGGCGGCCTCGACCCGGAAGCCGGCGCGATAGGCATCGCGGACAGCGTCAGGGTCTCGTTGCGGGAACAGGGTTGCGATCAGGTCCTGGGCGGCGTCGACCAGCAGGCCGGTCGGCTGTCCGTCGTCGGCGCGCAGGACCTGGCCACCCGACGGCGCGACCGTGTCCGCGTCGACGCCTGCGGCTGCGAGTGCCGCGGACGAGGCCACAATCGCGTGCCCGTCAGCCCGGCTGAGCAGGACCACCCGTCCGGGTGCAGCGGCATCAAGGTCCTGTCGGGTCAGAAAGCGCGCCTCGGGCCAGCGGGTCTCGATCCAGCCGCGTCCGACGATCGGGCCGTCAGGGTGCGCGTCCGCCCAGGCCGTCAGCCGGGTCATGGCGTCGGCGACCGAGCTCGAGCCTTCGAGGTTCAGGGTCAGTTCACGCCAGCCGATGCCGTCCAGATGGGCATGACCGTCGGTAAAGCCGGGAAACAGGGTGGCACCTGCCAGGTCGATGTCGGTCAGACCCGTCGCCTCCGGTGCCTCGGCCGCGCGACCGGCGAAGACGATCCGGCCATCACGGACCTGGATCATTTCAGCCCGGGGCGCAGCGTCGACCCCCGTATAGATCGTGCCGCCGTGGATCTGGAGATTCTGCGCCAGCGCCGGCACGGCGGTACCGGCAAGGAGCAGGGCAAGGGCGGTCAGTCGCAGCATCGGACGTCTCTTTCGTTCAGCGAGGCAGGGGGCGGACAGGCGCGCTGAAGACGCGCACCTGCCCGCAGAACGTGAGGTCTACTGACCCGCCGGCACGCCGACCAGATCATCGACCGAGCCCGAGGTGACCGGGTGATAGCCGGGCCGGGCCTTGGCATAGATGCGTGTCGCGATCGGCCGGCCCCAGGTTCCCTCACCCCACAGGCTGGTGAACAGCGGCAGCACGAATTTGCGCCGCCCCTGGCTGGTCAGGAAATTCTCCAGCGTCGGCACGGCCGGCTGGTAGCGATGCGCCACGGCGATCTGCAGCCAGCCGAACAGGACCTCGGCATTGCCTTCGTCCCGCAGCTTCAGGGTCGATTCCAGGTCGGCCAGTTGCTGGTTGGTCAGCCAGTCGGTGCCCGCGCGCAGGTTGGCCGGACGCCAGGCCAGGAAATGCTGGCGTTCCTGGGTTGACCAGCCGGACCATGGAATGGCCGAGGCCGGTCCCTTGTCGGCGAAGAAGGCCCTGGCTGCCGTGTCGACCGTCGTCAGGGCCGTCGAGACCGGGGCCACGGCGTTTGACGGCAGGCCGGGCTGATAGACCCAGTTGTCGAGCTGAAGCTGAGCCTCGAGCGCTGCGTCCCCCTTGACCAGATGGGTGCGGATATCGGTCAGGAACTGGGCCGAGGACATCGGGCGGAAGGCATTGCGCTCGAAATAGCCCTTCAGCCAGGCATCAAAACGGTCGCGGCCGACGATGCGTTCGACCGTCCGCAGGAAGGCGGCCCCTTTTTCGTAGGGGATGTCGTTGAGACCGTCGTCCGGGTCACGCCCGGTCAGGTCGACGTGCATCCGCGTATCGGCCGCCGGCAGCGATTTCAGACTGGCCTGCAGGTCGTTCCAGCCCAGCACCTGCAGCATCAGGGCCCGGTCGCGACCGTAGACCGCCTCCATGATCCGGTTCTCGAAATAGGTGGTGAAGCCCTCGTTCAGCCACATGTCCGACCATGTGGAGTTGGTCACCAGATTTCCGGACCAGCTGTGCGCCAGCTCATGGGCCACCAGCGAGACCAGCGACTTGTCACCGGCCACCACCGTCGGCGTGGCGAAGGTCAGGCGCGGATTTTCCATCCCGCCGAACGGGAAGGACGGCGGCAGGATCAGCAGGTCGTAGCGACCCCAGCGGTACGGGCCGTACAGGGCCTCGGCGGCATCGACCATCTGGCCGACCTCCGAGAACTCGGCCTTGGCCGCGTCCAGACGGCTGGGCTCGGTCCAGACGCCGGTGCGGCTGCCTTCACTGGCGAAGGCCAGGTCACCGACCGCCAGCGCGATCAGATATGGCGGCACCGGATTGGTCATGCGGAAGTCGAAACTGTGCATGCCCGCACCGGCCGCCTTGCCGTCAGGGGTCAGCATTTCGGCGCTCATCACCGCCTTGAGAGCGTTCGGCACGGTGATCGTGGCGGAATAGGTCTGGCGAATGCCGGGGCTGTCCTGGGTCGGAATCCAGGTGCGCGTCAGGATGGCCTGGCCCTGGCTGAACAGATAGGGCTGCTGTCCGCCTGCGGTCTGAACCGGGCTCAACCATTGCAGGGCGGCCGCGTCGGGGCGGGTTGAATAGGAAATGACGATCTTGCGCTGCTCACCGGCGGTGGCGGCGGGGAAGGTCACGGTCAGCGGCTGACCCATGATCGGATCGACAGCCCCCAGCTCGAACGGCAGGGCGGTTCCGGCTTCGTCAGTGACCGCGCGGATGTCGAGGTTGCGAGTATCCAGGATGATCTGGGTGGCACCCGGCTCGGCCGTGACGTCGAGCGTGGCTGTCCCCGACAGGGTCTTGGTCGCGGGGAAATTGGCCGTCAGGTCCAGATCGACATGGCGGACGCAAGCAATCTCGGGCCGGGCGAATGAATGGATGTCCCGAACGTACTCAATCGGAGCTGTGGCCGAGGCCGGCAGCGGCGGCATGTCGGACTTGACCGCGGCCTGGCCGCAGGCGGCGAGGACGGCGGAAAGGGCCAGGGCGGACACCAGTCCGGTCAATTTGCGGTTCATGAAACGCTCCGTTGTCGTGTTGGATCGGAGACAGCCCCCTCGGGGGGCAAAGATCAAGAGAAGTGTCTCAGACCGTCACAGGCCGGTCCAGTTTCCGGGCCCGGAAAAGCTGCCCCTGTTCAGCGAACAGGACGGCGGCCAAGGCCAGAAAACCACAAACCGTGACGCCGATGGCAAAGGGCGCAACTGTTCCGTTGAACTGTTGTCCGATGAAAAATCCCATCATCGAACCGGCGGTTGTCCCGATGAAGCCCTGAACTGACGATGCCGTTCCGGCGATGTGGCCCATGGCCTCCATCGCCATTGACCCAAAATTGCCGACGATCAAACCGAAGCAGAACATGACCAGGCCCTGAAGGACGACGAAGGTCCAGATCGCTTCATGACCAGAGAGGATCACGGCCACATGGACCACGCTCACGGCGATGAAGCCCAGCAAGGCTGAGTGGGAGATCATCCGAGAGCCCAGCCGTTCGACCAGTCTGGCATTGAGCAGGGAGGCGATGGCCACCCCGCCGGCCATCAGTCCGAAAAAAATGGTGAACAGTTCGGGCTCATTAAACACGTCGAAAAATATCTGTTGCGAGGAATTGATGAACCCGAACAGTGCCCCGGTCATCGCCGTCATCGCCAGGGTATAGCCCATCGATCGACGATCGATCAGGGCCACACGGAAGGCGGCGGCAATGCGATCGACCTGGATCGGCAGGCGATCCTCTTGATGCAGGGTTTCCGGCAGACGGATTGCCGCCCAGATCATGAAGGCCCCACCGGCCACAGCCAGCACACCGAATATCCAGGGCCACGGGGCGACGTACAGGATCAGCTGACCGAGCGTCGGTGCCAGGATGGGTACGCCGAGGAAGACCAGAAAGCTCAGCGACATGACGCGGGCCATGGTTCGCCCGCTGTAGCGGTCGCGCACGATCGACACGGCCAGCACCCGCAACGCCGCCGCGCCAATTCCGCTGCCTATCCGTGCCAGGATCAGGGCCTCGAAGGTGGGGGCGAAGGCGGCGATGACGGCGAACAGGATATAGAGGCTCAGTCCGGCCATCAGGACCGGTTTGCGACCGTAACGGTCGGCCAGGGGGCCGTAGATGATCTGGGCGACGCCGAAACCGAGCAGGTAGGCGGTGATGACCCACTGGCGGCTGTTCTCCGTGACGACGTCGAGGGCCGTGCCTATGGCCGGCAGGGCCGGCAGCATGACGTCGATGGCGAGCGCGTTCAACGCCATCATCATCGCGATCAGGCTGACGAACTCGGGAAGCCCCGGACCTTTCGGGCGGGCAGGGACGGCAGCAGTCACGGTCATCCGCCGCATGTGCGCGTTATGGTTCGAGGTCGCAACCGCTCATGGACGAAATCGTCGGGTTATGGCCCGGGCTGGACGATGCCGATGGGCCTGCTAGGAAGCTTGTCCATAGTTGCATGCCAGACCGCAGGAGCCCTCCATGGCCGACACCGCCTTCCCCGTCACCGTCTTTCACAACCCGGCCTGCGGAACTTCGCGCAAGGTGCTGGCGGCGATCGAGACTGCCGGCCTGAAGCCCGAAGTCGTCGAATATGTGAAGGCCGGCTGGACCCGCGAGCAGCTGACTGCTCTGTTCGCTGAAATGGGTGTGACCCCGCGCGACGTGATGCGGCGCACCGGTGACCTGGTGTCGGATCTGGGGCTGCTGGACCCGGCCGTGCCGGACGCCACCATTCTGGACGCCATGGTCGCGCATCCGGTTCTGGTGAATCGACCGATCGTCAAGACCCCGAAGGGCACGAAACTGTGCCGCCCGGTCGAGACGCTGCTGGAGCTGTTGCCCGGTTAGGATGGGTCCGGGACCAGGAGGGCCAGCAGGGCGAAGCTGGCCAGCCAGTGCTCGCCCATATAGTCGCCGGTCACCTGTGGCAGGGCGACGTCCAGATGGCGATCGGCGGCTGCGTAAGCCACACCCCGGCGGGGATCCTCCGTCGGCAGGGCCGAGGCGATGCCGCGCCAGCACCAGGCCCGGCTGAGATTGAGCCCGTCCAGATGGGCGATCTTGCCGTCGCTGCGGTCACTGACCGAGGCCGGGGCGAACAGGGTTTGCGGCTGCGCCTGCGCCAGTCGCGGCAGGAACCGGTCCAGCCAGTCGACGAAGGCCGCCGGTGCCAGCACCCGCCGCATCAACTCGGCCTCCATCAGCGCCGGGGACAGGAACTCATCCTGCGACGGCTCCCACGCCTGACAGTCGCGGTCGGCACCGTGCCATGCCAGCGCCCGGTCGCGGCACAGGGCGGCGAGGGCCGCATCGCCGGCGGCTTCGGCATAATCCAGCACCAGTCTGAGGGCGAAGGCGGTGTTGTAATGGGTGCCGACCCGCACCGGATAGGTGGCCAGCGGCAGGAAGGCGTTGAACCGCTGCGCAAAGGCGTCGGCGAGCGGCTTGAGCGTGGCGGCCCAGCGCCGGCCCTCAACTGTTTCGTGCCGGTTGAATTTCCGCCGCCAGCTCCAGACACCAGGCCCAGCCATAGGGGCGTTCGAACCCGCGGCTTGACGGCCGGGCCAGATAGTCGACCTCGGCCGCGACATGGGCGGGGGTAAACAGGGTGTCGGCGAGATCACGGATCTCCGCAGCCTCCGCGCCGTCCGGATACAGCCGATAGACGGTGAACAGGGTCCACCAGCCATGCACGCAGGAATGCCAGTCGAAGCTGCCGAAAAAGATCGGATGCAGGGCGCGCGGGCCCTGCACATCGGCCGGCCCTTCAAGCACGTGATCCATCTTGTTGGGGTATTCGCGCGTCACATGACCCAGGGCGGTGCGGGCATAGAGGGCGGCGATGTCGGGGGTGAGACGGGGCATCAGAAGCGGAAGGCCAGCAGGTACATCAGCACGATATTGACCCCCAGCATGACCAGGGCCGTCGGCATCTGGGCCCGGATCACCCCGTTCAGCGGCAAATCCCGGTCCGGAAGCTCCAGCAGGTTGGCCGGCACCACGTTGAAGTTGGCGGCCATGGGCGTCATCAGCGTGCCGCAGAAGCCGGCCAGCATGCCGATGGCGCAGACGATCGCCGGGTTGCCGCCGAACTGGTAGATGACGAACGGCAGGCCGATCGCCGCCGTCATCACCGGGAAGGCCGCGAAGGCATTGCCCATGATGACGGTGAACAGGGCCATGCCCAGGCAGTAGGCGACGACGGCGATCAGGGCGGAGTTCATCGGTACCGCCTGGGTCACCAGTTCCCCCACGACGCCGCCGACATTGGTGGCCAGAAAGACCGCCCCGAGCGAGGCCAGCATCTGCGGCAGCAGGGCGGCCCAGCCGATCGAATCCATCAGCCGCCGGCCCTCCTGCACCGGAGCCAGCACCGGCGGTCGCAGCCAGACCATGGCCGCGATCAGGGCGAGCACACAGCCCAGACCGAGCGCGATCAACGTGGTCTGCACCGGCGAGATCAGCCAGGCCCCGACCGCCGAGTGTTTGGCCGCCAGCGTGCCGCCGACCGCGACGATCGGTACGATCAGGGCCGGCAGAAACAGGGCGTTGCCATGGCGTCGGGCGCGCTGGAGACGCTGCTCCGGACTGGTCGTGGCGGGCTTGCCGACGCCCAGTGGTTTCAGGCCACCGATGCCGACGAGCGCCAGCACCAGCAGACCGTTGCCGAGCCCGCCCAGCCAGGTACCGAACAGCATGGAGGCGGCGATCAGCCCCCAGAACAGGGCGCTGCGGATCCGTGTCGGATGCTCACGATCACGCAGGGTGAGGATGGCGAAGGCGAGGAACATCAGCCCCACCAGCAGATAGGCATGCTCGAGGGTGATCACTGGCCCGTCTCCGCGTCGGCGACGGGTTGCGGCAGGCTGGCCGCAATCTCGCGGCGGATTGACCGGTCGAACAGCAGCAGCCGGACCCCGTGAACGGCGAAGGCGGCGATGGCCGTAGGGATGGCCCAGACCGAGATCTGCAGCGGCTCGACGATCAGGCCCGACTGTTCGAGGAAGCCGACGATCAGCACGATCGACCCGATGGCGATGAAGATGTCCTCGCCGAAGAACAGGCCGATGTTGTCGGTCGCCGCGGCCATGCCCCGGATCCGGAACCGGGTCTTGTCGGGCAGGGTCACGCCCGCCTCGACCTCGGCCGCGCCCTCGGCCATGGGGGCGATCAGGGGGCGCACCATCTGCGGATGGCCGCCCAGCGAGGTCAGGCCCAGGGCGGCGGTCACCTGACGCACCAGCAGGTAGCTGATCAGCAGCCGCCCGGCGGTCGCGGCCCGCACCTTGCCGACCAAAATCCGCGCCCGCTCCTGCAGGCCCTTGCGCTCCAGCAGGCCGATGACCGGCAGCACCAGCCAGGTGATATGGAAATAGCGGTTGTCGTTGAAGGCCTCGCCGAAGGCCGCCAGCGTGTCGATGCCGGTCTGCAGCAAGATCCGGGGTTCGACGCCCGGGACAACTGCCACCATGACTCCGGTGACGATGGCTGCCGCCGGAATGACCAGCAACGGATTGATGCGGGCGACGAAGCCCGCCACGACCACCGCGATCCCCAGAAGCACCAGCATGTTGAATTCCCCCGACCGTCGGTGATGGTGACGATAAATCCCGGGCGATGAAAGCCCTCTCGAATGGCCCGCCTAGCTTTCGGGCGGAGTCCGAACCCGCCCCCGCCCGGGGTTTCAATGACGAAGACATCGCCCGGCTGCATCGACACCTCGGCCGTCGACCCCAGGGCCTCGCGCCTGCCGTCCGCGCGGTCGATACTGTTGCGTCCGACCGTGCCCGGCAGGCCGCCGTCGACACCGAAGGGTGGCACGCGGCGGCGGTTCGACAGGATGGCGGCGGTCATCGGCTCGAGGAAGCGGACGCGTCGCACCACCCCGTCGCCGCCGTGATGGTGGCCCGCGCCGCCAGAGCCACGCCGGATCGAGAATTCATCCAGCCGCACCGGGAAGCGCAGAACTCCAGCACCTCGGGATCGGTCAGGCGGCTGTTGGTCATGTGGGTCTGGACGGCATCGGCCCCGTCGAAGTCCGGCCCCGCGCCCGAACCGCCGGCGATGGTTTCATAGTACTGGCGGGTCGCATCGCCGAAGGTGAAAATGTTCATCGTCCCCTGGCTGGCGGCGAGTACACCCAGGGCCCCGTACCAGGGCATCGACCACGGCCTGGCTGGTCTCGACATTGCCGGCCACCACGGCGGCCGGATAGCGCGAACTTCAGCGTCGAGCCTTCGGGCACGATCAGGGTGAGCGGCTTCATACAGCCCGCGTTCAGCGGAATGGCGTCATCGACCAGGGTGCGGAAGACATAGAGCACCGCGGCCCGGGTGATCGACAACGGGGCGTTGAAATTGTTGTCGCGCTGGGCGCTGGTGCCGGTGAAGTCGATCGTGGCCCGACGCGCGTCCGGATCGACGTCAATCCGCACCCGGATGATCGCGCCGTCATCCATCTCCAGCGCGAAGGTGCCGGGCTTCAGCACGGCCAGAACCTGCCGTACCGCCTCCTCGGCATTGTCCTGGACGTGGCCCATATAGGCGTCGACGGCGGCCCGGCCGAAGCTGGAGACCATCAACTCCAGCTCCTGCGCGCCGCGGGCGCGGGCCGCGACCTGGGCCTTCAGGTCGGCCAAATTCTGATCGATGTTGCGGGCCGGCCAGCGAGCTGAGCCCAGCAGGGCCCGGGTCTCGGCCTCGCACAGCCGCCCTTCATCAATCAGCAGGAAATCGTCGATCAGGATCCCCTCCTCCTCGACCGTGGCGACTGCCCGGGGGCATCGAGCCCGGGGTGATGCCGCCGACGTCGGCATGGTGGCCGCGGGCGGCGACAAAAAACGCTGGTCCCGTCTCGCCCGTCAGGAAGACCGGCATGATGACGGTGATGTCCGGCAGATGGGTGCCGCCGTTCCACGGAGCGTTGAGCATATAAACGTCGCCGTCGCGCAGACCGCGCCCGTCCCGGCCGTCGCCACGGGCGCGGACCACGGCGGCGATACTCTCGCCCATCAACCCAGATGCACCGGAATGTGCGGAGCGTTGGCGATCAGGGCCCCGTCGCGATCGAACACGGCGCAGGAGAAGTCGAGCCACTCCTTGATCTTGACCGAATAGGCGGTGGCGCGCAGGGCCTCGCCCATCTGCTCGGCCACGGCCATGAAACGGCTGTTGAACACCTCGAGCAGGATCGGATCGGCCTCGGTGCCGATCGCGCGACGCTGCGCCAGTGGTGTGATCCGTTCGAGGATCAGGTTCAGGGCTGGCCCGTCGTGCCCCGCCAGCCGGGTTCGATCACGGTGGTGCCGGTCTGTTCCAGAACGATGGCCGGGCCGTCGATGACCGCGCCAACACTCAGGCTTTCACGGCGCACGATGGCCGCGGTCTGATCCGCGCCGGCCATGCGGATACGGGCGGCGGGAATGGGCGGCGGCGCGGTCATGGTGATCGGTGCGGCCGCAGCGGGGCCGGGCGATCCGGACCGGCCGGTGGCCTCGGCCTCGAGGCTCTCGACGATCAGGATCTTGTCGGCCGCGACGAAACCGAAGCGTCGACGATGCAGGGATTCGAAGGCCGCGCGCATCGCGTCGACCGTGCCGAAGGCCACGGTGAGCGGCGTTATCGGTGCCGTCGTATTTGATCCGGGCCCGGACCAGGGTCTCGACCAACTCGAAGGCGATATCCTGGGCGACCAGTTCGGCATGAACGGCCGCCCCGAGCGCGGTGGCCCGTTTGTTCAGGGCCGCGATCTCGCCGAACTCCAGTGGGGCGGCGACCGTCTCCTCGCGGATGGTGCGCACCGCCGCCAGACCCATGCCATAGGCCGACAGGACCCCGGCCAGGGGATGGAGCATGACCCAGGTCATGCCCAGGGCGTCGGCGACCATGCAGGCGTGCTGGCCCCCGGCCCCGCCGAAACTGTTCAGCACATAGCCGCTGACGTCGTGGCCGCGCTGGATCGAGATGGCCTTGATCGCCTCGGCCATGTCCTGAACGGCGATGGCGAGGAAGCCCTCGGCCAGTTCGACCGGGGTCATGGCGCGGCCGGTGGCGGCCAGGACCTCGGCCGCCAGGGTCTCGAAACCCTCGCTGACCGCCGCGACGTCCAGCGGCTGGTCGGCCCCCGCCGAACACCGGCGGGAAGAATTCCGGGCGCAGCTTGCCGAGCATGACGTTGCAGTCGGTCACGGTCAGCGGGCCACCGCGACGGTAGGCCGCCGGGCCCGGCACAGCCCCGGCGGAACTCGGGGCCGACCCGCAGTCACGCGCCGTGGAAGCGGCAGATCGAGCCGCCGCCCGCCGCCACGGTGTGCACGGCCAGCA
>JAUCCG010000057.1:0-5619 GCA_034676465.1 Brevundimonas sp. | reverse complement strand
ATGAACAGTCGGGTTCCATCGCTCCTTCCAAGCCGAGGCGTCCGATACATGATCCGGCACCACGACCACGCCCGCTAGATTTCTCAGTCCATCCACAGTCTCGAGCATCCGGTCCTCTCCAAAGAAGGCGATGATCACGCTGTCCCGGGGCGGGGAGGGAAGCGTCTGCAGCGTCTGGGCCGTGAGCGTCGGACCGGAGGACAGGCGCACTTCGGATCCGGATGCCAGAACCTTGGCGTTCGCGCCCAGATGGGCCGCCAACGCCGTATCCTTCAACTGGGACTTGGTATGGGTCAGCAGGATGATCGTTCCGGGCGTCGAACCCACAGCGCGTGCGATCTGGTCTGCATAGGCGATGGCGGTCTGCCAGGACGGAGCGCTCTGACTGTCGAGGGGAATGAAGATACGAGGGATGTTGGACATGGCGATTCCTGGATTTCTTGCAACCGCAAGTACGTGATGGTCCTGGCTGGATCAGCCGATGCTTCGGGGTCGTCCAGAGGCGAAAGCCGCCGCGCCCGTGACCGAGTAGCGATGTCCATCCGCAGACGGTTTGGCTGGTAGCCTCCGGCAAACGGGCTACAGGAAGGGGTCGGCCCGTTCCCTGATGATGGCGCGGATGCGGTCGAGGATCCGGTCGCCGGTATTGCCGAACTCCGGAGGCAGGGCGACGACGCCGGCGGCGTCGAACAGCCGTCGGGCGCAGTCGGCCATCAGAAGGCCAGCCCGACCGAGGGGCAGGTCGATTGTCCGGGCCAGCGTTATGAAATCGGCCGGGTCGAGCCGGTCGTCCTTGCCGGCGAGCGTGAGGGCCATGCGGTCCTGGTGGAAGCCTGGGAAGACCCGGGTGGTGACCGCGTCATAGACGGGCGCGAACCGGACGGCGCTGAACAAGGCGTCGCCGGGTTCGGCGATCTTGAGCAGGGCCATGTTCTTCAGGTGCAGATCGCCGTCGGCGATAAGCCAGGCGAAGAGGGCGCGAAGAAACAGGGTCTCGCGATCCAGGTCCGGGGCCGTGGACAGACCCCGAAGGGGTCTGGCGACGCGTTCGATGGTGGAGTTGTATTTGCGTGCGGCGGGGAGCTCCAGAACCGAGCAAAAGTCCTCCATGGCGATCCGCCGGAGGTCTTCGGACGTTCGGCGAATGTCGAACCGTTCCACCAGCAGCGCCGGTGCCATGCCCTCGGGCATCTCGATCAAAGCATGCTCCGGAACCTCGAAACCGACGGCCACGGCCAGCTGCAAACAGGTCCATTCGACGAGCGGCAGATCGTCGAAACCGCCGGTGCCGGCGGGTTTGAGGATGTGGGTGAAAGGGTCTTTGATCGCGGGCACTAGGTCTCCGTCCCGGCGCAGGCACATGGGAGCCTTGATCTGTATGCCGGACAGCCGCGGGGTGGTGGCGCTGGACCAGAGCTTCGCAAGGCTTTCCTGGAAGTTGTCCTCGATCTCGCGGCGGCCGACCCCGAGGTAGCGGCCGGTGAAGCAGCCCGCCTCCCAGTGGAGTGCAAGGCGGCCGTCGAGAATGTCGGCCGGAAGGGCGGCGAGCTCGGCCTCCGAGCCGGCGATCGTTATGTTTGACATGTAGCGTCGGCCGTCGCGCAGCAGGTCGCGGGGGTCGTCTTCGTCCAAGACGTTGGCCAGCCAGCCCTCGGGCAGCAGGGCCTCGATGAAGGGCGGGAGGCTTCCCGGCCGTGTCTCGCGGACGGGCTGGGGTCTGGCGTCGGGTCGGGGCTGCCAGCGCCACTCCGCGCCGTCGTGCTGGAGGTTGCCGATGACCGTCCCGTGCCAGGCCGCAAGCATGTCCAGCCCGGCCCGGTTCACCGGAGCCCGGACCTCGCCCATGCCGTCGCGAAGATAATGTTCGGCCAGCTCCGCTTCGCGGATCCAGCCGTTGGCGCGCCCGAGCAGCCACAGGGCGTCGGCCGCCGCACCGGGGTCGCCGTACTCGTCCAGCAGGCGCCGGGCCATTCGTCGGCGCATATCAGGATCCACGGCACCGGCGTGTTCGCTGCGCAACCGGAAAGCCTCGAGAAAGCGTTGCCGGGGCGAGGCAGCAGTCAGACTTATTTGGCCCAGATCGTCCCCAACGACGACCTCGACCGTGGAGGCGTTGGGCGGCGCCTGGTTCTGGATGATCTCGAGACCACGAATACGGTTTCTCTGGTTGCGGCGGCCGCTCAGGAAGAGGCGGCCGTCGGGGAGGGGGCCGACGACCTGAGCGCTCGCCCCGGACAGATAGGCCGTCGGATAGAGGTAGCCGGCGATCCGGACCGCGTGATCGATAACGGTCTGGTTGATGTCGTCCGCAGCGTCGACATAGATGCCGCGCACGAGGTTTACGAGCTCGCCCGCCTGGGACAGGGCGTGCGCCCGATGACGGTCCAGGGTCTCTCCTACCAGATGTAGCGGCATGACGTTTCCGTATCTCAGATGCGGGAAAGTTACGTCGTCTTTCGTTCAAAAGCCACGTCCCATACAATTATGGCAAGGAATTTTGACTGAATCGCGTATAATCTTGGATTTCGAAGTTGTGTGTTGCAAATATTTCCAACATATGATTTATATATCGCGTGAATAGGAGTGCAGAGTGTGGCCTTTCCCATCAAGTCCGAGGTTCTAAAGCATGTACGCGATGCGGCGGGCCTGAGCCAGGCGGCCCTCGCGACCGCGATGAATACCGTGCCGAGCGTCCTGTCCAAGCTCGAGAAGGTCGAGGACGCAGATCCTGAACTGGCCGACCGCTATCTGAGCGCGATCGACACCGACCTTTCGAGGGCCGTCCAGGACCACTACGCCCGACCATGGTTCCATGGGGTGCCGCCGTCCTTCCTGCATCCCGACCGTGAGTCCCTGTGGGTGATCGACCAGGCGCTCAGCCGTCTCGACGCCTTCGGCAAGACGGCCGACCCCATCCTGCGGGGTCCGATCGACCTCCTGCGCAGCGAACTACAGGACGCCGAGACCTATCTGTTGCGCCGCGACCATGTTGTGGCCTGGGTGGGCGACATCGGCGTGGGCAAGACCACCGCCTTGGCCCATGCGGTGGGACTTCTGGTCGGCGATGGCCGCAGCGG
Source organism: Brevundimonas sp. (assembly GCA_034676465.1). GTDB lineage: Bacteria > Pseudomonadota > Alphaproteobacteria > Caulobacterales > Caulobacteraceae > Brevundimonas. The sequence goes on along the minus strand of JAUCCG010000057.1, from coordinate 2,542 downwards.
CCGTCGGCCGGCCTTCCCGGTCGGTTCGGGACGGACGACGGTCTGCGAGACGGCGATCCGCGTGGCCCCGACCTTTGGCGTCATGGTCGACGCCGAGCCTGACGATGAGGTCGTCCGCCTGACCCGCGACCTCGTGACGGGTCTGATTCCTGAAAGCGGTGGCGTGGGAGTTCCGGCCGAGGTTGGCCGGGTGTTGCGGACAATGGCCGACGTCCGAGTGACGGTGCGCACCGAAGGCGAGGAGGCGATCACGACCGATCCGATCCTAGACCTGCTGCGCCAAGGTGTCGGGTCGGACGAAGTGGTCGATCGTCTCGTGGCCGCCATGTCGCTCGACGAGCGCCGTGAACGCCAGCTTATCCTGCCAGAAGGTAGCGAGGACGGGCTGACCTGGGTGTCTCGCCTGGTCGGCGGGATCAACAGCGGCGCAGACGCCCGCTTCAGCCTGCCCAAGCGGATCACCGTCCTCATGCCCTCCGACAATCTCAGCGCGGACGGCCAGATTTTCTCGGTGGTCGACACCCGCGGCGTGGAGAGCGCGGTCCAGCGCCCAGATCTGGCCGGACACGCCGAACAGGTCCGGACCCTGGTCGTTCTTTGCAGCAAATTCGCAGATGCCCCCAACGCCACGGTGCAGCGCCAGCTTCAGGACGCCCGCGAGGCGGGCTTGGACGCCGCCGAGCGGCGTCGTCAATGCATCCTTGTCCTGCCTCGGGGCGACGAGGCTCTCGAACTACCTGGCCTTGATCCGGACACCGTATCACGGCCCCTGGCCTATGCCATGCGCCGCAAGGAGGTCGCCCAACCCCTCGCGAGCGCCAAGCTGCCGGCGACGCCGGTCTATTTCTTCGACGCGAAGAACGACGACTCCAACAAGATCTGGGCGACGCTTCGCGGCCAGATCTCCGAGATGCGAGGCGTCTACAGGGACCGTGCCGAGACGGCCGCAGTCGCGGTGGACGACCTGATCCGCAATCCGGACAGCCAGCGCACTATCGAGGCGCGCCGCCAGATCGAGGAACAGATCGACAAGATCCTGGACATGGTCGCCAGCTTCCCGGATCGGGTCCGGCCGGCGCACCAGAACCTTCTCGACCAGATCGCGGCGGGTCATCACAGCTCCATCGCGGCGTCCGTCTATCGCCGTGGAGACTGGGAGAGCTTCCACTTCGCCCACATCCTGGGCACAGGCGTGCGCGTCGACGCCAACCTCAGGACCCGCGATCCCATCAAGCGCATCGAGTTCAAGCTTGACGAGCTGGAAGAGGTCTATCGCGATCTCCCGACCATCGCCCAAGGGCTCAAGGTGCTGCGCTCCCGGCTCGCCGAGGGACGTCAGGAGTTTCTGGCCAGCGCCCGCTCGATCGGGCGGGGACGCCTATGGCGTGCTGCTGGCGGGCCAGGGAAAGGTCTGGGTCGACAGCGCCCGACGCTACGGCCAGGGCAGCGGCTATAAGAAGGACATCACCGACATCTGGCGGGACTATTTCGAGTTCCGGCGATCCCGCCGCCGCGAGCACCGTGCAGGGGGTCAACCAGCGACTTCAAGACGCTTGGGACCAATGGATCCTGTCCCCGCTCAAGCGGGCGACCCGCGCGAACGATTAGCTGCAAGAATGACCGGCTTCATCGCCGAAGCATCAACCACGCAATCGATGTTCACAGTGGGTCGAAGTGCGACTTTGGCGGCAGGCCGAAGCCAAACTTCACGCCGCCCAGCACACGTCGGCGGAATAGTTCTCAGGATCATCCACGGCGGCGCGGCTGTGGGCCATATGGTACAGATTGCAGAAACCGGGAACATGGCGGCCGGTAATGCTGGGCCCATTCTGTATACGGATATTCTGACCCCGCTGAGCCTGATGGTGCTGCTTGCTCTCACCTTCCGGCCCGTGCGGCGTGGAGCCTGATGTGATGGTTGATGAGGAACGAAACCGCTTTTCTGCCCGTGCCCTGCGTTATGCCCGCGTGGGTGCGAATGTGGGCGGGGTCGCGGCGCGTATCGCCGGCAGCCGCCTGATTTCGGGCGGAGAGGGGCGCGATGGCGCCAACGCCGCCGCTCTGGCCTCTGCATTGGGTGGGTTGAAGGGGCCATTGATGAAAGTGGCCCAGCTCATGGCCACGGTGCCGGATTTGTTGCCGCCCGAATATGCCGCGGAATTGCAGAAACTACAGTCGGATGCCCCACCCATGGGCTGGAGCTTCGTGAAGCGGCGCATGTCTGCTGAGCTGGGGAGGGACTGGGAGCAGCGCTTTACCAGTTTTGACCGCACCCCGGCCGCTGCCGCATCATTGGGGCAGGTGCATCGCGCGGTGACGCTGGATGGCGCATCGGTGGCCGTTAAGCTGCAATATCCGGATATGCAGGCGGCGGTGGAGGCGGACCTCGCCCAGCTTGACCTGTTGTTCTCCCTGCATCGGCGGATGAATGCTGCAATCGATACCCGCGAGATCGCCGTGGAACTGGGCGAGAGGGTGCGCGAGGAACTGGATTACCGACGAGAGGCCAAGCACGCCGCGCTCTATGCCCGCATGTTGCAGG
>JAUCCG010000056.1:0-14625 GCA_034676465.1 Brevundimonas sp. | reverse complement strand
GCGCCCCTTGGTTCGGTTGCGTATTGCTGACCCGTCACCGGCCCGGCCGGGCTGACGAAGTCGAGGCCCGGCACGGTCAGCAGGCCGGAACTTGAGCCCGGGCTGTCGGCGCTCCAGTCGATCCGCCCCTCGAACCGGGCCGTGCCGGTCACGGGCGGGCCCAGCGGCGCCGCCAGCGGCGTCAGGTCGGCCGGTTGCAGCCCGCCCTCGGCGAAGACCAGCTCGGGTGTGGTGATATCGATGCCGCCGGTGCCGTTGCGTCCGTCATGCGCCAGCACCAACCGGCCCAGCCGGTACCCGCCCCGCTCCAGGTCGAAGGTGCCGCGCCAGTTCTGGTCGTCCAGCCGCGCCGCCCCGGCGGCATCGAGCGGATAGAAGCGCACCGGGCTGGTGGTGTCGGCCACGCGGGCCGCGTCGATCCGGGCGTCCAGGCCGATCCCCGCCGGCCCTCCGGTCGCCGTCAGGGCCCCGCCGACCCCGGTGAAACGCATGGCCAGGAAGGGGGCTTCGGCGCTCAGTCCGCGGACCGCGCCGCCCGCCTGCCAGCGACCGCCGGCCACGGTCACCAGCGGTCGCCCGTCGGGACACAGGTCGCCGGTCACGCCGGTCACGTCATTGTCGCCCAGCTCCAGCCGCGCCACCGTGGTCGCGACACAGTCGGCGGAAGTGTAGGTCAGGGTGCCCCGGTCCGTGGCCAGCACGCCCCGGGTCTGCAGGGTCAGGCCGCGGGCCAGATCGAAATCCAGCGCCGCGCGACCGTTCATTTCGGCGCGGAAGCCGCCGGGCGTCAGCCCCCAGGCCGGAGCCGCGAACCCCGCCTCAGGCAGACCGGGCCCGCGCGTCGCCGTCAGGTTCAGACTGCCGCCGCCCGCCTGTCCGCGCGGGGCGGCGAACACCGGCCCGGCCGCCGGTGTCAGGGTCAGCAACCCACCACTAGCCGGGGCCAGTTGCACCGGCCGGTCCATGACCACTCGTACCCCCGGCTCTCCGGCCGACAGGCTCAGACGCGGCGCGTTGACCGAGAAGTCGGCGAGAAGGCCCCCCTTCATCGCGGCCAGGTCGGGCAGGTCGTCGGCCCTGGCCGCGCCGAACAGCGGCCAGGCCGCGTGGGCCGCCTGCAGGGATCCCGTTGCGTCCAGCCGCAGGCCGGCGTCGAAGATCAGATCCAGGTCCAGCGCGCCCGCCACATCCCCCAGCCTCAGGTCGCTCCACACCAGCCGCTGTGCCGTCAGTCGCACAGGGCCGGCAGCCTCGACCGCCGCGCCGCGTCCGCCCACGATAAAGCGCGATCCGTTCACGACCAGTCCGGTGCCGTCGACCCCGGCCGCCGGTGCCCCGCCCGGACTGCGCGCAGGTTCGCGGCCCCGTCGAGACGCCAGCCCAGGCCACGATCGTCGCGGTCGACGACGGTGCGCGCGCCCGTCAGGCCCAGACGGACCGCTCGCAGGTCGAGATCATTGCCGTCGATCCGGCTTGCCGTCAGGCCGAGGTCGCTCTGGCCCGCCAGCTTGACGGCATCGAACCAGCCGCTGATCTGGCCGGCAAAGTCCAGGGTCGCCACGGCCGCATCGGCCGCCGATGCCGCCGCCGTCCAGCCGGTCACCGGTCAGCCGGGCCTCCAGCGTCGCCGGGCCTTCGATCTGTCGCGCCTTGGTGTCCGGATAGGGCAGGTCGCCGGTCGCGCTCAGCCGCAGCCCGCACCGAGTTCCAGCCCTGCAGGTCGGCCTTGTCCGCGACCGCTGTCAGCCGCATCGCCACCCGGTCGCCGGTGGTGGTCAGGGTCAGGATCGCGCCCAGTCCCTGGGCCAGTTGACCGTCGGTCCCGAGCGCCTGGCTCGGCAGGGTCGCGCTCAGCTGCATCAACTTGCCGTCGTCGACGCGGGCATCGGCCCGCAGCGCGATCGGTCCCTGGTCGGTGGTCAGCCGCACCTGCCACCCTCGATGAGAATGCGCGGCCCGGGCGTCACGTCACTGGGCGGGCGGCTCATGACGTCGGCGATCAGCGGGTCCAGCGACCCGAATGACAGCTTGCCGTCGGGCCAGCGCGCCTTGATGACGGGCCGCACCAGGCGAATGCGGCTGGGGGTCAGCCCCGCCCCGCCCGACGACCACGGCAGGGTAATGCCATAGTCGACCTCGACCCGGTCAACCACGACGTCGGGATCACCGGCGGCTCCCAGCCGGACCCGGGCGATGATCCCGTCCAGGGTGACCCGCTCGACCGCGACGTCGGCGTCGACCCCCTGACTTTCCAGCCAGCCGACCAGAACCTCGCGCGTGACCGCCCGCCGGTTCAGATAGAGGGCGACCAGCAGAACAAGTAATCCGGCCACCAGTCCGACGGCGATGCGACGGCCGCGACCGGTGCCCGGACGACGGTCACCCGGCCGGGTCTGTCGACCCGGACGTCCGTCACCGATGACCCCGGGCATGTCCTGAAGTGGGACCGGGGTGGAACAGTTTAACATTCCGGCCCGGGTCGAGCGTCACGAACGTTGCTGATTGAACACTGTAGCGTGGCACTTCAGACACTTTCAGTTCGGCGGTGGCAACGGGACGGGCGGATGAGAGTTGTCCGGCAGGAGATTTCTCACCCTAACGCCGTGAATAGACTGTTCGCTCCCGGCGTCGGGTGGCATGTTGATCTGACTAATACCGCTGAAACGTCTTGCAGTTAATCATTTGTAACCCTGATGCTTCCCATGATGGGTTTCACAGGTTATATCGCTCGCTTCGCGACCTTTGGGGCTCCAGGGCGCGATTCTTGCTTGAAGTGACTTGGCGCCGTGTGGCGTCGTAGTATGTCGGGGACCGATGGCTCAGTTCGACCCACGTCGCCAGCCGATGCGTATCGCACCGCACGCTCTCACGGCGGTGGCCGCGATCTCGGTGGCGCTGCTCGCCGGACGGATTTACCAACCCGCCCATGCGGTTGAGGCTCCGTCTTTGACCCAGCAGGAATTTCCCGTGCTTGAGGCCCAGGCCTTTGCGACGGCCGGCATGCCCGAGGGGCTGACGGCGCCAGAGGCCATTCCCGTCCAGATTCGCCGCGGCGAGACCTTCGAACAGGCTGTCCGCCGCACCGGGATCGGTGCCGAGGAAGCCAGCGCCGTCGCCGCCACCATCGCCAGCGCCTTTGACCTCAAGGATCTTCGCGCCGGCCTCCGCTTCGAAACCGCCATCTCCCAGCCCCGCGCCGGTCGCGGCGATGCCCGGCTGATCGGCCTGACCATGCGCACCGGCCCGGCCAGCCAGCTGACCGTGTCGCGCAGCTTCGACGGCGCGCTGCGCCTGCGCGCCCTGGACGAAAAAGTCACCGACGAAACCGTGGTCCTGCACGGCGAGGTCCGTGGATCCCTGTCGTCCTCGGCCCAGCGCGCCGGGGCACCCGCCTCCGTCCGCCGCCGCGCCATCCAGCTGTTCGCCCACAAATTCGATCTGGACCGCGATATCCGCGCCAGCGATGACTACACCTTCGTTTTCCCGCGTTCGGTGACCGAGAGCGGTCGCACCGTGGAGTCCGGTGAACTGCTCTATGCGGAACTCAAGGGCGTCGCCTTCTACCGTTTCCAGCGCCAGGGTGAGCGCGAGGCCCAGTATTTCGACGCGACCGGCAAGAACATGCGTTCGACCATGATGCGCACGCCGCTGGATCGCGGTTTCCGCATCTCCTCGAGCTTCGGCTTCCGGCGGCATCCGATCGCCGGCTATCGCAAGATGCACCAGGGCATGGACTTCGCCGCCGGGACCGGCACGCCGGTGATCGCCCCCGCTGACGGCGTGGTGGTCGAGGCGCGCCGCTGGGGCGGCTATGGTAACTGGCTCCGGATCCGTCATGCCAACGGACTGGAAAGCGGCTACGGCCACCTGTCGCGTTACGGCTCGGGCATCCGCGCCGGACAGCGCGTCCGTCAGGGTCAGACCGTCGCCTATGTCGGCTCGACCGGCGCCTCCACCGGGCCGCACCTGCATTACGAGATCTGGCGCAACGGCCAGCGGATCAATCCCGCCGGCATCCGCACCTCCGAAGGCACGATCCTGACCGGGTCGGAGCTGGCCGCGTTCCGCGCCGAAAAGGCCCGCATCGATCGCATCATCGCCGCCGGCGGTGAACGCAAGCCGGCCGTGCTTGAAGCCTCGGTCGAAGGCCTGCGCCCCGCCCGCGCCTAGCCGTTCTCCCCGCCGGCGACAGGGATCAGGCGGCCGGTCACGCCGAACCGCGGTTCCGCATCGTCTCCACGGCCTCGACGAGTCGTGCCAGATCGGCAGGGCCCGACAGCCGGTGGTCGCCGCCCTCGATCAGATCCAGCCGCACATCGCCCCCGGTCAACTGCCCGGTCAAAGCCATCGCGTGCCGCCACGGCACCACGGCGTCGGCCCGCCCCTGCAGGATGTGCACGGGGGCGGCGAGCGGGATCGGCGCGTCCAGCAACAGCCAGGTCCGCGCCTCCTCGAACATGGCGCGTGTCAGGACATAGGGACCGAGCCCCTCCTCGACGATCACCGTCTCCCCGTCGCGCAGGATCGCCTGCCGTTCGTGGTCGGCCAGACCCGGCCACATCAACCGTTCGGTGAAGTCCTGGGCCGGATTGACCAGCACCAGTCCGGCCATCCGCTCCGGCCGCGCCAGCGCCAGCAACAGGGCGACCCAGCCGCCCATCGACGAGCCGACCGGGATGACCGGTCCGTCCAGGCTGTCGATCAGGGCCATGGCGTCCTCGCGCCAGCGCCCGACCGTCGCCTGCCGCCAGTCGCCCGACGACTGTCCGTGGGCGAAATGATCATAGCGGACGAAGGCCCAGCCCCGCTCGCGCGCCGCGGCCTCCAGCGCCAGCGCCTTGGTGCCTTCCATGTCCGAGCGAAAGCCGCCGATCCACACGACCGTGGGCCCGTCGCCGGCCGTGGCGCGAAAGGCCAGACGTTCGCCGTCGGGTCGGGTCAGATAGCGGATGGTGTCGTCAGTCATGTCCGTGCCTCTCGCCCAATCGTCCCCGGCCTGATAGCGAACCCTGACCCATGATGCGAAGGCGAATGCGCGTGCCCGACTCCCAGATCACCCCGAAGGTCCTGTTCGTCACCTCCAACCGCATCGGCGACTGCGTCATTTCCTCGGGCGTCATTCGCGAGATCGAACGCCAGCTGCCGGGCGCGGCCATCACCGTGGCTTGCGGCCGCCCGCCCGCACCGCTGTTCCGCTCCGCCCCCGGCGTCGACCGCGTCATCATCCTCGACAAGAAGAAGGCCGCCGGCCACTGGTTCGATCTCTGGAAACAGGTTGTCGGCACCCGCTGGGAGCTGGTCATCGACATCCGCGGCTCGGCGCTCGGCTATCTGATCCCGGCGCGGCGGCGCGTGATCTACAACCGTTCGTGGGAGACCGGCCTGCCCAAGGTCGAGATGGTCTCGCGCCTGATCGGGGCCCCCGCCGCCCTGGACCCCGAACTGTTTCTCGATGACCAGGCCCGGGCCGAGGCGGCCGCGGTCATCGATCCGCAGCTGGCGGCCGGGCCCGGACCGGGGCCGATCATCGCCCTCGCTCCGATCGCCCATCAGCCCGGCAAGAGCTGGCCGGCGGACCGCTGGGGCAGCCTGGTCGAGAAACTGCGCGCCGAGCCGCGCTTCGACGGCTGGCGCTTCATGCTGGTCGGGGGTCCCGGTGATCATGCCCCGGCCGCCCCGGCCCTGAAGGCGGCGGCCGGGCGGGCGATCGACTGTGTCGGACGCGGCGACATCCTCGCCTCGGCGGCGGCGATCGACCGGGCGACCCTGTTTGTCGGCAATGATTCCGGCCTGATGCATGTCGCCGCCGCGGCCCGGCGCCCGACCCTGGGCCTGTTCGGGCCGACGGAATGGTGGCTGTACGGCCCCTGGGGGGCGACGACCCGCACGGTCGCGTCGAATGAGACGCGCGGGGCCTTCGCGCCGATCGAGGCCCTGTCCGTCGACCAGGTGTTTGCGGCGGTCCTGGCCCTGCACGCGGACTTCATCGCATCGCCATCACCGGCTGCGCCTTGAAGTCAGGCCCTTTCGCGGGCATATAGCGAACCTTGGAGAACGCGATCGTCGATCGTGCGTTTTCTCCTGCAAGTCCATCTGCCCTCTCGCTCACCCGCTTTCGACCACACAAGGAAACGACGCCCATTCGCCGTCCTATGAACCAGCCGCCCGTCAAGGACGGGCCGCCCATGAACCAAGACATCCGTGCGCCGCGCGTTCTGCTGATTGATCAGAACGGTGAGAAGCAGGGCGTGATGCCCACCTCGGCCGCGCTCGAGGCCGCCGAAGAGGCGGGTATGGATCTGGTTCAGATCGTTTCAACGTCCGAGCCGCCGGTCTGCAAGATTCTCGACTACGGCAAATTCCGTTTCCAGGAACAGAAGAAGAAGGCCGAGGCGCGCAAGCGTCAGAAAGTCGTCGAGCTAAAAGAGATCAAGCTCCGTCCGAACATCGACGTGCACGACTACGAGGTGAAGACCAAGGCGATGCACCGCTTCTTCGACGAGGGTGACAAGGTCAAGGTGACGCTGCGCTTCCGCGGCCGTGAAATGGCCCACCCGGAACTCGGCATGAAGCTGCTCAACAAGGTCCAGGCCGATTTCGAGGAAGTCGCCAAGGTCGAATATGCGCCGCGCATGGAAGGCCGCCAGATGATCATGATCCTGGCCCCGCGCTGACCGGATACGGTCGCCGGCAAAGACAGACGCCCCGGCCCCGGTGGTCGGGGCGTTTTGCATTGTCGAACCCGGTTCGCTCAGGCCTGAAGAGATTCCTGACCAAAATCGCTGCCCGGTAGCGCTTTTCAAACCGGACCCGCCGGGCGATAAACGGTCTGTGGGGAGGGCAGCGGGATCCGCAGTCCGGCACGGAACAGGGGAATTCATGATCCGATCAATTCTGGCGGCCGGGGCATTTGCCCTGAGCAGCGTTGCAGCCCTGCCTGCGGTCGCGCAGCCGGCACCGCCGCCGATCGAGGCCTATGCCTCGCTGCCGGCCCTGTCCAACCTGGCCCTCTCGCCGAACGGCGAGCGCATCGCCTTTATCGGTCAGGCCGGCGCGAACCGTCGCCTCGGCATCCAGACGGTCGCCGGCGAGCCGCTCGGCGTGGTCGATATCGGTACCCAGAAGGTCCGCAACGTCCGCTGGGCGGACGACGATCACGTGCTGATTACGACCTCCACCTATTCCGACCTCTCCGGCATGGCGGGCGACAGCGAATATTATACCGCCCAGTCCTACAACGTCCGGACCCGCAATTTCGTGACCCTGCTCAACCGCACGGTCGGCGGCGGGGCCAATCTGTCGAGCACCCGCATCGCCGGCGGCTCCGGGGTGTTCAATATCGTGGTGGGCCCGCCGTTTGTGCATGTCGTGAACGGTGTGCCGCGGACCTTCGTTCAAAGCTTTAATCGCGACTTCCAGATGCAGACCTTCGAGGTCGATCTCGATACCGGCGTCGGTACGCCGCGCGATGACTTCAACGGCGTGATGGGACCGGACGGTCGTGCCGTGGCGCAATCGAGCTGGGACCCCGAGCGCGGGCGCTGGTGGGTTTCGGCCCGCCGCAACGTCGGTCTGGCGCAGATCTGGACCAGCGAAGACCATATGATCGATACGCCCAGCCTGCTCGGCTTCGGGCGGACCAATGACTCGGTGATCGTCCGGGTGCCCGAGGACAGCGGCGATCATCTCTATGAAATCCCGCTGGACGGCGGCGATCCGCGCAAACTGGCCTTCGGCAATGTCGGCGAGGCCACGCCGATCTATCACCCCCGCACCGGGACCCTGCTGGGCTTCTATTTCCTCGGTGACAACGACCAGGAATATGTCTTTACCGATGCGACGGTCGGCCAGGCCTGGGCCTCGATCGCGGCCGCCTATCCGGATCAGGACGTGCGCCTGGTCTCGTCCACGCCGGACTATTCCAAATTCATCGTCCTGACCCAGGGCGCGACGGACACGGGCACCTATCATCTGGTCGACCTCAACGCCGGCCGCGCCGTCCGGATCGGCTCGGAGTATCCGGCCGTTCCCGCCGAGGCGATCGGCGAGGTGCGCTTCATCAGCTACGCCGCCGCCGACGGCACCACCATCCCGGCCTATCTGACCCTGCCGCCGGGCCGTGACGTGGCCGACCTGCCGCTGATCGTCATGCCCCACGGCGGACCCCAGGCACGCGACGAGCCGGGCTTCGACTACTGGTCACAACTGCTGGCGTCGCGCGGCTATGCGGTGCTGCGGCCGCAGTTCCGTGGATCCGTCGGCTTCGGCAAGGCCCACTATGAGGCCGGCTTCGGCGAATGGGGCCGCAAGATGCAGACCGATCTGTCGGACGGCGTCCGCTATCTGGCTGCCGAAGGCATCGTCGACCCGGCCCGGGTCTGCATCTGGGGCTGGAGCTACGGCGGCTATGCGGCCATGGCCGGCCCGACCATCGATCCCGGCGTCTATCGGTGCGCCGCGGCCGGGGCCGGGGTTTCGGACCTGCCGCGCATGCTGGACTGGGAACGCGACCAGACCGGCGGTCGCGACACCCCGGTCATGCGCTACTGGAAGCGGTTCATGGGCGCGTCGCGCATCAATGACGGTTCGCTGACCGAGGTCTCGCCGACCCGTATGGTGCAGAATGCCAATGTGCCGATCCTGCTGATCCATGGCCGCGACGACAGTGTCGTGCCCTATGCCCAGTCGGAGATGTTCGCGACGGCCCTGCAACGGGCCGGCAAGGACGTCGAAATGGTCGATCTGGTGGGTGAGGACCACTGGCTCTCCAGCGCCTCGGGTCGTCTGGCGGTATTCCAGGCCCTGATCCCGTTCCTCGAGACGCACAACCCGCCCGACTGACCGGACCGGCCGCCTCATGCGCTTCGGCCGTGAGGCGGCACCCGGCCGGGTCGGCCCAGACTCATCTTGCCTTCCATGCAGGGCTGGCTTACAAGCCGCGCCTTCGCGTACCGAACCGCCGGGCTTACAGGCATGCCTGGGCGGTTCCTAATCAAGGGTCTGCACCCCGAGGGCCCAAAAGGCTCAACGGGCGATAGCCCACTCAAAAGAGAGTAGAAATGCCCAAATTGAAGACGAAGTCAGGCGCCAAGAAGCGCTTCAAATTCACGGCGACCGGCAAGGTCAAATCCGGTGTGGCCGGCAAGCGCCACCGTCTGATCAGCCACAACAGCAAATATATCCGCCAGAACCGCGGCACCAAGCTGATGGCCGACGCCGACGCCAAGAAGATCAAGTCCTACATGCCCTACGCCTGATCGGCGCAGCGGTTCGATCTGATTTTGTCACACCGAATTTGAACACCGCCCCCGACACCGCCGAGCGCCAAGAGCGCCGCGTCAGGGACCCAGACAAGGATTTTGCCACATGGCTCGCGTCAAAAGAGGCGTAGTTTCCCACGCCAAGCACAAGAAGGTTCTGGCCCAGGCCAAGGGCTTCTACGGCCGCCGCAAGAACACCATCCGCGCCGCCAAGGCCGCGGTCGATCGCGCCGGGCAGTACGCCTACCGCGACCGTCGGACCAACAAGCGGAATTTCCGCTCGCTCTGGATCCAGCGCATCAATGCCGCGGCCCGGGCCGAAGGCTTCACCTATTCCCAGTTCATGCACGGACTGGACAAGGCCGGCATCGAGCTGGACCGCAAGGTCCTCGCCGCCCTGGCCATGGACGGCACCGGCTTCAAGGATATCGCTGACAAGGTCCGCGGCGCACTCGCCGCCTGATCTTTCCGCCGATGCGACACTGCAGACGCCCGCTCCGGGGAACCGGGGCGGGCGTCTTCCGTTGGCCCTGGACCCCGGCGCACGGCCCTGACCGTCCGACGACACGTCGCGACCGGGCCGAACGTCACGGAGATCTCCATGTCCATCGCCCGCGTCACCGAAATCACATCCTCCTCGACCACCAGTTTCGAGGATGCCGTCAGCCAGGGCATCGCCCGGGCTGACAAGACGCTGAAGAATGTCGAGGGGGCCTGGATCCAGGACCAGAAGGTCGTCGTCCGCGGCGGCAAGATCGTCGAATACCGGGTCAATATGAAGATCACCTTCATCCTCAACGACTGAGTCGGTCAGTTGCCCGTTGCGCCGGGCCCCGGCGCGACGGGTGAAAGGCTTTGCCTCCGGGCCTCGCCGGGTTAGACGGTCCGCACCATGACTGATCTCGCCCAACTCGAACTCGACCTTATCAACGCCGTCGGCGGGGCCACCACCGTGGCCGCCGTCGAGGAGCTGCGCGTCGCCGCCCTCGGCAAGTCCGGGGCCGTCTCCGGCCTGCTGAAGGGCATGGGCTCCATGAGCCCGGACGAGCGGCGCGAGCAGGGTCCGAAGCTGAACGGCCTGCGCGACCGGGTCCAGGCCGCCCTGACCGCCCGCAAGACCGAACTCGAGGCCGCCGAACTGGACGCCCGCCTGCTGGCCGAGGGGGTCGACCTGACCCTGCCGGCCCGGCCGCGGCGCAGGGGCAGCGTCCATCCGACCATGCAGGTGATGGACGAGATGATCGCCGTCTTCGCCGGCATGGGTTTCGCCGTGGCCGAGGGCCCGGACATCGAGGATGACTTCCACAATTTCACCGCCCTGAACTTCCCGCCCAAACACCCGGCGCGGGAGATGCACGACACCTTTTTTCTCAAACCCGATCCCGGGACCGGCGAGCGCAAGGTGCTGCGCACACACACCAGTCCGGTTCAGGTGCGCACGATGATGTCGCAGCAGCCGCCGATCCGCATCATCGCCCCCGGCCGCACCTTCCGGAAGGATTTGGACGCCACCCACACGCCGATGTTCCACCAGATCGAGGGTCTGGTGATCGACCGCGACATCCACATGGGGCATCTGAAGACGACCCTGACCAATTTCATCGCCCGCTTCTTCGAGGTCGATGACGTCGACGCCCGCTTCCGCCCGCACCATTTCCCCTTCACCGAACCCTCGGCCGAGATGGACATCCGCTGCGACCGCTCGGGCGGTCAGCTGAAGCTGAACGCCGGCAGCGACTGGCTCGAGATTCTGGGCTGCGGCATGGTCCACCCCAATGTGCTGCGCAACTGCGGCATCGATCCCGACGTATACCAGGGCTTCGCCTTCGGCATGGGCGTCGATCGTCTGGCCATGCTGAAATACGGCATCTCCGACCTGCGCCCGATGTTCGAGGCCGACACCCGCTGGCTGGCCCACTATGGCTTCTCGGCCTTCGCGGCCCCGAATGCCGCCAGCGGCCTGAGCTGAGGACACGACGATGAAATTCACCCTGTCCTGGCTCAAGGATCACCTTGAGACCGACGCCCCTGTCGCCGACATCGCCACCGCCATGACCATGGCCGGGCTCGAGGTCGAACACGTCACCGACCCGACGGCGGCGATGGCCCCCTTCACCGTCGCCCGCATCGTCGAGGCGGTGCCGCATCCCAACGCCGACCGCCTGCGCGTCTGTCAGGTCGACACCGTCGACGGCATGAAGGAGATCGTCTGCGGCGCACCGAACGCCCGCGCCGGACTGGTCACCATCTATGCCCCGATCGGGGCCTGGGTGCCCGGACTGGATGTGACCCTGGTCGAAAAGCCGGTGCGCGGCGTGGTCTCCAACGGCATGCTGTGCTCGGCCGCCGAGCTGGAACTGCCCGGGGACAGCGACGGCATCCTCGACCTCGACGACGGCCTCAAGGTCGGCACCCCTGCCGCCGAGGTATTCGGGGCTGAACCGGTGATCGATTTCGAGGTCACCCCCAATCGCCCCGACTGGCTCGGCGTCGCCGGCATCGCCCGTGACCTGTCCGCCGCCGGCCTCGGCCCGCTGAAGACCCCGGCCATCGATCCGGTGCCCGGCACCTTCGCCTCGCCGGTCACGGTGCGGATCGACAGCCCCGACCTGTGCCCGGTCTTCGCCGGACGGTTGATCCGCGGCGTCAGCAATGGACCCTCGCCCGAATGGCTGCAGGCCCGGCTGACGGCCATCGGCCTGCGCCCGATCAACCGGCTGGTCGATATCACCAACCTGATCACCTACGACCGCGCCCGCCCGCTGCACGTCTATGACGCGGCCAAGCTGGTCGGTGGCGAGATCGTCGTGCGCGGCGGCCAGGTGGCCACGGACACGGCTGAGCCCGAACATCTGATCGCGCTGGACGGCAAGACCTACACCGTCGATCCGGCCATGTGCGTGATCGCCGATGCGGCGGGCGAGCGCCCGATCGGTCTCGGCGGCGTGATGGGAGGCGAGTTGACCGGCTGTTCCGAAGACACGACCGACGTCTTCCTCGAAAGCGCCTGGTTCGATCCGATCACCACGGCCCAGACCGGTCGCACTCTCGGCATCAACTCCGACGCCCAGTACCGGTTCGCGCGCGGTGTCGACCCCGCCTCGGTGGTGCCCGGTCTGGAGCTGGCGACCCGGCTGATCCTCGACCTGTGCGGCGGCGAGCCGTCGAATGTCGTGGTCGCCGGACAGGCCCCGGCCGATCCGGTCGCCTTCGACTTCGACCCCGCCTATGTCCAGCGCCTGTCCGGCCTGTCCCTGGGCGACGACCGCATCGCCGACATCCTTGTGGCCCTCGGCTTTGCCGTCGATCGCGCCAAACCCTGGCGCGTGACCCCGCCCAGCTGGCGGCGCGACGTCGAAGGCCCGGCCGATCTGGTCGAGGAAGTCGCGCGGATCGAGGGATTCGACGCCCTGCCCGACACCCCCCTGCCGGACATGGCCCGCGCCGCGAAGGGCGTGCTCAATCCGCGCCAGGCCCGCGTCCGCGTGGCCCGCCGCGCCCTGGCCGGGCTCGGCTATGCCGAGGCCGTCACCTGGTCCTTCACCCGCCGCGCCATCGCCGAAATGTTCGGTGGCGGCGACGAGCGTCTGGTGCTCGAAAACCCGATCGCCGCCGACCTCGACTGCATGCGGCCGTCGATCCTGCCCAACCTGATCCAGGCCGCGGCCCGCAACGCCGACCGCGGCTATCCCGACGTCGCCCTGTTCGAGATCGGCCCGATCTATCTGGGCGACGGCCCCGACGACCAGCGCACCGTCATCGCCGGCCTGATCGCCCCCCCATCCGGCCCGCCACTGGGGCGGCGCGGACGAGGACGCCCTGTTCGGCCTCAAGGGGGACCTGCTGGCCCTGCTGGAACAGATCGGGGCCCCGGTCGCCGCGATGCAGCTGAATCAGGGCCAGAACCGCGACTGGTGGCACCCCGGCCGTTCGGCCCGGCTGCAACTGGGGCCCAGGACGGTGATCGCCGAATTCGGGGCTCTGCATCCGCGCATACTCAAGGCGCTGGACGCCGACGGTCCGATGCTGGCCTTCGAGATCGTGCTCAATTCCGTACCCGAGCCGCGCGGCAAGGGCGGCAAGGCCCGCGGCCCGGCCAACCTCGCCAATCTGATGCCCCTGACCCGCGACTTCGCCTTCCTGGTCGCGGACGGTACGGCGTCGGGCGATCTGGTCCGGGCGGTCACGGCTGCGGACAAGGCCCTGATCGCCGAGGTCCGGGTGTTCGACCTGTATCGTGGCCCCGGCGTGCCCGAGGGCAAGGCCTCGATGGCGCTGGAGGTGGTGATCCAGCCGCGCGAGGCGACCCTGACCGAGGCCGAAATCGACGCCCTGTCGGCGAAAATCGTGGCGGCGGCCGAAAAAGCCGGTGCCACCCTGCGGACCTGAGCGCCCGCGGACGGGGCTGGACGACCGCCTGGCAAGGATCCGTTAACCCTGGGGCCGCAAGTCTGCCGTAAAAGGCGGTGACCCTGTGGTTCCGGTCGCGAGTCGCGCGGCCGACCGCCTTCGTCGACAGCCCAGAGAGTCCCGCCATGCATCGCCGCCAAATGATCCTGTCCGGTCTCGCCGCCACCGCCGCGGGATCCAGCCTCGGTGCCTGCGCCTCAAGCCCGCGCCAGCCGTCCGAGCCCAGCTATCCGATCTCGTCGGACGCCCAGGCCCCGGCCTATACGGCCGAGGAACTGATTGCCGCCGGTTCGCGCGAACTGGGCATCGCCGCCGAGGCCGTCGGCGGGGCCATCGAACGCATCTTCGCCGAACAGGGCGACCGTCCCACCGCCTATATCGCGGGCGAGGAGGGGGCCGGGGCCGCCGGCATCGGCCTGCGCTACGGTCGCGGGGCCCTGCACATGAAGGACCTGTCGGCCTCGCGCGAGGTGTTCTGGCAGGGTATCTCGATCGGCTGGGACGTCGGCGGCAACGCCAGCCGGGTCTTCACCCTGGTCTATGGCCTGTACCAGCCCGACGCCCTGTACCGCCGCTATCCGGGCGTCGAGGGCAGCGCCTATCTGATCGGCGGTCTCGGCGTGAACTACCAGCAGGCCGACGGTATCGTGCTGGCCCCGATCCGCACCGGCGTCGGCCTTCGTCTCGGGGCCAATGTCGGCACCATGGCCTACAGCCGCCAGCGCAATCTGCTGCCTTTCTAGGGCGCGATGAGCCCTTCCAGCCCTTCCCGATACGACGGATAGCGCGGTCGCCAGCCCAGTTCGGCCTTGGCCCGGGCGTTCGAGATCCGCTTCGAGTCCAGATAGAAGCGCCGCATCCCCTCGCTGACCGAAGGGTCGGTCCAGTCGACCTCGGGCGGGCGCGGCAGGCCCAGCCGTTCGGCGGCCCAGGCGGTCACCGTCTCGGCGGCACA
>JAUCCG010000055.1:0-58642 GCA_034676465.1 Brevundimonas sp. | reverse complement strand
CAGCCGGGTTATCTTCGTGGCCGAGAGCGGCACCCAGCCGAACAAGCTGAGCCGCCTGACCATCGCGGATCAGGACGGTTACAATCCGGTATTCCTGACCCAGGGCGACGAGGTGATCATGTCACCGCGTTTCTCGACGTCGAACCCGGACGAGATCACCTATGTGGGCCTGGGTCGGGACTACAGCCGCATCTATATCTACAACCTGTCGACCAACCGGCGCGAAAGCCTGGGCGAGTTCGACGGCCAGGTGCTGGCCCCTCGCTCCTCCAATGACGGGACGCGCATCGCCTTCTCGATCATCAAGGGCGGCAATACGGACGTCTGGGTGATGAACTTGCGGACCCGGCAGCTGTCGCGCCTGACCTCGGACCCCGGCATCGATACCTCGCCCTCGTTCAGTCCGGACGGGTCGCAGATCGTGTTCGACTCGGACCGCACCGGAACGCCGCGCCTGTATGTGATGCGCTCTGACGGCTCGGGCCAGCGCCCGATCTCGCGCGGCGGCGGCATCTATACCTCGCCGGCCTGGAGCCCGCGCGGTGACATGATCGCCTTTACCAAACAGTCCGGCGGGCGGTTCTCGACCCGGGTTATGAATACCGACGGCTCGGGGCGAGCGTCTGCTGTCGTCGAGCTATTTCGAGGAGGGTCCGTCCTGGGCCCCGAACGGCCGCTATGTGATGTTCGCGCGCCAGGCCCCCGGCGGTGACGCCCGACTGTGGACCGTGGACCTGAGCGGACGGGTGGTCTCGCAGGCGGGCTATTCCGGACGGGGTTCGGATCCGGCCTGGTCGCCCCTGCTGGACGGTCCGCCGTCCAACATCGGGTTCGGCAGAAGTCCGGACAGTTGTCCGAACCGATCAGGCCCACGCAATCCCAAGAACCAACCGCTCAACTGTTCGTTATCGCTGGGTCGCGGCAGGTGAATTGGCCGGATTGCGTTTCATGGTCCACTATAGCCGAGCTTGAGTATCCAATTTCAGAACCATGCCAGGAGACGACCCGATGAAAACCTCGACCTTCTTGCGTACTGCCCTCGTCGGCGTCGCCATTACCGTCATGGCCGCGTGTGCGCCGCGCCCGGTGGTCCAGGACACTGTGCCGACAGCTCCGACCGGCCCGCAGTACCCGACCGCCCCGACGGCACCGGTGACGGGCACGCCCATGGGGGCCGTGACGCCGGGCTCGGAGCAGGATTTCGTCGTCAACATCGGTGACCGGGTCTATTTCGACCTTGACCAGTACCAGATCCGCCCCGAGGCCTTCGCCCGTCTGGACGCCCAGGCCCAGTGGCTGCAGCGGTATCCGCAGGTGACGATCCGCATCGAGGGCAATGCCGACGAACGCGGTACCCGCGAATACAACCTGGCCCTGGGCGCGCGTCGCGCCGAGTCCGTCCGTAACTATCTGGTCGACCGCGGTATCCCCGCCGGCCGCATCGACACCATCAGCTACGGCAAGGAGCGCCCGATCGCCGAGGGTTCGAACGAGGCTGCCTGGGCACGCAACCGCAACGCCCACACCGCCATCGTCTCCGGCGCGCCGCGCTGACGCCAACCCTCCTCCCTGCCGCGGTGCGGCGGGGAGGAGCCGCCTTGCGAGCGCCGCAAAACGGTGGGACCGTTGATCCATGATGCTGAAGCCTGACCTGTTCCGATCGAAGAAGGCCGTGCTGACGGCGATCGGCCTGGCCCTGATCGCCGGCACGACCGTGGCCCAGACCGTGCCCAACGAACCGATCCAGTGGGACAAGCGGCGACTGGACCAGCTGGAACGCATGGTGCGCCGTGTCGATCGCGCGCTGAACCAGTCCAGTGCCGCCGGCGAGCCCTTCATTCTGCAGACCGACCCCGAGGTGCTGGCCCTGCAGGGACGTGTCTCGACCCTGGACCGGCGGGTCAACGACGTCGAGGCGACGCTGCAGCGGGTCAACGGCGATGTCGAGCGGATGACCTTCCAGCTGGAAGAGGCGTCGCGGGACAATGCCGCCCTGCGGACGCGCCTGACCGATTTTGAACGGCGGGTGAAGGCCATCGAGGATGCGGCCCGGGCCGAGGCGGAACTGAACGGGCCGATCGCGGCCCACTCGCCGACCGGCAACGCCGCCGGGGATCTGGCTGCGGCCATGCGCCTGGTGACAACCGAACCGGCGCGCGGTGGACGGGCGCTGGAGACCGTCGTGGTGACCTGGCCCGACACACCCCAGGCCCGTGAGGCCAATGTGGCGCTGGGCGACATGCGGGTCGCGGCCCGCGATCAGGCCGGTGCCGTCCAGGCCTATGCCGCCGCCCTGAGCGGCTGGCCCCGGGCCGCCTGGGCCGCTGAAACGACCATCAAGCTGGCTACGGCGCTGGAGGCCAGTGATCGCGACACCCAGGCGTGCGGCGCGCTGGGCGAGTTCTCCCGCCGCTATGCCGAGGGCGCGACCGCCGCCCTGCGCACCCGGGCCACGCAGGTGAAGACCCGCGCCGGGTGCAGCTGACGCCGATCGCGACCGAGGCGACGACTCCGGCCGCTGGTCTGGCGTCGCGCGTCTTTGACCGGCTGGATGCCCGTCTTGAATTCAATGTTGAGCGTCCGATCATTCTGGCCCTGTCCGGCGGCGGCGACTCCATGGCGCTTCTGGATCTGGCGGCGCTGTGGGCGGCGCGACGCGGCCGGCGGCTGCTGGCCGTCACCGTCGATCACGGCCTGAACTCCGCGAGCGGACGCTGGAATGCGATCGCCGCCCGGGCCGCAGCCGCGGCCGGGGTCGAGTGGCGCGGTATCCGCTGGGATGGACCCCGGCCGTCGACCGGTCTGCCGGCGGCGGCGCGCGCTGCCCGGCACGCATTGATCGCCGATGTCGCCCGCGAGGTCGGGGCGCGGGTCATGTTGTTCGCCCATACGTCGTCGGACGTGGCCGAGGCCGACTGGATGCGCGCGCGCGGTTCGAGCCTGGGACGGATCCGGGCCTGGGCCCCGTCACCGGCCTGGCCGCAGGGGCGGGGGCTGATGCTGCTGCGGCCGCTACTGCCGGAAAGCCGTGAGCGGGTGCGGACCTATCTGGCCGGACGGGGTCTGGGCTGGGTCGAGGATCCCGGCAATGTTGACCCGCGCTATGCCCGCAGCCGGGCGCGCCAGGACCTGGCGATAGCCGGCGGGGCTGCGGTTCCGGCACCGGCACCCCAACCCCGGGCAATCCGGGGACCGGCACCCAGGGTTTCGGCCATCGGCATCATCCAGTTGTCGCGGGCGGCCAGTTCCCGGACCCTGGCCAAGGCGGCGGTTTGTGCCGGGGGCGGCAGCCGGCCACCGCGCGGCGAGCGGTTGAGCCGACTGCTGGTGCGACTGGCGGCCGGCGAGGATTTCACCGTGGCCATGTGTGGCGCGCGGATCGAGGCGGTGGGGCCCCGGCTGACCCTGATGCGCGAGGCCGGAGAGTTCGTGCGGTTTCCGCCCACGCCCCAGGTCGCCAGGGCGGGCGGGGTGCTGGTCTGGGACGGGCGGTTCGAGCTGACGGCCCTGGCAACCGGGACCCGGGTGGTGGCGGCCGCCGGACGACTGGGGCAGCTTGCGCCCGAGGATCGCCAGCGTCTGGCGACTGTGCCGGCCGCAGCGCGACCGACCCTGCCTGTCCTGATCCGGGAAGGGTCGGCTGCCCCGATTCTTGCAGGCCGGACGGGTGACGCACGGTGTCTGGTCGGCGAACGGCTGGCGCTGGCACTGGACGAAACGACGCATGAGTCGGGCCTTGGTGACGCGCTGCATGGCGCAAAGCCTCCGGACCCCCTATTTTCTGTCTGAACCATCCCAGACCGGCCCGGCACCTTCGCCGAACCGGCTTGCACGACAAGCGACCGAGGACCGAATGAACCTTCGCAACATGGCCATTTTCAGCGCCATTCTCCTGATGCTGCTGGCTGCGACCCTGCTGTTTGACAGGGAGGGGCTGACGCCCGGGGCCGCAGGCGCAACCGCGGCCAAGCCGGAGGTCATCAACTATTCGCAGCTGGTCGCCGCGGTGGAAGGCGGACAGATCGTCGATGCCCTGGTCAAGGGTGACGAGATCACCGGTACGCTGAAGAACGACAGCAAATTCATCACCACCACGCCCTATCCCAATCTGGAACTGGTCGAGTCGATCCGGGCTTCCGGCGCCGAGGTCGACGTCAAGACGATGAAGTCGCCGTGGTGGATGGGCGCGCTCAGCCTGCTGCTGCCGGTCGGCCTGATCATCGTCTTCTGGCTGTTCATCATGAACCGGATGCAGGGCGGCGCGCGCGGGGCCATGGGCTTCGGCAAATCGAAGGCCAAGCTGCTGACCGAGCACAAGGGCCGCAAGACCTTCGAGGACGTGGCCGGGGTCGATGAGGCCAAGGAGGAGCTGTCCGAGGTCGTCGAATTCCTGAAGGACCCGGGCAAGTTCCAGCGTCTGGGCGGCAAGATTCCCAAGGGCGCGCTGCTGGTCGGCCCCCCGGGTACCGGCAAGACCTTGCTGGCCCGTGCCGTGGCCGGGGAGGCGGGCGTGCCCTTCTTCTCGATCTCCGGCTCGGACTTCGTCGAGATGTTCGTCGGCGTCGGCGCGAGCCGCGTGCGCGACATGTTCGAACAGGCCAAGAAGAACGCCCCCTGCATTATCTTCATCGACGAGATCGATGCGGTCGGTCGTCACCGCGGGGCCGGAGTCGGCGGTGGCAATGACGAGCGCGAACAGACGCTGAACCAGCTGCTGGTCGAGATGGACGGCTTTGAGTCCAACGAGGGCATCATCCTGATCGCCGCCACCAACCGGCCCGACGTACTGGATCCGGCCCTGTTGCGTCCGGGTCGTTTCGACCGTCAGGTTGTGGTGCCCAATCCCGACGTCGGCGGTCGCGAGAAGATCCTGCGCGTTCACATGAAGGATGTGCCGCTGGCCGCGGACGTCAACGTCAAGACCATCGCCCGCGGCACGCCCGGCTTCTCCGGCGCCGATCTGGCCAACCTGGTCAATGAGGCGGCGCTGATGGCGGCGCGCAAGGATCGCCGCATGGTCACCCATCGCGATTTCGAGGACGCCAAGGACCGGGTGCTGATGGGGGCCGAGCGCAAATCCATGGCCATGAGCGACGACGAGAAGCGGATGACCGCCTATCACGAGGGCGGGCATGCCATCGTCGCCATCAACGTCAAGATGGCCGACCCCGTGCACAAGGCCACCATCGTGCCGCGTGGCCAGGCCCTGGGCATGGTCATGCAGTTGCCGGAGGGCGACCGTTACTCGCTGAAATACCAGCAGATGATCGACACCATTGCGATCATGGCCGGCGGCCGCGTGGCCGAGGAGCTGATCTTCGGCAAGGCCAACATCACCTCGGGAGCCTCGTCCGACATCCGTCAGGCGACCAAGCTGGCGCGGCGGATGGTGACCCAGTGGGGCTTCTCCGACGTGCTCGGCACCGTGTCCTATGGCGACAATGAGCAGGAGGTCTTCCTCGGCCATTCCGTGGCCCGCAGCCAGAACGTCTCCGAGGAGACGGCGCGGATCATCGATGCCGAGGTCAAGCGCCTGGTCACCGACGGCTGGAACGAGGCGCGCAAGATCCTGAAGAAGAAGGCGGGCGATCTCGAGAAGCTGGCCCAGGCGCTGCTCGAATACGAAACCCTGTCCGGTGACGAGATCCGTGACCTGCTGGAGAAGGGCATCGCCCCCGAGCGGGACGAGGCCAAATTCCCGGTCAGCGGCCCGTCGGTCTCGGTACCGATCACCCCGGCTGCGGAGCCGGCGACGGAGACGGTGCCGACGGTTCACTGATCCTAGAGCATGACCTCTTTCGACGGAATCGGGATTCCCAAATCGGTAGCGATCTGATTCATCATTCGTGCTGGATGGAGGCCAGCATGTTGACGAGCTCCCTATTCGGTTGATCTTCGATCGCGTGCCTTGGCGCGCAAGGCGGCCGGCGAGACGCACCGGGAAATCGCGGCAGCTCTTCGGATCAGTCCGTCGTGTCTGTCGAAATGGGCGCGTCATGAACGCGAGACCGGGTCTCTGGAACCGGCCCGGATCGGCGGCTGCAAGCCCCTGAACGCTTTCGGGCGAGGTGGCCGCGTGGCTGCGAGAGCGGATCGCCTCGGGCCCGATCACGCTGCGGGGGGCGACGGCCGAGTGGCCGAGCGGGGGATCAGACCCAGCCCCGCGCGGTGTGGGTGTCCTGCTGCCGGGGTTTCAGCTTCAAAAAACCCTGCGCCCGGGAGCAGACGCAGACACGGGCGCGAACGCACGCGCGGAGGCGATCGGGCCGGACGACCCGCCCGGTGGGTTTCTGGACAGACCTCGGCAGACCACAGGCCCCACTCCAGGATGGGGTCCGCGCGGTCGTCGGCTGAAGGCCCACGCCCCCTTCGGCCACTGGAAGACCCAGACCTTCATCGCCGCCCTGCGCACGACCGCATCGACGCGCCCTGGGTGTCGCGGGCCGCACGGCGAGCGTCCGGGTCAGAGGGAAGTCGGCCCCAACCCTGAAGCCCGCGACGCGCGGCCGCACTGGGCAGCCGCCAGGGCAAGGCCGCGCGCGCCGCCGTCCGGGCCAGGGGAGCCCATCTGATCTTTCTGCCGCCCTACAGCCCGGACCTGAACCCGATCGAACAGGTCTTCGCCAAGCTCAAACACCTGATGCGAAAGGCCCAGCCCCGAGACGTCGAGGCCACATGGCGAAAGGTCGGTCAGCTCCTTGAGCTCTTCACACCCAACGAATGTGCCAGTTACCTCGTCAACTCTGGATATGGTTCCGTATGACCAATCCCACTGTAGCGGTATCTCCCGAGAGGCACGTGGTTTGACTGCGTGCCTCTCATTTTGACGAACTTGTTTGCATTACAAACAAGTCTATGAGATATCCCTGTCGTCGATGTGCAGGGAAAAACATGACACAGGTTTGAAAGTCCAGGGAGCGTCTGCACGGACTGGACGCGCTGCGCGGTACGGCCCTGTTGCTGGGGGTCGTGCTCACGCGGCCCTGGCCTATTTCCCGGTCACGATCTGGATCGTGCCGGACACGGACAACTCGCCGGTCGCCAGTGTCCTGTTCTTCGCCATCCACCTGTTCCGGATGACCAGTTTCTTCCTGATCGCCGGCCTGTTCGCGCATATGATGCTGAACCGGCGTAGGGACCCCCGGCTTTATCAAGGATCGTCTGAGCCACATCGCGGGCCCGCTGTTGGTTCTGTGGGCCCCGATCTTCGCGTCGTTTGTCGCGGTGCTGATCTGGATGGCGGCGATCCGCAACGGTGGGGTGATCCCAACCGACGGCCCGCCGCCGCCGGCGATGACGGTGGGCAATTTCCCGCTGACCCATCTGTGGTTCCTGTGGGTGCTGCTGATCCTGTACGCCGCCATGATGGTGCTGCGCGCGCCGTTCGCGGCGCTGGATCGCGGCGGCGGCTGGGGGCGGTTCGTGGATCGGATCACCGGCGCCCTGATCGGGCCGTGGACGCCGGCCCTGATGGCCGCGCCACTGGCGGTCGCCTTCTGGCTGGCCCCGGACTGGACCCCGTTCTTCGGCATTCCGACGCCGGATACCGGACTGGTGCCCAACCCGGTGGCCCTGACGGCCTTGGGCAGCGCCTTCGGCCTCGGCATCCTGCTGGACCGCCGCCGGGATCTGCTGGGCCGCATCGAGCGACTGTGGCCGGTGTTTACCGTGGTGGCGCTGGGCGTCGGCAGCGGGGCCCTGGTGCTGGCGGGCGGGCCGGTGCCGCAGCTTGAGCCGGTGACCGATCCGGCCCTCAAGGCCGCGCTGGCGGCGGTCATGGCCCTGGCCGTGTTCGCCGCGACGTTCGCCGTCCTGTCCCTGGCGCTGCGGTTCGCCTCGGGTCGCAGCGCCGTGCGCCGTTATCTGGCCGACGCCTCCTACTGGATCTACCTGATCCACCTGCCGCTGGTCATGGTCGGTCAGGTGCTGTTGGTGAATGCGGTGCTGCCGTGGTTCGTCAAGTTCGGACTGGTGATCGGCGGGACCACGGTGATCAGCCTGGTGACCTACGAACTGCTGATCCGCCACAGCTTCATGGGGCGCTGGCTGAACGGCCGGCGCATCCCGTGGCGTCGCGCCGCCGCCCCCGTGGCGGTCCCCGCCGAATAGCTTGCCAAGACCTACCGGCTCGTTCACCTCCGGGGGGCGAGCCGGTCCCGGAGAATCGCCCATGCCGACCAAACCCGCCAAGCCGCGTCCGAACTCCCCCGAGGACGACCTCGCCTTCATGCGCTCGATCGTCGAGGGCGGCTGGCGTCCGCCGCTGACCCTGGCCGTCTGCTATCTGTCCGGCGGGTTGCTCTATGGTCTGCAGTGCCTGTTCCACGTCGGTCAGGCGACCGGGCTGATCCGCTGGCCCGATCTGGCCAATCTGGCGTTCGTGGCCGGGATCACGGTCACCTTTCTGGCGGTCCTGACCTGGGCCATCCTGAAAGATCGAAGGGACGGTCCGCCCCATCGCGGACCATTGGCCGCCCGTACGCTCAGCGCGGCCTTCAGCGCCACCGGCCTGGCCAACACCGCCGTGATCATCGTCTTCGGCGTCGGCGCGGTGCGGGATCAGGACTTCGCCGTCTGGCTCTATTATGCGTCGATCGTCTTCGCCCTGCAGGCGGCGGCCTGGTACATGGCGTGGACGCTGAAGCGAAAGGGCTGGATGCTGGCCACGGCGCTGGGCGGCTGGGCCACGGCGGTGGCGCTGGGCGTGCTGGTGCGCGAGCCTCTGTGGTACCTCGGCGTCTGCACCGTCGCCCTGTTCGCCCTGTTCGCCCTGCCGGGCTGGATCATGTTCCGCGACGCCCGCGCCGCGTCGACGGTCGATTGACGTCGCCGTGGGAAGTCGGCAACCTCGGCAAGCTTGACGACGTCATCCACGGCCGCATGCGGCTGGGGATCATGGTCTATCTGGCCGATGCCGAGAGTGCGGATTTCACCGAGCTGAAGACGGCGCTGGAGGCGACCCAGGGCAATCTGTCCGTCCATCTGAAGAAGCTGGAAGAGGCGGGCTATGTCGCCATCGACAAGCGGTTTCACGACAACAAGCCCCTGACCCGGGTGACCATCACCCGGGCCGGGCGGACCGCCTTCGGAGCCTATCTGGAGGCGCTGGCCGGGCTGATCGGCGGGGGCAGCACATGAACCGGCCGCAGGTCATGGGCATCGTCAATGTGACGCCGGACAGTTTCTCGGACGGCGGGCGTCTGGCCACGGTCGAGGCGGCGGTGGCGCACGGCCTGCGGCTGGTGGCGCAGGGGGCCGACAGCCTCGACATCGGCGGCGAGAGCACGCGTCCGGGCGCGGCACCGGTCAATGCCGCCGAGGAACTGGCCCGGGTCCTGCCGGTGATCACCGGCCTGCGCGCCCATTGGGCCGGACCGATCAGTATCGACACGATGAAGCCCGAGGTGGCGCGGGCGGCGGTCGCGGCCGGGGCGACGATCTGGAACGATGTGACGGCCCTGGGCGGCGCGCCGGACAGCGCCGCCGTGGCCGCCGAACTGGGCTGCACGGTGGTGCTGATGCATATGCGGGGCGAGCCGCGCACGATGCAGGCCGACCCCCGCTATGACGATGTGCTGGCCGAGGTGACGGGCTGGCTGACGGACCGGGCGGCGGCGGCGATGGCGGCCGGGGTGGCGCGCGAGCGGATCTGGCTGGATCCGGGCCTCCGGCTTCGGCAAGACGGCGGCGCACAATCTGGCCCTGACGGCCGGTCTGGACCGGCTGGTCGCGACCGGGTTTCCGGTGCTGTACGGGGCCAGTCGCAAGCGGACGATCCAGGCGATGGATTCCCTCGGCCACGGACACCGGGGACCGGCTGGGCGGGTCGCTGGCGCTGGCGCTGGCGGCGGCGCGGCGCGGCGCGGCGGTGATCCGCGTCCACGATGTGCGCGAGACGGTGCAGGCCCTGACGGTGCAGGCGGCGGTGCGCGCGGGCTTGCCCGACCGATCCGACTGACGCATCTGAAGGGGATGTCCACCTTCCCCACACAATCGCCTGGTCGCGTCCTGATCATCGCCGGCTCCGATTCCGGCGGCGGGGCGGGCCTGCAGGCCGACATCAAGGCCGTGACCATGCTGGGCGGCTATGCGGCCACGGCTGTCACCGCCATCACGGTGCAGAACACCCTGGGCGTCCATGGCGTGCATCCGCTGCCGCTGGACCTGATCGAGGCCCAGGCGCGGGCGGTGCTGGACGACATCGGGGCCGATGCGATCAAGACCGGCATGCTGGGCACCATCGAGGTGGTCGAACGGGTAGCGATGATCCTCGACAGCGCGAACGTGCCCGTGGTGGTCGACCCGGTGATGATCGCCAAGGGTGGGGCCCCCTTGTTGCAGGCGGCGGGGATCGCCGCGGTTCGGTCGCTGATGGTGCCGCGCGCGGCCCTGCTGACTCCCAATGCGCCCGAGGCCGAGGCCCTGACCGGGATTCCCGTCGCCGATCCGGACGGCCAGCGCCGCGCGGGCGAGGCCCTGCTGGCGCTGGGCGCGAAGGCGGTGCTGATGAAGGGCGGCCATGTGGCCGGAGACACCGTCATCGACCTGCTGCTGACGGCGGACGGCGAGACGGTGATGGAGGGGCCGCGCATCGACACCCGTCACACCCACGGCACCGGCTGCACCCTGGCCAGTGCCTGTGCCGCCGGACTGGCGAAGGGCCTGGCGCTAGAAACCGCCGTCGCCGAGGCCCGCGCCTATGTGTTCGAGGCCATTCGCCGGGCCCCGGGGCTGGGGCAGGGCCATGGGCCACTGGACCATGGCTGGCCGCTGAGGGACCGGACATGAATGATCTGGAGACGGCGCTGGCGGCGATTGTCCGCAGCAATCCGCAGTTGATGCAGGTGCTGACGACGGTGCGGGCGCTGGATCTGCCGGATTGGCGGGTGTTTTCGGGGGCCGTCTATCAAGCCGTGTGGAATGCGCAGACGGGGCGGCCGGTTGGCTATGGCATCAAGGACTATGACCTGGGCTATTTCGACCCGGATACCAGCTGGGATGCCGAGGATGTCGTGATCAAAAGGATCGCCGCCGCCTTCGACCCGCCGCTGCGCGATCTGGTCGAGGTGCGCAACCAGGCGCGGGTGCATCTGTGGTTCGAGGCGCGGTTTGGCGAGCCGTATGACGCCCTGCCCGACACCGACACGGCCCTGTCCCGCTTTGTCGCCCCGGCCTTCGCCGTCGGGGTGCGGCTGGAGGCCGATGACACGATCAGCGTCGCCGCCCCGTTCGGGCTGGAGGATGTGTTTTCGATGACCCTGCGGCCCAACCCTGTTCGCGGCGTGGCCCGGGGCTGGCGTCGGACCGTGGAGAACGCCCGCGGTCGCTGGCCGGAAATCACCGTGATTGAACCTGACGGGATGACCTGATGCGCCAGTGGACCGTCGATGCCTTCGCCTCCGCCCCGTTCCGGGGCAATCCGGCCTGCGTGGTCGAACCGTTCGACGTCTGGCCCGACGCCGGCTGGATGCAGGCGCTGGCGATGGAGAACAACCAGGCCGAGACCGCCTTCCTGCGGCGCACGGCCGACCCGGCGCGGTTCGGCCTGCGCTGGTTCACCCCGGCCACCGAGGTCGACCTGTGCGGCCACGCCACCCTGGGCGCGGCCCATGTGCTGCTGGCCGAGCTGGCGCTGGCGGCCGCGCAGCTGCGTTCGACACCCGGTCGGGGCCGCTAGTGGTCGAGCGGCGCGGGCGACGGCTATGAGATGGACTTTCCCGCCGATCCGCCGCGACGCACGGCGGTGCCCGAGGGGCTGGTCGAGGCGTTGGGTGTGGTGCCGGTTGAGGTGCGGGCCGGGCGTTATCTGGTGGCGGTGCTGGCCGATGCCGCGGCGGTGCGAGCGGTGAGGCCGGATTTCCGGCGGCTGGCGACGATCCGGGGCGAGGCAGGCGAGGCGGGCCATGTGATCGTCTGCGCGCCCGCCGATGTGGCCGACGGGGTCGACGTCATCGACCGCTTCTTCGCGCCCGGCTGCGGCGTCGACGAGGACCCGGCCACCGGCTCGGCCCACTGTCTGCTGGGGCCGATGTATGCGGACACGCTGGGCCGCCCGGTCGTGCGCTTCCTGCAGGCCTTTCCCGGGCGCGGCGGCGAGATCGAAACCGAAGCCGCCGGTGATCGGGTCCTGATCCGGGGCCGGGCCGTGACGGTGCTGGACAGCGTGATCCGCGCCTGACCACGAGAAAGGGCGCGACCCTTGCGGATCGCGCCCTCGACCTCCGGGAAGGAGGGTCGGCGTCTAGTTGTAGCGACCGTTGCGATAGTTCCGGTCGTAGCGGTCATGACGGTCATAACGGTCGTTGCGGTCATAACGGTTGTTCCGCGTCTGGCGGTCCCGGCGCTCCATGCGGATCTGCATCGACAGGCGGTCGAAGCGGCGATCCAGATCGGCCATCTCCCAGCGGGTCAGGCCGTTGCGGCGATAGTGCAACTCGAGCCGGGCGATGTTGTTGAACTCGTGGCGCAGTCTGGCCGCCTCACGGCGCGTCAGCGAGCCGTTGCGGACACCGACATCGATACGACGGTCCAGATTGGCCTGACGACGGTTGATCGCCTGCCAGGCCGGCTGGTTGTAACCGCGGTTGTAGCCGGAGTTGTAACCGTAGGCGGGGCTCGTGCCGAAGCTGATGGTCAGGCCGGACTGGCGCGCCGGTCCATAGGACTGGGCCATGGCGGGCACGGCGACCGACGCGGCGGCCAGGACGAGGGCGGGGAGGAGTGCTTTCTTGATCATCGGGTCTGTCCTTCCGTAGGTCGCAGTCCGGAGGGGCTGCGTTGAAGGGAACACTGCGCCCTGGCGGCTGAGCCTGACCTGAACGGTGCGGATCATCTGAGGTTCATGTTTCGGGGTCAGCGCGGGCCCGGGTCGCTGTTTGCGTGAACGGACTGCCCATCACGATCATTTCTGCCTAGGGTGGCCGTTCAGCCGCCGTTCAGAGGCTGAGGCCTAGACCCGTATCCATGACCCGCCTCCGCGTCCTTTTCCTCGCCGCCCTGATGACCGCCGCGCCGTTGGCCGATGCGGTGGCGCGGGATCTTGACCAGTCGCGTGACCAGCGTGAGGAGCCGCGTCAGCGTCCGGACCAGCGCGAGCAGCGCATCAGCCTGGCCGAGGCGGAACGCAGTGTGCGCGCCGGGCGTCCCGGGCGATATCTGAATGCCAGCGATCGCGGCAACGTCATTGTCGTGCGCTGGGCCTATCCGGACGGCCGGATCGCCGACATTACCGTGGACGCGCGCAGCGGCCGCATCATTGGAGAACGCTGAATGCGCGTGCTGCTCGTCGAAGATGACGTTGACCTGTCCCGTCAACTGAAGGGCGCGCTGGGCGATGCCGGCTATGCGGTGGATCACGCCGCCGACGGCGAGGAGGCGCATTTCCTCGGCGATACCGAACCCTATGATGTGGTGGTGCTGGATCTGGGTCTGCCCAAGATCGACGGCGTGTCGGTGCTGGAGCGCTGGCGGCGCGACGGCAAGACCACGCCGGTGCTGATCCTGACGGCGCGCGGGGCCTGGTCCGACAAGGTCGCCGGCTTCGACGCCGGGGCCGACGACTATCTGACCAAGCCCTTCCATACCGAAGAACTGCTGGCCCGGCTGCGGGCCCTGCTGCGCCGCTCGGCCGGTATCGCCTCGGCCACCCTGGCCTGCGGTGACCTGAGACTGGATCCGCGCGCGGCCCGTGCCAGCGTCGGCGGCGAACCGCTGCGGCTGACGTCGCTGGAATACCGGCTGCTGCACTATCTGATGATGCACCAGGGCCGGGTGATCAGCCGGACAGAACTGGTCGAACACCTGTACGATCAGGATTTCGATCGCGATTCCAACACCATCGAGGTGTTCGTCGGGCGTCTGCGCAAGAAGATCGGGGCCGATCGCATCGAGACGGTGCGTGGGCTGGGCTACAGGCTGACGCCGCTGGCCGGCGAGTCGGTCGCGGACTGATCGCGCCGCCATGACCGGCAGCACGGACGTTGAACCGGACGCGCCGGCGGCAAGGGAGTCCTGGGGACGCTGGTTCGGACGTCCGGGACGGTCCCTGACCCGCCGTCTGATCTGGCTGGCGTCTGCCTGGATCGTGATCGCGCTGGTGGTGACCGGCCTGGTCCTGACCTCCCTGTTCCAGGAATCCGGCCTGCGCCGGCTGGGCAATACGCTCAGTGACACCATCGACGAGGTGGTGGTGGCCTCGAACGTCAGCGGCGACACCGTCGTCACTTCGGAAATCAAGGATGCGCGCTCGCTGCGGCCGTTGTCCGGCAAATACTGGGCCGTGGCCGAGCCGACCGCCGACGGGCGGCTGCGCATGCTGGTCCGCTCCGAACTCGCTGGCGGGGGCTGACCTGATCGTGCCGGTCGACCTGCCACCCCGGCTGAGTGCAGCCTTCGGCCAGACCATCACCTACGACGCCGCCGGTCCGCGCGGCGAACCGCTGCGGGTCGCGGCCAGCATGAAACAGATGCCGGGCCGGACCCTTCCGGTCGTGTTCATGGCCGGGATCGACCGCTCGGACGTCGAGAACGATACACGGCAGTTCGCGACGGTGACCTGGGTGGTGCTGCTGATCATGGGGCTGGGTCTGGCGGCGGCGGTGCTGATCCAGGTCCAGATCGGTCTGCGTCCGCTGTATTCGCTGCGCAACGAGATCGCCGATGTCCGCAAGGGCAAGACGGCGCGGATCGTCAACCGCTATCCTCTGGAGATCCAGCCGCTGGCGGACCAGGTCAACCGGCTGCTGACCCACAACCAGGAGACGGTCGAGCGCCAGCGCACCCATGTCGGCAATCTGGCCCATGCGCTGAAGACGCCGCTGTCGGTGATGCTGGCCGAGGCCGGCACCGTCGAGGGGGCGCTGCCCGACATGGTGCGTCGCCAGTCCGACATCATGAAAGCCCAGGTTGATCACCATCTGCGCCGCGCCCGCGCCGCGGCCCGGGCCCAGCTGATCGGTGAACGCACGCCGATCGCCGGGGTCATCGACGAGATGGCGGTGATGCTGGAGCAGGTGTTCGAGTCCAAGGGTGTCGAAATCGACTGGCGGGCCCCGGACGATCTGGATTTCCGCGGCGAGCGGCAGGACCTGCAGGAAATTCTGGGCAATCTGATCGAGAATGCCTGCAAATGGTCGACGCGGCGGGTGCGGGTCGTGGCGACGCCGTCCGGGCCGGGGCAGATGACCCTGGTGGTCGAGGACGACGGTCCGGGCCTGCCGGAGGACCAGCGTGACGAGGTGCTGAAGCGCGGTTCGCGGCTGGATGAGACCGCCCCGGGTTCGGGTCTGGGTCTGTCGATCGTTGATGAACTGGTCCGGGCCTATGAGGGCAGGCTGACGCTGGCGTCCAGTGCCATGGGCGGGCTCAGGGTGATCGCCGAGCTGCCCGCCGCCGAGATCTGAACGGACCGTCCCGATCCCGGCGCTTGGGAAGCAGATATTAACCCTATCTCGCCAGATTGCTGAAATCCGGAGCTGTTTCCGGTCCTGGGAAGTCGGCATGGCCGAACAGGCGTCCATAAACCGGATCATGGCCCCGCTGCTCGAGCGATGCGCTGACGCCATGCTCAAGCAGCTGCAGAAGGCTGTCTCGGGCATGCCGGGCGAACGCGCCCGGCAGCTTGAAGTCCTGCTCGACGAGGAAGTGGTCGATCGTCAGCGACGCGCCACGGTACTTGGCCCGATCCTGCCGATGTTCCGCCCCCGGTCCGATGGCATCGAGGGCGTGGTGTTTCCCGCCGGGGTCCTGCCGCGTCTGTGGAAGCTGGCCAGCGCCGGGGAACCGGCCCTGTTGCGGCGTCTGGACAAGCCTGGCTCCCAGGCGACGCGGGTGGCTGACCGGATTTGCCTCGCGGCCGCCGCAGCGGTGCGCGACCAACCGGATGGTGTCTGGCCCGAGTTCATGGTTGAACTCCGGCTGAACGCAGCCGGGGTCTGGCCGATCTGGCGAGCAGCCTCGACCTGATCCATCTGGCGCGAAAGGGACTGACGTCTCTGGATACCTGGCTGGGGCGGCCGGACGGGGATCAGGTGGCGGAACTTCGCCTGATGATCCGTGACAGCGCGGAGATCATGCCCGACGGAGCCCAGCGGGTCCTGGAAATCCTGTTTTCCCATATTGACGACGCCGTTCTGATTTTGAGAATTCTGACGCAGGCGTCGGGGTCAGCCGGGCGGAAGAGTCGTTTCTGAGCGCCTCGGAACTCGCCGGCTTCGTCGACCGATTGATCGCCGGGGTGATGGAACGGGTCGAGCGGGTCGGAGCCTACAAATCGGGTGCCGGTCCGATTGTGCCCGTGATCGAGGATATCGGCTGGAGTTCGGCGGTTCTCGCGGAACTGGAGGCGACCCTGCAGCTTCAGCCGGACAGCGCTTGGGGCCGGTCAGCGCGCAACGCCCGCGTTGCGATCTCCAAACGCCTCTGCACCCTGCTGCGGACCAGCGAGAAGCTTCTGGATGGTGCCTTGCCCCTGGTACGCGTGCGCATCGCCGGCGGCATGAGCCGGGAGGCCCCTCCGACCTCACAGCCCCTTCGGAAAGTGAGCGCATCGGCGCGGCCCGCGATCTGTTGAGCCTGGTCGGAGCCGTTCGCGGACCGGCCGGGGTGTTCGGCTGCGAGTCGGAGCGCAAGGAAGTGGTGGAGGTCCTGTCCCAGAGGCTGAGCCGCTATGCGGAGGAAGCGATCGGGGCCGTGAACGCCGGCGAGGTCGACAACCCCCGCCATGCGCTGACGCTGGTCAGCATTTCAGCCGACTTCCTGACCCTTATCGACGAGGAAGAGGCGGCTCGCACCGTTCGGCGGCGTGCGGCGATCGCGAACCGACCCAAGAAGGCCACCGCTGTCGCCAGGGCGGTCGCCTGACCGGGCTGCGACCTTGTCACCCGGCCGATATCGGGTGAAACACTTTCCCTCCTGCGCCCCGGCCTCTAGACCATCCGCCCATGACGGTATTCTGGATCCTGACCGGACTGCTCACGGCACTCGCCGGTCTTCTCGTGCTGGGTGGTGCCCGTCGCGGCGTCGGCGGCGAGTCGACGGGTATGGCGGACCTGGCACGACGCGAGCTGGACGAACTGGACGGGCTGAAGTCGCGCGGACTGTTGAGTCCCGAGGCCTGGGTGTCGGCGCGGGCCGAGGCCGGGCGGCGCTGGTTGACCGGCAGACCCGAAGTCGTGTCGGTCAGCGCCCGCTCTTCAGACCCCCGCGGGGTTCTGGGCGGATTGATCGTGGCGGGCGCCTGCGCGCTTGGCCTGTATGTTCTGACCGGTGCGCCGGGTCAGGTGGATCAACCCTTTGAACGACGTGTCGATCAGTGGGCGGGAAACCTGGAGTCGCTGGAAGCGTCGCAACTGGCCGCAGTGGTGGCCCGGGTGGTGCGCGATCGCCCGGGCGACCACTCCGCCCTGGTCATGCTGGGTACCGCGCGATTCGAGGCGGGCGATCCCATCGGTGCAGCCTCGGCCTTTCGTCGCGCCCTGGAAATCGAGCCTGAGGACGCCCAGAGCTGGGCCAGACTGGGCGAGAGCCTGGTGCGGGCCCAGGAAGGGGTCGTCGGCGGCGACGCCGAAGCCGCCTTCCGCGAGGCGCTGAGGCGCGATCCCGGACAGCTGGGTGCCCGCTACTTCCTGGGTGAGGCCGCGCTGGCCCGCGGAGACCGGCAGGCCGTCCGGGCCCTGTGGGGACCGTTGATCGCCGCGCTGGGTCCGGCCGATCCGCGCCGCCTCGATCTGGAACGTCGCCTGCCGCTGGCCGATGCCGGAGCGGCCCGATGACGCGTTGGACCCGACCGGGGCGGACGCTATACGTCGGCGGCTGTTTCCCCCGACACGGGCTTTACCGACCATGAGCTGGCTTCCCAAGTCCCCGAAGGCGCGACGCCGCCTCTGGGTGATCGTCGCCGTCGCGCCGATCCTTGCCCTGGCCGTCGGCCTGTCGCTGTGGGCCATGCGTGACACGGTGACCTTCTTCTTCTCGCCGTCCGAGGCCACGCCCGAGAAAGCCCCGGCCGGACGGGTGGTCCGTCTGGGCGGGCTGGTGGTGATCGACAGCGTCCGCCACGAGCCGGACGGGGCCGTGGTGTTTCTGGTCACCGACAACGCCGCCGATACCCGTGTGATCTACCACGGCAATCTGCCGGACCTGTTCCGCGAGGGGCAGGGGGATCGTGGCCCAGGGGGCCTTCGCGCCCGATCGCAGCTTCCGCGCAACCCAGGTGCTGGCCAAGCATGACGAGACCTATATGCCGCGCGAAGTCGCCGACAGCCTGAAGGCCAACGGCGAATGGCGTCCGGCACCCGGAGCCGCCGTGCAATGATCGTTGAATTCGGGGCCTTCGCCCTGATCCTTGCCCTGTGCCTTGCCGCCCTGCAGACAGGCTTGTCGCTCGCCGGACGGATCCGGCGCAGTCCGGTGCTGGCCGGCGCGGCCCAGGGCGCGGCCCTGGCCTGCGCAGGCGCGGTCGCCGTGGCCTTCGCCGTCCTGATCCATGCCTTCGTGGTCAGCGACTTCTCGGTCGCCAACGTGGCGGCCAACAGCCACACCGACAAGCCGATGCTCTACAAGGTCGCCGCGGCCTGGGGCAGCCATGAGAGCTCGCTGGTGCTGTGGTGTCTGGTGATGACTGGCTTCGGGGGCGTGCTGGCCCGGGCCCGCGGCCTGCCGTTCGGGCTGAAGACCTCGGCGGTCGGGGTGCAGGGGGCCCTGGGCACCCTGTTCCTGGCCTTCGCCGTCTTCACCTCCAATCCCTTCGCGCGTCTGGACCCCGCCCCGGTCCAGGGCGCGTCCCTGAATCCGCTGTTGCAGGACCCGGCGCTCGCCTTGCATCCGCCCCTTCTCTACGCGGGCTATGTCGGTTTTTCGGTCTGCTTTTCCCTCGCGGTCGCCGCCCTGATCGAGGGCCGGGGTCAGGCCAGTTTCTGGCCCGCCTGGGGGCGCTGGGTCCGGCCCTGGGCCCTGGCCAGCTGGGGCCTGTTGACGGTCGGGATCACGCTTGGGGCCTTCTGGGCCTATTACGAGCTGGGCTGGGGCGGCTGGTGGTTCTGGGATCCGGTCGAGAACGCCTCGTTCATGCCGTGGCTGGCGGGGACGGCGCTGTTGCATTCAGCGGTGGTGACCGAGCGGCGCGGGGCCCTGGCGGGCTGGACCGTATTCCTGGCCCTGCTGGCCTTCACCTTCTCGATGCTGGGGGCCTTCCTTGTGCGCTCCGGCGTACTGACCAGCGTTCACGCCTTTGCCGTCGATCCCGAGCGCGGCATGATGTTGCTGGCCATTCTCGGGCTGACGGCGGGGCTGGCCTTCGCCCTGTTCGCCTGGCGCGTCCCGCAGTTGAAGGGCGGCGGCCTGTTCGCCCCGATCAGCCGTGAGGGGGCGCTGGTCCTCAACAACCTGTTCCTGACGGCGGCGGCGGTGACGGTCCTGCTGGGGACCCTGTATCCGCTGATCCTCGAGGCGGCGACGGGGGCGACGATCTCGGTGGGACCGCCGTGGTTCGCCATCACCTTCGTCCCGCTGATGGTCATCGCCTTCCTGATCCTGCCGGCCGGGCCGATGCTGGCGTGGAAGCGCGGCGATGCCCGGGGCGCGTTGCAGCGTCTGGCGCTGGCGGCCGGGCTGGCGCTGCTGGCCGGTCTGGCGGGCTGGGCCGCGTTCGAGCCGCGCAAGGCGCTGGCCGCCGCCGGTCTGGGCCTCGGGGTCTGGCTGATCCTGGGCTCACTGGCCGAGGTGGTCGACCGGGTGCGTCTGTTCCGCGCCCCGCTGGCCGAGACGATGCGGCGCGCGCGGGGTCTGCCGCTCGGGGCCTGGGGCATGACCCTGGCCCATGCCGGTCTGGGGGTCTTCGTCATGGGGGCGGTGGTCGAAACCGGCTATCGGGTCGAGGCGGCGGCGGTCGTGGCCATCGGCGGCGAGGTCGGGGCCGGACCCTGGCGCGTTCGCCTGAACAGTGTCGAGGTCGTCGAGGGTCCGAACTATCTGGCCGAACAGGGGCGGTTGACCGTGACACGGCGCGACGGATCCGCTGCGAAGAAGGTTGTGGCCGAGCGGCGCTTCTTCCCGGCGGGGGGGGCAGACCACGACCGAGGTCGGGCTGGATTTCCGTGGGCTGGACGATGTCTATGTGGTGATGGGCGAGCGACGGGCGACCCCGGCCGGCGAACCGGCCTGGACCGTGCGCGTGTGGTGGAACCCGTGGGCGCGGTTGATCTTCCTCGGACCGGCGATCATGGCGCTGGGAGCCCTGCTGTCCTTGCTGGACCGGCGTTTGCGGCTCGCGATCGGTGCCCGGAGCAAGCCCCGATGAGGCGGGCCCTGCTGATCGCCCTGGCTGCCGTGGGCCTGATGGCGGCGGAACCGGCGGCGGCCCCGGATCGGCCGCTGCCCGATGCCCGGCAGGAGGCGCGGGCGCGGGCCCTGTTCGCCGACATCCGCTGCGTCGTCTGCCAGCATGAGTCGATCGCCGACAGCCCGGCGGGCATCGCCGGCGACATGCGCCGGCTGGTGCGTGAAGAAATCGCCGAAGGGCGCAGCGACGCGGCCATTCGCGAGGATCTGGTCCGGCGCTACGGCGATTTCGTCCTGTTCCAGCCGCCGGTGCGGCCCGGAACCTGGCTGTTGTGGTTCGGACCGTTGACTCTGCTGTTGCTGGCCGGGGTCGGCCTGATCTTCGCGGGACGACGGCGACCTGCCGAGGTGACCGCCCTGTCGGCCGAAGAAGAGCGGCGTCTGGCCGAATTGATGCAGGAGCAGGACATTCGCCCTGATGCTGACGCATCTTCGCCCAATGACGGGCACGGGGGCGGGTCAACCATCTAGATTTGCTGGTTTGATGGTTTGGTTACAGGCCAGTCCGTTCTATATTTGTCGATGAACGGGTGCGCGGCACCCGCCTGAGAGGATCCACGCCCGAGATGATGAAGCGTAAGGAGTTCATTCTGGGGGCCGCTGTCGGCCTGACCTTTGCGGCCGTCGCCACGGCCGGTGGCGTCATTCAGTGGCCGGGGGCCCACGCCGAGCCGGCCCGGGTCGCGGGCCAGCTGGTGCCGTCGGCCGGTGCCGCCGGTCTGGCCTTCGCACCGCCCCAGGGGGCACCGCTCAGCTTTGCCGACATCTTCCAGCAGGTCGCCCCGGCCGTCGTGCAGATCGACGTGAAAACGCGGGTCCCGAGCGGGCGTCGCGGCACCATCACCATTCCCGGCTTTGGAACCTTGCCGATGCCGGGTGCCCCGCGCGGCGGACAGGACCCGGATGCGGAAGACGAGGGCGCGACGGCGATGGGGGCCGGCTCGGGTTTCCTGATCTCGGCCGACGGCTTCATCGTCACCAACAACCACGTCATCGCCAATGCCGAGGAAATCACGGTCAAGCTGAGTGACGGCCGTGAACTGCCGGCGCGTCTGATCGGTCGCGACGAGGCGACCGACCTGGCCGTGATCAAGGTGTCCGGCGGGGACCTGCCGTTCGTCAGCTTCGAGGAAGAGGCCGAGCCCCGCGTCGGCGACTGGGTTGTCGCGGTCGGCAATCCGTTCGGCCTCGGCGGCACAGCCACGGCCGGCATCGTTTCGGCCAAGTCGCGCGACATCGGCGGCTCCGACAATCCCTACACCGACTTCCTGCAGATCGACGCCGCCATCAATCGCGGTAATTCCGGCGGCCCGACCTTTGACATCTACGGTCGGGTCATCGGCGTGAACTCGGCGATCTTCTCGCCCACGGGCGGGTCGGTCGGCATCGGCTTCGCCATTCCCGCATCGCTGGCCAAGCCGATCACCGACCGGCTGATGCGCGGCGAGACGATAGAGCGCGGCTATCTGGGCGTCGAGATCGGTGATCTGGATCCGTGGCGCGAGTCCATGGGTCTGCCCGATACCGCCCGCGGAGCCTTCGTCAACAGTGTCACAGCCGACGGTCCGGCCGACCGGGCCGGCCTGCAGGCCGGGGACATCGTCGTCGGCCTGAACGGCACGCCGATTGTCAGCTCCAGCGACCTGACCCGCCGGGTCGGGCGGGCCAAGGCCGGGGATACGCTGCGCATCGAGATCCTGCGCAACAACCGTCGTCAGACGCTCAACGTCCGCTCGGGCACGCGTCCGTCCCAGGCCGATCTCCTGGCGGGCAACGGTATGGCCGCGCCGGATGCCCCGCCTGTCGCTGCCACGCCTACCGGCCAGGTGGTCGCCGGTCTCAACCTGGCCGCGCTGACTCCGGCGCTGCGCCAGCGCTACGACCTGCCAGCCGAGGTTGACGGTGTCGTCGTGACGGGCGTCGCCGCCGGTGGTGACCGGCGCTTCCAGCCGGGCTTCGTCATCCTGCGGGCCGGCACCGCACCGGCGCAGAGCGTCGCCGATGTTCAGGCCGCAGTGGCCGCTTCGCGACAGGCGGGTCGGGACAATGTCTTCCTGCTGGTCCGCACGCCCGAGGGGAACAGGCCGGTGGCGCTGGAGCTTCCGAAAGCTGACTAAGCCGTAACTGAACAGATCGCCGCCGATGCGCTAATGTCGGCGGCGAATTCGAATTTCGGGGGCTGCTCAATGCGTATTCTGGTGGTTGAAGACGACGCCGAGGCGGCCACCGCGATGGTGCGTGGCCTGACCGAGGCCGGCAATGACGTGGTTCATGCGGTGGACGGTGCCTTCGGCCTGCTGGAAGCCCAGAAGGGCGGTTACGACGTCTATGTCGTCGACCGGATGATGCCGCGTCTCGACGGCATCGGCATGGTCGAGACCCTGCGCAAGGACGGCGACCAGACGCCGGTGCTGTTCCTGTCGGCCATGGGCGAGGTCGAGGACCGCGTCGTCGGCCTCAAGGCCGGCGGCGACGACTATCTGGTCAAGCCCTATGCCTTCGCCGAACTGATCGCCCGGGTCGACGCCCTGGCACGACGGCGCGAGACCGGCGGGGTCCAGACCGTGCTCAAGGTCGGCGATCTGGAGATGAACCTGATCGCCCGCACCGTGCATCGTGGCGAAACCGAGATCGACCTGCAGCCGCGCGAATTCCAGCTTCTGGAATTCCCGATGCGCCACGCCGGCCAGTCTGCGACCCGCACCATGTTGCTGGAGAAGGTCTGGAATATCATTTCGACCCACAGACCAATGTCATCGATGTTCACATCAGCCGACTGCGAGCCAAGATCGACAAGGGCTTCGACCGGGCGATGCCGCAGACCGTCCGTGGCGCGGGTTACCGGCTGGAAGCCTGATTCGCCCGTGAAGGTCCCGTCGCTCTTTCGGCGGACGCCGTTCCGGCTGACCGCTGCTGTTTCTGGCCCTGTTCGCGGCAGCGGCCAGCGCCGTGCTGGCCTATGTGCTATTTTTCGCCCTCGGCCGCGAGAGCCCCGGGCGCGGGCCGTGGAGGGCCCCCCGATGTGCGGAACCGAGACCTCGGCTGACCGCCCAGGACCCGACCCGCGGCGTCGATGTGCTGAACCAGGCCTCTCTGGTCGAGCGTGTCACCAAACGCAGCGCCTATCGAATCCGCCTGAATCTGCGGACGCCGGCCCGACGGTTCAGCTAGATCACCGGTGACTCTCTCAGCGTCACCGAACGCACCCCGGCCGGAACGAACTGGACGTCAAAGCACGACCACTATATCTCGCCGATCGAGAACTATCGCGGTGGCGAGCAGTGGGCGACCTTCCGCTTCACTGACACCGATGCGGCCGGCAATGTCGTGCGCAACCAGGCCCTGGGTGTCCAGGTGACCCTGTCGGGTGGCGAGATGTTGCTGGTCGCCGAGGATCTGGGCGAGACCGAGAGATATCTGTCGCGCCTGACCCAGGCGCTATGGGCGGCGATGGGCATGGTGCTGCTGCTGGGGGCCGGCGGCGGTCTGATCCTGAGCCGCAACGTCGAACGGGCCATGGGCCGGTTGAACCGGGTGGTCACCGCGGTGCAGGAGGGCGATCTGAAAGCCCGGGTCGAGGACCGTCGCAGCGGCGACGAGCTGGACGAACTGGGGGCCGGGCTCAACGCCATGCTGGACCGGCTGCAGGCGTCGATGGCCTCGATCCGCCACGCCGGGGACGCGATCGCCCATGACCTGCGTTCGCCGCTGACCCGGATGCGGGCCAAGCTGGAGGTCGCCCTGATCGACGCCGAGGCGGGCAAGATCGACGGGGTCGACGCGCTGCAGCTGTCGCTGGGGGAGGCCGACGAACTGCTGAAGACGTTCAACACCGTGCTGGCCATCGCCCGGCTCCAGGCCGCGGCCGGGCGCACACCGGATCCGGAGAAGTTCGACGCCGGGGTCGCTGGCCGCCGACATGGCCGAGCTGTACGAGCCCGCCGCCGAGGACAAGGCTTGAGATTTCATTTCGGCCGAGATCGAGACCGGACTGATGATCGAGGCTAACCGGCCGTTTCTGGCCCAGGCCCTGGCCAACGTCATCGACAATGCCATCAAATACACACCGACGGGGCGGGGCGTGATGCTGTCCGCGGCGCGCCGGCGCTCGTCCGGGGATATCGAATTTTCGATCACCGATACCGGCCCGGGCGTGCCCGACGCCGATCGTGACCGGGTGGTCGAGCGGTTCGTGCGTCTGGACAACAGCCGCTCCGAACCCGGTTCGGGACTGGGCCTGTCGCTGGTTGCGGCGGTGCTGGAGGCCCACGGTGGCCGGGTGCAGCTGGACGAGGGACCGGGTGAATACGGTGGCTTCGGCCCCGGCCTGCGCGTGGCGCTGATCCTGCCGGCAGCGGCACCGTGACCGGCCCGCCCCTGGGGCCGCGGTTGAAGCCCTGCGGCCCGGTTCGTGATGCGGAGGCGGCGGCGCGCGTCCACGAGCGGCTGGCAGAGGCCGCCGTCGTGGACGGCTGGAGCGGGACGCTGGAGTCCTTCGCCTGGCTTCCGCCCCGGCCCCCGGTGTCTCGCGGCCTCCCCCTATCGCTGGGGGGCTCGCCCGACGCTGGCCGGCCCGGTTGCGCATCCTTCTGGAGACGGATCCGGCGGCGCGCCCTGGACGCCATCCTGGCGGAGACAGCCGCGCTGGACGGGCCGCCCGAGGCGTTGAAGGCTCCACTGCGCCGGCTGAAGGCCGAGATGCACCTGCTGACGGCCCTGGCCGACCTGGGCGGGATCTGGGATCTGGATCAGGTGACCGGGGCCGTGTCGCATTTCGCCGATGCCGCGGCACAGGCCGCGCTGGCGGCGGTGGCATTCGAACAGCGCGAGGCGGGAAATTACCCGGCCGCGGCCGATGACCCACGCGGTCCGGTCCCCGGTCTGTTCGGCCTGGCCATGGGCAAGCACGGGGCGTTCGAGCTCAACTATTCCAGTGATATCGACCTGTCATTGTTCTACGAGCCGGAGGTACTGGAGGCGGCCCTGGCTCCGGGCGTCGAGGCGCAGAAATTCGTCAACCGCGCGGCCCAGGTGCTGGCCGGCCTGCTGTCCGAGCGGACGGCGGACGGCTATGTGTTCCGTGTCGATCTGAGACTGAGGCCCGACCCGTCCTCGACGCCGCCGGTCGTCGCCGCGCCGATGGCGCTGGCCTATTATGAGTTCGTCGGGCAGAACTGGGAGCGGGCGGCCTTCATCAAGGCGCGGGCCGTTCTGGGCGACACCCTCGCGGCGGCGCAATTCCTGCAGGCCCTGACGCCGTTCGTCTGGCGCCGCAGCCTCGATTTTCCCGCCATTCTCGACATCCAGTCGATCAAGCGCCAGATCCACGTTCACAAGACCGGCGACGGGCTGGAGGCGGCCGGGGCCAATCTGAAACTGGGACGCGGCGGCATCCGCGAGATCGAATTCTTCGCCCAGACCCAGCAACTGATTCTGGGCGGTCGCGATCCGGCTTTGCGCGCGCCGCGCACCGTCGACGCCCTGAAGGCCCTGAGCGAGGCCGGACACATCGCCGCTGACGTCGCGACAGAGTTGACGCAGGCCTATGTCCAGTTACGGGGCCTGGAGCATCGGGTGCAGATGCTGGAAGATGAGCAGACCCACAGCCTGCCGCCGGATGCCGCCGGTCGCGCGGATGTGGCGGCCCTGGCGGGTGAGGCCGACCTGACCCGTTTCGATGCTGGCGTCGAACGTCTGTTGATGGGCGTCAACCGTCGCTACGGCCAGCTGTTCGAAGGCGGGGAGGATCTGTCGTCGCCCTACGGCAGCCTGGTGTTCACCGGGGTCGAAAACGATCCCGGCACGCTGGAGACGCTGGCTCGCATGGGGTTCAGCGAGCCGGACATGGTGGCCGACACCATCCGCAGCTGGCACCACGGGCGGATTCCGGCGACGCGCAGCGCCCGGGGGCGCGAACTGTTCACCCGTCTGGCCCCGCAACTGTTGACCGCCGTGGCGCGCACCGGGGCGGCCGACGCGGCCTTCCGGCGATTCGCCCGTCTTCTTCTCGGGGCTGAGCGCCGGGGTCCAGGTCCAGGCCCTGTTCCTGGCCCAGCCACAACTGTTTGAAATGGTGCTGGGCGTGCTGGCCTTCGCCCCCCGGCTGGCCCGGACCCTGGGGCGATATCCGGCCGCGCTGGACAGTATTCTGGACGCCCGCTTCCTGCAGGATCTCGACGCCGAGTCAGGGTTGTTGAAGCACCTGATCACCGAAGTCGCGGAGGCCGGGGATTTCGAGACGGCGATGAATGTGGTGCGTCGGGTGCATCGCGAGCAGATGTTCCGGATCGGTGTCCAGACCCTGACCGGCCGGGCCGGAGCGGCGGCGGCCGGGCGTGCCTATACGGCCCTGGCCGACGGGGCGATGCAGGCGCTGGGTCCGGT
The DNA here is from genome assembly GCA_034676465.1 of Brevundimonas sp. Classification (GTDB taxonomy): domain Bacteria; phylum Pseudomonadota; class Alphaproteobacteria; order Caulobacterales; family Caulobacteraceae; genus Brevundimonas. Next base: position 31,921 of record JAUCCG010000055.1, on the reverse strand, counting down.
GGCCATGGCCGAGGCGGTGCGGATGGGTGGCACGATGGCGGGCGGCGTGGCCGTGGTGGCCATGGGCAAGGCCGGCTCGCGCGAGATGACCGCGGCGTCGGACCTGGACCTGATCACCATCTATGACGCCCCGCTCGAGGCGACGTCGACCGGCCGGGGCTGGAGCCCGGAAGTCTTCTCATTCGCGCTTCACCCAGCGGCTGATCGCCGCCCTGTCGTCGCATACGGCCGAGGGCGGTCTGTATGAGGTCGACATGCGGCTGCGCCCGGGCGGCTCAAAGGGCCCGGTTTCGGTCCGGCTGGGGACGCTGGCCGACTATTATGCCCGTCACGCCGACACCTGGGAGTTCATGACCCTGACGCGGGCGCGGGTGGTCTGGGCCAGCGACGCGGCCTTTGGCGAGCGGGTCGCGGAAGCCATCGAGGCGGTCCTGCGCCGCCCCCGGCCCGACGCGGATGTGGCCGGTGACGTCCGGCGTATGCGCGACCGGATGGATGAGGGACGGCCCGCGCGTGGAGAGTGGGACCTGAAGCTGGCGCGCGGTGGCCAGGTCGACGCCGAATTCGTGGCCCAGTACCGTCAGTTGCTTCGCGCGGCGGCCGGCGAGTCCCTGACCGTGTCGACGCTGGAGGCGCTGGCTGACGACCCGGCGTTGGCAGACGCCTGGAGGATGCAGCAACGTCTGGCCCAGGTGATCAGCTGTGCCTTCGAGGATCGACCCGACCCGGAGACCGAACCTGAAGGCTTCCGGCAACGGCTGGCCGAGGCGGCTGCGGAACCGGATTACGAGACGCTGAAACGTCGCCTGACCGAGGTTCGGGAGTCAGCGAGGGCGGCCTTTGAAGCGGTTCTGCCGACTCCCGGCGACGGAACCTGAGCCGGGGCGCGTTAGAGACTTCAGACGGGGAAACTGCGACCGCCAGTTCTGCGGTCTCTGGAGACTGATCGTTATGAAGAAGATTTACATGCTGGGTGGCCTGGCCGCCCTGACCTTTGCCGCCGCCGGTGGTGTGGCGCTGGCGCAGCAGGCCCCGGCCGCTTCGCCGCAACGCCATGCCCGTGCCGACGTCAATGCCGATGGCCGCATCAGCCAGGCCGAGTTCGTGCAACAGCGCGTCCAGCGCCTGACCGCCAGCGACACCAACCGGGACGGCACGGTGACGGTCGAGGAACGCCAGGTCGCGATGCAGGCGCGACGCGCCGAGCGGATGAATGCGCGCTTTGGCCGTCTGGATGCCGACAGCAACGGCTCCATCAGCCGCAGCGAGTTCGACGCGGCCCATGCGGCACGCGGCGACGGGGCTCGCCACGGCGCGCGCGGTGACCGCAGTCGCGGTCATCGCGGTGGTCAACACGCCAACCGCGCCGGAGATATGGCGCAGCGGGGCGGGCGTCACGGGGCCGAGCGAGGTCCGGTCGTGATCTCCGATGCGCAGGCCAGGGCCGCCGAAACCTTTGCCCGCCTCGACACCGACAACGACGGCTATCTCTCGGCTGACGAACGTCGGGCCGGCCGGCAGCACATGCGCGAGCAGCGGCGCGAGCGCATGATGGAACGGCATGGGGCGCGACAGGCATCGCCTGCGCCGTCCGCTTCGGAGTAGGATGATGTCGGGGAAGGCGGTCATCGACCTGCCGGCCCTTTCGGTCAGCAACGAAAGAGGCCGGATTGGCAGGCATCGCCGACCCCGACGAGGATCTGGTGCGCCGCGTGGGTCAGGGCGATCCCGCGGCCATTCAGACGATGGTGACGCGCAAGCTGCCGCGCATGCTGGCGCTGGCGCAGCGCATGCTGGGCGACGCGGTCGAGGCCGAGGACGTGGCCCAGGAGGCGATGATGCGGGCCTGGCGACAGGCCCCGCGCTGGACGCCCGGCAAGGCCAAGTTCGACACATGGTTGCACCGGGTGGCGCTCAACCTCTGCTACGACCGGCTGAGGCGAAGACGCGAGATCCCGACCGATACCCTGCCCGAGCGCGCCGACGATTTGGGTCGCCCCGGACCGGGGGTTGATGGCCGTGGAAACGGGGCTTGAGGGTGGACGCCGCCCTCGCCCGACTGCCCGATCGGCAGCGCGAGGCCATCGTGCTGTGTCACTATCAGGAACTGACCAATATCGAGGCCGCGGCCCTGATGACGGTCAGTGTGGATGCGCTGGAAAGCCTGCTGGCGCGTGGGCGACGGGCCTTGCGACAGGCATTGGCCGATCTGGCACCCGAGGGTGTCCGGGACCGGATTGAGGGAGGACGATGATGACCCTGGACCGTTTGACTGTCCTGGCCGAGGCCTGGGGCGGAGACCTGCGTCGCTGGCCCGTGGCGGATCAGGTCGCGGCTGAGCGGTTGCTGGCTGTCGACCCGGCCGCCCGCGCCGTACTGGATGCGGCGACGGCGTTTGACGCCCTGCTGTCGACCTCGCCCCAGCCCCGACCGTCGGCCGCGCTGCGCGACCGGGTGGTCGCGGAGGCCGCCCGCGCCGGTCTCAAACCGCGCCCGGCCCGACGGTTCTGGCTGGATCGACTGGTGCTGGCGTCCGGGGCCGGTTGGGCCGCGGCGGCCTGTGCCGGTGTCATCGCGGGTCTGAGCCTGACCACCTATATGACGGCAGATATTCAAGCCGATGCGGTCCTGTACCAGGCAACCCTGATCGGGATCGATGACACGGAGGTTCTGGGGTGAGCCCGAAAACACTGAAGATCGCCCTGGCCGCTTCGGTCGCCCTGAACCTGTTCGCGGTCGCGGCGGGTGTGACGGTGCTGGTTGGCCAGGCCCGGATCGAGAACCGGGTCGAATTCGCAGCACCGCGGAACGCACGTCCCGTTCGGCGTGATGCTCGAGTCGATGGATCCGGCTGTCCGGGACCGGGTCCGTCAGGACCTGCGTGCGACCGCCATGGATTCGCGTCCCGATTTTGTTGAGGCTCGGACGGCCCGGAAGGCGGCCATCGCTGCCGCCGCGGCCGAGGCTTTCGACGCCGACAAGGTCCGTACGCTGCTGGAACAGTCGCGGGCGGCCGAGTTGCGTGGCCGGTCGCGACTTGAAGCCGGAGCCGTCACCGTGCTGGGCACGCTGGATGTCGAGGATAGACGGGCGCTTTCACCCATCCTGGCGCGCAGCGGCGGGCGCAGCGCGCGGCATCGTGGACATCGCGGAGATCGACCCGAAGACCGGCCGCGCCCTGACGCGGCGGAGGGCGCCGCCCCCGACCCTCAGCCCTCAAACGCGCGTTGATGCGGAAATTTTCCCTCCGCGATATAGGCGGCTTCGGCGGGTGTTGATTGGCGTTCGAGGATCGCATTGCGGTGCGGATGACGTCCGAAGGTGGCGATGACCTGTCGCACGTCGTGGGCCTGTTTCACCAGAGACTGGTAGATCGGGCGAAGCCGGACCGGCGCATCGGCGAGCACCGCGCTTCGCAGCTCGATCAGGCGGTCCAGCCTGGCCAGGTGGTCCGGCCCCTCGCAATGGCCCAGCGGCAGACCGAACACGATCCTGAACCACGGCGTGTCGAGGGCGGTGTAGTGCCCGTTGGCCAGGCCGTCCCGAACCAGCGCCAGGGCGGCGGGGTCCTGGGTGAAGGCCCGGGCGCTGTCCCGCCACAGGGACCGTGAGAACTGGTCGAGAACGATGATCAGCGCCAGTCGGCCTTCGGGATGGCCCGCCCAGTGATCGCACTCGCCAGCGGCGGCCCCCGGCGTCAGATCGGCGAAGCGGGCGATGATCGCGTCATCGGCACCGCCTCGCATCCGCCAAGCCCAGTGGTCGCGGTGGGTGTTCGCGTCCGTGTCCAGCGAGCGCCCCTGGGGAACCAGAACGCCGAGCACTTCCTGCCATGGCTGAACGTCGGTCTCCGGGGTCAATTCAGCTCCTCAAGCAAGGCGCGCCGCCTGTGTCTGACGGCGCTCCGGTCATTCAGTGTTCGGCCTGGGGCTCACGGTGCGCGTGGCTGGCTCCGGCTTCGACCAGATGCTGCGCACTCTCGGCGAAATGCGTGAACTGCACATAGGCGTCGACATAGTCGCGGCCTTGTTCGACCGAGTTTCCGCTGTCTGACGCTTCTCATAGGCTGTTGCGAATCGGGTCTCGAGGCTGTGGCGGATCGCCGATGTCAGTTCGGTGGCGAGCGGTTCGACATCGCCGGTCACCAGCGCCCGGTCCGCGGCGGCGATGGCCGGATCGACACTGCCCGCCGGCTTGAGACCGGTGAAGCCCTCGCCTTCACTGGCCCGGTGCACCCGGACCAGGGTCTCGTAGAAATAGCGGTCGGCCAGTGTCCTCGCGGCGTCGCTTTCCCCGCGAACCGCCAGCGTCATCTGGAAGGCGGTACGGATCTGGGCCTCATCGTCGGCGGTCACCCATTTCAGGACCGGCGTCACATTCTGCTCGGCGATCGCCCGCTGCGCATCCTGGACGACCGGGCCGTCCATGCTGTCGCAATGGGCCATGGCGGGGCCGGCGAGGGCGATAGTCAATATCCCGAACGCGGCGGCCGTGGGAGCCAGCAGGCGGCGGATCCCGGCCGGACCCGTCTTGCGATTATCCAGAGGTCCGGTTTTGAAAAGCGTGATCTGGGACATGATCTTCTCCTTCATTTCGGCCGGCCTTGCGCGCCGCGCCACGATCCAGGAGGTGGGCTGGTCCCGCATGAAATGGAAGGGCCGCTGACGGGATCCGCTGACGGGCCTGTCGGGCAAGGGGGCCCCAGGGGCCGACCGGACAGGGCTTTCGTCCGGCGATGCGGCCAAACGGCACACGGGACCTGAGAGCCTAGGCTGCTCTCGCCTGTTGCGGGGCGACGGCTTCGGCCGGGCGTTCGACCGGCAGGGCGAAGCTGACCGTTGTGCCCCTGCCCGGCTCGCTCTCGATCAGCAGCTCGCCATGATGCGGGTATTCGATCAGGGACTTGGTCAGGGCCAGGCCGAGACCGGTCCCCTGGGTGGTCTTGGAATGCTGGCCCTCGACCTGTTCGAACGGGCGGGCCAGACGGGCGACGTCCTCGGGGGCGATGCCGATGCCCGTGTCGGTCACGGCGACGCGGATGCGATTGCCCTGGCTACGCAGGGCCACGGTGATGTCGCCGCCTTCGGGCGTGAACTTCACCGCATTGGAAATCAGATTGAGCAGGACCTGTTTCAGCCCGCGGTGATCGGCGTCGATCTCGGGCAGGTCGGGCGCGTCGAGATGAACGGTCAGGCCGCATTCCTGGACCTTGCCGCGCATCAGCCGGATGGCGTCCTCGCAGATTTCCTTCAGCGAAACCTTCTCATAGTGGAGGGTCAGTTTGCCGGCCTCGATCTTGGCCATGTCGAGGATGTCGTTGATCAGGCTCAGCAGATGCTGGCCGGACTTGAGGATGTCTGCGGCGTAGCCCTTGTAGCGCGCGTCGCCCAGCGGGCCGAACATCTCGGCCTCCATGATCTCGGAGAAGCCGTTGATGGCGTTCAACGGTGTGCGCAGCTCGTGGCTCATGTTGGCCAGGAATTCGGACTTGGCCAGGTTGGCGGCCTCGGCGCGGGTCATGGCGACTTCGTATTTGCGCGCCAGTTGTGACAGCTTTTCCTGACTGACCTCCAGTTCGTCGACCGTCGCCTGGAGTTCGTCGGCGGCCTTCTTCCGTTCGGCTTCCTGGCGCTTGATCGCGGTGATGTCGGCGGCCGTGACCACCGAACCGCCTTCCGAGGTAAATCGTTCGGACAGCTGCAGCCAGCGGCCATCGTGCAGTTCGACCTCGCGGGCCCCGGCCCGGCCGCCGGGGGCGGGATGATCGTCCTTGATGGCGAGGGCGGCGATGCGGTTGAGATCGTCCTTCAGCGCCCCGCGGCGGATCACATGGGCCTCGAATCCGAAGGCGTCCTGGAAGGCCTGGTTCCACAGGATCAGCCGGTTGTGCTTGTCGAACAGGACGAAGGCGTCCGAGACGCTTTCGATGCCGTCACGCAGCCGGCTCTCGGCGGCCTGGGCCTGGGCCTTGGCGCGGCGGGCCTCGGTGATGTCGAGGGCGACGCCGAGGATGCTGGAGAAGCCTGCCTCGCCGCGTGAGCCACGCGACTGGCCGCGCGCATCGATCCAGCGGGCGCGTCCATTCTCATCGGCGACCGGGAAGGTGACCTCGAAGGCCCCGAAGGTGGCGGCCTGACGCAGGGCGTGGTCGACCGCCTCGCGGTAACGGGGGTGGATACGCTCGCGCACGGCGTCGGCGGGCACGGGGCCGGCGGCCTCGAAACCCAGCAGCACGGCCATGAAGTCCGACAGATTGACCTCGTCCTCTTCCAGGTCCCATTCCCAGACGCCGCAGCGGGCCCCTTCGACGGCAACCCGGAAACGCCGTTCCGAGGCGGCCCATTCGCGGCTGGCCCGGGCCTGCCGACGTTGCATCATCAGCACCAGTCCGAGCACGATGATGCCGAGTGCCAGCGGCGTGATCAGGATCCAGGCATCGTTGAGCAGGACGTAGGCCCCGATATCGACGGGTGCGGAGGCGACCGCGATCAGTCCGGTGTCACCAACCGCCGCGCCGGCGCGGATCACGCTGCCGCCTTCAAGGGCGACAGGCACGACCCGGCCATCCGTGTGGATCGGTGCCGCAGTCAGGCCGAGCCGGTCGGTCCCGACCGCTGCGCCCGGGTTCCCGGCGATCAGAACGGTCTCCGGATTTTCCAGCAGCCACAGGTCGACCCCCATCCGGCTGGCCATTGCCGGCAGGGGCACCCGGCCGACGATGGCGGAGCTGTTCGGTCCGGGGGTCTGGATCAGCAGCGACTGGCCGTCCGCCGACAGCCGTGGTGCGTCGGACTCGTCGGTGGTGGTGCTGAAGGCGGCCGAGTCTGCGCCCGTTGCGGCCAGCACGCGACCGTCGACGTCGAAGACGGCAAAGGCAGTGTCGGGTGCGAGGGCATGGGCCTGGTCGACGGCGTCCACCGGCCGGTCCGGCTGCAGCGCGAGGGCCTGGGCCGCAGAACTCGATCCCTGCGCGGGCGGGACCCAGCCGGGCATCCAGATCGTAGGCGAGGAGTTCGGGCCTCATGGGCCACGGCCTGGCTGCGCAGGGTGTCGATCTCCTCGCCCGGGCGAGCCATCTCGCGGGCAAAAAGCAGGACATAGGCGGCGACGGCCAGGGTCAGGGACAGGATCAAAACGCGGACCCACGCCGGCGCGCTGTTGCGTCCGTCAGAGGCCCTTCGCCCCTGATTGGTTATGCGGCGCTCATTGCCCCGCAAGGCGCTCTCCCGGACGATTCGACGACGAAGGCCCGAATTTAGGCTGCGTCGCGGATTCGTGTCGAGCCTTGGTTAACGCGGATCAGGCTGCTTGCGACGTCGCCGCTTCGTTTCCCTGGGGGCAGGTCAGGGTGTCGGTCACCGATTTGATCAGATCGCGGGCCGTCTGGGCCAGCGCCCCGGAACTCGGGGGGAGCATCCTCAGGGGACTCGTCGACCGCGGCCACCAGCTGTTCGGCCAGCGACATCAGGGCCGGCGCGGCAGCGATCAGGCGAGCCTGGTACTCGATACGCCGGGGATCGCGATCGTACTCGGCCCCGGGCACGCGCCAGCCACCCCAGTCAGCGGAGTCGGTGACCACGACGGGGTAGGTGCCGGGGTGAGGGTGGTGCAGACATTCGTCGGCCTGTTGCCACTTGTTGCGTGCGCGCAACAGCCGCCAGTGTTCGTCGTCCCTACCGGTCGCGGAGTCCTCAACCGGCAACATCAGCTCATGACCGAGGAACTCGCGACCGAGTCCGACATCGTAGGTGACCCGGACAGGTTCCTCGAAACCCTTGGCCCAGACGGGTTGAACCTGCTCGACCTGGGCCCAGGCGCCGACACATTCGACCCAGACCCTCTGGCCCTTCTGAAATTGCGCGCGTGCCATGCTAACTCCCTGTTTGACCGCCGCAGTATGGCTGCGGTCGGTGAACAGGACGTTCCAGCGCTTGGTAAACCAGTTGTGAGCGCGGATCCTACTGGCGCGAGATTTCTTCCAGGGCCTCGCCGGCGTATTTTTCCTTTACCCGGATCGACAGGTCGCCCAGCGACACCACACCGGCGATGCGACCGTCATTGTCGACGACCGGAAGGCGGCGAATCTGCTTCGAGCCCATGGCCTCCAGCACGGATTTGGCATCGTCGTCCTCGCGCACCGTCTGCGGGTCACGGCTGATGTACTGGAGGACCGGAGCGCTCGCGGACGCGCCGGTGGCGATCGCGCGAACGGTCATGTCGCGGTCGGTGATCGTGCCGATCAGCTGATCACCGTCAACGACCGGCATGAAGCCGAAATCCCCGGCCGCCATCCTGGAGGATACGGACTGGAGACTGTCGTCGGGGCGGGCGATCTGGACGTCACGGCTCATAAGGTCGCGGATTTTCATCGGGGGCTCCTGCAATGGGTTCGGGGACAAAACCCCCCGGCCCCTGACCGGTTCCGCTTTCGGCGGTCCTCCGGGCGCGGTAAGCGGGGCGGCAAAGCCGGAGAATGTTCATGTCCACCACCGCCCATGCCGCGAAGACGATCCTGACCCGCCTGGGCGTCCCGTCGTCTGTCTGGAACGGTACCCTGGCGGTGCGATCGCCGATCGACGGCCTCGCGGCCGGGGCCGTGGTCGAGGCTGATGCGGCGGCGGTTGATGCGGCCGTGGACCGCGCCGGTCGGGCCTTCGACGCCTGGAAGCGGGTTCCGGCACCGCGTCGCGGCGAGCTGGTGCGCCTGCTGGGCGAGGAGCTGCGGGCGGCCAAGGACGACCTGGGCATGCTGGTGACGCTGGAGGCCGGCAAGGTGGTGTCCGAAGGGCTGGGCGAGGTCCAGGAGATGATCGACATCTGCGAATTCGCCGTCGGTCTGTCGCGCCAGCTGTACGGCCTGACCATGCCGTCCGAGCGCCCCGGCCACCACATGCGCGAGACCTGGCAACCGCTGGGCCCGGTGGTCGTGATCACCGCCTTCAACTTCCCGGTCGCGGTCTGGGCGTGGAACTCGGCCCTGGCGCTGGTGTGCGGCGACCCGGTGATCTGGAAGCCGTCCGAGAAGACGCCGCTGACGGCATTGGGTGTGCAGGCCGTGTTTGAACGGGCCGTGGCCCGGTTCGGCGACGACGCGCCCGAGGGTCTGGCGCAGCTGTTGATCGGGGATCGCAGCGTCGGCGAGGTCCTGGCCGGCGATCCCCGCGTCGCCCTCGTCTCCGCGACCGGTTCGACCCGGATGGGCAAGGCGGTGGCCCGGACCGTGGCCGGGCGGCTGGGGCGCTCGCTGCTGGAACTGGGCGGCAACAATGCGATGATCCTGACGGCCAGTGCCGATCTGGAGCTCGCGGTGCGGGCCATTGCGTTTTCGGCGGTCGGCACCTGTGGCCAGCGTTGCACCAGCCTGCGCCGGTTGCTGGTGCATGAGGATGTGGCGGATGCCCTGATCGCCCGTCTCGCGAAAGCCTATGACACCCTGCCGGTCGGCGACCCGCGCGACGGCGGGGTGCTGGTCGGGCCGATGATCGACGAGGCGGCCGTGCAGGGCTTTGAGTCGGCCCTGGCCCGGGCGGTGGAGCAGGGCGGCGAGATCGTCGCCGGCGGCACCCGGGTCGAGCGCGACGGCTTCTACGTGCGACCCGCCATCGTGCGCATGCCGGCCCAGACCGACATCGTCCGCCACGAGACCTTCGCCCCGATTTTCTCTATGTGATGACGTGGGGCCAGTTCGACGACGCCATAGCGATGCAGAACGATGTGCCCCAGGGCCTGTCCAGCTGTGTCTTCACCGACAGCGTGCGCGAGGCCGAGCAATTCCTGTCGGCCTGGGGGTCGGACTGCGGCATCGCCAACGTCAACATCGGCCCGTCGGGGGCCGAGATCGGCGGGGCCTTCGGCGGCGAGAAGGAGACAGGCGGCGGTCGCGAAAGCGGCTCGGATGCGTGGAAGGCCTATATGCGTCGCCAGACCCAGACGGTGAATTTCTCCAGCGAACTGCCGCTGGCCCAGGGGGTCAAATTCGAGGTGTGACCGGCACCGGGGCGAGCTTTTTACATTGCGAATGATAATGCGATTGACTCGCAAAGCATGGTCTGTTGAAAACGCCATCTCGTTTTCACTGACAGATCGCACCCTCCATGTTCCGACGTTTCGCCTGCGCGACCAGCGCCCTCGCCCTGTGTTCGGCCGCCTCCGGCACGGCCATGGCCCAGACCGCCCCGCAGGTGACGGCGCTCGATGACGTCGTCGTCACCGCCGCCCGGACCCAGCTGCCCCGCTCGGCCATGCCCAATACGGTGGAGCTCATCGATGAGGCGGCGATCGCCCAGCAGACGGCGCTCGGGGCCTCCGCCGTCGAGACCGTCGCGACCCTGATTCCGTCCTTCTCGCCGACCCGCCAGAAGCTGTCGGGGGCCGGTGAGACGCTGCGCGGTCGTTCGCCGCTGTTCCTCGTCGACGGGGTGCCGCAGTCGACGCCGTTGCGCGACGACAGCCGCGACGGCTTCACCATCGATCCCTTCTTCATCGACCGGGTCGAGGTCATCTTCGGCTCCAACGCCATCCAGGGCGTCGGGGCCACCGGCGGCGTGGTCAACTATGTGACCGTCGCCCCGCCCGTCGAGGGCGGCGGTCCGAGCGGGCGGGTCCAGGCCATGACGACGTTCGACGACGGCCGGTTCGGCGACAGCGTCGGCGGCAAGCTGGCCGGGATCGTCGGTCAGGACTTCGGTCGCTTCGACCTGACCGCCGGCGCGGCCCGGGAGGCACGCGGGGCCTATTATGACGGCGGCGGTCGGCGGGTCGGTGTCGACGGGACCCAGGGCGAGCTGCAGGACAGTGTCAGCTGGTCGCTGTTCGGCAAGGCGGGCTTCGACCTGACTGCGGACCGTCGCCTCGAGCTGATGATCAATCATTTCGAGCTGGAGGGTGACGGCGACTATGTCGTGGTCGCGGGGAACCGCGCGACCGGCCTGCCGACCACCTCGGTGCGTGGCGTCGCCCCCGGTATCCAGCCGTCCAACGACGTGACATCGGCGGCCCTCAGCTACACCGACAGCAACATCCTCGGCGGCACGCTGCGGGCCCAGCTGTTCGCCCATGACTATGCCGGCGTGTTCGGCGGCGGGATCTTCGGGACCTTCCAGGACGCGTCCATCGCGCCGGTCGGGACGCTGTTCGACCAGTCGGCCAACAACTCCGAGAAGCTGGGCTTCAAGCTGGACTGGCAGGGCGACATCGTCCCCGTGCCGGGCCTCAGCGCCCTCGTCGGCGTCGACGCCCTGCGCGACACCACCTGGCAGGGCCTGGTGATGACCGGCCGCGACTGGGTGCCCGAGACCCGCTACGAAAGCCTGGCCCCGTTCGTCCAGCTGAACCAGCGGCTGATGGACGGTCGCCTGAACCTGTCCGGCGGTCTGCGCTATGAGACCGTCACCCTGATCGTCGACGACTTCCAGACCCTGGCCTCGTACGGCGGACAGCACGTCGACGGCGGGGAGCCCGGCTTCGAGGAGCTGCTGGTCAACGCCGGGGCCACATTTGAACTGGTCCCGGGGCTCAAGGCCTATGGCTCCTTCGCCCAGGGCTTCAGCATGGCCGACGTCGGTCGCGTGCTGCGCGGTATCAACACGCCCGGCCAGGACGTCGACACCTTCCTCGATATTTCGCCGGTGATCACCGACAACTACGAGATCGGCCTCGAGTTCAGCCGGGGCGACCTCGAGGCCTCGATCGCGGCTTTCCGCTCCGAGACCGACAAGGGCGCGCGTCTGGTGCTGGTCAACGGCGTGTTCGAGGTGGCCCGCGAGGCGACCGAGATCGAGGGCATCGAGGTCAGCGCCCGTTACACCGTCAGCGACACGGTTCGCCTCGGCGGGGCTTACGCCCGCCTCGACGGCCGCAGCGACACCAACGGCGACGGCAAGGTCGACCAGGATCTGGACGGGGCCAACATCTCGCCGGACCGGCTGATCCTGTGGGCCGAAAGCGACCTGACCGACACCCTGTCCCTGCGGGTGCAGGCCGGACGGTATTTCGAGCGCGAGTTCGAGGGTCAGCCCGCCGCCAACAGCTTCGAAGGCTACGACCTCGTCGATGCCATCGCGGTGTGGCGCGCCGGCTTCGGCGACGTCAGCCTCGGCGTCCAGAACCTGCTGGACGAGGATTACATCTCCTATAATTCCGACACCACGCGCCCGACCGACAACGGGAGCTATTTCGCCGGTCGGGGTCGCACGGTGACGCTCGGCCTGACCCGGCGCTTCTGACCATGATGGGGGTGCTGCGCACGGTCCACGCCTGGGCGGGGGCGATCCTGTCGCTGCTGCTTCTGGTGCTGGGCCTGACCGGCACCCTGCTGGTGTTCGAGGACGACTGGCTGCGGCTGACCGTGCCCGAGGCCCGGGCGGAAGTGCAGCCCACGGCCGCCCGACTGGGGGCCGCGGCCGAACGGCTGGAGGCCGAGCACAGCGATCTGCGCTCTATCAATTTCGCCGGGACCGGGGTCGGCCTCCAGCGCCTGTATATGCACGACCATGGCTATGGCTATGCGGACGGAGCCGGAGGGACGCTTGTCGCCTGGTCCGGCGCGGCCCGGCCCGAGGCCTTTGTCTTCGACCTGCATCATGAACTGATGGCGGGCGAGACCGGGGAGCTGGTCGGTGGCGTGGCGGCGCTCGCCGCCGTGCTGCTGGTGCTGACCGGACTGGTGGTCTGGGCCCCGGCCTGGCGGGCGACGCGGCTCAGGATCTGGCCGAAGTCCGGGCGTCGCGCCGACATGGTCTCCAGCCACCGCAACCTGGGCCTGATCACGGCCCTGCCGATCCTGGTCTTCTGCCTGACCGGGGCCGGGCTGGTGTTCTACAGCCAGGCGCAGGCCCTGCTGGCCCCCGGCGCGCCGCCACCCCCTGAGCCCCCGGCGGTCGGAACGGGCGACATCGACTGGCCGGTCGCCCTGGCCGAGGCCCAGGCACGGTTCCCCACGGCGACGATCCGCATGGCCGGCTGGCCGTCGGCTCCGGGCAAGCCGGCCTCGATCCGGCTGAAACAGCCCGGGGAGTGGCACCCGAACGGCCGGACCACGATCCTGATCGATCCGGCCACCAGCCGGGTCGTACAGGTGACCGACGCCCAGCGCCTGGCGTCGGGGCTGCGCGCGACCCACGCCCTGTATCCGATCCACGCCGCCTCGGTCGGCGGTTGGCCGTACCGGATCGTGACCGCGTTCAGCGGCCTGGCCCTGGCCCTGCTGGGCGGGGTCGGCACCTGGTCCTTCCTGGTCAAGCCGCGTCGCAAGCGGCGCGCGAAGAACTAGGGCCGGTTGCGCGCGGGCAGGCTCTCGGCCGCCCGCACCAGGCCGACAAACTCGGCGCGTTCGCCGTACGGATCATCTCCGCGCGCGCCGAGCGCCTGTTCCAGCACCGCGCTCCAGTCGTAGCCGGGGGCCATCCACGGATCACCGCGCAGCTTCTGGCCGAAGGCCGCGACGGTGATGGCCCAGCGGGTGCTTTCCGGCGGCTGGGCACTGACCTGTCCCGTCGCGTCGGCGTTGGAGATGACGCGCTGCATCAGCCGGGACTCCGTTTCCCCCGGCAGCTTGTAGCGCACCTGGACGAAGCCGACCTCGCCGTCCGGATCGCCGCCCCCGACGCCGATCGACCGGTTGCCGTCATAGCGGCGCTCGGGGATCTGGCTGGGACCGCCGACGGGGGTGATCTCGTACAGGGCGGTGACCGCGGCCCCCGATCCGACCTCACCCGCGTCGACGCGATCGTTGGCGAAGTCTTCCTCGTTCAGCAGACGGGTCTCATAGCCGATCAGCCGGTATTCGCTGACCCGGGCCGGGTTGAACTCGACCTGGATCTTGACGTCGTCGGCGATGGGGAAGGCCCCCTGGTCGAAGGCCGGACCGAACAGTCGCCGCGCCTCATTCAGGCTGTCGACATAGGCCGCGATGCCGTTGCCGGCCTGGGCGATGGCCTGCATGCGGGCGTCCTGATAGTTGCCGCGCCCGAAGCCGTAGACCGACAGATAGATGCCGTCGGCGCGCCGGTCGGCGACATAGTCCTCCAGCCGCTTGTCATCGGTGACCCCGACGTTGAAGTCGCCGTCGGTGAACATCAGGATGCGGTTGACCCGGTCGGCGGCAAAGCCCACCCGGGCCTGGTCATAGGCATTGGTCATGCCGGTCGCGCCCGCCGTACCGCCCGAGGCGTACAGGCTGGCCACCGCACAGCGCAGCTTCAGCTTCCGGTCGCCCCGCGTCGGGGCCAGGGTCGTGCCCGCCCCTTCGGCGTAATAGGTGACGGCGACCATGTCCTGGGGCCGCAGCCGGTCGATGACCAGGTTCATCGACTTCTGCGCCAGCGCCAGCTTGTCGGGACTGCCCATCGAGCCGGAGACGTCGACAAGGAAGGTCAGGTTCAGCGGACGACGCTCGCCCTCGGGCAGTTCATAGCCCTGCAGGCCGATATGGATGATCTGACGGCCCGGTGCCCAGGGCGAGGCGGCGACCGCCGTGCTGATCGCGAACGGCGTCGTCGCCGAGTCCGGTCGCGCGTAGCCATAGTCGAAATAATTGACCAGTTCCTCGACCCGCACCGCATCCTGCGGCGGGGCCACGCCGTCGTCGATGAAGCGGCGGACATTGGCATAGGCGGCGGTGTCGACGTCGATCGAGAAGGTCGAGACCGGGGCGTCGGCGACGCGCTGCACGGGATTGGGCGTGGCGTCCGGATAGCGTTCGGTGCCGACGGGACGAGACGGCAGGACAGGGGCTGGCGGCAGGGCACCGACCGTCGCCGGGCGGGTCATCCGGCTCGCGACCACGACGACCTCGTCCGTCTGTGACGCGGCAGGCGGCGGAGGCGGAGGCGGGGGCGGCGCGAGCGGCGTCGCCATGACCGGGCCGGTCCGTCCGCTGACCTGTCGCGTCGGACTTCCGGAGGGCAGGGTGAAGCCGAAGGCGGCACAGGCCGCCGGGGATACCACCCCGTCGCCCGGCTTGTCCGCGTCCGGCACGGGGACCTGGGCGGTGACGGGCAGGGCGGGCGCGGCGAGGTCGAGACTGAGGGCGACGGCAAGAACCGGCTTGAGCGGGCGGGTGGTCATCGGGGCACTCCTGCGGCGTTCGTGGCCATCAGACAGGGTCGGATCGGGCAAAACTGTGGCGTTTGCCCGGATGTTCTCTGGCGGCGGGCTGGCAGATTGGTGCAGACCGCCCCACTATTGGACCCGGCAAGGAACACCACATGCACGAGACGACGGGAATGGGACTGGGCCACGCCGTGGCCCTGCTGGCGGCGATGGTGTTGGCGGCCACCCTGTTCCGGCGTCTGGGATTGGGGGCCGTGCTGGGCTATCTGGCCGCCGGTCTGCTGATCGGTCCGTCGGTGCTGGGCGTGGTGCGCGAGCCCGAGGCGGTGCTGCATGTGGCCGAGCTCGGCGTGGTCATGTTCCTGTTCATCATCGGCCTGGAGATGCGCCCGGCGCGGCTGTGGAACCTGCGGCGCGAGATCTTCGGCCTGGGCGCGGTGCAGGTCGGGGTGTGCGCCCTGCTGCTGACCGGTGTGGCCATGGCGGCGGGTCTGGCCTGGTATGCGGCGCTGATTGCCGGCTTCGGCTTCGCCCTGTCCTCGACCGCCATCGTCATGCAGATGCTGGAGGAGCGGGGCGAGAATGCCGACCCCGCCGGGCAGCGCGTCGTCTCGGTTCTGCTGTTCGAGGACCTGGCCATCGTGCCGCTGCTGGCCATGGTGGCGGTGCTGGCGGGCCCGTTCGGCCGGGCGGTCGAGACCGGCAATCCGGTCTGGCTGACCGTTGCCCTGGCGATCGGTGCGGTCGCGGTCGTGATCGTGGCGGGACGGTGGGTGGTCAATCCCTTCTTCCGCCTGCTGGCGCGCTACGGCGGCCGGGAAATCATGACCATGGGGGCGTTGTTCGTGGTGCTGGGGGCCGCCTATGCGATGTCACTCGGCGGGCTGTCCATGGCCATGGGGGCGTTTCTCGCCGGGGTCTTGCTGTCGGAATCGACCTTCCGTCACCAGCTGGAAGCCGACGTCGAGCCGTTCCGCGGCCTGCTGCTGGGCCTGTTCTTCCTCAGTGTCGGCATGTCGCTGGATCTGGGCGTGGTGTTCGCCGACTGGCCGCTGGTGCTGGGCGGTCTGGCGGCGTTCATGGGAACCAAGATAGTCGCCGTCTATGTGGTGGCGCGGCGTCGTTCGGGTCACGGTGAGGGCCTGCTGCGCGCCGCCCTGATGGGTGAGGGGGGTGAGTTCGCCTTCGTCCTCTATGCGGCGGCCCTGGCGGCCGGCCTGTTCGACCCGCGCACAGCGTCCATCCTGTCGGCGGTGGTCATCCTGTCGATGGCGGTGACACCGTTGCGGGTGCTGGTTGCCGATCGACTGAGGCCGAGGGACGCGGTCTCGACCGACGGGATCGACCATGCCGAGGACTTGCGCGAGCGGGTGTTGATCATCGGCTTCGGCCGCTTCGCCCAGGTGGTGTCACAGCCGCTGCTGGCGCGGGATGTGGATGTGTCGATCATCGAGGTCGACGTCGAGATGATCCGGGCCGCGGGCAATTTCGGCTTCAAGGTCTTCTATGGAGACGGCGCGCGGCTGGACGTGCTGCGGGCCTCGGGAGCCGGCGAGGCCGAGACCATCCTGGTCTGTGTCGACAAGCCCGAGGTGGCCGACCGGATCGTTGAACTGGTCAAGGCCGAGTTCCCGCTGACCAAGCTGTTCGTGCGCGCCTATGACCGGGGCCATTCGTTGCGGTTGATCGAGGCCAAGGTCGACTTCCATATCCGCGAACTGTTCGAATCCGCCCTCAACTTCGGCGAGCAGGTGCTGGTCGATCTCGGATTTTCAGATGAGGAGGTCCGCGAGACGATCGAGGACGTTCGCCGTCGCGACCAGGAACGACTGGCGCTGCAGGTTGCGGGTGGGCTGACCGCGGGACGGTCGCTGATGCGGGGCAATATGCCGACACCGCAACCGGCTCCCTATGTGACGCCCCGGCGCGAAGGCAAATTGTTCAACGAGCCGCCGGCTTCGGCGACCGAAGCGGCCGCGACCGAGGCCCGGTAAAAAGGGGCGGCCCCTCGCGGAGCCGCCCCTTCAGGTCGATCGCCGGATCGGGGGTTACTGGGTCCCCTGGTTCCGGGCGTTGATCAGGGCGATGCGGGCCTGCAGGCTTTCGTCCTGCGATACCGCCGTCGAGATGGCGTTGAAGCGCTCGATATCGAGGCCCGAAATTCTGGACGGCGGAGGCCATCTCGGCCTGTTGTTCGGCCGTGGCGGCTCCACCCTCAACCTGGGCGGCGACGGTCTGGACCACGGTCATGGCCGCGGCGAACTGGCCCAGCTCCTGATCGTTGACGCCGGCGGCGACCGAACCCGGCGCGGGGGCGGGGGCCGTCACCACGGCGATGCGCGCACGCAGGGCCGGGTCCTGGGACACGGCGGTGGCGATGGTGTTGAAGCGGTCGATGGCCAGGCCGGAGTTCTGAACCGCGGCGGCCATGGTGGCCTGCTGTTCGGCAGTCGGCGTGCCCTCGACGGCGGCGGCGACGGTCTGGACCTCGCTCATGGCGGCGGCGAAGGCGCGCAGATCGGCGTCGCTGATGCCGTCGGCGGCTTCCTGGGTCACGGCGGCGGAGGTCGCAACGGCCGGTGCCGCGACGGATTGGCCGGCGGCGGCGAGGGCGACGAACGAGACGGCGATGAGAAGGGTGTTACGCATGGAAATCCTGACTGTTGATCACGAACCGACGGGGCTGACGTCCGGCTTGCCGAACGGCGTTCCCATCAGGCTTTGATAGAATGTGATTTGAATACAAAGGTTAGTGGGGAGGTCCTTAGGGTAGCGGCAGGCCGCTTTGAGCGCAAATCAGGCCGAAGGTGGGCGGGCATCGGCTGGAAAAACGTCACGATTTCGGGTCACTAGAGCCGTCATTAGGCGCACCGCCATGTTCCCGCCCTCGCTAAATCGGTTTCGGATTCCCCGCGACGGAATCGGCGACTCGTCCCGTTACAGATCGGTACCTGGCAGCGCCGGGTTCGACCTCCTGCCGATCCTGACCATGGAAAATCCGCCGCGATGATAGTCTCCTCCCTGTTGATGTATGGCGTCGCTGCCGGTGCCCTGGCGGATGCCGTCGCGGACGGGGATCAGGTGGTGCAGCCGCAGAGTCCGCCCGCCGCGGCCGCACCGATGGACCCCGATACCTTCGATCTGGGTGAAGTGGTCATCAGTGGTCAACGGCAGCGTGGGACCGTCCTCGGCGACATCAAGCCGGAACTCGTCCTGGATGCGCGCGACATCCAGGCCTACGGGGCCAACAATATCACCGATCTTCTGGAGGCCCTGGCCCCCCAGACCGGCAGCGCCCGGGGACGCGGCAGCGGTCGACCCGTCGTCCTGCTGAACGGCAAGCGGATCTCCGGCTTCCGGGAAATCCGCTCCATCCCCACCGAGGCGATCGAACGGGTTGAAATCCTGCCGGAAGAAGTGGCCCTGACCTATGGCTATCGCGCCGACCAGCGGGTGGTGAATTTCGTCCTGCGTGAACGTTTCCGTGCCCTGACGACCGAGGCGGGGGTGACGGCCGCCACCGCCGGCGACCGGACCACGAGCCAGATTGGCAGCAATGCCCTGCGAATTCGCGGCGACGAACGCTGGACCCTGGACGTCCAGTACCAGCACGCCACGCCCCTGTATGAGAGTGACCGCGACATCGACCGGCCGCTGGGCAACGCGCCCTATGACCGGATCGGCAATATCGGCGGCATACCGCCGGGCAGCGAGATCGACCCCGCCCTGTCAGGTCTGGCGGGCTCGACAGTGACCGTGGCCGGGGTCCCCGGGGCGGCGACCACGGGCATCCCCACGCTGGCGGATTTCGCGGCCACGGCCAATACGCCGAACACCAATGATGACCAGGCCTTCCGGACCCTGCTGGCCCGCTCGGACACCGGTTCGATCAACGGGGCGGTGACGCGCGCTTTCGGTGACGTCATGACCACCGTCAACGCGACGGTCGAGGCGAGCGACACCCGCAGCTATCTGGGCCTGCCGACGGCGAATATTGCCCTGCAGGCCGCCAGTCCCTGGTCGCCGTTCGGCAACGACATCAGCCTCTATCGCTATATCGACACCCTCGGGGCCAAGGCGCGCGATGCCGAGAGCCTGTCGGGCCATCTGGGCGGATCGGCCAACGGCGATCTGGGCGACTGGCGCTGGACCGTCACCGGCAATCTGGATCAAACGCGCAGCGAAACCGTGACCCAGCGTGGACTGGACCTCACGGCCATCCAGGCGCGCGTCGCGGCCGGTGACCCCGGTTTCAATCCCTATGCCCCGCTGGCCGTGACCGATCTGGTCCGGCTGCCGGACGACCGTTCGCGGTCAACCTCGCGCACCGTCGATGCCGAGGCGGTGTTCAACGGAACCCTGTATGAACTGCCCGCCGGCGCGATGAGCGCGACATTCACGGGTGGGTTCGAGAGCATATCCCTCGACTCTGCGCAGCGAACGGTCGGGCCTCGTTCAGGAGAGCGATATCTCGCGTCAGACCGGCAATCTGCAGACCAGTCTGAACCTGCCGATCTCCAGCCGTCGTAATGAGGTGCTGGCTGCCCTGGGCGATCTGTCGGCCAATCTGAACCTGCAATACGAGAACCTGTCGGACTTCGGTAGCCTGACCACGATCGGCTATGGCCTGACCTGGTCGCCGGTCGAGCCGGTGCGTTTCATCGTCAGCTACACCGACGAGGACGGGGCCCCGACGGTGCAGCAACTGAATGATCCGACGATCTTTACCCCCGGCGTCGCCACCTATGACTATGCCACCGGCCAGACCGTCGACGTGATCCGGGTCACGGGTGGCAACAGCGCCCTGACCGCCGACAACCGGCGCGTCCTGAAACTGGGCGTGAACTGGAAACCGCTCGAGGAGACCGATCTGCGGATCTCGGCCGACTATGTGCGCAGCAACACCCGCGATCAGGTGGCGAGCTTCCCGTCGTTGAACCCGGACATCGAGGCGGCCTTCCCCGGGCGCTTCACCCGTGACCTCAGTGGTCAGCTGACGTCCATCGATGCCCGCGCCGTGAATTTCGCGCGCGCCGACCGTCAGGAACTCCGCTGGGGCTTCAACTATTCCCGGCCCATCCGCGACACCAGCCCGCCTGCCGAGATATCGCCCGAACTGCGGGCCCGGTTCCAGGCGGAGCGGAGTCGTCGCATTGCAGCGCGCAACCGTGAGGAAGGCGGCCAGCCCCAGACTGCGGCCGGGGATCAGCCGACCCCGCCGGCCAACGGGGCGGGTCCCGACGGCGCGCCGCCCGCGGGCGATGCCGCGCCGCGCGGACCGCGGGAAGGGGGCGGGTTCCGGGGGCCCGGTGGTGGTCCCGGCGGTGGTGGTTTCGGCGGTCGCGGTGGTGGCGCGCGCGAGGGCCGGCTGCAGCTGGCCGTCTATCATACCTGGCGCTTCCAGGATGAGATCCTGATCCGGGACGGCCTTCCGGTGCTTGATCTGCTGGACGGCGCGGCCGTGGGCAGCCGGGGCGGTCAGCCCCGGCATGAGGTTGAGCTTCGCGCGGGCTATTCACTGAACGGACTGGGCGCGCGTATGAACGTCGACTGGAAGGCCGCGACTGACGTCAACGGCACCCTGTCCTCCGGCGACCTGCACTATTCGGATCAGGCGACGGTGGGCTTGCGATTCTTCGCCGACCTGTCGGCGCGACCGGAGCTGCTCAGCCGCTTCTTCTGGCTGCGCGGTTCGCGGGTCAGTCTGGACATCGACAATCTGTTCGACAGCCGCCTCGAGGTGCGGGACTCGCTCGGCAATACGCCGACCGGCTACCAGCCCGACTACCTCGATCCGACCGGCCGCACGATCAAGCTCAGCTTCCGCAAGCTGTTGTTCTAGAGCGGACGGCGAAATTCCTCCGAGAGTCCGCTATGAGGGGGATCGCGCCGTCCCGCCCTGTCCCTGAATACCCGAGACCATGACGCATTTCCCCGCCCACCGACTGTCCGTCGCGCCGATGATGGACTGGACCGACCGGCATTGCCGGGCGTTCCATCGCGCCCTGACCGGTCGGGCCCTGCTCTATACGGAAATGGTTACGGCCCCGGCCATCCTGCACGGCGATGTCGAGCGACTGCTGGGCTATGACGCGGTCGAACATCCGGTGGCGCTGCAACTGGGCGGGTCCGATCCGGTGCAACTCGCCGAGGCGGCCCGCATCGGTGCGGCCTATGGCTATGACGAGATCAATCTGAACGTCGGCTGCCCGTCCGACCGGGTCCAGTCGGGCCGCTTCGGGGCCTGTCTGATGCGCGAGCCGTCGCTGGTGGCTGACTGTATGGCGGCGATCCGCGAAGCGGTCGCTGTCCCGGCCACGGTCAAATGCCGCATCGGCGTCGATGACCAGGACCCGGCCGTCAGCCTGTTCGAGACCGTCGACGCCTGTGCCGCCGTCGGCGTCACCACCTTCATCGTCCATGCGCGCATGGCCTGGCTGAAGGGACTGTCGCCCAAGGAGAACCGCGATGTGCCGCCGCTGGACTATGCGCTGGTGCGGCGACTGAAGCGCGAACGGCCGACCCTGACCGTCTGCATCAACGGCGGTATCGCCTCGCTGGACGCGGCTGAGACGCATCTGGACGACAGCGACGGCGTGGCCCTGGACGGGGTCATGCTGGGCCGCGCCGCCTATCACGAGCCGGCCATCCTGGGTCAGGTCGACCGCCGCCTGTTCGGCGCGGCCGGCCCCGACATCGACGCCTTCGCCGCCCTCGACCGCTACCGCCCCTATCTGGCCGCGCGGCTGGACGAGGGCGTGCATCTGGCGGCCATGGCGCGCCACATGCTGGGCGTGATGCACGGTCGCCCCGGCGCGCGGACCTTCCGGCGCATCCTGACGGTCGAGGCGACCGCGCCGGGGGCCGGGCTCGAGGTCGTCGACCGCGCGGTGGAGGCCGTGCGCGAGGCCGAGGCCCGACGCGATCGCGCCGCCGAGGCCGCGTGACGACCCTGCCTCTCGAGCAATTTTGATGCTGCTGGCGGCCCTGACCGGGGCCGGTCTGGTCGGCGGACTGATCGCCGGCCTGTTCGGCGTCGGCGGCGGTACGGTGATTGTGCCCGCGCTGTTCTATGCCCTCTCGGTGCTGGGTCTGGGCGGTGAGGCGGACCTGCATACCGCCATCGGCACCTCCCTGCTGACCATCGTCGCGACCTCGTGGCGGTCGCTGCGGGCCCATCGCAGCCACGGGGCGGTGGACGAGGTCGTGCTGCGCACCTGGACGCCCTGGGTGGCGGCCGGTGGGCTGGTCGGGGCCGCCGTCGCCGGCATCACCTCGATGGAGGGGCTGGCCATTGTCTATGGCGTCTGCGTGCTGGTGGTGGCGATGCAGATGGGGCTGCTGCCGGAGCGGTTCGTGCTGCGCCCCGACCTGCCGACGGGCTGGGGACGGCGCATCGTCGCCACGTGGATCGGCCTGCTGTCGGCGATGATGGGCATCGGCGGCGGCAGTTTCGGCGGCATGACCATGGCCCTGTGCGGGCGGCCGATCCATCAGGCGGTGGCGACGGCCTCGGGCTTCGGTCTGGCCATCGGCGCCGCGGCCAGTGTGGGCTTTGTCGTATTCGGCTGGGACGCGCCGGGCCGCCCGCCCTTCTCGCTGGGCTACGTCAATGTGCCGGCGGCCGTGGTGATGGGGCTGCTGACCACGCTCGTGACCCCCTACGGGGCGCGGCTGGCGCACCGGCTCGACAAGGGCGTGCTGCGCAAGGCCTTCGCCGTCTACCTGCTGGTGACCGCCGCCTCGGTGATGATAAAGGCGCTTTAGGGCTGCAGGGTCAGGGTCGCGGGCGTCGCCTGGAAGCCCGACAACCGGCCCAGATAGCTCATGCCCAGCAGCGAGTTGGGCAGGCCGGACTCGACGACGAGGGCGGCGACGCGCTCGACCCGCGCTCCGGCGACCGAGACGCTCTCCAGCTCCACGGCGGCGGCGCGCGCCGGACCCGAAGCCGTGGTGACCGTCGTGCTGAAGTCTGCGGCCTTCAGCGTCATCCCGAGGCGCAGCGCGTCCTCGCGGGTCAGGGCCACGACGCTGGCCCCGGTATCGACCAGCACCCGGATGGCGTGACCGTCGATCCTGGCCTCGGCCCAATAATGCCCGTCGGCGGCCCGTACGATCTGGGCCGCGTCCCCCGATGCCGCGGGGGCCAGGGCGACATAGGCCGAGGCGGCCCGGGCCTCGCCGCTGTGATCAAGGTGGTTCAGCCAGAAGGCGGCGCTCAGGGACGAGGCGACCGCCAGGGCGACGACGGCGACAGAGGAGAGATCGAAGCGGACCATGCAGACTCACGCGACACAACCGCTTCTGCGGTCCTGCGCACCATGAGGCCGACGGGTTGGGATGCGGTGAATTGATGTGGCTGACGATTCGTTAAGACGTCCCGGATCACGCGATCAGGACGGTAGCAGCCTGGCCGGGTCGATGCGCGCGCGACGTTCGGGCAGTTCGGCCGTGACGGCGGCGCGGTGTTCGTCGCTCATCGTGCTCCACCCCCCGATCTCGCCGAGGGTCCGGAAACAGCCCAGGCAGAGGCTGGAGGCCCCGTCAACGATGCAGACCTTGATGCACGGAGTGGCGACGGCGCGGGGAGGTGCGGACATTTTTAATGACGACCTTGCAAAAATTGTTCTGAATACGGAATAAAAACTTGCAAACGCCGGCGGTCCTGCTAGGGTTGCGATGACGCGAGACGACTATGACGGTGAGATTCCCGATAAGTACGACGCGTCTCTTTTCATCGAATTGCGAAAGGAGACGCCAAGATGAACAATAAGGAGCGAAACCTCCAGCACGCCTTGATGTCCTTTGCCCTGATGGGCGGGATGCTGGTGAACACGAAGAACAACAACGGTGCCGGCGACCGCGTGGTCAGCCATCCGTCCAACTTCGTGCCCTTCAAATTCGAGCGGGCGCGCAGCTGACTGCGACGCCGCATCGATTGACAAAGCCCCGGACCGCAAGGCCGGGGCTTTGCAATTGGGGCTCTGACCGCTAGCCCTGCGCACCAGCGCAAGGAGCGGACATGGGCGATCTGATCAGACAGGAACGACACGGACCGGTGGTGGTCTGGACCCTGAACCGCGAGGACCGGCTCAATTCCCTGCCTGACCTCGGTGACGGTGAGGCGTTTGCTGCAGCCTGTGAGGCGGTGAATGCGGACATGTCGGTGCGCTGTGTCGTGCTGACCGGCGCGGGGCGGGCCTTTTCCGCCGGCGGTGACCTGAAGGCGATGCGCGACCGGCGCGACATGTTCGCCGGTTCAGGGGCTGATATCCGCGAGCGCTATCGCCGGGTGGTGCATCGCATCGTGCGCTCGCTGTACGGACTGGAGGTGCCGCTGATCGCGGCCGTCAACGGCCCGGCCATGGGCCTTGGCTGCGACATCGCCGGTCTGGCCGACATCCGCATCGCCTCGGACGCCGCCAGTTTCGGCGTGCCCTTCCTCAAGCTGGGCATCCTGCCCGGCGACGGCGGCGCCTGGCTGATGCCGCGCAACATCGGCTATGCCCGGGCGGCCGAGATGCTGTTCACCAGCCGGGTCCTCGACGCCGCGACGGCGCGGGAGTGGGGACTGGTCAATCGCGTCGTGCCTGCCGATCGTTTGATGGACGAGGCTATGGCGACAGCCGGAGAGGTTGCCAGCCAGGCCCCCCAGGCGCTTCGCATGACCAAGGCCCTGCTGCGTCAGGGTCGGGACGCGACCTTCGACCAGATCCTCGAGATGACCGCCGCCATGCAGGCCCTGGCCCACCTGACCGATGACCATCTGGAAGGCGTCAAGGCCGTGCTGGAGAAGCGGCCGGGGGCGTTTACCGGGGGGCTGATCCCGGTACGCAGAAAAAGGACCGGCCGGACAATGTCCGACCGGTCCGGGATTGTTGCAGGCGAGATCGACGGCGTCAGCGGGCCGGTGGTGCCCGCATGGCGCGGTCGGCGGGGACGCCGATGCTCGGGGCGCGCGTTGCGCCTGCGGTTTCGCCGGGCTTCATGAATTTGACCAGCACCCGCTGGCCGATCAGCAGGGGTGCGTCCCCGGCGCTGACCACAACCTCGATCACCCGCTCGTCGCTGCGCTGGGACGGATCGTCCGACGCCAGCTTGCGGGCACCGAACACCGCGGCACGACGCAGCACTTCGCCGATATAGACCTTGGAAGGGTCACCCTCGGGGGTGATTTCGACGGCCTGGCCGGAGCTGATGTTGGGGATGTCGCTTTCGACGATCTCGGCGCGGACGATGCGCGGCGCGTCGGGCTCGAGATCGAACATATTGGACACGTTCAGGGTCGAGGCCCCGGCACCAGGGTTGGCGTAGCGGCGCACGATGCGGCCTGACTGCGGGGCGCGGATAATCGTCAGTTCGACATTATAGGCCGCCTGGTCGCGGCGCGCACGGGCGGTCTGGACGGCGGCCTGCTGGTTGGCCATTCGCGCCTGCGCCGTGGCGATGGCATCCCGGGCCTGGTCCATGCGCGACGCCGCGACGAAATTGGACGCCACCAGCTGTTGCAGACGGTCGTGTTCGCGCTGGGCCGTGCGGATGTCGACCTGGATCAGGCGCAGCTGGCTCTCCGCCTGGTCGACATCCGCATTGGCGCTGCGCAGCGCCAGACGGGGCTCATCGTCTTCCTGCCGGGCGAGAATCTGGCCGGCGGTGACGCGGTCACCCTCCTGCACCAACACGTCGCGAACCACGCCGCCACGGCGGGCCGCGATCTGGATGATGCCGCCCTCGACATCGACCTTGCCGTTGGCGATGGCCGCATAGGGGCTTTCGACCTTGGTGGCCGCGGCCTTTTCTTCCTCGGCTTTCTTCGCCTTGCCGGCGCTCTGCATGAACAGGAAGCCGACGACGATGGCGACGATCAGCACCAGGCCGATCCAGAGCCATTTTTTCTTGAACAAAGCGGGCATGGCGAGAGGTCCTAAGGCGTTCAGTGCGACGCGAGCGTGGCGTCTGGATTGGGGATGCGACGTTGGTCTTCGATGATGACCCCGTCCTCGATCTTGATGACCCGGTCGGCCCATTCCTCGAGGCGCGGATCGTGGGTCACGCAGATCACGGCGGCCCCGTGTTCGGTGGCGGCGCGGCGCAGCAGTCGGATGACGACCTGACCATTCTCGCCGTCGAGCGCCGAGGTCGGTTCGTCAGCGAACAGGATCTGCGGGTTTTTGGCCAGGCAGCGCGCGATGGCGACGCGCTGCTTCTCACCACCGGACAGGGCAGACGGGCGCTGGTTCAGGCGTTTGCCGAGACCGACTTCCTTGAGGGTTGCCGTCGCCTGCCGCCGGGCGTCGCCCTTGGACAGGCCCTGGAATTTGAGCACCACCTCGACCTGTTGCAGGGCGGTCAGGGCGGGAAACAGGTTGAAGCCCTGAAAGATGAAGCCGCAATTATCGAGGCGGAATTCGTCGATCTTGCCGGTGCTCAGCTGCCACAGATCGTTGACGCCGAGAGTTCGCAACCGTACCCTCTTCAGGTCGCAACAGACCGGACAGGGCGGCGACCAGGGTCGACTTGCCCGAACCGGAAGGCCCCATGACCATCGTCAGGTCGCCGTGGCGGGCGTCGAAATCCACGCCCTTCAGCACTTCGACGAAGCCCTTGCCGGATTTGAAGCGTTTCACCAGGCCCTTGGCCTCGATGGCAAAGTCGCCGTGCTTGCCGTGGGATTTGGTCGGGCTCATCGTAGCAAATCCGCCGGCTGGCTGTTTTTCAGGACGCCGAGTGAGAGCAGGCCCGATCCCATGGCGATCAGGATCAGACCCCCGCCGACGACCAGCAGCAGACCCATCGGCAGGGCGATGATGACGGCATTGGAGGCGGCGAACAGCGCGACCAGCCAGGTCAGGCCGATCGCGGCGATTACGCCCAGGATTCCGACCCAGAAGCTCAGTTCAACCACGATCCGGCGGAACCACCCGATGCTGACGCCGAGGGCCCGCAGCGAGGCGAACTCCTTGATGTTGGCCATGATCGCCCCCTGCAGCGTCTGCCAGGTGATGGCCACACCGATGATGGTGCCCAACACCACGCAGCCGCCGATAATGATGACCAGAATGCCCTCCTCGAACATCGCCCCGGCATTGGCATCGGCCAGCTCCTGGCGCGTCCAGGCCTTCCACTGGCCATTGCCCATGGTGTTGAGCTGGGCCGCGACGGCCACGGCCCGGGACGGGTCGCGCAGCTTGACCATCAGGGGGCCCACCCGCGGTCCGGTGTCGGCCTGCCCCAGCATGCGCAGGGTGTCACGCGACATGACCACCGTGGACTGCATCATGTTGGGATAGCCGCGCAGCACGGCGACGACGGTGACGGTCTGGCCGTTGTAGAGGGCCTTGTCGCCCAGTTTGACGCCCAGTGGCTTCAGCGCGGTCTCGTCGATCGCGACCGTATAGGGCTGGCGCAGGGCGTCGATCAGTTCCTGGGAATAGTCGGTCGGAATCGTCACGGCGTTGGGGGTGGTGTCGATGATGCTGGCCTGGACAAACTGCTGTTTGGGCGCACCGCGACGGGCGCGTTCAGCCTGGCTCATCGTCGGGTCGACGTTCTTGATCGACTGGAACGTCCCGCCGGCCCCGTCCAGCGGCTGCACCTCGACCACGTCGGGATGGTTGTAGGCCAGGGGGATAAAGCGACGCGGCACGCCCGAGGGACCGCCGATCAGGCTCTTGGCCCCCGGCTGCATGATGATGATGTCGGCGCTGGAGCGTTCGATGGTGGCGGTGAAGCCCTTGCCGATGCCGATGAAGACACCGGTCATGGCCAGCACAAGCAGGCCGGACAGGGCCAGGGCCATGACCGCGGCCATATAGCGGCGCCATTCGTACAAGAGCGTTGAAAGTGCAAGCGACATCGAACTGGATGAACCCCCAAGGTAGTCCGCTATGTGAAGGTCGGCGGACCATGGGCCAAGTTAAATCGGGGTAAGGCTCGGGTCGCACCCGTCCATGGCCGGGGCGGGATGGCCGTAGACGGCCCGTATTCATCCGGCGTAATCAGGCAGCGACGGTGTCGCGATCCGACGCGCATCCAACAGGAGTACCGGTTCTGATGTCATTGCCCTCATTTCGCCTGACCGCCTCACTCGCCGCCATCGGCGTGGCCTCGGCGATGGTCTCGTCCCTGCCCACGCCCGCGCGGGCGGACGAGGGGATGTGGACCTTCGACAATTTCCCGATTCAGGTCGTCAACGACAAATACGGCACGCATATCGACCAGGCCTGGCTGGACCGGGTGCGGGGCGCGGCCGTGCGCCTCCAGGGCTGTTCGGCCTCGTTCGTCTCGGGCGAAGGCCTGATCCTGACCAATTGGCACTGCGTCGTCGGCTGCGTCCAGGAACTGTCCAGCGCCGAAAACGACTACGTCAAGAATGGCTGGATGCCGGCGACGCGGGAAGAGGAAGCCACCTGTCCCGGGCAGACGGCCGAGGTTCTGACCGACATCATCGATGTGACCGACCGGGTTCTCGGCGCAGGCGAAGGCCTTGAGGGCGCGGCCTTCAACGCTGCGCGCGCCGCCGAAACACGCGCCATCCAGCAGGAAAACTGCGCCGAAGACGCCAGACTGACGTGTCAGGTGATCAGCTTCTACCGTGGCGGTCGCTACGCCCTGTACAAGTTCCGCAAATACGACGACGTGCGTCTGGTGTTCGCGCCCGAGAACCAGGCGGCCTTCTTCGGCGGCGATCCCGATAATTTCAACTTCCCGCGCTACGCGCTCGATGCCGGATTCCTGCGCGCCTACGAGGACGGCAAGCCGGTCGAGACGCCCAACCATCTGACCTGGAACCCGAACCCGCCGGCCGAGGGGACGTCACCTTCGTGGCCGGTAATCCCGGTTCGACCTCGCGCCTGCTGACCCAGTCCCAGCTGGAGCGTCTGCGCGACCAGCAGCTGCCCCTGCAACTGATCCAGGGCTCGGAACTGCGCGGTCGCCTGCTCCAGTACGCCGGCACCAGCGAGGAGGCCGGGACGGGTCTCGTTCGATCCGATCTTCGGTCTCGAGAACAGCTTCAAGGTCTATTTCGGCCAGCAGGGGGCCCTGACCGACCCGGCCTTCATGGGCCGCAAGCGCAACGAGGAAGCCGAACTGCGCGAGACCGTGGCGTCCGACCCGGCGCTGCAGCAGCGCATCGGCGATCCATGGGCCGAGCTGGAACAGGTCCAGACCGTCGCCCGCGATCTGTTCCTGCCCTACTACCAGCTTGAAGCCCGCGCCGGCGGCGGCTCGACCCTCTACAACTATGCGCGCACCCTGGTGCGGGCGGCCAGGGACCGGGCCAAACCCGCCGACCAGCGCCGCATGAATGCCGCGGCCCTGACCGCGCTCGGCAATCGCCTGGCCACCGAGGTGCCGATCTCCAACGACCTCGAAGAGATCTATCTGACCTTCTGGCTGTCCAAGACCCGGGAGTATCTGACGGTCGACAACGCCCAGGTGAAGTCGCTGCTGGGCCGCGAAAGCCCCGAGGCCCTGGCCGAGCGGCTGGTGTCCGGCACGCGGCTGGCCGATCCGGACTATCGTCGCTGGGCGCTGGATCTGACCCCGGCCCAGATGGCCGAGACCGATCCGCTGCTGGCCTTCGTCGTCGCCAATCATGACGCGGCCCAGGCCGTCGGCGACCAGTGGGCCGCCGCCGTCAACGCCCCGACGGCCCGGGCTGCCGAACGCGTCGCCCAGGCCCGGTTCGCGGCCTATGGCTCCGACCAGTACCCGGACGCCACCTTCAGCCTGCGCCTCAGCTACGGCCAGGTGCAGGGCTGGTCCTATCGCGGTGTGACCGTGCCGCCGTTCACCTATATGGGCGGTCTGTACGAGCGGGCGACCGGCGCGCCACCGTTCAACGCGGCCCAGGCCTTCCTGAACCACAAGGCCGACGTGAACATGGACACCGTCTACGACTTCGTCTCGACCAACGACATCATCGGCGGCAACTCCGGCTCACCGGTGATCAATGCGGACGGCGAGGTCATCGGCACCGCCTTCGACGGCAACATCCACTCCCTCGGCGGCTCCTATGGCTATGACGGCGAACTGAACCGCACAGTCTCCGTGTCGACGGCGGCGATCACCGAGGCCCTGCGCAACATCTATCGCCAGCCGCACCTGCTGGAAGAGCTGGGGGTCCGCTAAACTACCCTTCTCCCCTTGCGGGAGAAGGTGCCAGCCCCGGCCCAAGCCGGGGATGACGGATGAGGGGGTGAGAACGCGGTGGTCAGCGATGATTTACACTATCTACCCCTTCACGTTTTTCATGTGGTGTATCACCCCTCATCGGACCCGCTTCGCGGGCTTCACCTTCTCCCGCAAGCGGAGAAGGAAGGAGGCAAAATATGCGCTACCCTCGCCCCCTCGCTGGCCGTCCTCGCCCTGACCCTCGCCGCCGCTGCGCCCGCGCAGGCCGAGGAGGGCATGTGGACCTTCGACAACTTCCCGATCGCCCGCGCCAATGCCACCAGCTGGGCACCCACCATCGACCAGGCCTGGCTGGACCGGGTATGCCAGGTCGTCGGCCAAGTTCGGCGGCTGTTCGGCGGGCATCGTCTCGGCCGAGGGCCTGGTGATGACCAACAACCACTGCGTCTCCAGCTGCGTCGCCAATCTCTCCAAGACCCCAGGCCGATCAACTATGCGGAGACGGGCTTCACCCCCGCCCGCGCCGCGAGGACGAGCTGAAATGCCCCGGCGGCACGGCCGAAATCCTGACCGACATCGCCGATGTGACCGAGCGCGATGCACAAGGCCGGCGAGGGCCTGTGAGGGCCAGGCCTATCACCCGGGCCCGTGACGCCGAGGCGGGCCGGATCGAGACAGGAGGCCTGCGACGAGCGACACCGGCAAATAACGTTGTCAGGTGGTCAGCCTGTACCGCGGCGGCCAGTTCAAGCTCTACACCCTACAAGAAATACACCGATGTCCGCCTGGCCTTCGCGCCCGAGGACCGGGCCGCGACCTTCGGTGGCGACCTCAACAATTTCAGCTTCCCGCGCTTCGCCATCGATGCCGCCTTCACTGCCGGCGGCGAGCATCCACGCCAGCGTCAGCACCGAGCACTGGCGCCGCGCCGAAGCGCTGGCGCGGGCGTTTCTGGCGCGGGTTGGGGGGGACGAAGAGTTCAGCCCGCGGTTTCGGGCGTGTGTCGATGCCCTCGCGGGGCATGTCGATGCGGCGGGGGAGAAGATAGGGCGGCTGGGGTGAGGCGCGGCGGGTGTTTTCGCTTCGGGTGTGTGCTAACAAAGGTGCGTGCCACGCCGATGTCGTAGGGCGGGATTCATCCCGCCAGCGGTGGTCGATCGGCCGCGGCTGCCGCTCGCGCGGTTTGGCTGCCGCTCGCGCGGTTTCTATGGCCGTCGCATTGCGTCGCCCGGATGGCGCGCAGCGCAATCCGGGCGCTGCTGCCCGAGGATAGAGATAGACCAACGAGTGCGGGTTGGCACCAGACCGTGCGATGGCGCGGTTCACCCTGAACTGCGCCACGTATTTGGCCAAAACTGGCGCGGTTTAATAAACTGCGCCACAATCGCGCCACGATCACCTCGAACGGCGCCAACAGTTCCATGTCTTCGACCAACGACCTGCTCAACAGCATCCGGGCCTCAGCAAACGGATTGACGCTGGCCGAACTCTTGGCCGGGCATCCTGACATTGCCCGGCGAACGGCACAGCGCCAGATCGCGAAACTGATCGATGGCGGCCGGATTGTCGCACGGGGTGAAGGCCGGGCCCGTAGATATTTTGATGCCAGCCGCCAGACCGGCGCGGATGCGCCGCCTAACGGCACCGATCATTTCCCTCGCCATATCCCCCTGTCGGCCGATAGCGTCGATGTCCTGGCCTACATCGACCAACCGCCCGAAGCGCGCGCACC
>JAUCCG010000054.1:0-13809 GCA_034676465.1 Brevundimonas sp. | reverse complement strand
TCATCTGCGATGAATGCGTCGAGCTGTGCATGGACATCATCCGCGAGGAGAACAAGACCTCGATGGTGAAGTCCCGGACGGCGTGCCCACGCCCCAGAAATCTGCAAGGTGCTGGACGACTATGTCATCGGCCAGCAGCGCGCCAAGCGTGTGCTGTGGGTCGCGGTGCACAACCACTACAAGCGCCTGCACCATGCCACCAAGAACCAGGACATCGAACTGTCGAAGTCCAACATCATGCTGATCGGCCCGACGGGCTCCGGCAAGACGCTGCTCGCCCAGACGCTGGCCCGCATCATCGACGTGCCGTTCACCATGGCCGACGCCACGACGCTGACCGAGGCCGGCTACGTCGGCGAGGACGTCGAGAACATCATCCTGAAGCTGCTGCAGGCCGCCGACTACAATGTCGAGAAGGCCCAGCGCGGCATCGTCTATATCGACGAAGTCGACAAGATCTCCCGCAAGTCCGACAATCCGTCGATAACCCGCGACGTGTCGGGCGAGGGCGTGCAGCAGGCCCTGCTGAAGATCATGGAAGGCACGGTCGCCTCCGTGCCCCCGCAGGGCGGCCGCAAGCATCCGCAGCAGGAATTCCTGCAGGTCGACACGACGAACATCCTGTTCATCTGCGGCGGCGCCTTCGCCGGCCTCGACAACATCATCTCGGCGCGCGGCGAAGGCGCGCGCATCGGCTTCGGTGCGACGGTGCGGTCGCCGGAAGACCGCCGCGTCGGCGACGTCCTGAAGGAACTGGAGCCGGAAGACCTGGTGAAGTTCGGCCTGATCCCCGAATTCATCGGCCGTCTGCCGATCCTGGCGACGCTGGAAGACCTCGATGAGGACGCGCTGATCCAGATCCTGACCGAGCCGAAGAACGCGCTGGTCAAGCAGTACCAGCGCCTGTTCGAGATGGAAGACGTCGAGCTGACCTTCCACGAGGACGCCCTCAAGCGCGAGTCGCCCGCAAGGCCATCATCCGCAAGACCGGCGCGCGCGGCCTGCGCTCGATCATGGAAAAGATCCTGCTCGACACGATGTTCGAGCTGCCGACGCTGGAAGGCGTCGAGGAGGTGGTGATCTCCGACGAGGTGGTGAAGGGCAAGGGCCCGTCCGCTCTACATCTATTCGGAGCGCAGACGAGAAGGCCAACGTTTCGGCCTGAACCGGCTGCACCGTCATTGCAGAAAGGCCCCGACCCGCCGCCGGCGGGTCTTTTCGTTTCAGCGCCTCCTCTGCATTTCCGTCGGCTGGTCGCCCGCCGGGGGATGACCGGCATTGCCTTGGCGCTGCTCGGGGCAGGTCGCGTTGCGAAAAGGCGGGCGCCAGGCTGATACCGGCTTCGGGCCCCGAGGGCTTCAATTCTGTTCTGCGTATGCTCCGGCGGCTCTGCCGGGGAAGGCCGCAAATTCCGCGACAGCGCCGAAGGCTAGACTTCCTTTCGCTTGTTCGCGGGCCGGTGGGGTGGGGCACTCCGTAGTTACGGACTTGAAAAAAGGTTGACCGCACGCCACTTGTGGATGGAAAAGATCGCCGGCCCGAGCCCCACAGGGCGCTACGAACCGGCCCCCGGATACGGGCCGTTTGAAAGGAAATGACATGACGAAGAAGACGTTACTGCGCCGCACGACTCCACGGCCTTCCCGGTCCTGCCCCTGCGCGACATCGTGGTGTTCCCGCACATGATCGTGCCGCTGTTCGTCGGCCGCGAAAAGTCGGTCAGGGCGCTTGAAGAGGTCATGCGGCACCGACAAGCAGATCATGCTTGCCACCCAGAACAACGCCCCCGACGATGATCCGGAGCCCGACGCCATCTACCGCATCGGCACCGTCGCCAACGGTGCTGCAATTGCTCAAACTCCCGGATGGCACCGTCAAGGTGCTGGTCGAGGGCCGCGCGCGCGCCGACATCGACCGCTATCACGGACCGCGAAGAATTCTACGAGGCCGAGGCCCATCGTGCTGGCCGAGCCGGAAGAGGACCCGATCGAGATCGAGGCGCTGGCGCGCTCGGTGGTCGACGAGTTCGAGAACTACGTCAAGCTCAACAAGAAGATTTCCGCCGAAGTCGTCGGCGCGGTCGGGCCAGATCGAGAATGCCTCCAAGCTGGCCGACACCATCGCCAGCGCACCTCGTCCATCAAGATCGTCGAGAAGCAGGAAATGCTGGAGACCACCGATCGTGAACGATGCGCCTGCAGAAGGTCTTGGCTTGATGGAAGGCGAGATCGGTCCTGCAGGTCGAAAAACGCATCCGCTCGCGTGTCAAGCGCCAGATGGAGAAGACCCAGCGCGAATACTATCTCAACGAGCAGATGAAGGCGATCCAGAGGGAGCTGGGCGACGGCGAGGACGGCCGCGACGAGATCACCGAGCTGGAAGAACGCATCGCCAAGACCAAGCTCTCCAAGGAAGCCCGCGGCCAAGGCCGATGCCGAGCTGAAGAAGCTGCGCCAGATGAGCCCGATGTCGGCGGAAGCCACGGTCGTGCGCAACTATCTCGACTGGCTGCTGGGCATGCCGTGGGGCAAGAAGTCCAAGGTCAAGACCGATCTGAACTCTGGCCGAAAAGGTGCTGGACGAGGATCACTACGGCCTCGACAAGGTCAAGGAGCGCATCCTCGAGTATCTGGCCGTGCAGGCCCGCACCGGCAAGCTCAAGGGCCCGATCCTGTGCCTCGTCGGCCCTCCGGGCGTCGGCAAGACCTCGCTCGCCAAGTCCATCGCCAAGGCGACCGGCCGCGAATATGTGCGCATGGCGCTCGGCGGCGTGCGTGACGAGGCCGAGATCCGCGGCCACCGCCGCACCTATATCGGCTCGATGCCCGGCAAGGTCATCCAGTCGCTGAAGAAGGCGAAGAAGTCCAACCCGCTCTTCCTGCTCGACGAGATCGACAAGATGGGCATGGACTTCCGCGGCGATCCGTCCTCGGCCCTGCTCGAGGTGCTCGATCCGGAACAGAACACCACCTTCATGGACCACTATCTGGAGGTGGATTACGACCTGTCCAACGTGATGTTCGTGACCACGTCGAACACGCTGAACATCCCCGGCCCCCTGATGGACCGCATGGAGATCATTCGCCTCTCGGGCTACACCGAGGAGGAGAAGCTCGAGATTCGCCAAGCGGCACCTGATTCCCGAAGGCGATCCGCGAAAACGGCGCTGAGCCCAAGGGAATTCGTCGTCACGGACGAGATGCTGATGAAGGTCATTCGCGGCTACACCCGCGAAGCCGGCGTCCGCAATCTCGAGCGCGAGCTGATCCAAGCTGATGCGCAAGGCGGTCACCGAGATCGTCCGCACCAAGGTGAAGTCGATCGAGATCGATGATGAACGTCTGGCCAAATATCTCGGCGTTCGGTGCTTCAGGCACGGCGAGATCGAGGCGGAGGCGCAGGTCGGTGTGGTTACGGGTCTTGCCTGGACGTAGGTCGGCGGCGAATTGCTGACCATCGAAGGCGTGATGACGCCGGGCAAGGGCCGCATGACGGTCACCGGCAACCTCAAGGAAGTGATGAAGGAATCGCTCACGGCCGCGGCCTCCTATGTCCGCTCGCGGGCCGTCGACTTCGGCATCAAGCCGCCGCTGTTCGACAAGACGCGACATCCACGTGCACGTGCCGGAAGGCGCCACGCCCAAGGATGGTCCCTCGGCCGGTATCGGCATGGCCACGGCCATCGTCTCGGTCATGACCGGCATTCCGGTGCGCAAGGATATCGCCATGACCGGCGAGATCACGCTGCGGGGCAGGGTGCTGCCCATCGGCGGCCTCAAGGAAAAGCTGCTTGCGGCCCTGCGCGGCGGCATCAAGACCGTGCTCGGGCCGCGTTTTCGTTTCGGTGCGGGGCCGGGGGACCGCCGATGCGGCTGAACGGCCGGCCCGGGACGGGCATGACAGGCGGGCGTATCTGGACGGGCGGCTAGCTCAGCTGGTCAGAGCATCTCGTTTACACCGAGAGGGTCGGCGGTTCGAATCCGTCGCCGCCTACCAGACCGCATCACCCCACGAAAAAGGCCGCCGGAGCGATCCGGCGGCCTTTTGTGTTTTGGGTGTGCCGGACCCTAGAAGCGGAAGCTGGCACGCAGCAGCAGCATGTAACGCACGTAATCCTCGATCATTTCCGCATCGGCGCTGACCGAGAGCATGCCGAGTTCGTTGCCGATATTGAGGCGGAAGCCGACGATCGGACCGCCGCCCTCGATCGAGTCTCGGCGTCAGGCGGAAGTCGGGGCCGCCGCTGGTGAAACGGCCGATGGTTTCGCCCGGATCGACCGAGATGTTCTGGCGCCAGCCGACCCGGACCTCGGGGCGCAACCAGCTGTTTTCGCCCATGCCCATACCGATGTTGACGGCGGCGACGGTGGAGAACATGTGGCCGTCGCGCGCGTCGATATCGAGGTCGAAGGCGGCCCCGCCACCGATCTCCTTGCGAGCGTCCTCGCTGAGCGAGAAATATTCGGCATAGACTTCGGGACGGATGCTGAAGCGGCCGAAGCTGCGCTCGTAGGACGCCCCGCCGGCCGCGGCCAGGGTAAAGCCGTTCCAGCTGGATTTATTGCGCAGGTTCAGGCCACCGCCCACGAATTGGCGGGTGGCGTCGAAGCTGGCGTAGCCGGCCGCCGCACGGGCCCAGGTGGTCCAGTTCTGGCCCTGGGCGCGCCAGTAGAGGCCCAGTTCCAGCAGGCTGGCGGACAGGATTTCCTCGGCCTCGGCCTCGGGGTCCTCGAGGTCCGACGAGGTGAAGGCCACCGAGACACCGACCGCGCCCAGACCGCTGCCGCGCTCGACACCGCCGGCGATCCCGAAACCTTCCGAACGAAAGCCGTAGGTGTCGGTGCGGTCCTTGTCGGCGTAGAAATTGATCTCCTGCACCCAGGCACTGATTTCGCCGGGGGCCGCCGAGGTGTTGCGTCCGGTCAGGGCCCGGGTCACGGCATCGACGCCGCTGGCCAGCGAGAGCAGGGGGCCGCCCGAATGGTCGGGCAGAAGCTGCTCGTACATGTCGATGAAGCCGGGGCGCGCCGTCTGCGACAGGAAGACGTCGCGCAGCGTCGCGTCGGTGGCCAGAGCCCCGTAGAAGGCATCGAACATCGCGCCTTCCACGGTGACGAGGCCCGCTTCGGCGGCGGTCCGTCGGCGGGCGTCGACATAGACCTCACCGGCCGGGACATCGGCACCGGCGTCAATGATGAACAGATAGGGCGAGTTGTCGGTCACCGACGACAGGTCGATGGCCCCGTAGTTCAGCGTCCCGGCCTGGATGATGGTGAAGCGTTCGGGGGTGTTGATCAGGGAGTTGAACTGGATTCCCAGACCGGCACCGTCGGCCAGGGTGGCCGTGCCGGCGACGACAAATCCGGAGTTGGTCCCGTTTGCCGGGTCCAGAGTCACGAACAGGTTGCCGTTGGTACCGACGTTGAGGTTGCTGATGTTCAACGGGGTCAGCTGGCGCGCCTGGAGGGTGCCGTCGCTGACGGTGATGTCGAGGTTACCGCCCGAATTCGGACAGGGCACCGCTTACGAACGCGCCCCCGGAAATGAGCAATTGGTCGAGGCCGCTCCCGAATCGAAATGCCGCCCCGGACATCGCCGTTGCGAATGTCGACGACATCGTTGCCGTTGCCGAGCAGTACGTCACCGGTGATGACGGGCTCAAAGACGTCCGGAACGCCGTCACCGTCGCTGTCCAGACCGCTCGTGCTGGCGATGCCGGTCTGAAGGATCGTCACACCGGTTGTATTGGCGCGGACGTCGATTGCCGTCGTGCGTCCAGTGACCGGATCCCCTGCGGCGTTGGGGGTCAGGTTGGTCTGGATCATCCGGGTGTTGTTGATCGTGCTCAGGGTCCCGCTGAGATCGCGAATCCCCGTGGCGTTCACGGTTGACCCGATGGCGGTGGCCAGGATCACGGCGTTGTTGGTCAGGGTCGGAACCGAGGCCCCCGCATCGATCTGCACGGCGGTGGTCGAGGTGGCTGCGTCCGACGTGCCGCCGGCGGAAATGTTGCCGGTGTTGACGATCTGGGGCGTGGTCACCCCGGCCCCGAGGCGCAGGGCGGTCCCGTCGGCCTGGAAGGACAGGCCCGAGATGGTGCCTTCGTTGCGAATGCCGCCGTCCACGGTGACGGTCTGACCGCCCGCCACGCCGAAGACGAGGCCGTTGCCCTGGACGCCGTCGTACACGCCCTGGCCGGTGATGGTGCCGCGGTTGATGAAGCCGTAGGCCGAATTGCCGGTGCCGACGACGCCCAGCGCGATCGACCGCGTGGCCGAGCTGACCGTAACCGCCGGAGCCGCGCCGAAGCTGGTGACGAAGCCGGTCGTTTCGGTCGCGTCCGGCACGCCGTCGCCGTCTTCGTCAGGATTGGCGGTGTCGGCATCGAGCGGCGGCTTGTCCAGCACCACGCCACCGCTGACATTGCCGGCGATGATCACCGCCGAGTTGTTCTGGAGCAGGTCGTCGGCATCGAGGTGGGCGATAAAGGCCGCGGGCGGGCGGGTCGTGTAACGATAGCCGGTCGACATCAGGTCGCCCTGGATGGTGACGCTTCCGTTCACATCACCCTGCAGCACGACGCTCGAGGTGTTGGCCCCGAACGTGGCCATGGTGCCGCTGAGCATCAGGTTGCCGGTGATCGTCGAGGTTGATCGCACGCCGACGGCGTTCTCGCCGACGACGCGCATGCCGCCGAGAGTTGTCAGGTTTCCGGTCAGGCCGGACTCGATCGAAATACCGACGGCGTTGGTGCCGTCGACAAGCAGGGAGCTGGCGTTGTTCAGGAGGATATTGCCGATCAGCGGTGACCCGCCGACGACGCGGATACCGTAGCGATCGCTGCCGGTGGCCCAGGGGCCGTCAAAGTCACCGTCGGAATCAGTGTCGGGATAGGCGTCGATATCGTCGCCGACGGTAATGCCGCCGCTGATCGTGATCGAGCCGGTATTGCCACCGTTGGCGAGGATGCCGGTCGTGCCGCTGGCTGTGTTCACGCCGCCGATCGAGCCGCCGGAGTTCGACGGTAATATTGTGGCTGGAATCCGGCGTGACGAGATTGCCGGTCAGGACGT
Organism: Brevundimonas sp.; assembly: GCA_034676465.1. Lineage (GTDB taxonomy): Bacteria > Pseudomonadota > Alphaproteobacteria > Caulobacterales > Caulobacteraceae > Brevundimonas. The sequence continues at coordinate 6,736 of JAUCCG010000054.1, read as the reverse complement.
TGATCGCGCCACCGCTGGCGATGCGGATAGCGTCAGCAGCGGTGCCGGTCGCGTTGGACGTCTGGATCGGCGTCGTCCGGGTCGTCGAAATCACGATCTCGGCATGGGCACCGGAGGCAATCATCAGGGGGGCGATCGCCACTGCGGTCGCGAGCAGTTTACGCATTCGAAAAAAACCCCTGGTGGACAGACGCGCGAGGACGCAGGTCACCTCTAACAGGGACTGCGCAAGCATGCCTCAAGTTTCGCGAATTTGAGGCGAATGCAAGGCCTAAGGACGTTACGGGTCGGAAACCCTCCCGCCCAGTCTTGTCAAAGTCGCTATCAAAGTGATATCACTTTTCGTGAAACGGGAGGGAAGGAATGGCCAACGAACATTTCAAATCGGTCGAGCGTCCGGCGCGGGTCATGGGCGGGATCGGCATGCTGCTGGTCGGCCTGATGATCATTGTCGCCGGGCCGGTGATCATCGGGATGAACCTGGGCGACAAGCCGGTCATCCTGGGCGGTCTGGCGGTGTCCGGCCTTGGCGTGCTGTTTCTGACCGGCCTGTATTCGCTGCAACCCAATGAGGCGATGGCGATCATGCTGTTCGGGGCCTATCGCGGCACCGACCGGACCAATGGACTGCGCTGGGTCCTGCCCTGGTACACCCGCAAGAAGGTGTCGGTGCGCGTGCGCAACCTGACCAGTGACAAGCTGAAGGTGAATGACAGGCGCGGCAATCCGATCGAGATCGCCGCCAATGTGGTGTGGCGGGTCGAGGACTTGGCCCAGGCCCTGTTCGACGTCGATGACTACCAGGCGTTCGTCAACATCCAGGTCGATACCGCCCTGCGCGATATCGCTTCCCACTATGCCTATGACCATGGCGAGGAGGAGGCGGAGCCGGAGATGACGCTGCGGGCCGACGCCGAGGATGTGGCGGCGCGACTGCGGGAGGAACTGGTCGGCCGGGTCCGGGTTGCGGGCGTCGCCATCGATGAGGCGCGACTGGCCCATCTGGCCTATGCGCCGGAAATCGCCGGAGCCATGCTGCGTCGCCAGCAGGCCGAGGCGGTGCTGGCGGCCCGGCGCCTGATCGTTCGTGGCGCGGTCGGTATGGTCGAGAACGCCCTGGCCGATCTGGGTGAACGGGGCGTGGTTGACCTGGACGAGGACCGCAAGGCGACGATGGTCTCGAATCTGCTGGTCGTGCTCTGTGCCGATCGCGATGCCCAGCCGATCGTCAACGCAGGCTCGCTGTACGGCTGATATGGCGCGAACCCGTAAGCCCTTTCTGATGCGGGCCACGCCGGGCGTGATGGCGGCGGTCGAGCGGTTGGCCGCCGCCGAGCTGCGTTCGGTCAATGCCCAGGTCGAGGTGCTGTTGCGTGAAGCCCTGTCCCGGCGGGGGATACGGGTAACGGATCTTCCGCCGCCGACCGAGGACACTTGAGCTGCGCCGGTTCCGGGGCTAGGGCGGCGATATGGTGAAGTCCAGACTGGCTACCGTCCGCCGCGTTCGTCGTATCCAGAAGCGCTCTGTGCGCACGGGGAGCCGGCCGCCGACCGAGAGTGAGCTGTTGAGCATGGTCGGGGTCAAGGTCGAGGAGAGCGAACTCCGCCTGATTCCCGGCCTTGACGAGGAGGTGTCGGAAACGCTGCGGTGCCTGCGGGCGTCGACGGCGGACGCCCGTCCCCGGCTGGTCGATACCACCATGCTGTACGCGCCCCGCTCGGGCGGGGTGAAACGCTACCTGCTGTCGAAGAAGGCCTGGCTGGAGAGCCACCGGCCGGGCGTGGCCCACAGCCTGGTGGTGCCGGGCCCCCGGCATGAGGCCGGGGACGACGGGGTGATCAAGCTGCACGCGACCAAGCTGCCGTTCGGCGACGGCTATCGCTGGCCCTCATCGGTGCGGCGCTGGGGGGCCTGGGTGGCCGCCCTTGAGCCGTCGGTGATCGAGGCCGGTGATCCCTATACGCCGGGGCAGGGGGCGCTGGAGGCGGGTCAGAGGGCCGGTTGTCCGGTGGTCGGCTTCTGCCATTCGGACCCGGCCGGTCTGGCGGCGCTGCATTTCGGTGAATGGGCCAAGAAGCCGGTTGAGAAGCGCTGGGCCCAGTTGTTCTCGCAGTTCGACCGGGTGGTTTCGCCCAGTCGCTTCATCGCGCGGCGGCTGGAGGAGGCCGGGGTGCGCGACATCGTCATCCGGCCGCTGGGGGTCGAGATCGAGACCTTCCATCCGGACCGGCGTGACCGCGCCTGGCTGCTGAAGAAGCTGGACCTGCCCAATTCGGCCCGCCTGCTGTGTTTCGCCGGGCGACCGGCGCGGGAGAAGAACATCGGCGTGCTGATCGAGGCGGTGCAGAAGCTGGGCGCGCCCTATCATCTGGTGCTGGTCGGGGCCGGAGCCGGGATGCCGGCCGAGGAGCGGGTCATCTCGCTGCCGTATGAGGCCAATCCCAGGGTCGTGGCCCGGATCATCGCCAGCTGTGACGCCTTCGTGCACGCCAATGACAAGGAGCCGTTTGGCCTGATCGTGCTGGAGGCGATGGCCTGTGGCCGTCCGGTGGTCGGGGTCAATGCCGGGGGCGTGGCCGAGACGGTGGACGAGTCCGTCGGTCAACTGGCCCGCAGTGCCGACCCCGGTCACTATGCCGAGGCGGTCGAGGCCCTGTTCCGGCGCGACATCGAGGCGATCGGCCAGGCGGCCCGGGCCCGGACCGTCGAACGCTTCGCCTGGAACAAGGTGTTCGAGGACCTGTGCACCGTCTATGCCGACGTCAGCGGTGAAGCGGCCTTCGCCGGCCCGGCCGAGGCCCGGATCCAGCCATAGCGACGCGCTGGACAGCGGCCCCGTCGGCGGGTCAGGGTCGGGGCAGCGAGAGGAAACCCTTATGAAGAGACTGCTTCTGGCCGCGGCCATGACCGTGATGCTGGCCGCGCCCGCCGCCGCCCAGACCGTGATCGTCGTTCGCCACGCCGAAAAGGCCGAGCCGAGCGCCGATCCGGTGCTGTCCGACCTGGGCGAGGCCCGGGCCGCCGCCCTGGCGGAGACGCTGGCGGGGGCGGGGGTGACGCATGTGTTCGTGACGCCGCTGCAGCGCACCGCCCTGACCGCCGGTCCCAGTGCCGTGGCGGCAGGGGCCGAGCCGGTGGCGGTGCCCCTCGAAGGCGGGGTCGCCGGCCATGTGGCGGGGCTGGTGGGCGAGGTCCGGCAGCTGTCGCCCGAGGCCGTGGTGCTGGTGGTCGGGCACAGCAATACGGTGCCCGACATCGCCCGGGCCCTGGGTGCGGACGGGGCGGCGGCGATGGATGAATGCGAATATGACCGGCTGACGGTCCTGACCTTGACGCCGACCGGGGCCCATGCGGTGACTGGACGCTACGGGGCCGTCAATCCGCCCTGCTGAGGTTCAGCCGATCATCCGGTCGAACGCGCCTTCCCCCTGGGGATGCCCCGGAGGAAGACGGTCGTCGGGCGTTTGAGCGTAATTTAGAGGTTTGACCCGCTCGTCTCCTGTTCCCGCATTTGTCGGGCACGAGCGGCGGTCGTATCGGCCACGCTCGCGAAGCGCGAGATGCCGGCCTGGAGTTCGCTGTCGGTCACGGTCCGTCCCTGGGCACGAGCCTCAGCGATGAGTTGGGCGCGATAGGCCGGGTCCTGCAGTCTAACTGACGTCTCACGCATGGTTGCGGCTGCGCTTTCCAGGGCGTCGGCACTGGCACGCTGGGCGGCAGCCCGGATGGCCTGGGCATCCGCGACGGCAGCGCGGGCCTGGGCGCGAGCCTGTTCCCGGTCCTGGAGGGCGGCGGCCCGATCAGCCTCAGCCCGGGCCCGGTTGCGGGCGACATCAGCCTGTCTCTGCGCCACCCGGGTCCGCGCCGTTGCGTCGACCGGCGCCTGGTGGCTCACCAGCCGGGGCGCAGGCGGCGGCGGTGGCGGTGCCGGTGGCGCGGGCGGGGCAGGGGGAGCCGGGGCCGAGAATACGGGTGGGGCCGGCGGAGCCGGGGGGGGGCGGTGGTGGCGGTGGGGCGAGTGGTGCCGGACCGTCGCCGGAATAGCTGTAGGTGTAGGTTTGGCGGGATGAGCGGCGGTCGGCGTGCGGTGCCGCCGGTGCGGACGGCTCAGTGCTGGCATAGCTGACGCTGTAGGGACCCGATCGGTCTGCGAGCGGCGCGATCGATTCGACCGGCGCGGTCGGGGCCACGGCTGCCGTCGCGGCGACGCCGGCCACCGCCGGAGCCCGGGCGGGAGTATCGTCCGCTGTGCGGGACGACAGTTCCACGGCGGCGAGGGGTGTGGCGACCGCGACCAGCGCCCCGACCGCGACGGTCAGGGCGATGGAGCGGGCGTGCGGCTTGGGTGGGGATGTCATGATGGCGTCGATCCTTTGGCTGAGGGTGCGGACGGGACCGGCCATGCCGGTCGCGGCGACGGGGGTGGAGCGGGCGGCCAGACTGACCAGGGTGTGGGCGTATTGGCGGGGGTCGACGCGGGTGATGGCCAGGGCGTCGGCGGCCTCTTCGGACCGGTCGATCAGGGCCCTGTGCAACCGCCACATCAGCGGATTGAACCAGAACAGGGCGAGCGCCAGTCGCGACAGGGCCAGGAAGGGCCAGTCGAGGCGGCGGATATGGGCGATCTCATGGGCCAGCACGGCGTCGGCATCGGCCGGTCGGGCCAGGCTGTCGGGATGGATCAACACCGTGCCCGGCGGCAGGCCCCAGCTGAGCGGCCCGTCGACCCGGGGTGCGACCAACAGACGCGGACGAGGGCTCCGGCCCTCGCTCTGACGCTCCAGGGCCGCGGTCCAGGCCGGGTCCTGGACCGGATGGCCGTGGCGGCTCCAGCGCGACAGGGTCCAGACGCCACCGAGGAAGCGACCCAGCACCAGCACGCCGCCCAGGGCCCAGGCCGAAAGGAGTATGACCCAGGCCGGCGGCGGCCCGACGGTGCCGCTAACCGAGACCCCGGCGACCGGCCCCAGTTCACCGGCCCAGGCCACGCTGTCCGGGACGACGGGGACGGGCGCGGATGCGGCCGCGGGCAGAATCGCGAGGGCCAGGTCGGGCCCGGCCAGGGCAATGACCGGCAGGGCCAGCATCAGGCCGACGGTGGCGCGCAGCAGGTCGGCGCGCTCGGCCGCGGGGCGTTTCGCGAACAGTTCGGCCAGCAACAGGCCGGCGGCGGCGACGAGACCGGACTTGAGGGCCAGGCTGACCAGCAGGGCGATCACGCGCCCCCGCTCCCCGGCGGCGTCGATGGCCCGACGCAGGGCCGCCTGTTCGTCCGGGTCCAGCTGCGAGGCCAGACCCAGCAGGGCGGTGGCGGCGCTGGCGGGCGATCCGTTGAAGAAGGTATTGACCAGGCGGCGCAGGGCCCCGTCGGCCACGGCCTCGGGACGCGGCACCGGCGCATAGACATAGGCCTGGTTTTCGGTGCGGTGGGCGATCAGCCCCTTGGCCTTCAGCCGCGACAGCAGGGTGCGGACGGCGGAATTGCTGGGCGAGCCGGTCATCGCATTGCGCACGGCCCCGGCGGTGCCCTCCTCGAGCCGGCACAGAATTCGAACACCTCGCGTTCGCGTCTGGGCAGGGATTTGATCATCGGGGCCTCCGCTACATTTGTAGCCTGTTACATATGTAGCAGAATAAGGCGCGATTGGGGCGGACGCATGAAATCGGCGACAGGTTTGATGGAAGGGGGAGGGGTGTCGACCGGGTCAGGGGCGGGGGCGCGCCATTCCCTCGAACGATCGAGAGGGAATGGCGCGAGTGACGGGACTCGAACCCGCGACCTCCGGCGTGACAGGCCGGCACTCTAACCAACTGAGCTACACCCGCGTATTCCCGGCGCGGCGCTGGATGCGTCGCGGCGAGGGGCGTCGTTTAGGCGGGGGGCACTCGCACTGTCAAGCGCGTCGTCGGCGATTTCTCCAGCCTGTCGGGGGCGAACATCCGGGGCGCAGCGGCCTGCGAACCATTCTCAATAAAATCCTTTGTCAGCATGGGTTTGAACCCCGGCTGGGTTGGGGCTAGAAAGCGCCGATTCCGCTTCCTCCCTGGCGGCCGAGGGTCCTCTCGAATGAACGCATTTCTTCTGGAATATCTGCCGATCGTTATATCTCTGGGATAGCGACGGCGCTGGGCCTCGGCTTCATGCTGGCGGCCTGGGTGCGCGCCCGCAAGAATCCCGACTTTGAAAAGCTGTCGGCCTATGAGTGCGGCTTCAATGCCTTTGATGACGCGCGCATGAATTTTCGATGTCCGCTTCTATCTGGTGTCGATCCTGTTCATCATCTTCGATCTGGAGATCGCCTTTCTGTTCCCCTGGGCCGTGTCGATGTTCGACCTGTCCAGGGGCGGCATGGTGTTCGCTTTCTGGTCCATGATGGTTTTCCTCGGTGTACTGACGGTCGGCTTCATCTACGAATGGAAGAAGGGGGCGCTGGAATGGGGAATAGTGACCAACACCACGCCGCTGATCGGGGCCGGCAACCAGGGCGCGTCGCCGGTCGGCTTCGGCCAGGCCGCGCGCGCGACCGTCGAGGGCTATGATCCGAAGCTGCACGACAAATTTCCAGCAGGTCAACGCCGAGCTGGGCGAGCAGGGCTTCCTGACCACCTCGCTGGACGACGTGATCACCTGGGCGCGGACCGGCAGCCTGATGTGGATGACCTTCGGCCTGGCCTGCTGCGCCGTGGAGATGATGCAGGCGTCGATGCCGCGCTTCGACATGGAGCGGTTCGGCA
>JAUCCG010000053.1:0-9241 GCA_034676465.1 Brevundimonas sp. | reverse complement strand
CCGGAGTTGATCCCGCTTGGGACGTGATCAGTCATTCGAGGCCCTGCTGGACGAACACGGCGCGATGCTGCGCCGGATCGCCTCGGCCTATGAGGCCGGGCCTGCCCGTCGGCATGAACTGGAACAGGACATTCTGCTGGCCGTCTGGCGAGCGATGCCGCGCTATCGGGGCGAGGCCCCGGTCCGGGCCTTCATCGCCCGGGTGGCGCACAACCGCGCTGTGACCCACGTGGCGCGCGAAGCCGCCGAACCGCGCCGGCAGCCGCTGGATGAAGGGATGCCAGCGCGGCCCCCACGCCGCACGATGCCCTCGAGGCGCGCGACCTGCAGGACCGCCTGACCGCCGCCGTGCGCGCCCTGCCCCTGTCGCTGCGCCACCGGCCCTGCTGACCCTCGAAGGATTCACCCGGCCGAGATCGCCCCGATGCTGGGGCTGAACCCAGATCCGTCTCCATCCGCCTGACCCGCGCCAAGGCTGCGCTGCGCGAAGCGCTCGATCCCGCAGGAGCACCCATGACCACGCCCCCGAACGACGACTGGACCGACCTGACCCGGACCTGGACCGACCGTCCTGTAGCCTCCCCACGCCTGGATCCGGATATGGTCCGGACCGTGCGACGCCGCGATTTCATGGCGCGCCTCAATTTCGCGGGCGAGATCGCCGGCGGTGTGGCGACCGTGGGTGTTGTTCTGTGGGCCACGCTGGCCCGCGACCTGCCCTGGACCCTCGCGCTGGCCGCCATGGGTTTCGTCGGCTTCGCCCTCGCCGCCACCCTTTGGTCGCGCCGCGGTGATCCCGGCCTCCTGACCGGAACGCCCGAGGATGTGGTCCTGTCGGCGATCGCCCAGGCGCGGACCGGCTATCGCTGGGCCTGGGCCGGCGTGGCGACCAGCCTGGCGGCCTTCGTCTTCGTCACCGTCCTGGCCGGGCTTTCGCCGACAGGATCGTCACGCTCAATACCCTGCTGATGCTGGGAGGCTTCCTGCTGATCTGTATCGAACTCTACGTGATGCATGCCCGGCGTTGCCGCCGGCGGATGGCGGCGCACTCCGCGACCCTGCAGGCCCTGCGTGAGGAACCGGCTATTGAGCCTTGAGGAACAGCACCCGCGCCGCGCCATAGTCGCGGGCGTCCAGCCGCGCGTAGCCGGACGTCTCGATCTCCGGCTCGCCCGCGCCGCGTTCGAACACGACGATGGCCCCCGGCTTCAGCCAGTCCTCCTCGATCAGCCGCGCCAGCGCCTGCTCACCGAGGCCCTTGCCGTAAGGCGGATCGAGAAAGACCAGATCAAACGGCTCACCCGCCGAGCTGGTGCGCACGCCCAGATCGGTGGCGCTCGCCGGTGGATCCGGGTCTGGCCAAACAGGCTGAAGGCGTCCACATTCTCGCGGATAGCCCCGCGCGCCGCGTCATCCGTCTCGACGAACAGGCAGAAGGCCGCCCCGCGCGAAATGGCCTCGAAGCCCAGCGCCCCCGAACCGGCGAACAGGTCCAGCACCCGCGCCCCGACCAGCGGCCCGGCCCAGGCGGCATGTTCCAGCACATTGAACACCGCCTGCCGCGCCCGGTCGGACGTCGGTCGTGTGTCCTGACCGTCGGGTGCCACGAGGGTGCGGCCCTTCAGGGTTCCGGCGACGATCCGCACGGATCAGCCGCCCGAGCGGGGTCCGCGGGGCCCACCCGGACGCGGCCCGGTCGGCTTGCCGCCGGTCGGGCGCGGACCGCTACGGGGCTTGAAGTCGCGCTTGGGACCATCGGTGCCGCGAGGACCGGCACCGTCACGTGTGGCGAAGTTGCGGGTCGGACGATCACCCGGTCCCCGCGACGTTCCCTTGGGGCCGATCATCTGATCCTCGCGCGGCTTGAACGCCCGCTTCGGCCGTTCGCCTTCCGACGTCGACGGGGCGGAGCCGGCCTTGAAGAAATGTCTGGGCTTGTCGTCCTCGCCCTCGCGCGGCTTCCAGGTCTTGCGCGGCGCGGCGGTGCGTGGCGCGGCCTTGGCCCAGCCCTCCTTCTTGGGCGGACGCTTGCCCGTCTCGGCCCGGGCACTGCCTTCACTGGCGGCGTCCTGGGCGGCGCGGATACGACGGGGCTTGCGCGACGGATCGGAGATGGCCGACCCCGAGTTGCCCTTGACTATCGGCGCGTTGTTGCGACGACCGGGAACCGGCGTCGGAGTTTGGACCGTATTGCCCTGGGGCAGGCTATCAGGGCGGATATGCTCGGACAGCATCTCGCGGATGACGCGCGGGCCGACCTCCTCAACCGCCCCGACCGGCAGGGTGCCGAGCTGGAACGGACCATAGGCCAGTCGGATCAGCCGGTTCACGGTCAGACCCAGCGACTCCAGCACCTTGCGGACCTCGCGATTCTTGCCCTCGGTGATCGAGACGCTGATCCACAGATTGGCCCCGGCGCGTTCGCCCTCGCCCAACGTCTTGGCCTTCTCCAGCTTGGCGTCGATCGGACCGTAGCGAACCCCTTCGACGGTGACGCCGTCCTGAAGCTTGTCGAGGGCTTCCTGGGTGACGCGGCCGCGCGCACGGGCCCGATACTGACGCACCAGGGCCGAGGTCGGCAGTTCCAGCGCCCGGCTCAGTTCGCCGTCATTGGTCAGCAGCAGCAGACCTTCGGTATTCAGGTCGAGGCATCCGACCGAGATCACCCGCGGCAGGCCACCCGGCAGGGCGTCGAACACGGTCGGCCGTCCGGCCGGATTATTGTGCGAGGTCACCAGTCCGGCGGGCTTGTGATAGCGCCACACCCGGGTCGCCTGGGCCGAACCGATGGTCTTGCCGTCGACGGTGATAACGTCGTCCCGCGTCACCAGCACCGCCGGGGTCACCAGATTCTTGCCGTTCAGGGCCACCTTGCCCAGACCGATCAGCCGTTCGACCTCGCGCCGCGAGGCGATCCCGGCCCGGGCCATGGCCTTGGCGATCCGTTCGCTGCGCTTGGGCTCAGCCGGAGTTTTGGCATCCTTGCCGTCCTTGCGTGGACCATCCTTACGCGGCGGACCATCCTTGCGGGGGCCGTCCTTGCGCGGACCGTCCTTGCGCGGACCGTCCTTGGCGAAAGCGCCCTTGCCACCGGGCCGTTCAGGCCGTTCGTCGACGATCCTCGGCCTGGCGACCGAGTACCGTGGACCGCTGGTCGCGGGATCGGAATTGGGTTTGCGCGCCCGGTCATCTTGACGGGGGCGGGCGTTCTTGTCGTTGTCATCTGTATGGCGGACCATGATGAGCGGTTCATGCGCATGGCACTCGACCTTGCGCAAGCGGCAGCGGACACCGGAGAGGTGCCCGTGGGGGCCGTTGTGGTCGACGAGGCCTCCGGAGCCGTCATCGCCTCGGGCAGCAACGGCCCGATCGGAGCACATGATCCTACGGCCCACGCTGAAATCGTGGCCCTGCGCGCAGCCGCCCGGGCGATGGGTAACTACCGGCTGACCGACCTAACACTTTATGTGACGCTTGAGCCCTGCACCATGTGCGCAGGCGCGATCAGCCACGCCCGAATCGGCCGGGTTGTCTGGGGTGCCGATGACCCCAAGGGCGGCGCGGTAATCCATGGAGCCCGCGTGTTCGACCAACCGACCTGTCACTGGAAGCCCCGCATTGAAGGCGGAGTGCTGGCAACCGAAGGCGGCGACCTTCTCCGTCAGTTCTTCCGGCGTCGACGCGCAGGAACGGCCACCATGACCGAACGTTAGCTCAATGGACCTTCCAGGCAACCGGGCAGGACTTAAATGAAGAGGAAACGTCCCATTCGCACCCACCACCTGCCCCGCCTCGCCATCCTCCTGGTCGCGGCTTCCGCCATTTCGAGCTGCGATCAGCCGTCCCGGGCCGCGCCAAACGACGGTGAAGAGAGCCAGGAGCGTGCCCGCGATACGCAAATGCCCCAGCGAAGAACCGGGGCGGAGCTCCAGGACCACGCTCTCAACCGCGTCGTGCGTGCCCTCTACCTGTGTGACAACGGCGACCGACTGTCGGTTGATTTCGATAACCCGCGCATGATGGCAACGGTACGCAATTCCATGGGTGAGGCCGTGGATCTGCATCAGGAACGCGCCGCCGACGGCATTTGGTACCGGGCCAGTGGGTCTGAACTGCGCGGCAAGGGTGACACAGCCAGCTGGACTGCTGACGGACAACCCACGACCGAATGTCGGGCCATCGACTGACCTGCATTCAGGATTTGGAAAATCCAGCGAGTTGATCATCCAGCAACTGCCGAACCTTCGGCCAGTCCAGGTCCAGAATGGCGAACTGGGCCGTGTCTCAATTCGACCGGTCCAGGTAATCTTGTGACGGGCCAGAACGCCCTCGTCCCTTGCGCCCAGCTTGCGGATTGCCGCCTGACTGGCCGGGTTCAGGGCATCAGTGATGATCTCGACCCGTACCGCGCCGGCGGCGAAAGCATGGTCCAGCAGCAAGCGCTTGCACGCCGGATTGACCGGACCACCCCGGGTCTCCGGACGATAGAAGGTCGAACCGACTTCGCATCGCCGATGCTCGGGCCGGATTTCGTACAGGCTTGTCGTGCCGATCACCGCACCATCGCTCTGGCGTCGTACCGCCCAGGGAATTCGAGACCCGGCACACATCGCAGCCATTGCAGCTGTCCACCAGCCGTCGAAATGCGGTCCGTACGCCGCCGCTACCATTCCCGCCCCATGAGTCCGGGTCGCAGTCCAGCGCCGACCGCACCTCCGCTCGCATAGACGGTTCGAACGGCTCCAGGACGAACAAATGCATTTTCCAACACATCCGCCGTCAGGATCATCGGGCTCCCTCGGTCCGCAGGAACTCCTTCAACCGGACTGGATCCACCGCACGCTCGACGAAAGCTCGCCCAACTCCGTGCACCAGAATCAGGGGTGAGTTGACCACCTTTCAGCCTTCTTGTCCCCGGCCATGCGGCGCACCAGCGCGTCGGCTCCGGCTTCACCGACTTCTGCCAGCCGGGTGGGCAAACCCGCGGCCGCCAGTCCGGCAATCGCCCGTTTGACGTCGACATCCGGGCACAGACCGTGGGTCGCCGAATAGCGAAATGCCATCGCGCATCCCAGCGCCACAGCCTCGCCGTGGGTCAGCACTGTTTCGTCGAAACCCAGCTCGGCCTCCAGAGCATGACCGAAAGTGTGCCCCAGGTTCAACAGGGCCCGCCGCCCGGTCTCTCGCTCGTCCTCTTCGACGATGGCGCTCTTGATCTCAACGGATCGGATTACGGCCCGCTCCAGCGCCACCGGATCACCGGACGACCCGACCGACCCTTCGCCTGCCAGCCAATCGAAAAAGACCGCATCACAGATCAGGCCGTGCTTCAGGACCTCCGCCCACCCGGAGCGAAGCTGGCGGGGAGGCAAGGTGGCCAGCACATCAATGTCGGCGATCACCCGTCGCGGCTGATGGAACGCCCCGACCAGATTTCTTGCCGCGCGGCGTGTCGATTGCCGTCTTGCCGCCGACAGAGGAATCCACCTGGGCCAAAAGGGTGGTCGGAACCTGGATAAAATCTATACCCCGCATGTAGAGGGCTGCCGCCAGACCGGCCAGATCGCCAACCACGCCGCCCCCCAGGGCGACGATCAGGTCTTTGCGGTCCAGTTCATACGCCAGCAACCGATCAATCACGCGTTCCAGTTCAGCGAAGGACTTTGACGCCTCGCCAGGTGGAATGGTCAGGATTCGCGTCCTTAATCCGACGGCTTCCAGCGACGCCAGCGCCACCGGACCGTGGAGTGCAGCCACGGTCTCGTCGCTATAACGACAACCCGCCCCTTGGTCAGCGCGGCGACCTGCGCGCCGAGACCGGCCAGGAGTCCCCGTCCAACTTCCACTTCATAAGGAATGAAGCCGGCGGCGGAGACCGAAAGAATGGTGCTCATGATGCCTGGTCCTGACTCCAGAACGCCTCCAGGGCGGCGACGATTGCCTCTACGGAGTCAGCATGCGCCCCGCTGGCAACATCCACGGTGACATCGGCCGTGGCGTAGATCGGATAGCGGACGGCCGCCATCGCCTCCAGCGCTTCCAGTGGATCACGACCGCGCAACAGCGGTCGGGTGTCCCGGCGCTGTACGCGCTGCGCAACGACCGCCAGATCCGCCCGCATCCAGACCGTGGTCGCCCGGCTCTTCATCAAGGCTCAAAGATCTCGGGGTTGAGGATGGCTCCGCCGCCTGTAGCCAGGACCCGTCGTTCGCCTTCCAGAAGCCGCCGCATGACCCGGGCCTCCCCGGCGCGGAATTCGGGCTCACCCAGTTCAGCGAATATTTCGGACACCGTCATTCCTGCCGCTGCCTCGATCTCGATGTCCCCGTCGGCAAATGGCAGATGCAGACGACGCGCCAGCCGCCGTCCGACGGTAGATTTCCCCACCCCCATTAGCCCCACCAGCGCTATGGTGCGCCGGGACGCCGAAATCGGCGCAACATCGTTCATGCGGACGGCTCCGCGAGTACAGGTCGGTCGGCAAAGGGGAGGCAGGCACACATGATCGCTTCACCCTCTACATCAAGACGGAGCCCCGCAAGGGAGCGCCGTATCGGGAATGACGTGTTTTGGTGAGTACCCCACAGGTCGAAGCCTTTCTGGAGATGATGGCGGTCGAACGCGACGCGTCACCCCACACGCTTTCGGCTTATGGCCGCGACCTGGCCGACGCCGAAGCCAGTTTGTCCGCGAGCGGCGGCTTGATGGCCGCCGATGCGCCCGCAATGAGTCCTGGTTCGCCGACCTGACGGCTTGCGGGCTGTCCCCGGCCACAGCAGCCCGGAGGCGGTCCTCTGTCCGCCAATTCTACCAATTCGCCCTCGTCGAGGGTTGGCGGTCCGACGACCCGTCCCGACGTCTGGATGCCCCGAAGCAGGGACGGTCCTTGCCCCGAACCCTGTCTGTCGACGAGATCGGGCATTTGCTGGCAGCCGCCTCGTCCCGAGAAGGGGGCCGTGGCGTCCGCATGGTTGCCCTGGTGGAACTGGCATACGCGTCGGGCATGAGGGTTTCGGAATTGCTGAACCTGAGAGTCAACTCCGTTCGGCGCGATCCCGCCTTCCTGATTGTGCGCGGTAAGGGTGGCAAGGAGCGCCTGGCTCCACTGAACGCCGCCGCCCGGGAGGCGGTCCGCGCCTGGCTAACCGTACGCGACGCGGTTCGCAGACCGGGCAAGCCCGACAGTGTCTGGCTGTTTCCGTCGGGCGGGAGCAGCGGTCACCTGACACCGCGGCGTTTTGCCCAGATGCTGGATCAGGCTGCGGTCACTGCGGGGCTCGATCCCGCCCGGGTCAGCCCCCACGTTTTGCGCCACGCCTTCGCGACCCATTTGCTGGAGGGCGGAGCCGACCTGCGGGTGGTCCAGACGCTGCTGGGCCACGCGGGCATCGCCACGACCCAGATATACACTCACGTCACGTCCGATCGGCTCAGCCGCGCCGTCAGCAAAATCACCCCTTGGCGCGGAACGACTGACGCCTCACTTGCTCGCAGGCGATTGCCCCACTAGGTTCCGCCGCCTTCCCATCGCGCATCTGCCGCGCCTGTCGTACCGGACGCCTTCATGGCCACCCACTACCTCGAATTCGAAAAGCCTATCGCCGATCTGGAGGCCAAGATCGAGGAACTGAGCCTGCTGTCGACGACGTCGGGCTCGTTCGAGACCGAGATCGAGGGACTGCGCCGCAAGGCCGACCAGCTTCGCAAGAAAACCTACGCCAACCTTGATCCGTGGATGAAGACCCAGGTCGCCCGGCATCCGCAGCGCCCGCACCTGATCGACTATATCGACGGTCTGTTCACCAAATTCTCGAACTGCGAGGCGATCGGCAGTATGGCGACGACCAGGCCATCCTTGGAGGCGTGGCCCGGTTCCGGGGCGAGGCCGTGGTCATCATGGGCCACGAAAAGGGCAACGACACCGAGTTCCGCCTGAAGCACAATTTTGGAATGGCCCGGCCTGAGGGCTATCGCAAGGCGGTCCGTCTGATGGACATGGCCGAGCAGTTCGGCCTGCCGGTCCTGACCTTTGTCGATACCGCCGGAGCCTATCCGGGGCTCGGCGCCGAGGAACGCGGCCAGGCCGAGGCGATCGCCCGCTCGACTGAACGAAGCCTGACCCTGGGTGTCCCGTCTATTGCTACCATCACAGGCGAAGGTGGATCCGGCGGAGCCATCGCCATTGCCGGGGCGAGTCGGGTTTTGATGCTGGAGCACTCGATCTATTCAGTGATTTCTCCGGAGGGGGCCGCTGGTATCCTGTGGCGGGACGGAGCCCGGGCACGCGACGCCGCAATGGCCATGAAGATTACCGGCCCGGACCTGATCGGACTGAAGATCGTCGACCGACTGATTACCGAACCCTGCGGCGGGGCCCATACTGACCCATCTGCAGCCGTGGCGGCCGTGGGGGATGTTCTTGCCGAGGAACTGCGTGATCTGAACGGCCTGTCGCCCGATGCGTTGCGTCGCCAACGTGCCGAGCGGTTCTATGCGATTGGCCGGGCAAGTTTAACCGTTAACCCTCCTTCTACCCATGAGGGTTACTGACTCAACTCAGGTGGCGGTAATCTGCTGTCAGTTGTCAGGGTTCCCCGCCCAATGAGTGATCTCGCTACCTCCCTTCGAGCCAGTTCGGTGGTCAATTTCAGCAGTGCTGTGACGATGGTGGTCGATGACTCGCCCTTTGCTCTTGATCTGACCAGTCAGGCCCTGCTCAGCTTCGATTCGCACCCGCTACGCTTGCCGTAGTGCCACCGAGGCCATCAGTATCCTCAAGGAAAATCCGGTTGACCTCCTTCTGGTCGACTGTGAAATGCCTGGCACAGACGGTTTCGAGCTGGTCCGGTGGCTCCGTCGCTCCGGACTGGATTACAATGCCTTTGTGCCGGCCATCATGACCGCCGCCCACCTGCGCCGATCGCGCGCCGCCGAAGCGCGGGACTGCGGGGCCAGCTTCGTCATTGTCAAACAGCTTCAGTGCCATCACCCTGCTGGAGCAAATCGTCTGGGTGTCGCGGCCAACGGCCCTTTCTTGAGGTTGGCGACTATTTCGGACCTGATCGGCGGTTCCGCGACGGCTCTCCGCCCGGCGAGGAACGTCGCGCCCAGATGATCCGCAAGGCCGCTGCGGAGGCGGAGATGCCTCCGATGCCTGTTTCGGAAGGCATGGTTCAGAGTGACGTTCCATCATGACTGTCATCACGCACAAGCGTCGCAAGTCCCGCCTGACCGAAATGAT
>JAUCCG010000052.1:0-9195 GCA_034676465.1 Brevundimonas sp. | reverse complement strand
TCGGCGTGGTCTTGGTCCCGGGCAGGACCCGGGTGCCGAGCCCGGCGACGGGCAGGACGGCCTTGCGAAGGCGGCGGGGCGTGGAGGTCATGAGAATCCTGGATCTGTTCCTGCGAGCACCCTAACGCCCAATTCGAAACTTCGTATCCCCTTCCGCTGTCGTCATCCCGGGGCGCGAAGCGACCCCGGGACCCAGGCGGCACCCAAGCCAGCGCGAACCCGCTATTCCACGGTCACCGACTTGGCCAGATTGCGCGGCTGGTCGACGTCGGTGCCCTTCTGCACGGCCGTGTAATAGGCCAGCAGCTGCATCGGCACCGCATAGACCAGCGGCGCGATCAGCGGGTGGCAGTCGGGCGCGGCGATGCGGCGGATGCCGGCGCCGTGCGGGTCGGGGGCATCGGCCGGGGCGATCATGATCACCGGACCGCCGCGCGCCGCCACCTCCTGCAGGTTGGAGGCGGTCTTCTCGAACACGTCATCCAGCGGGGCCAGGGCCACGATCGGGGTGAATTCGTCGACCAGGGCGATCGGGCCGTGCTTCAGCTCGCCGGCGGCATAGCCCTCGGCGTGGATATAGCTGATCTCCTTCAGCTTCAGCGCGCCTTCCATGGCCAGCGGGAACATCGGTCCGCGACCCAGGAAGATGACATCGGTGG
The DNA here is from genome assembly GCA_034676465.1 of Brevundimonas sp. GTDB lineage: Bacteria > Pseudomonadota > Alphaproteobacteria > Caulobacterales > Caulobacteraceae > Brevundimonas. The sequence goes on along the minus strand of JAUCCG010000052.1, from coordinate 8,536 downwards.
CCTTGGCGATGTCCTGGGCCACGTCGCGCAGCTCGCCGTCCATCTGCAAGGCCTCGGCGATCAGGCGCGGGGCCTCGAACAGGGCCTTGACCAGTTCGGCCTCGGTCAGGGCGTCGATCCGGCCCCGGGCCACGCCGGCGGCCACGGCCAGGGCCAGCAGGGCGGCGACCTGGGCGGTGAAGGCCTTGGTCGAGGCCACGCCGATCTCGGGTCCGGCGTGGGTCGGCCACAGGGTCCCGGCTTCGCGCGCCATGGACGAGGAATGGACATTGACCAGGGCGGCGGTCTTCAGGCCACGCGCCTTGCACCAGGCCAGGCAGGCCAGGGTGTCGGCGGTCTCGCCCGACTGCGACACGGCCACGGCCAGGGTGCCCGGGGTGACGGCCGGTTCGCGATAGCGGAACTCCGAGGCGATCTCGACGTCACAGGGCAGGCCGGCCAGCCGTTCGAACGCATAACGCCCGATCTGACCGGCGTAGAAGGCGGTGCCGCAGGCGACGATCTGGATCCGGTCGATGGCGGTGAAGTCGATGCTCGGTTCCTTGGCCCGGCCGTTCACGAAGTCGAGGTATTCCGAGAGCGTGCGCTGAACGCTGTCGGGCTGCTCATGGATTTCCTTCTCCATGAAGTGGCGATATTCGCCCTTTTCGACCATGGCCGACGAGGCCGAGACCTGGACGACCTGCCGCGCCACCTCGGTCCCGTCGACGTCGAACATCCGCGCGCCGTCGCGGCTGAGCGCGACATAGTCGCCTTCCTCCAGATAGCTGATCTTCTGGGTGAAGGGGCCGACCGCCAGGGCGTCCGAGCCCAGATACATCTCGCCCTCGCCCCAGCCGACCACCAGCGGACTGCCGCGCCGCGCGCCCAGGATCAGGCCGTCCTCGCCCTCGATCAGGACCGCCAGGGCATAGGCCCCGATCAGCCGGTCGAGCACAGCCTTGAACGCGGTCAGCGGATCCGGATCGCGCTTCAGCGCCTCGTCCAGCATGTGAGCCATGACCTCGGTGTCGGTCTGGCTTTCGAACACACAGCCGGCGACGGCCAGTTCGGCCTTCAGCTCGGCGAAATTCTCGATGATGCCGTTGTGGACCAGCACCACCCGTCCCGCCTTGTGCGGGTGGGCGTTGATCGTGGTCGGGGCCCCGTGGGTGGCCCAGCGCGTGTGACCGATGCCAACCTGCGCCTCCAGCGGCTCGGCCGCCAGCACGGCCTCCAGTTCGCGGATCTTGCCCTTGGCCCGACGCCGCTCGATGCGCCCGTCGACCAGAACCGCGATCCCGGCCGAGTCATAGCCGCGGTATTCCAGCCGCTTCAGGCTGTCGATAATCCGCGGGACGGCGGGGCCGATACCCGTGACTCCAATGATGCCGCACATGATGTCTTCCCCGGAAATTAACGGACGCCGCTTTGCGCGCTGGTGCCTGACGGTCTAATCCGGCGCGGAAGGTCCGGTTGCGCATCTAGGCGATTTGCGACCTTGAGGCATCTGAATTGCGGTTTCGCAAGGTTTCCGGACCCGCGACACCACGGGAGAGACCCTTTGGGCGAGCGACGTTATTTCGGCACTGACGGCATCCGTGGCCAGGCCAACACCTATCCGATGACGCCCGAGGTCGCCCTGCGCGTCGGTCTCGCGGCGGGTCGTCTGTTCATGTCCGGCAATGAACGCCGCCATCTGGTCGTGATCGGCAAGGATACCCGTCTGTCCGGCTATATGATCGAGCCGGCCCTGGTGGCCGGCTTTGCCAGCGCCGGCATGGACGTCCTGACCTTCGGGCCCCTGCCGACGCCGGGCGTGGCCATGATGACCCGGTCGATGCGCGCCGACATCGGGGTGATGATCTCGGCCTCGCACAACAGCTTCGTCGACAATGGCATCAAGCTGTTCGGCCCCGACGGCTACAAATTGTCCGACAAGGTCGAGCTGAAGATCGAGTCGATGATGGACACGGCCCTCGATGTGGGACTGGCCGCCCCGGACAAGCTGGGCCGGGTCAAGCGGATCGACGATTTACAGGCGCGCTATATCGAGATCGCCAAGGCCAGCTTCCCCAAGGCGCTCAGCCTGCAGGGGCTGCGCATCGCCATCGATTGCGCCAACGGGGCCGGCTACCGCGTGGCCCCGACCACCCTGTACGAGCTGGGGGCCGAGGTGTTTCCGATCGGGGTCAATCCGGACGGGCTGAACATCAATGCGGAATGCGGCTCGACCTATCCGACGGCGCTGGCCGAGGCGGTCAAACGCTACCGGGCCGATATCGGCATCGCCCTCGACGGCGACGCCGACCGGCTGATCATCTGCGACGAGCATGGCAAGGTCATCGACGGCGACCAGATCATGGCCCTGATCGCGCGTGACTGGGCCCGACGTGGCCTGCTGACCGGCAGCGGCGTGGTCGCTACCGTGATGTCCAACCTCGGGCTCGAGCGCGGTCTTCTGGCTGATGGGCTGACGCTGGAACGCACCAATGTCGGCGATCGCTATGTGATGGAGCGGATGCAGTCGGGTGGTTTCAACCTGGGCGGCGAACAGTCCGGCCACATCATCCTGCACGACTATGCCACCACCGGCGACGGCCTGATGTCGGCCCTGCAGGTGCTGGCGGTCATGGTCGAGAGTGGCCGCACCATGAGCGACCTGGCCAAACAGTTCGAGCCGGTACCGCAACTGCTGCAGAATGTCCGCTACAAGGCCGGCAAGCCGCTGGAAGCTGACGGGGTCAAGACGGCGATTGCCGACGGCGAGGCCCGCCTGACCGGCACAGGCCGGTTGCTGGTGCGCAAGTCCGGCACCGAGAAACTGATCCGCGTGATGGCCGAGGGCGACGACCCGACCCTGGTCGAAAGCGTCGTCTTCGACATCGTCGCGGCGATCGAGGCCGCAGGCTAGCCTTCGACCCGGGTCTTGAGGTCCGCCAGCATCGCCACCGCCTGCCGCGCATAGGGGGCGATCCAGCGATCATGGACCGCCTTGATCGGCATGGCATTGAGGTGATTCCAGCGTTCGCGACCCTCGCGCCGGACGAGGATCAGGTCGGCTGTCTCCAGAATCTTCAGATGCTGCATCACGGTGCAGCGGTCCAGCGACGGCTCGGCCTCGCACAACTGGCCCGTCGTGCGCGGCCCATCCTTCATCGCATCCAGCAGGCGACGGCGAATTGGGTTGGCCAGGGCCTTGAAAACACTGTCCAGATCGTCGCCGTTTGACATGTTTTATTTTTATAACATAAATACGCAGGAAGCAACCACGGAGAGAGTCGATGGAGCTGAAATTCGAGGTCAGCACGCGGGTCGGACGGCCGGTGCATGAGGTGTTCGAGGCGGTCGCCGATCCGGCGAAGCTGTCGGGCTATTTCACCACCGGTGGCGCGGTCGGCCGGCTCGAGACCGGCGCGACGGTCCAGTGGGATTTCGCCGACTTCCCCGGAGTCTTTCCGGTCGAGGTGATCGAGGTGGTACCTGACCGGAAGATCGTCCTGCGCTGGGCGGGCAAGGAGGGCCTGGATGACGGCCGGACGACCGTGACCATGACCTTTGCGCCGCTGGACGACGGCGCGCGCACCCTCGTCACCATCGCCGAAGCCAGCTGGAAGCCCACCGCGGCGGGTCTGAAGGCCTCCTACGGCAACTGCGCCGGCTGGACCGAGATGCTGTCGGCCCTGAAGGCCTGGGTCGAATACGACATCAACCTGCGTCAGGGTGCCTACAGCTAGGCCTTCAACCCGTCGCCCTGACGCAATTCGGTGGTGGGGTGATGGAACAGCGGGGCTGCGTGGCGCAGTCTCGCCCGATGATTCCTGTCCGTCTGCCCCCTGTCCTGTCCGTGGTGCCCGGCCTGATCGCCTGTGCCGTCGTGACCGGCCTCGCGCTCGCCGTTCAGGCTCTGGAAGTCGACCTCTTCGGGCGCGCATGGATCGACGGCATCGTGCTGGCCATCCTGATCGGGACCGCCATCCGTTCGGTCTGGACGCCGCCCGCCTCCCTTCGGCCGGGCATCGAATTCAGCGCCCGGACCCTGCTGGAGATCGCCGTGGTCCTGCTTGGGGCTTCGGTCAGCGCCGCGACGGTCATGGCCATCGGTCCCGGTCTGCTGGCGGGAACGGCCCTGATTGTCGGGCTCGCCCTCGCGGTCAGCTACGGCATCGGTCGTCTGCTGCGCCTGCCGCGCCGGATGGCGGCCCTGATCGCCTGCGGCAACGCCATCTGCGGCAATTCGGCCATCGCCGCCGTGGCCCCGGTGATCGACGCCGACGCTGAGGACGTCTCGGCCGCCATCGCCTTCACCGCCGTGCTGGGGGTGGTGGTGGTGCTCCTCCTGCCGCTGCTGGGCACACTTTTGCGGATGCCGCATGTGGAATATGGCGTGCTGGCCGGGCTGACCGTCTATGCCGTGCCCCAGGTGCTGGCCGCCACCATGCCCGTCGGGGCCATCGCCACCCAGTCCGGCACCCTGATCAAGCTGGTGCGGGTTCTGATGCTGGGCCCGGTTTGCCTGGGTCTGGCCCTGGTGATGGCCCTGCGGCGGCGGGCCGGCGCGGCGGGCCTGACCGATGCGCCCCGCATGCCCGGCATTCCGCTCGGCCGGCTGGTGCCGTGGTTCGTGATCGGCTTTCTGCTGATGATGGCCGCGCGCTCGCTGGGCTTGATCCCGCTCGCCGTGCTGCCGACCCTGGCCGGCGTCGCCACGGCCCTGACCGTGATCTCCATGGCGGCCCTGGGTCTCAGCACCGACGCCCGGGCCGTGGCGCGTTCGGGCCTGCGCATCGCCGCCGTGGTGACCCTGTCGCTGATCGTTCTGGTCGGCCTCGCGCTCGGCCTGATCTGGCTGCTGGCCCAGGTCTGACGGCGACCGTCAGATCTCCTGGTTGTAGGCCCCGATTTCCGGATATTTCGCCAGCCGCGGCTTGACCTCGTCACGGAACAGGGCGCGCATGTCGTCGGCCGAGCGCATGCTCTCGACCACCACCACCAGCTCCGGCTTGTTGGACGAGGCCCGCACCAGCACCCACGATCCGTCGTCCAGATGCACGCGCACGCCGTTGACGGTGATCGCCTCGACGATCCTGCGCCCCAGGATCGAGCCACCGGCGTCGGCCAGCGCCTGATAGTCGGCGACGATCCGCTCCAGCACCTCGTACTTCAGCTCGTCGTCGCAATGCGGGCTCATCGTCAGCGACGTCCACGCATCCGGCAGGGCGGCCTTCAGCTCGGACAGTTTCTTGCCGGGATTGCGATCCAGCATGGCCAGAATCGCCCCGGCCGCGACGAGCCCGTCATCATAGCCGCGCCCGATCGGGGCGTTGAAGAAGAAATGGCCCGACTTCTCGAACCCGGCCAGCGCCCCCAGTTCGGCGGTCTTGCGCTTGATATAGCTGTGGCCGGTCTTCCAGTAGACGACGTCCGCCCCGTTCGATTTCAACACCGGGTCGGTCTTGTACAGGCCGGTCGATTTCACATCGACGACAAAGGTGGCGTCGGCGTGCAGGGCCGACAGGTCACGGGCCAGCATCAGACCGATCTTGTCGGCGAAGATCTCCTCGCCCGTGTCGTCGACCACACCGCAGCGGTCGCCGTCGCCGTCGAAGCCCAGCGCCAGGTCGGCCCCGGTCTCACGCACCCGCGCCGCCATCTGGCTCAGCATCGCGTGGTCTTCGGGGTTCGGATTGTATTTGGGGAAATTCCAGTCGAGCTCGGTGTCCATCTCGATCACCTCGACCCCCATGCGGCGCAGGGCCTCGGGCGCGAACGCCCCGGCCGTGCCGTTGCCGCAGGCGGCGACCACCTTCAGCGGTCGGGTCAGTTTCACCCCGGTCGTGACCTCGTCCAGGTAGCGGTCGCGGAAGCCCTCGACCCGTTCCAGCCGCCCGCCGGGCCGGGCCACGCCCTGGCCTTCCAGCACGATCGTCTTCAGCCGCCCGATCTCGTCCGGCCCGAACGTGAGCGGGGGATTGGCCCCCATCTTGACCCCGGTCCAGCCGTTCTCGTTATGACTGGCCGTGACCATGGCGACACAGGGCGCGTCCAGCGCGAACTGGGCGAAATAGGCCGTCGGCGACAGCGCCAGGCCGATGTCCAGCACCTCCATCCCGCCTTCCAGCAGACCCAGGATCAGCGCCTGTTTCACACTGAGGGAATAGGACCGGTAGTCGTGGCCGACCACGATCCGCGGCCGGGTGCCGACCTCATGCACATAGGTGGCCAGACCCAGCCCCAGCGCCTGCAGGCCCAGCAGGTTGATCTCCTTGTCCAGGATCCACCGCGCGTCGTATTCGCGGAACCCCGTCGCCTTCACCAGCGGCGTGGTCTCGTATTCAGCGGTATTGGAACGGAGGTCGGAGCGGGGCTTTTGCATGGACGGAGCCTTGAATGAGACCGGACAAGGGCTGGCTATAGGACACCCGGGGCGGGGCCAACAACAACGCCCGTCACCGACGACGGCTCCGTCGCCTCATCAAGGGGCGCGCGGCGGTCACCTTGACCCGACGCTCACCCGGTCCTACGCCCCGTCTATTGCCGCCGGAGACCCTGAATGCCCCGTCTGATCCTGTTGCGTCATGGCCAGAGCCAGTGGAACCTCGAGAACCGCTTCACCGGTTGGGTCGATGTCGACCTGACCGAACGGGGCGAGGCCGAGGCTCGTCGGGGCGGCGAACTGATCGCCGAATCCGGCTTCCGGCCCGATGTGATGTTTCTGTCCGTGCTGACACGGGCCAAACGGACCGGGGCCCTGGCCCTGCAGGCCGCAAACCTCAAGGATATTCCCACGGTCGAGGACTGGCGGCTCAACGAACGCCACTACGGCGGCCTGACCGGCCTCAACAAGGCCGAGACCGCCGAGAAACATGGCGAGGACCAGGTCCGCATCTGGCGTCGCAGCTATGATGTGCCGCCGCCGCCGCTGGCCCCCGGTGGTGAGTATGATTTCCACGCCGACCCCCGCTATGCGGGTCAGCCGATCCCCGACACCGAAAGCCTCAAGATCACGCTCGAGCGGGTCCTGCCCTACTGGACCGAGGCCATCGCGCCCCGCCTCAAGGCCGGCGAGAACGTACTGATCGTCGCCCACGGCAATTCTCTGCGCGCCATCGTCAAACACCTGTTCCAGGTGCCGGACGATCAGATCGTCGGCGTCGAGATCCCGACCGGCAACCCGCTGGAGATCGATCTGGACGCGGACCTGAAGCCGGTCGCGGCCCGCTATCTCGACACGGCCCGGGCCCGGACCCTGCCGGTGCTGCCGTGAGCGACGCCGCCGCCGACCTCGACTTCATGCGGCGGGCCATAGACCTGGCCCTGGGCCGGATGGGCGACACCTGGCCCAATCCCGCCGTCGGCTGTGTCATTGTCCAGGACGGCGCGGTGGTGGCCGAGGCGGCGACCGCCGCCGGGGGCCGCCCCCATGCCGAGGAACAGGCCATTCCCGCCGCCGGCGACCGCGCCCGCGGCGCGACTGCCTATGTGACGATGGAGCCCTGTGGCGCGCGCTCGTCGGGGCGCACCTCCTGTGCCCAGTTCCTGGTCGAGGCCGGCATCGCCCGGGTCGTCATCGCCGCCGTCGACCCGTCGCCGTTCGCGTCCGGCCGTGGCACCGAACGCCTGCGTCAGTCGGGACTGACGGTGGAAACCGGCCTGCTCAGTGACGATGCCGGGGTCCTGTACGAAGGCTATCTCCATCGGCTCGAGACCGGCCGCCCGATGGTGCGGATCAGCGAGGACGGGGCCGGGTTCGACGCCCGGTTCGCCGCCGCGCCGCAGGCCGACCTGGCCATGGAGCTGAAACGTCTCGGCGAGGCGGGTTATACGCGTCTGTGGACCGGGCCCGGCGAACTGGCCGATGCCCTGATCGAGCAGGGTCTGCTGACGGCTTGAGTTTGAACGGAAAAACCCTGGTTTCCGCAAGTCTTCCTTAAGCGAACGGGTTCATTATGAGCCCATGCCTGTGACCTCGCCAGATGTCGCCCGACGACGCCTCACCCAGCCGGAACTGGACGCCATCTGCGCCCGGCATGATCGCCTGTGGCAGGCCCTGCCCGGCGGCGCGCGCGCGGTTTTCGCCTGGATGGACCTGCGCGGCCTGAGCATGGCCGGACGCAACCTGGCCGATGCCGACTTTTCCGCCGCCTGCATGATCGGTTGCGATCTGAGCGGTGCGCGGCTGGACAATGCCACCTTCTTCGGCTCGGACATGCAGGACGTCCTGCTGGTCGGGTGGTTACCGTCGGCGCCATCAACAAGAAGGACGTCAACAACCTCTACAAGGACAGCGAGAAGACCGGCGGCGAAAAACCGATCGACCTGATCAAGGCGACGCGCCCGGTGGTGATCGTTGATGAGCCGCAGAGCGTGGATGGCGGTTGCAGGGGCGCGGAAAAAGAGGCGCTGGACGCCATGAACCCACTGTGCACGCTGCGCTACTCGGCCACCCATGTCGACAAACACCACATGGTGTTCCGCCTCGATGCGGTGGACCTACTCGAGCCCGAAGCTGGTCAAGCAGATCGAGGTGGCCTCCGCCACGGTCGAGGACGCCCAC
>JAUCCG010000051.1:0-45796 GCA_034676465.1 Brevundimonas sp. | reverse complement strand
AACCGGTCATTGCCCAGGGCCAGAGCTATTTCGCGATACAGACACGTCGTCAGGAGATTAAGGACGACCCGGCGTTTGGCACCCTGTCCGAGGACGAACGGCGGTTGATGCTGCGGCGCGAGGTGGCACATCACAACACGGCCCTCGCCTCGGCCGCCGGGCAGGCGGGCGTCTCAAGCGGGCTGGATTATGCCGTGTTCCAGGACCACGGATATCGCGGCCTGTACGGTGGGCGGACCATGCGCGATATCCACGCGGACAAGGGGTTGAAGAAGAGCCAGAAAATCCTCGACCACATGGGCAGCACGGAACTGGCGGCCAACCTGTTCCGCGCAACCCAAACCGAGGACAAGCTGAAGCGCGACGGTGCCCGTACCCGCGCCCAGGCGAACGATATCCATCTGGCCGTGGGCAAGAAGGTCCGGGCGACCATCGGCGACCTGGGCGGGGTTATGCCCGAACATTTGCCGACCCCTGACACCAGCATACAGCAACTGGAGCGACGCCGGGCCAAGGGGATCAAGGGCGACGGCAACAAGGGATAAGCAGGGAGGGCGGGCCGGACAGCCGTCCTTCCGGGCTGGCGATCGCTGGCCTTCTGGCCAGATGACCCGGAAACAGCCACCCTTCAAAACCGCCTCCGCCTCCCCCATTTAAAGGACTGACCACTTCAACACTATCGGAGGGCGACATGGCCGGCGGATGGACGCGGGATGGCGCGGTACTAATGACCAGATCAACGATACCATTGTCGACGGCGTGCTCAACGCGCGGTCGCGCATGCCGGCGGGTGACGGCACCGCCGAATGTGTCGAGTGCGGCGAGGATATTCCCGAGGCCCGGCGCCGGGCCATGCCCGGGGCCACCACCTGTGTGCAGTGCCAGTCCGGGCGCGACGGACGCATCGCCCATTCGGCCATCAACCGCCGCGGCAGCAAGGACAGCCAGCTCCGCTAGGGTCGCCCGCCGCATCACCAAATCGCGGTCGGTGAAACCAAACACCACGCTGGGGGTTGCTGTTCAGCGTGGCTGTACAGGGATCTGCGGGATGGACATGAAACGTTTGCTGACGGGGGGCGACCCGCATCCGGTTCACGCGATCCTGCTCGGGTTTCCGATCGCCCTGTTCACGTCCGGCATAATCTCCGACATCGCCTACCTCCGCACCGCTGAAATCCAGTGGACCAACTTCTCCAGCTGGCTGATCACCGGCGGGCTGGTATTCGGCGGACTGGTCCTGATCTGGGCCCTGGCCGCGCTGGCCCTTCACTGGCGCAGTCAGCCCCGCCTGCCCCGGCTCATCTACCTCGGCGTCCTCGCCGGCATGATGATCCTGGGGCTGATCAACGCCTTCAAACACAGTCAGGACGGCTGGAGCTCGGTCGGGGCCTTGGGCCTGATGCTGTCGATCCTGTGCACCCTTCTGGCCCTGGCGGCCGGTTTCATCGCCTTCTCCGGCGTCATGTCCCGCGAGGTCGTCCGATGATCCGCCCGTTCACAGGCGTCGCCGTGCTGGCGCTGTTGCTCGCGGGGTGTGGCGAGCGATTCCAGCCTCAACCAGATCGGGCCCAATCCGGACCTGCCGCCCCTGCAGGAGACGCTGGTGCCGACGCTGAAGATCGCCAAGCCGACCGGCTGGGGCGATGACCCCCACCGTCCCGGCCGGATTCACCGTCACCGCCCTGGCCACCGACCTGCAGATTCCGCGCCAGGTTCTGGTCCTGCCCAACGGCGACATTCTGGTGGCCGAAGGGCGCGGCGGGCACGCGCCCAGACTGCGTCCCAAGGACGTCATCGCCGGTGTCATCAAGAAGCAGGGCAATACCGGGGTCGACAGCGGCAACCGCATCACCCTGCTGCGCGATGCCGACAATGACGGCCGCGCCGAGGTCCGCACCGTCTTCATCGACAATCTGGACGCGCCCAACGGCATGGCCTTCGTCGACGAATCGCTCTATGTGGCCAACCAGGGAGCCCTGCTGCGCTTCACCTACCAGCCGGGCCAGACCCGGATCACCACGGCGGGCGAGGAGGTCACCAAATCCCCTCACAGATCAACCACCACTGGACCAAGGCCCTGACCGCCAGTGCCGACGGCCTGACCCTGTTCGTCGGCATCGGCTCCAACAGCAATGTCGGCGAGCGCGGCATGGCGGTGGAGGGAAGAGCGCGCCGTCGTCTGGGCCATCGATCGTCGGACCGGGGCCCGGCGCACCATGGCCACCGGCATCCGCAATCCGACCGCCCTCGCCATCGAGCCCCTGACCAGCGCCCTCTGGGCCGTGGTCAACGAGCGCGACGAGATCGGCCCCCAGGCGTCGCCGGACTGACCTACTTGACCCTGGTCCGCGAGGGGGCCTTCTACGGCTGGCCCTACAGCTACTGGGGCCAGAATGTGGATCCGCGCGTGCATCCGCAACGACCCGACATGGTCGCCCGCGCCGTGACCCCCGACTACGCCCTGGGCTCGCACGTCGCCGCGCTCGGCCTGTCGTTCGCCACCGGCGGCGGCTTCGGCGGTGCGTTTTCGCAGGGGGCCTTCATCGGGGAACACGGCAGCTGGAACCGCAGCGATCTCGCCGGCTACAAGGTCAGCTGGGTGCCGTTCAGCGCCGGCCAGCCGTCCGGTCCCGCCGTCGACTTCGTGACCGGCTTCCTGACCGACAACGGCCGGGCCCGGGGTCGCCCGGTCGGCGTCGCCTTCGACGGCCAGAAGCGCATCCTGCTGGTCGTCGACGACCTGTCCAACACCGTCTGGCGCGTCGCGCCGCGCACCGGGCCCTGATGCGGCCGGCACGCCGCGCGGTGGCCGTGATCCCGGGCCTGTGCGATAGGCTGGCCGGATGACGGTTGCGGCAAAGATCGGCTCATGAAGCTCGAAACCCGGATGAACCCCCGCGTCTTCTGGGGCGCGAGTCTGGTCATCGGCCTGCTGCTGGTCGTGGCCATCGCCGTGCCCGGTGAGTCCGACCGCCTGTTCCAGACCGCCCAGGCCTGGGTGATCAACAGCTTCGGCTGGTTCTATATCGCCGCCGTGGCCGGCTTCCTTCTGGTGGTCCTGTATCTGGCGCTGGGGCCGACCGGGGCGCTGAAGCTGGGGCCCGACAATTCCGAGCCCGACTTCCCCTATGTCTCGTGGCTGGCCATGCTGTTCGCGGCGGGTATGGGCATCGGCCTGATGTATTTCGCCGTGGCCGAGCCGATCCAAGCACTACGTCAGCCCGCCCGAGGCCCAGGCCCGAGCACCTTCGAGGCCGCGCGCGAGGCCATGGTGATCACCTTCACCCACTGGGGCGTCCACGCCTGGGCCATCTACGCCCTGATCGGGCTCAGCCTGGCCTATTTCGCCCACCGCAAGGGTCTGCCGCTGACCATGCGCTCGGGCCTGTCGCCGCTGCTGGGCAAGCGCATCAACGGGCCGATCGGCGACGCGGTCGACATCTTCGCCATCTGCGGCACCCTGTTCGGCATCGCCACCTCGCTGGGCTTCGGCGTGGTCGCAGATCGACAGCGGCCTGAACTATCTGATCGGCCTGCCCGACACCGCGTGGTCCAGGTCGGCCTGATCGTGGTGATCATGGCGGCGGCGACGGTCTCGGTCCTGACCGGTCTCGACAAGGGCGTGCGCCGGCTGTCCGAGCTCAACCTGGTGCTGGCCGTGCTGCTGATGCTGTTCGTGCTGGTGGTCGGCCCGACCGGTTTCCTGCTCAAGGCGCTGGTGCAGAATTTCGGCCTGTATCTCGACCATTTCTTCGTGCGCACCCTGAACCTCTACGCCTATGAGCCGCGCGGCTGGATGGCCAACTGGACCCTGTTCTACTGGGCCTGGTGGATCGCCTGGTCGCCGTTCGTCGGCATGTTCATCGCCCGCATCTCGCGCGGCCGCACCGTGCGCGAGTTCGTGATCGGCGTGCTGCTGGTGCCGACCGCCTTCACCTTCCTGTGGATGACGGTATTCGGCAATACGGCGATCAGCCTGGACATGGGCGCGGCGGCCGGGGCCATTTCCCAGGCGGTGACCACCGATCTGTCGACCGCCCTGTTCCACTTCTTCGCCGAGCTGCCGGGCACCGTGATCACCTCGACCCTGGCGGTCGTGCTGGTGGCGGTGTTCTTCATCACCTCGGCCGACTCGGGCTCGCTGGTCATCGACACCATTGCCTCGGGCGGGGCGGACGACTCGCCGAAATGGCAGCGCGTCTACTGGTGCTCGCTGGAAGGGCTGGCGGCGGCCCTGCTGCTGCTGGCCGGCGGGCTGGGGGCGCTACAGGCGGCGACCCTGGTCGCGGCCCTGCCGTTGGCGGTGATCATGATCCTGCTGGCCGCCGGTCTGGTGCGCCAGATGAACGCCGACGTCGCCGGCCGCGTGGTCGAGACCGAGCGTCCGCCGCTGGCCCAGCAGCTGAAGCGCATCCTGTCCCCGGCCAGCCGGCCCGACATCGACGGCCAGCTGGCGCGCGTCGGCCTGCCCGCGCTGGAGACGGTGCGCGAAGCCCTGTCGGCCGAGGGGCTGGAGGCCGCCGTGACCCGCGACGAGACCGGCCTGTCCCTGATCGCCAGCGCCGCGACCGGGCCCGCCTTCACCTACCGGCTCAACGCGCGCGAACGGCCGCGCCCGGCGATGACGGCGCTGGACGCCCCGGAGCGACGCCGGACGATGGAGTGGCGTCTGTCGGCCCGATCCGACGACGTGACCGGACCGCGCGACGTGACCGGCTTCACCCGCGACCAGATCGTCACCGACGTTCTGGACCATCTGCATCGCTGGCGACTGGGCTGAGACTCCACCGTGACCCGGCCACCGGCGTCGATCTCGACCGGGTCCGACACCGCCGTTTTCGGCGTCAATATAGCGCTGAGAAGCGCCAGCCTGTCAGATCGAGCATGGCCATGCTGAATGCATGCAGGTCGCCGTCCTCCGGTGTCCATTCGCTCCAGAAGCGATAGTCGCCACGTCCACTGGCCTCGACAATCCACCGCGTCCCGTCCGGGCCGCCGACACAGCCGTAGGAGGCATTTTGCATGAGCCGCGCCTGGATCGGTCTCAACCCCGCACGCTCGGTCTCCGTCAGCACCCGATCCACGACACACCCCGCAGGGTCGGGGCAACCGTCGCGCCCCGACGCCAGCTTGGCAACAAGGCGAAGGCGACCATCACCCATCTCGACCGTCCGGACGGTGACCGGCGCATGAAAACTTCTCAGGACGGTCACGCGAACAATCTGACGGTCGCCATCCGTCGCCGGGATCAGCGAAGCCTCGTGCAGACCCAGCAGCTGATTGGCGAACCAGTCGGCCTCGACCGGGTCGATGACCGGCCCCCGGTGCGCCGGGATGAATGCTCTCGCCGGGCAGTCACCGAACGTTCTCTCGAGCGACTTCGGGAAAAACGGCGTCTGACTGATGGCCAGATAGACCGTCAGGACGCTGCCAATGAGCGCGACGGCCACCAGCACAAAGATATCACGTCGGAACATCTCCAGCCCCCCGGACCCACCACCTGCGGTTCAAAGAGCACGAACCGCAAGTGGCCGCTACGGCCTACTCCGGCCGCTGATCGTCCGAGGCCTGCCGCGCCGCCTCGAACTCGGCACCCGGCGACCACCGCGGCCAGGCCCGGCTGTCGGCCAGGTCGCGGCCGACCGCATACAGCAGGTCGATGTCGACCGCCGCCGCGTCCATCACCCAGTCGGGCGTCCATTCGTCGGACGGCTTGTGATAGCGGTTGGTCACATAGTCCTGGCTGGCGGCATTGTGGCCGGTGAAGCCGGCCGCCCCGAACAGGGCCGGCACCCCCATCTTGGCCAGCGGGAAATGGTCCGAGCGATAGAAGCCCCCCGGCCTGGGGGGCCGGGTCGGGGATCAGCACCCGGCCCTGTTCGCCGGCGCGCCGTTCCAGCCAGCCGTCGGTTTCGCTCTTGCCCGCGCCGATGACCACGATCTGCGGTGACACCTCGGTGCCCGGCAGGAAGCTGTCCATATTGATGTTGACCACCGTCGTCTCCAGCGGCCAGACCGGATTGGCGGCATAGTATTCGGCCCCCAGCAGCCCGGCCTCCTCGGCGGTCCAGCTGACGAACAGCACCGACCGGTCCGGCGGCGCGCCCGCCTTGAACAGCCGCGCCAGCTCCAGCAGCCCGGCCACCCCCGTCGCATTGTCGACCGCGCCGTTATAGATGTCGTCGTCCCCGACCGGCGTGGCGCGGCCATAGGCGTCCCAGTGGGCCCCGTACATCACCGTCTCGTCCGGATGCCCGGCCCCGGGAATGCGCGCCAGCACATTGCGGCTCTCGATATTGGCGTGGGTCTGGCCGAAATCGATCGACATCGTCACCCCGTCCAGCGCCACCGGCCGGAACCCGGGCGTGCGCGCCTGATCCTTCAGTGCCGCGAAATCCAGACCCGCGTCACGGAACAGCTGTTCGGCCACCGGCCCCTGGATCCAGCCCTGGGCCGGAACCCGCTCGGCTTCCGGATCGGCGCGGACGATGTCGAAATCCGGGGCCGTCGACGACCCCTCCAGCACACTCCAGCCATAGCCGGCTCCGGCCGTGTCATGGATCACCAGCACCCCGGCCGCTCCCTGGCGCGCCGCCTCCTGGAATTTGTAGGTCCAGCGCCCGTAGAAGGTCATCGCATTGCCGTCGAACCGGCCCGCCACCGGATGACCCTCGGGCGCGCCGAAGTCGGGGTCGTTGACCAGCACCAGCAGGATCTTGCCGCTCAGGTCGACGCCCTTGAAATCGTCCCAGCCGCGCTCGGGCGCATCGACGCCATAGCCGGCGAACACGACCGGCGCGTCGGTCAGCGTGATCCGGCTGACCGGCCGGTCGCTGGACACCAGCACCTGCGGCCCGCGTTCCAGCGCCCGCGTCACACCGCCGCTGCGGACGGTGATCGTCGCCGGCCCGTCCTGGTGCGTCCGGCTCAGCTGCGCCACCTGCACCCACTGGCCGTCCGGACCGCCCGGCTCCAGCCCCAGGGCCTGGAACTGGGCCACCAGATAGTGGACCGTCCTGTCCTCGCCCGGCGTCGCCACGCCGCGACCCTCGAATTCGTCCGAGGCCAGCACCCGCACATATTCATTCAGCCGCGCCCCCTCGGCCGACGGGGGGGCCGTCTGGGCCAGACCCGGCCCCGCCGTCATCAGGGCCAGGGCGGCGGTGGACAGCCACAGTCGGGTCAGGCGGGAACGGCGCATGGTCACATCCAGATCGGTTCAGAACGGATCGCCACCCTGACCCCCCGACCCCGCCCTGTCGAGCGGTGCCGTGCCCCCGGTCCCGGCAATATTCTCTATTTGGTGATTTCTGACGGATAGACGTCGGCTGAGTCGCCCGTGCTGGACCGCAATGAAGAAGCCCGTTCTAAAAAAATTCCCCGAGAGCGATATCGCCAGGTTCGTGGTGGCACATGAGCAGTTCGTGCGGCGCGTCGCCGGCGGCGTAAAACTGCAGCTGCGGTTTGCCGATATGCGGGGACTCATTCTGCAGAAACGCGACCTGTCCGAGGCGGATTTCGCCGGCAGCGACTGGACCCGGAGCCGGTTGGCCATGTCGAAATCCATCCGGACGTCCTTCTACTGCGCGACCCTGGTTCGTGCGGATCTGCGAGGCGTGAACCTCAGTCAGGCGGACCTGCGCGGGGCCAGTTTGCGCGGCGCCAACCTGTACGGCGCGATGCTGGATGAGGCGGACTTCCGCGACGCTGAACTGGCCGTCGCCAACGCCAGTGACGGTTATCATCTGGCCAGGGTTGAAGACGGCGAAACCGCACCCGCCGCCGGGTCGGAGCCGCCCCGGCGTGGCGTGGACCTGCGCAACTGCTCGCTCAAGCGCGCCCGTCTCAGCGGGGCCCGGCTTCAGGGGGGCGGATTTCAGCGGTGCCAATCTTCATGGGGCCCAGTTCAAGGGGGCACGGCTGGATGGAGCCGTCTTCCACGGCGCGATCCTCACGGGGGTCGACCTGAAAGGGACGCGCTTTCCCGAGGGGGCGCTGGCCAGTTGCGTGATGGATCCAAGCAAGGAGTCACTGGATCGCACCGGGGCCCTTCTCGAAATCCTGGCCGCTGCGGAACGATGGCTGGCCAGCAAGGGCAGGGAGGGGGCGGTCGCCGAACTGAGCGGTGAGGATTTGCGGACACTGGCCGAAGGACTCGTCAACCGTCGCCTGCCCGGTCTCGTGGCCATGGGGGTCTGTGCGGTCAACATGGACTTTTCCGGCAGCCTGCTGACGGGGGCCAATTTCAGCGGCGCCGACCTGCGCGGGGCGAAATTCGACGGGGCCGACCTTCGCGGCGCGAACTTCCAGGACTGCAAGCTGGCGCACGCCCAATTCGTCGGCAGCGACCTGAGGCCTCTGCCCCTCGGCGGAGGTCGGGAACACCCCGTTGACTTTACCGGCGCCACGGTTGACGGCGTGGTCTTCACCGGAGCCTTGCGTCGCTAGACCCGCCCGGCCTCCCCGCAGCGGCGGGCCGCACGGATCGCCTATGTCTCCTGCAGCGCGCTCAAGGCCTTCTCGATCTTCCGCAGACGCTCCGCGTGATCGTCGCCCTGCATGCCCTCGTCGGACGCGCGCATATAGGCGTCCTTGTCGTCACGCCAGGATTCCAGCATTTCGATCTTGCGGTCCCGGCTCAGGCTGTCGTCGCGCAACAGATCGGTCGGTGATTGATATTTTCCGTAGTATGCCAAGGTCGCACTCCGCAGATGTCATTTTTCGAGGTCGTCGGCCCGTCAGTCGCGTTCCCGCCGGCACCAATTTCTGACGACAAAGCTATCATCAATGTCCGACGCCCGCATCACGTCACCCATGACTGAAAGACTGGGCGGCCTGCTGGGGCCGGTGAAATCCCTGCTGGGCGGGACGGTCTTTTTCATGGCCGGCAACAGCCTGCTCGGAATCGTGCTGCCGCTGCGCATGGAGGCGTCGGATTATCCGGTCGCCCTGATCGGGGCGATCATGGCCGCCTACTATATGGGGCTGGCCTTCGGCGGGTTTGGCGCCAAACACGTCATTCTGCGGATCGGACACATCCGCGCCTTTTCGACCTTTGCCGCGCTGGCGGCCGTGACCTGTCTTGCCTACGACTTCTTTTTCAATCCGGCCGCGTGGGTGGTCCTCAGGATCATCAACGGCTTCTGCATCGCCGGCATGACGTCCTCGATCGAGAGCTGGCTGAACGACCGCAGCGACAATGAAACCCGCGGGCGGGTGCTCGGCTATTACATGCTGGGCTTCTATCTGGCGATCGCCCTCGGCCAGACCCTGGTGAACATCGCCCCGGTCGACACCAGTGCGCCGCTGATGATCGCCGCCGC
This sequence comes from Brevundimonas sp., assembly GCA_034676465.1. Classification (GTDB taxonomy): domain Bacteria; phylum Pseudomonadota; class Alphaproteobacteria; order Caulobacterales; family Caulobacteraceae; genus Brevundimonas. Next base: position 36,473 of record JAUCCG010000051.1, on the reverse strand, counting down.
CCTGATCGTGCTGTCGCTTGTACCCGTCGCACTGACCCGTCTGGGCGAACCCAACCTGCGCGCGCTGCGCATGCTCGGCGTCAGGGATCTGTACAGGGCCTCGCCGGTCGGGGTGATCGGCGCCGGCGTCGCCGGAATCCGATCGGCTCCTTCTATGCCATGGGCGTCGTCTTCGCCCGCCAGATCGGCCTGGGCGTGACCGAGGCGGCCATGTTCATGAGTGTGGTGGTCCTCGGCGGCCTCGGATTCCAGGTGCCGATCGGCATGCTGGCCGACCGGTTCGACCGCCGCATCGTGATGTCCTGTATCCTGATTGCGGTCGGAACGTCCTGGGGGCTGCTGTCGAACTTCACCGCCAACGGCGCGCCCGTGCCGGTGCTGATGGCGATGGCGCTGATGTTCGGCGGGGCGATCAGCAGCGTCTATCCGCTGTGCGTCGCGCAGACCTTCGACGGGCTGGACCGCAAATATTACGTCGCCGCGTCCGGCCGTCTGCTGATGATCTATTCGATCGGTGCAACAATCGGCCCGCTGCTGGCCGCCACGCTGATGGCGATTTACGGGCCCTCGTCCTTCTTCCTGTTCGAAATCCGCCGTGGCCGTCACCTATGCGCTGTTCGTGCTGTTCCGCGTCGCCAGCGGGGGCCGGCCGGCAGCTGAAGGCCGGGCCAAATTCATCCCGCTGCCCGACATTTCAGCGATGGTCATGCGGCTCGACCCCCGGACCGAACCGGACGGACCGCCCCCCGGGGCCGACCCGGATCAGCGACCAAAGGGCGCGGGGCCCACCCGCTTGCCCGACTGACGTTAGGATGCTCAGACGTCTACTGCCCGGCGACGATCGCAGGCGGGTGACCACCCCCGTCCGGCGTTCGCCGTGCGGGTCCGGGGATCCATCCCGACGACCCCGCCCGGGGCCGCAGAAAGGTGACGCCATGACCACGACCCAGGCCCCCTCACAGCTGCTGCGCCTGCTCGAGATGGTGGAGGCCACTCCGCCGCTGCTGACAGCGGTCGTCCACCCGGTCGATGAATTGTCGCTGGCGGGGGCGATCGCCGGCGCGCGGCGCGGCCTGATCGCCCCCGTGCTGATCGGCCCGCGCAAGCGCATCCTCGCCGCGGCCCGCGCGGCCGGGCTCGACATCGCGGCCTATCAACTGATCGATGTGGCCCACAGCCACGCCGCCGCGGCCCGGGCCTGTGAACTGGCCGCCGGCGGAAAGGTCGCGGCCCTGATGAAGGGGGCCCTGCACACCGACGAACTGCTGGAAGCCATCGTCTCCGGCCCCTCGAATTTGCGCACCGAGCGGCGCATGAGTCACGTCTTCGTCCTCGACGTCCCCGGATATCCCCGACCGCTGCTGATCAGCGACGCGGCGCTCAACATCGCCCCCGACCTGATGACCAAGCGCGACATCGTGCAGAACGCCATCGACTGCGCCCTGGCGATGGACATCGAACGGCCCCGCGTCGCCATCCTCGCGGCGGTCGAGACGGTCAATCCGGACATGATCTCCACCCTGCACGCCGCCGCCCTGTGCAAGATGGCCGACCGCGGCCAGATCGTCGGCGGGGTGCTGGACGGGCCGCTGGCCTTCGACAATGCGATCTCGCCGAGTCCGCCGCCACCAAGGGCATCGTCTCCGAGGTCGCCGGCCAGGCGGACATCCTGATCGTGCCCGACATCGAGTCCGGCAACATGCTGGCCAAACAGCTGTTCTATCTGTCCAACGCCCAGTCGGCCGGCGTGGTCGTGGGCGCGCGGGTGCCGATCATCCTGACCAGCCGCTCGGAGCCGGAGGCCTCGCGCCTCGCCTCCTGCGCCCTGGCCATCCTCGTCGCCCAGCACAAACTCAGCAAGTTCAGCCGATGACCCCGCGGCATGTCCTGACGCTCAACGCCGGCTCCTCCAGCCTGAAATTCGCCGTCTACCGCGAGGCCGACACGGCGCTGGAACTCTCTGGCCAGGTCTCGGATCTGACCGGCACGCCCCGGCTCCGCGCCAGGGCGGGCACCGAGGTCGTGGCCGACGAAGCCTGGCCGACGGGTCAGGATCTGGACGCGGTGCTGGAAGGTGTCTTCGCCTGGCTGGAACGCACCGGCCGGGCCGAAGCGATCGTCGCCGTCGGCCACCGCATCGTGCACGGCGGCCTGACCTTCCGCGACCCCGTCGTGCTGACCCCGGACGTGATCCGCGAGTTGCGGACGCTGGAGTCCCTCGCCCCCCTGCATCAGCCGTTCAACCTGCGCGGCGTCGAACGGGCGCGCCACCATTTCCCCGACGCCGTGCAGGTCGGCGTGTTCGACACCGCCTTCCATGCTGACCAGCCCGACGTCGCCCGCCTGTATGCCCTGCCGCGCGCCCTGATCGACGAGGGGGTGCTGGCCTACGGCTTCCACGGCCTCTCCTATGACTACATCGCCCGGACGCTGCGCGCCGACCACGGCCCCGCCGCCGGGGGGCGCGCCATCGTCCTCCACCTCGGCAGCGGCGCGTCGCTGTGCGCCATGGCCGACGGCCGCAGCGTGGCGACCAGCATGGGCTTCTCCGCCCTCGACGGCCCGCCGATGAGCACCCGCTGCGGCGCGCTGGACCCCGGCGTCATCCTGTATCTGATCCAGTCCCGGGGCCTGAGTGTCGAGGCCGTCAGCGACCTTCTGTACAACCGCTCGGGCCTGCTCGGCCTGTCGGGCGAGAGCGGCGACATGGTCACCCTGCTGGCCAGCGACCACCCGCACGCCCGCCAGGCCCTCGACGTCTATGTCTACCGGATCGCCCGCGAAATCGGCTCGCTGGCCGCGGCCCTGGGCGGGCTGGATACGGTGGTGTTCACCGCCGGGGTCGGCGAACACGCCGCCCCGATCCGCGAACGGATCGTCGATCAGTGCCGCTGGCTCGGCCTTGAGCTGGACGCCGACGCCAACCAGGCCCACGCCCGCCGCATCAGCCGCCCCGACAGCCGCGTCATGGTGCGGGTCATCCCGACCGACGAGCAGGTCGTCATCGCCCGCGGCGTGGCCGCGATCAGCGGACGGGGCGAGGCGGGGGGCTGACCCTGTCCCCCGGGGCCGACGAGGCTAGCAACCGAAAGCGGGCGGCGGGCGTCCCGGTCCGGACTTTCCCGTCGGGGTCGCCAGCAACATTACCCGAAATGGCGAGATAGAGGCTGCATGTTTAACGGGTATTGTTTTGCACCGCCTCAATGAATACTGGTAAACACGACTGCGCTTTGCCGCACCCGGAATGCGCGTCAAGCTGTTGGAGGACCGCATGCATCCCTGGCGAATTCCGGTGGCCGCCGCTGTAACCCTCGCTGACGCGGTCGCCATGTTTTATGGCTGGTGGTGGCTGGTCGTGCCCATTACGGTCGGGGGCTTCTATGTTCTCGTAACCCGGAAATCCAAACTCTGAATTTGGGATCCGGAACGCCCGAAATTTTGGTTGCGACGCGCGGGGCATCCCGCCGACCGGAACGATAGGGGTTTGTTCCGAAATGGCGACCCGGGAGCCGAGGCTCGAAACAATCGACTGAGGCCCACTACGGATTGCGTCACCACCCCCTGAGCCATGGACGCCTGCAGACGGTAACCGCCGTTCAGGGCAGGATGCGGTTGATCGTCAGGACCGCGAGCCAGAGCCCGGCCACCGCGGCGAGATAAACCGACGATGGCTCGGCCGAGCCGAGGCTGACCCCCAGCACCAGAACCAGCGGCCCCACCATCAGATAATAGCGTGACTTCAAAAACTGGCGCTTGTCGCTCAGCGTCATCTGTCGGCCATAGGGCGAGGCGGTCTTCATCCCTGACGGGTTGTCTTAAGTGCCAATCACCCGCAAGGATTGGCCATGAAAATGACCCCCGCTCAAGCTGTCAGCCGTGGCGTCCTGACCGTCAACGGTACCGTCATGCTGACCATGCTTGGCCTTCCGGCACTGACGGGGGGCGGCGCTCTGCTGCTCGGGCTTGATCAAGCGACCGCCGGGAGTACAGCCGCCCTGACCTTCCTGCTGAGCTGGCCGCTGGCCTGGCTCAGCTGGTCCCTCCTCGTGCCCCGCTGGAGGGTCTGGGCCTACGAGCGGGTTGAGAACCTTGACGCGCTCAAGGTCCGCGGCGTGGAAGCCGGGCTCATCTGGCGCGAGGGGCATTTTTTCGAACGCACGGAAATTCGAACATCGCAGCAGCGGCAGCGCCTCCGGGAATTGGAACAGGCCTGAAGCGCCAGGACCATCAATCACGTCAGCAGTTCTCGAAATGGCGCATGAGTTCCGTCGTAGGGAACGATCCGGGGTGCCGGTGTCAACGTCCGCCCACGAATGGAAAGCGGCTCTTCGTCTCTGCCGTCGCTTCGCTTATTCGTAGTCTCAACACCCCCGGCCGAAGCAGATTTGCAATGCGTGGTTACTACCGTTGGCTGGGCCGAACATTCATGACCATGGCAGTGATCCTGCCCGTGGGCTTTACGCTCATCGTGCTCGTCATTGCCGGTGATCCATCCATTGAACATCCGGCAACGATGGCCAACACCCTGCCGCCGCTGCTTGGCGCATACGCCGGTTCCGTCGTTGCCTTTCTGATCGGTCGGATACTGGCCCGGATTCCGCCGGGTGCGTGAGTGATGTGCCCGACGGGTCCGGCAGCCGGCTTCGCCTACCGGAGCAATGCAGGTATCAATCACCATGCCTGAACCGTCGCCGCAAAAACCTGGTCCCCGCCATCGGAGGACCGTCGGCTGCCTGGCGGCCGTCGTCGTGGTCCTGCTTGGATGTGGCGCCGGTCTCGGCTGGATGAGCGGCTATCTGCCGGTTCAGCGGTTTGACTCCAACAGCTGGAAAAACCCCCCGACCGACCAGACCCGGATCAGGATGATCAGCGCGCTGCTGCTCACGCACGACCTGAACGGAATGACCCGGGCCGAGGTGATCGACCTGCTCGGCCAGCCGCCTCGCAGCAGCTATTTTCGTGACTGGGATTTCGTCTATCGCCTCGGCCTTGAACGCAGCCTTGTCGGCCTGGATTCCGAATGGCTCGTGCTTCGGTTCGGGCCGGACGGGCGGGTGTCGGCATGGGCTCTGGTGAGGGATTAGGCCGCGTGGCCGGATCGAAAGCGGCCCCCCTCAATCGGACCGGCGGACGCTCCTGAACTGCATGCCTCACCGTCGCAGTCGCCATACACCGCCAATCAGAAGCATGATGCCTGCCGCAATCATGAGCATGCCTGCCTGATCCGGATGTCGATCGATCCAGCCGTATTGACAATACCGCTCCGAAATCATCGGAGATGCCGCGACCACGCAGATCGCGCCGGCGTTGGCCAGCACCACCCCTCCGGCGATCAGGGTCGCGGCCGCAGCGGATTTCCCTGTGCTGAAGAACGCGATCACCAAGGCGACCAGCACGACGGGCAGTCCCAGAATACCCGCCGCCCAGATCACCTGGGTCGCCGGCGCGATTCCGTTGCCCATGCCGAAGCTGAATGCCTGTATCAACCATTGAAGGCTGCAACTCAGCACGCCGACCAGTCCGATCGAAATCAAAACCCATCGCGACATCCGGATCCCTCACCCCTCGGCCAGCCAGCGCGCCACACCCTGCGCCGCGACCACGCCCGACGCCAGCGACGCCTGCAGCAGATATCCCCGGTCGGGGCTTCCCAGTCCAGCATCTCGCCGGCCACGAACACGCCCGGCCGGGCCCCCAGCATCAGGCCGGGATTGACGGCGTCCAGGGCCACGCCCCCGGCGGTCGAGATGGCGCGCTCCAGCCCCTGGACCCCGGTCAGGGTCAGCCGCAGCGCCTTGATGCGGCGGGCCAGCTTGTCGGCCCCCTGCGGCAGGTCGCCGGGCACCTCGCGCAGCAGGGCGGCGGCGACCGGTGACAGCCCCCCGGCCTTGCGCAGCCAGTTGGCGGTGCTGGCCTTGCCGCGCCCGGTCTCCAGCCGCGCCGCCAGCGCCTCAATAGACAGATCGGGCCGCAGGTCGACCGTCAGCAGCGCCGATCCTTCCGCCGCGATCGCCTCACGCAGGGCCGCCGACAGCGTATAGACCGCCCCGCCCTCCAGCCCGTAGGCCGTGACCACGGCCTCGCCGCGCACGGTCCGTCCGGCGAACTCCAGCGCCACCCCCTTCAGCGGCTGGCCGGCAAAGCGGCTGCGCACCACCCCGGACCAGTCGACATTGACGCCCATGTTCGACGGCCGCAGCGGCACCACCGCCACCCCGGCCGCCTCAAGCGGCCCGACCCAGTCCCCGTCCGCGCCCAGCTTCGGCCAGCTGGCCCCGCCCAGCGCCAGCACCACGGCGTCGGGCCGTTCCAGCCGCTCGCCGTCCGGCGTCTCGAAGCGCAGCGCCCCGTCCTCGCTCCAGCCGGTCCAGCGCGAGCGGGTGCGCAGCTCGACGCCCAGACCGTTCAGTCGCGCCAGCCAGGCCCGCAGCAGCGGCGAGGCCTTCATCGCCCGCGGAAACACCCGGCCGCTGGAGCCGGTAAAGGTGGCCTGGCCCAGACCCTCGGCCCAGGCCGTCAATTCGTCCGGCGAAAAGGCGTCCAGCCATGGCGACACCGCCCCGGCGGCGGTGCCATAGCGGCCCTCGAACGCCGTCTGGTCCTCGGAATGGGTCAGGTTCAGCCCGCCGCGCCCGGCCATCAACAGCTTGCGCCCCGGCGACGGCATCCGCTCATGCACCGTCACCCTCGCGCCCGCCTGCGCCAGCCGTTCGGCCGCCATCAGCCCGGCCGGCCCGGCCCCGACGATATGGATGGTCCTGTCTGCAATGCTCATGGCGCGGGTCCTAGCCTGTTCCGCGCGGCGCGGCGACTGCGACCGCAGACTTCGGTCGCGGAACCGGCCCGCACCCGATACGCTGCCGCCCCATGAGTGTTGCCTTTACCCGTGAGGAGGATCTGGAGGCCACGGCCGCCGATCTGCCCGACCGCCCGATCTCGCCGCATGCCAATCTGGTCACGCCGGAGGGGCTGGCCGCGATCGAGTCCGCCCTGGCCGCCGCCCGCGCCGCCTATTCGGCCGCCCAGGCCCGGGGCGAGATCGAGACCGACCGCACCGCCATGGCCCGCGCCACCCGCGACCTGCGCTACTGGTCGGCGCGGCGCGCCTCGGCCCAGCCGGTCGCGATCGCCGCCGCCGACGGCCGCGTCCGCTTCGGCGGGTCGGTCACGATCGAACGCGACGACGGCCGCGAACAGACCTGGCGCATCGTCGGCGAGGACGAGGCCGACCCCGCCACCGGCAGCGTCAGCCATATCTCGCCCCTGGCCGTGGCCCTGACCGGCAAACGCGTCGGCGACGAGGCCGTGATCGCCGGGCGGACGGTCGAGATCATCGCCGTCGACTGAACCATCTTCGCGCCGAAGGTTGTCGCGGGCGGTGCGATGCCCCAAACAGGGGCTTGTCGGTGCCGAACGCACCACGCGCGCCCCGCACGGCGGCGCGCCCCCGGCGCTCACGCAGCGCGACGCGCGAAAGCGCTACAGAGGAATGCCCATGGCCCGTAAGCCCAACTACAGTTTCGAACGCATGGAGCGCGAGCGCGCCGACGCCCGCAAGGCCGCCGAAAAGGCCGCCGAAAAGGCCGCCAAGAAGGCCGAAAAGAAAGCCCAGGCCGCCTGGGAAGCCGGCACCGGCCCCAAGCCCGACGACACCCCCCCCGCCGAAGACTAGACACCGGCCATCCCGGGGCGGTCCCGACCCGTTCCGCATCGAACGCAAAAGCCCTCGCCCTCGAGGGGGGAGGGTTGGGTGGGGGTGAACCCCCGGACCGTGCCGATCCGGCCCCGGAGACACCGCCGTCTTCCAGCCCCTCCGGCACGACCATGCCTCCACCCCCATCCCCGGCCCTTCCCCCATCGAGGGGGAAGGGAGACGTTGCGTCACTCACCCCAAACACGACCCCCCGCTTCCGCCCCAGTCCAGCACCCTTACCGACGGCCCCGCCCGCCGCTCCAGCAACAGATCCGTCACGGCCCAGACCAGGGCATCGGCCCGGTCGGGACTGGCGCGGCCGCTGTCCTCGGCCCCCAGACCGCACAGCTCCTCTTCCAGCGGCTCCAGCCCTGCCACATGGGCGACCCGGCCCTGTTCGTAGAGGGCCGCCACCGGCTCGGCCCGCGCCGCCTTGCCCAGCACCGCATGCACGCGCCGGATCGGCACCGTCAGCCCCGCCGCCCGCAGCACCGCCCCGGCCATGGCCCCGCCCTGGTTGGTCTCGACCACCACGCGATGCGCGCCGAACGCCTCGACCGCCGCCCGCACCCGCCCGGCCCAGCCCTCGGGCGACAGCCCCCGCACCGTCCGGTCGGCCAGCACCAGCACCCGCCCACCGGCCCGCCCCGCCACCACGATCCCGCACGCATCCCGCGCCCGCCCGGACAAGGGTCCGGCCGGGGGATCGACCGCGACAACAACCTGATCAAAGGGCGGGATGACCGGGTCCGCCAGCGCCGCCTCCATCGCGGGGCTCAAGCAGCCCGAAGGGCGATAGCCCCCACCAAGAATGCGAGCGCGGACAAAGTCCGCGTTCGTGAACAGCGCCCCTTCAACCTCCAGCACGCGCCCGTCCAGCTCCTGCGCCGCCCGTCGCGTGCCGCCGTACAAGTCCAGCATCGCCGCCAGAAAACCCGGAGCCAGGTGCGCCGCATTGGCCCGGGTCGGCACATCGCTCCGCACCAGCCCCGGCTCATCCAGCACCCCGCGCAACAGTCGGCCCGGCTTCGGGGTACTCGTCAGAACCAGCCGGGGCCGGTCCCCCAACCTCAGCCCCAGCCGCAACATGGCCAGCGTCTCCACGCCGTAATCCCAGGCACAAAACTCATCCCCCCAGGCCGCATGGAACTGCGGCCCGCGCAGCCGCTCCGGTTCGCGGGCCGAGAAGATCAGCCCCAGCACCCCGCCCGGGAACACCACCCGCCGCAGCGACGGCTCGAACCGCGCGCCCGAGCGGAACGGCAGGTTCAGCACCCCCGACGGCCCCTCGACCATCACCGCCCGCGCGTCGTTCAGCGTCGGGGCCACCAGGGCGATCCGCCCCGCCGCCCCCACGGTTCGCGCCAGCCGCGCCGCCTCGGCCCAGACCCATTCCGCCCCCGCCCGCGTCTTGCCCGCCCCGCGCCCGCCCAGAAACAGCCAGGTGGTCCAGTCCCCGCCCGGTGCCCTCTGCCCGTCATGCGCCGCCCGATCCCAGGCGGCGAAACCGGCCCGTTCGGCACTAAGAGCCCTCCCCCTCGAGGGGGGAGGGTTGGGTGGGGGTGAACCCCCGGACCGTGCCGATCCGGCCCCGGAGACACCGCCGTCTTCCAGCCCCTCCGGCACCCCCATGCCTCCACCCCCATGCCCGGCCCTTCCCCCCTCGAGGGGGAAGGGAGCATCGTCGCTCAACCCGCACCCTCCCCCCGCAGAAAGTCCAGCGCCGCCCGCCGCCCCCGCTCGGTGCCGTCCGGGTCGTCGCCATCCCCCCCGGCCCCGCCGCGCGCCAGCCGTTCCAGCGTCCCGGCCAGCCGCGCATAGGTGTAGGCCCGCGCCGGTTCCAGATCGCGCAACATGCGGATCGCGCTCTGCGCCGCCGCCCGCGCCGCCTCGCCCAGCGAGGCATCGACCGCCAGCGCCCGGCACGGCGCATCGGCCGCCGCCACCGCATCGTCCGCCCCCAAGGTCCGCACCGCCGCATCCGCCGCCCCCGGCGACAGCCCCGTCAGCGGCGGCCGGTCATCCTTGCGCCGCCAGCCGTCGCGGCGCGCCCGCGCATACAGGGTCCGTTCGGTCCCGCCATATTGCGCCACCAGGGCCTTGGCCGTGGCCCCGGCCTGATACAGCCGCCGCATCTCGTCCCATTCGGCGTCGTTGCGGCGGCACCAGGGTCTGCGGTGAATCGGTGTCGAACGGATCATGCCCGCATTATCCGCCAGGCCCGACCCGGGGCGGGAAATTCGCGCTCAGAAACCGTCAGGCCATCGAGCGGGCACGGGTTTTTCGCCGAAATTAGGCGGAAACATCACCCAATCCTCCCCAATCCTCCCCCGCAGGGGGAGGGGGACCGCCGGAACGGCGGTGGAGGGGGCCCTTTTCAGCCGCCCAACTGACATACTCGGGCTGTTGCGGCCCGCACCCCGTCGTCTAGGACGAATCGACATTCACCGCATCCAGATCATGGCGGCGGCGATGTGGGTGAAGGCCAGGAAGTGTCGGGCGAGGCGATCGTAGCGCGTTGCGAACCGTCGGTAATGCTTGAGCTTGTTGAAGCACCGCTCGATACGGTTGCGCAGTCGATAGAGGGCGGGATCGTGCGGGATCGGGGTTTTTCTTGAGCGGGTCGAAGGGATGACCGCTTCGGCACCGACGGCGGCGAGGGTCTGTCGAAAGGCGCTGGAATTGTAGGCCCTGTCGGCCATGACGGCGACGGGCGCGAAGCCTTCGATCAGGGCCGGCGCGGCCAGGATGTCGTGGCTCTGGCCGGCGGCGAGCAGGAAGCGGACGGGTCGCCCCAGACTGTCGCAGGCCATGTGAATCTTGGTCGTCAGTCCACCTCGGGAACGCCCCACAGCCGGATCGAGGCCCCCCTTTTTGAGCCGGAGCCCCGACCGGTCGTCGCCTGCTGATGAGCCCTGACCAGGGTTGAATCCAGCATCAGATACCGGTTGTCCCGGTCCTTGATCAGGTCGGCGAACACTCGCTCCCAGACCCCGGCGCGGGACCATCGACTGAACCGCTGATGCGCCGTCTTCCACTTGCCGTAGCGATCCGGCAGGTCACGCCAGTGCGCACCTGACCGCAAAACCCACAGCACGCTGTTCACGAACAACCGGTTGTCGGCCCCGGTCCGCCCGGGATCACCCACCTTGCCCGGCAGCAGCGGTGCGATCCGCTCCCACTGAACATCGCTCAACTCGTACCGGCTCACACCCATCATCCATCTCCGCAAAGGCGGAGACCTATGAATCACGCATCACGGCGTCTGTGAATCCTGAATGTCGATTGAACCTAGCGGCGCTGACGGTTTGTTTGCCGTGCCGCGAATGCCCCATACTCGGCCCTGCCGTTAATGGGGATCGTCGATTGTCGGATAAATCCTGTTCCGGTCCCGTTCGAATATACCCGGCCAGGCCTGCGCCAATCGATCTGGGTGGGCCACGCTTTAGGCTCCGGATAAACCGATACGACGTGGATCATTGCCCGCTTGTCTTCCGGTCTACCTGGACGATTCACAACGACGAAAACCTCATGATTGCCTTCGACACGGTCAAAGACTGCGTAGTGGACACGGTGTCTTGCTTCAGGCCGCCTATCGCTCACTGCCGCGTGTTGACGGGCAACATTTTGACGTCCGGTCCAGTCCTTGAAGTAGATATTTGCCCGACAATTTAGAAACTGGTGTTGGTTGAAGGCTTCGACATCCGCTTCCCTGCGGGTCGTGACCCAACCTCGGACGTGGGGAATGCTGTACACATCGCCGTCGTAGATGACGCAATGGACCTCCGGGCTGAGCGGCAGAAGGAGCAGCGCACCAGCAGACGCGACTCCGGGAGCGACCCCCTGTGCTCTCGTGTCCGTTTGGTGCCACCGATTGGCGAGCACTGCTGGATCGTCCGAGCAGATGAAGGGCAGTCGACTCTCGTTGCGCACAAGGCAGACCTTGAGGTCGAGCACTAGTTGGACAGCCTCCGCGAACGTTGACATCGCCTCCTGCACGGCTTCCCGAATTTCCATTCGGTACTCCTCAGGGCTAGCGCCGGCCGCCTCTCCCATCGCTTGGGCCATTTCGACGGATCGGCGGGACGCCGCTTCGGTGCGCAGGTGTTGCAGGCAGGCGAAGTGTCGGAGGAGTGTTCGGTGCTCGTCCGTGAGGGCGTAGCCGTCAGCCAGAATCTCTTTCAGGGCGCTTGCATAGGCTCCCTCAATGCCTTGGAGCGCCCGCTCGACCACAAGGTCTTTCCCGTAGAAATAGTCCCCAGAGCACTGCCCTTTGGTGGGGGCGTTCTGGACAGGCCGCGAACGATCAACATTGTACAGATTGATGGCCGCGCCCTCACCATCGAGTGTGAATGGCTTGAGATAAGAGCGCGGGACAAAGTGCTGATTCTTGTTGGTCGCCATGGGACATTATAGGGTCGCGAATAGCCAATGGCTCGGGCGGGCTGGATATCGTGAGCCGAACAGAACCGCATCTGGAGGGGCTTCTGGTGGAAGGTATCATGAACGGACTGCTCGTGATGGCGGTCTTGCTTGGCCTGTGTGGCCTGTTTTGGGTCGGCGGTGTCGTTGATCAAGCCGTTCAGAAATGGCGCGGGGTAGCGGTCGGTAGCAATGGAAGGCGACCCGACGGGTCGATCGCCTACATCATTATTGGCGTCGTAATGGTGGGGGGTTTTGTTTGGTACGTTGCTAGCGGATCACCGTCGCCTGACGGCAGCATTGCGGCGATCCGACGGTAGTTCGGTCTCGTCACGCCACTCGAGATGCCGCGAACGACGCAGTGCTTGCAGACGGTGTGACCGCGATCCCCCTCACCCCACCCGCAACCGCACAATCCCCGCCAACTCGTCCCGTCCCGCGATCGCCGCCTTCGACAAATCATGCTGGGTCTGCAAATTCATCCAGAACTCCGCCGTGGTGCCGAACACCCGCGCCAGCCGCAGGGCCGTGTCCGGGGTGACCGGCTGGAGTTCACGCACCAGACGCTCGATCCGGGTCCGGTCCTTCAGCCCCATGGCCCGGGCCAGGGCCCCGGGGGTCAGGCCGTAGTCGGGCAGGAAGTCCTCGCGCAGATGCGCCCCCGGATGGGCCAGGGGTTCGGCGAAGGTGGTGTCGTCATGGGTGGTGGCGGTCATGGGGGCCTCTTCAACGGTCATCCACGAACCGGCGCCGGCGGCGGTCGCCCTATGCGGCCAGCGTCAGTCGCTCGATACCGGCAACGATATTCGGTGCCCGGCTGCGGGCCCGGGCCAGGTCAAAATTGTTCTGGGCGGTGGTCAGCATTTCCGCCGACACGCCGAACGCGGCCTCGATCTTCAGCGCCATTTCGTGGCTGAGCGCGCGCTTGCCATTCAGAACATTGTTCAGGCCGGGCCGGGCGACCTTCAACACGTCGGCAGCCTGAACGATGTTCAGGCCAAAGGCCGGGAGAATTTCATCCCGGATAATTTCACCGGGATGCGCCGGGAACGGCAGCTTGGGCATCAGGACAATTTCCCTTGGTCAGGCTGGCTGTATCCTAATCCGATACACCGAAATTTTCAACGAAATTTACGCGCGGCAATCGGGGCCGGCATTTTCGACGCTATGGCCCGCGGCTCAGGTTCCACGCGGCTCCGGAAACGAAAGCCGTGTCCAAAGACGGTTTCCAGGACTCTTCAGTGATAATCCTCGAAATCGAGATCGGTAATTTCACCGGACTTCTGATCGAGTCGAAACGTCAGGCGATAGTTGCCGCTGACCCACATTGACCATTTGCCGGGAAATTTTGGCGTCAGCTCGTGGAGTTTCCATCCGGGGAAGGACTCAGCCACCACGCGAACTGTCGCGGCCGCCTCCAGAACGGTGATCTGCTGATGAAATCTTCCGCACCAGGGCCGCATCCAGCCCCTTCACATTTCTCGGCTGGGGTGAGGCGGCGATCGCCCGGATCGCCTTGTGCCTTATGGATCTGATTTCCAAGCGCGCGATTCCCCGGGTGGCCGGCGGGACACAGGTCGGCAAGCAAAACACGCCCTGGTGGCATCGACAAGCGTCAGAGCAACCAAAAAGGGCGGCCCCGTCACCGGAGCCGCCCTCTTCTGTTCGTTCAGCTTTAGCCTGGAAGCGTCCCCGGCCCGGACTCGCGGGCCGCTGACGCGACCCGCTCCTCCACCGGGGACGTGGACTAAAAGTCCATGCCACCCATGCCGCCGCCCATGCCGCCCATGTCGGGGGCACCGCCGCCGGCGCCGCCCTTCTTGGGGGCATCGGCGACCGCCGCTTCGGTGGTGATCATGATGCCGGCGACCGAGGCCGCGTCCTGCAGGGCGGTGCGAACCACCTTGGCCGGATCGATCACGCCCATCTGCACCAGGTCACCGTACTCCTCGGTCTGGGCATTGAAGCCGTAGGTGGCGGACTTGTTGTCCAGCACCTTGCCGACCACGATCGAGCCTTCGACGCCGGCGTTTTCGACGATCTGGCGGATCGGAGCCTGGATGGCGCGACGGATGATGGCGATACCGGCCGTCTGGTCGGCGTTGTCACCCTTCATGCCTTCGAGGGCGCGGGTCGCCTTGAGCAGGGCGATACCGCCGCCGGGGACGATGCCTTCTTCCACCGCGGCGCGGGTGGCGTTCAGGGCGTCGTCGACGCGGTCCTTCTTCTCCTTGACCTCGACCTCGGTCGAGCCGCCGACGCGGATCACGGCAACACCGCCGGCCAGCTTGGCCAGACGTTCCTGCAGCTTCTCCTTGTCATAGTCCGAGGTGGTGTCCTCGATCTGCTTCTTGATCTGGCCGATGCGGGCCTCGATCGCGTCCTTCTCGCCGACGCCGTCGACGATGGTGGTGTCGTCCTTGGTGATGGTGACCTTCTTGGCCTTGCCCAGCATGTCGAGGGTGACGTTCTCGAGCTTGATGCCGAGGTCTTCCGAGATCACCTGGCCGCCGGTCAGGACAGCGATGTCCTCCAGCATGGCCTTGCGGCGGTCACCGAAGCCCGGGGCCTTGACGGCGGCGACGCGCAGGCCACCGCGCAGCTTGTTGACCACCAGGGTGGCCAGGGCCTCGCCCTCGATGTCCTCGGCGATGATCAGCAGGGGACGACCCGACTGGACCACGGCTTCCAGGATCGGCAGCATCGACTGCAGCGACGAGAGCTTCTTCTCGTGCAGCATGATCAGAGGCTCCTCGAGCTGGACCTCCATCTTGTCGGCGTTGGTGATGAAGTACGGCGACAGGTAGCCGCGGTCGAACTGCATGCCCTCGACGACGTCCAGCTCGGTCTCGGCGGTCTTGGCCTCTTCAACCGTGATGACGCCTTCGTTGCCGACCTTTTCCATGGCCTTGGCGATCATCTCGCCGACCTCGACGTCGCCATTGGCCGAGATGGTGCCGACCTGGGCGATTTCCGAGTTGGCGCTGACCTTCTTGGCCGAGGCCTTGATGTCGGCGATGACGGCGGTGACGGCCTTGTCGATGCCGCGCTTCAGATCCATCGGGTTCATGCCGGCGGCGACGGACTTGAGGCCTTCCTGCACGATCGACTGGGCCAGCACGGTGGCGGTGGTGGTGCCGTCGCCGGCCTTGTCATTGGTCTTGGAGGCGACTTCGCGGATGAGCTGGGCGCCCATGTTCTCGAAGGCGTCTTCCAGCTCGATTTCCTTGGCCACCGAGACGCCGTCCTTGGTCGAGCGCGGCGCGCCGAACGACTTCTGGATGATGACGTTGCGGCCCTTGGGCCCCAGGGTCACCTTGACGGCATTGGCGAGGACGTTGACGCCGCGCAGCATCTTTTCGCGGGCTTCGGTGGAGAACTGAACGTGTTTGGCTGCCATGTGAGGCGGCTCCTGTGTCTAGGGTGTGTGAGGAAAAGTCGTGACCGGCCCGGTGCTTACGAAAGCACGCCCAGCACGTCCAACTCTTTCATGATGATCAGGTCATCGCCGTCGATCTTGACCTCGGTGCCCGACCACTTGCCGAACAGGATACGGTCACCGGCCTTCAGGTCCATGGCGATGTGCTTGCCGTTCTCGTCGCGCCCGCCGGGGCCGACCGAGACGACTTCGCCTTCCTGGGGCTTTTCCTTGGCCGAGTCCGGGATGATGATCCCGCCCTTGGTCTTGGATTCTTCTTCCACGCGCTTGACCAGCACGCGATCGCCGAGAGGACGAAACGCCATCTGTGTATTCTCCGATTGCAGACTTCCAGAATTGGTCGCCAGCGCCTCGGGACCGGTTTTGGCAGCCGATGCCTGCGAGTGCTAACGTGAGGGGCAAGTAGGCAGACGGCGTCGCATCGTCAAGCGGGGCGGGCCAATATTCCCCGATCCGGTCCAGGCCGCGACACCCCCGCGCGCCCCGCCGGCGATGAACGCAGGATGAACAGCCCCCCCGATCAGGTTCAGGCGGGTGCGGCTACACTGTGGCCAACAGTTCGGCAGCCCCGCCGACCCGCACCGAAGGGACGGACCATGACCATGTTTTCCAAGCTCACCCTCGCCTCGCCGGCCCTGGTCGGTGCCCTGGCGCTCAGCTTCGCCGCCGTCGGCCCGGCCGACGCCCAGAGCCGCTACCGCACCCATGACAACGACCGCGACCAGACCGGTGACGTGCTGATCGGCGCCGCCATCGGGGCCCTGGCCGGGGCGCTGATCGGTAATGGCGACGGCACCTATGTCGCCGGCGGGGCCCTGGCCGGGGCCGCCATCGGGGCCACCTCCAACAGCAACGATTGCAGCTATTACCGCGGCGGCCAGTGCTACCGGAACCAGGGCCACTGGGAACGCGAGCACGGCATCGATCGCAACCGCGACTATGGCTACGGCTATGGCAACGGGTATGGCGACTATCGCGGCTATGACCGCGCCCCGCGCCGGCGCGCCAACTGCAACTACTATCGCGGTGGCCAGTGCTACCGGAACCAGGGCCACTGGGAACGCGAACACGGCATCGACCGCAACCGCGACCGCAACCAGCGCTACGACCGTCGCGACTACCGCTACGACCGTCGCGTCTAGGTGTTTGGTCCTGGAGTTTGATGGATCGGGTTGATTCTGAATCTTTCGGGTTCTTTTGTCCACATTTTGCAGATGAACTCGTAGGGCGTGAGGCCTTTGAGGATCTTTAGACGCCGGCCGTAATTGTAGGCGTCGATGAAGACGTCGAGGTGAGCTTCGAGCTGCCGGTGGCTGTCGTAGTGATACCGTTTGACGGTCGCCTCCTTGATCGTGCGGTTCATCCGTTCGACCTGGCCGTTGGTCCAGGGATGCCTGACCTTGGTGAGCCGGTGTTCGATGTTGTGCTCATCGCAGACGCGGTCGAAGATGTGGTGGAAGGCGTATTTGTGGTGCGCCATGTTGGTGAACTGGATGCCGTTGTCGGTCAGCACGGTGTGGATGGCATAAGGCACGGCAGCGATCAGGTTCCGCAGGAACTGGGCGGCGATCATCTTGCCGGCTTTCTGGTGCAGTTCGACGAAGGCGAACTTGCTTGTGCGGTCGATGGCGACGAACAGGCGCAGCTTGCCCTCGGCGGTCTGAACCTCGGCGATGTCGACGTGGAAGTAGCCGATCGGATAGGCCTTGAACTTCTTCTTCGCGGGCTTGTCGCCTTCGACCTCCGGCAGCCTCGAGATGCCGTGGCGGGCCAGGCAACGATGCAGTGATGAGCGCGTCAGATGCGGGATCGTGGCCTGCAACGCGTAGAGGCAATCGTCCAGCGGCAGCAGCGTATGCAGCCGGAAGGCGACGATGATCGCCTCGTCCTCGACCGACAGAACCGTCGATCTGGGCGCAGTCGGCCCTGTCGGCAGATCCGCCGCCGAGGTCCGCTTCTTCCACTTTGCGACCGTCTTCTGGTTGATCCCATGGCGCTTGGCCAGGACCCTCAGGCTCTCTTGACTATGTTGTATCGCTCGACGGACGACCGCTGTCGTGCGGGCGCTTCCATGCAATATCTGGCCCATAGCGCTTCCTTCCATTCCAGGGAAAAGATTGCACCATCAAACTCCGGGACCAAACACTTCAACAGCCCCGCCGTAGACCGTGTCCGACCACCCCCGGTGCGCCCTTGTCATCCCGGAAGCGCCAAAGGCGCTATCCGGGACGCTTGGCCCCACAAACCCTATCCTCCCGGAAGCGGCGTCAGCCGCTGTCCGGGAGACAGGTCAGGATCTCGCAGGACGGCACCCGTCTCCCGGACAATCGCGCCGCGATTTCCGGGCAGCCTCGACCAGGGGGATCAGGCCGTCCCGGATCGCCGCCAGGGACACAAGCGCACGGGCCACATTGACAGGGCCTCTGGCCGAACTAGCTTCGCTTTTATGGCCAGGTCGCAAGGGAAGAGGAGAACGCTGTTGAGTTCCGCAGCCATCTTCGTCGCCATCCTTGCAGCGCTATGTGTTGCGGTCGTGCTCCAGACTTCGAAATCTGGTTATCTCGTCTGGGATCGCGGCAAAGTGGGGATGCCACGCCTGCTAAAGCAGACGGAGGTTGGCACAGACGATCTGCCCGCTCTGGTCGAAGCAATGTCCCGCGGGTCGGCTGTACCCAGATATGCAACGCTGATGTTCAGCACCCCCGACCGTCCATCTGATGACGATGCCGTGGCTCTCCAGGTCTCATTCGAGAATGGTAAGACCGGATTTGATTGGGTTCTTTTGGTGCCTCGAAACATGGAAGACCAGGAGAAATTCAGGACATTCGCCGCTGCACACGGGGTCGAGCCGGTCGCCCGATCACTCAATGGAGTTTCATATCTCCGCGTCGAGCCTGCAGATGTCGCGAAATTTACCGCCCGCGTCGTCACGGATATGTATCTCCGCCCGCCAACCCAGCCGCTCACGCTTGTTCATGAAGGCTTCGATTGGCCGCAGAGTTGACCTTCGCCAATATCCGCTTTCCATGGTGGGCTCAACCGGTGACCGCAACACGCTAACTTTTCTTCGGAGATGGAGCGTGGGTCATGAAACAGCGGCGTCGCATCTACTACTCGGCGGCCCAACGGGCTGAGATATGGGATCGCTGGAAGGCCGGCGAGTCGATGAGTTCGATTGGACGGCGGTTTGATCGCGAGTCCTCGTCGGTGTTTTCGGTGCTGTCGCCGACGGGCGGCATCCGGCCTCCGGATCGGCGGCGGGCGGCCGGGGCGCTCAGTCTGGGCGAGCGGGAGGAAATCTCCCGGGGGCTCAGCACCCGCTGCTCGCTGCGCAGGATTGCCCGGTCATTGGGTCGGTCAGCATCGACGATCAGTCGCGAGGTCCGGCGCAACGGCGGGGCCGAACGGTATCGGGCGGCACGCTCCGATCAGGCGGCGTGGGACCGGGCCTTGCGTCCGAAGCCGTGCAAGCTGGCTTGCCGACCGGCCCTGGCCCGGACAGTATCGGCCAAGCTGCGGCGGAACTGGTCGCCCGAGCAGATCGCCGGCTGGCTCAAGCGTACCTGGCCCGGGGAGCCGCACAATCAGGTGTCGCACGAAACCATCTATCGCAGCCTGTTTATCCAGACCCGCGGGGTGTTGAAGAAGGAGCTGCTCGACCACCTCAGGGCCAGGCGGACGATCCGCCGCTCGAGGCACGCCACCCTGAAGCGGAACGGCCTCGGCCAGATCAAGGACGCCGTCTCCATCAGCGAGAGGCCTGCTTCCGTCGAGGATCGCGCCGTCCCCGGCCATTGGGAAGGCGATCTGATCGGCGGATCCCGGAACAGCTACGTCGCCACTCTGGTCGAGCGTCACTCGCGCTACGTCATGCTGGTCAAGGTCGCCAACAAGGACACCGAAAGCGTCGTCACCGCCCTGATCAAACAGTCGAAGAAACTACCCGGCGAACTCTATCAGTCCCTGACGTGGGACCGCGGCAAGGAGCTCGCCGATCACAAGCGTCTGGCCCTCGCCTCGGACGTCGCGGTCTACTTCTGCGATCCCCGATCACCGTGGCAGCGCGGCTCGAACGAGAACACCAACCGGCTGCTGCGCCAGTACCTGCCCCACGGGACCGACCTGTCCCTGCACAGCCAGGCCCAGCTCAGCGCCATCGCCCGACAGCTCAACGAGCGGCCCAGAAAGACCTTGCTCTATCGCACGCCAGCAGAGACCTTCGCCGAGTGTGTTGCAGCGATCAGTTGAGGCCACCATCCTTCTCAGACATTCGTCTTGGCAAGTCGCGTACGAAGCCAGGCCGTCCGAAGCATGAGGAACACGCCAGCGATGGCACCTGAGACATAGCTGGCGAGATGCGCATACGCCGCTGCTGAAAACGCAACGTGCTTGCTCTCCGGGATCACAGCACCCCACATGCCCAGGACGCCGACAACGTCAGACCCAACAAGGGCAGCGCCGGACAATCCGGCGACCAGGGCCACGCCACCACACACCAGCATCAACAATATTATCGGTCGCCGCAGCGTCCTCAAAGGAATCGTTGGCGCGCGGCCAAACTGGGCGGCGAAGGCCAGTCCCAACCCCAGCGACAGGCCGACCCACCATGTCGCGATGATGCCCCATCCGATCGCCAGCAGAAATGGCGAGCTTGTCGGAAAGACCGGGGGGTGAGCGATCGTGAAGTACTCAACGCACAAATGGGCGGTGATTTGATCGTGAAGGATGCCGTACGTGATGGCTGCGAAAGTAGCGAACGCAACGATCTTCAAGGCTTCGAACATCCGCCCCATGATCTCTCCCCCTCCACCTGCCGCCGCGGTTAGCGGGAAGAGGGTTGCCCGCCTCCCCCGCTCCCCCTCTCACCCCAGCAGCCGCGTCAACAGACCCGCCGTCGACGGATCCAGCCCGGCGGACGGCGTCCCCGCCTTCACGTCCTTCAGGATCGCCTGCGCCAGCACCTTGCCCAGTTCGACGCCCCACTGGTCGAAGCTGTTGATGTCCCAGATCACGCCCTCGACGAAGGTCTTGTGCTCATACAGGGCCAGCAGCGCCCCCAGCGCCTCGGGCGTCAGCCGCTCCATCACGATCGTGGTCGAGGGCCGGTTACCGGGAAACGCCTTGTGCGGGGCCAGACGGTCGGCCTCGGCCGCATGGGCTCCGGCGGCAATCAGTTCAGCCCGGGCCTCGGCCGCGCTCTTGCCGACCATCAGGGCCTGGGCCTGGGCCAGGGCGTTCGACCACAGCGGCGCATCACCGACGCCGTCAGCGGCCTCTCCGGTGTGGCGCACGATGATGAATTCGGCCGGCACCACCTCGGGTCCCTGGTGGATCTGCTGGAAGAAGGCGTGCTGGCCGTTGGTGCCGGGCTCGCCGAACACCACCGGCCCGGTCGGCGTGTCGACCGGCGAGCCGTCGCGGCGCACCCCCTTGCCGTTGGACTCCATCTCCAGCTGCTGCAGGAAGGCCGGCAGCCGGCGCAGGGCGTGGGCATAGGGGGCCACGGTCCGGGCCGGACGCTGCATCCCCGCGACATTGAACACCTGGGCCAGGGCCAGCATCACCGGCGCATTGCGCGCCAGCGGCACCGAGACGAAATGGGCGTCCATCCCCGCGGCCCCGGCCAGCAGCCGCTCGAACACCTCGGGCCCGGCGGCCACCGCCACCGACAGGCTGACCGCCGACCACAGCGAATAGCGTCCGCCGACCCAGTCGCGGAACCCGAAGGTGTGGCCACAGCCGAACGCCGCCGCCTTGTCCGGGGCCGCGGTGACCCCGACCAGATGGCGCTCACGCCCCGCCTCGGGCAGGGCCGCCGCCAGCCAGTCGCGGGCGCGGGTGGCATTGGCCAGGGTCTCCTGGGTGGTGAAGGTCTTGGACACCACCACCACCAGGGTGGTTTCCGGATCCAGCCCGGTCAGGGCCTCGGCCATGTCGCGCGGGTCGATATTGGCGACGAACCTCAGGGCGATGTCCGGGTCCAGCGGCCGCAGCGCGTCCCACAGCAGGCGCGGCCCCAGATCGGAGCCGCCGATGCCGATATGGACGATGGCGCGGAACGGCCGGCCGGTCGCCCCGGCCTCGGCGCCCGACCGCACCGCCGTGGCATAGGCGGCGATGGCCTGACGCACGGCGGCGACCTCAGCCGAGACCGGCTCGCCCAGGGCGTGGAAGTCCGCGCCCGGCCCGCCCCGCAGCGCCGGATGCAACACGGCCCGGCCCTCGGTGCCGTTGACGGCCGCGCCCGCGAACAGGGCGGCGCGTCGGTCTTCCAGATCACAGGCCCGGGCCAGGGCCAGACTGGCCTCGACCCCCTCGCGGCTCCAGCTCTGCTTGGACAGGCTCCAGCCACAGGCCAGCCGCCTCCAGACCCAGCCGCGCCGCGCGCCAGGGGTCGGCGTCGAATTTCGATCGAGGATCGCCGTCTCCGCGTCCAGGCGCGCGACGTTTTCCAGGGTCGCCAGGGCCTTGGTGCGCGGCGATGTCACGGGCATGTCAGCAAACTCCGGGCGGCAATCAAGCTCTCGTTTACGGGTCAGGCGTAAGCCGGTTCAACCGCTGATTCGCGAATTCTGCCCCGAGAGGTCTGCCATGTCCTGTGGTCTCGCCATTGCTTCGATGCTGCTGCTCACCAATCCCCGACGTCGCCCTGGCCGCGACCCAGCCGCCCGCCGCGGTCGACGCGCCGGTTTCGGTGGCTGGTGAGCCCCTGTTCGCCGACATCGTGGCCCGGTCCGGCGCGCTGAAGGCCATGGTCGACGGCTGGGCCACCGCCGGCGTCGCCGACCAGCCCGGGTTCGCCACCGGCGACGTCTTCGCCGGCTTCAAGGCCCGCGCCGCCGAACTGGCCGATCTCGACATGCAGGGTCATTTGATCCTGCGCGAGCGTGGCACCGACGGCGATCTGAAATGCATCCTGCGCGGCATCGCCGAGGACATTCCGAAAAAGGTCGCCGCCGTCGAGGCCGCCACCACCGCCCCGGCCCGCGCCGACGCCCTGTCCGACCTCGCCTATCTGCTGAACGACAACGTCGAGGTCATCACCGCCCCGCCGCAGCCGGAAGCCTGATCAGAGACCCTCTCCCACTGGGAGAGGGCTTGAGCGCCCGGGAGCAGCGCCGCCATCCTTGCGCGACCCGAAGGGCGGCGTGAAGCGTCAAAGGATGTGGGTCGGACGGTAACCTTCGGCGCTAGCCGCGGCACCACCTCCGGACCTACAGATCCAATGCCCTCGCATGATCCCGGATCGCCGCGATGATGTGGTCGGGCCCGGTGAGCGCCGCGTCGTTGGTGAAACGGAGCACGGTCCAGCCGAGGGCTTCCAGTTCCACCTGCCGCAAATGGTCCCTCAGGACAACGTCGTCCCGCCGGTGAACACCGCCGTCGATCTCGACGATCAGCCTGAGACGGTCGCAGGGGAAATCGGCGAAGTATTTCCCGATGGGGTGCTGGCGACGGAAGCGGTGTCCGTCGATCTTGCCGGCACGAAGCCGATCCCACAGCCGACGCTCGGCCAAACCGGCAGCCTGCCGTTGATGACGCGCGAAAGCTGTGCGTTGCCCGGACACAGCACAACCTATGGCGTGAAGACTGACGGGCGCAAGAGCCGCGGCTTCGCCGACCCCCAGCACCCGACCCCGCTCCCCCAACCCCTTCTCCCATTGGGAGAAGGTCCTTCAACGCGTCGATCACAGCCCGACGGCACGCCGACCACATCGTCGCGGCGATCCGGGATCATGCGAAGGGACTGGGACTCTAAATCTCACCGTCCCCTCTCCCAGTGGGAGAGGGCTTGAGCGCACGGCGGCGAAGCCGTCGTTCTTGCGCGAAAGGGTGTGGGTCGACTGTCGGCAGTCGGCGTCAGCCGACCCGAAGCTATACGCCCAGCCGGGATTCAACCTCCTGAATGCGCCTTTCCAATTCTACGACCTGCGCTTTGGCGGAGGACGCTTCTGAATACGCTTCTTCGGCCATCGCCATCGCCTCGTCAGACTTTGGGGAACAGCTACCGATCAAGATGAGGGCCAAGCCCAAGCCGGCCAAGAGCACCTTATGCATGACAATCTCTCCCCGATGATCGCCGAACATCATCGCCGGATCAGACCTGAAGCGGAAGAGGTCGTGCCACGGCTGACGCCGACCCCCGGCACCCGACCCACACCCTTTCGCCTTGCCGATCGCTGCGCTCCCGGAGGCTCAAGCCCTCTCCCAACGGGAGAGGGGTCAGCGAATATCCTTCAGCCCGACGGCCCGCCCGACCGCAGCATCGCGGCGATCCGGGATCATGCGCGGCTGGGCCTGTAGTTCCGGATCCTTCTCCCATTGGGAGAAGGTGGCCCGAAGGGCCGGATGAGGGTCGGCTGTATCCGTCGGCGTAAGCCGCCGCTCCGATCGAGCCACGGCTGACGCCGACCCCCGGCACCCGACCCACACCCTTTCGCCTTGCCGATCGCTACGCTCCCGGAGGCTCAAGCCCTCTCCCAACGGGAGAGGGGTCAGCGAATATCCTTCAGCCCGACGGCCCGCCCGACCGCAGCATCGCGGCGATCCGGGATCATGCGCGGCTGGGCCTGTAGTTCCGGATCCTTCTCCCATTGGGAGAAGGTGGCCCGAAGGGCCGGATGAGGGTCGGCTGTATCCGTCGGCGCAAGCCGCCGCTCCGATCGTGCCACGGCTTCGCCGACCCCCGGCACCCGACCCACACCCTTTCGCCTTGCCGATCGCTACGCTCCCGGAGGCTCAAGCCCTCTCCCATTGGGAGAGGGATCAGTGATTGTCCTTCAACCCGTCGATCACAGCCCGACGGCACGCCGACCACATTATCGCGGCGATCCGGGATCATGCCGAAAGGCTCGGCCTTTAATCCCCAACCCTTCTCCCATTGGGAGAAG
Source organism: Brevundimonas sp. (assembly GCA_034676465.1). GTDB lineage: Bacteria > Pseudomonadota > Alphaproteobacteria > Caulobacterales > Caulobacteraceae > Brevundimonas. The sequence continues at coordinate 12,028 of JAUCCG010000051.1, read as the reverse complement.
GTGGCCCGAAGGGCCGGATGAGGGTCGGCTGTATCCGTCGGCGCAAGCCGCCGCTCCGATCGTGCCCCGGCGTCGCCGACCCCCGGCACCCGACCCACACCCTTTCGCCTTGCCGTTCGCTGCGCTCCCGGAGGCTCAAGCCCTCTCCCAACGGGAGAGGGTCAACGAACTCACTTCAGCGCCTCCTCCCTCGCCCAACGGGAGAGGGTTCAGCGAATATCCTTCAACGCCTCGACCACCACCCCCTCGGTCAGCAGCTGCGGCAACACTTCCGGCTCGGCCACCCCCGGCGAATACAGCAGATACAGCGGCACGCCCGACCGGCCGTGGCGCTGCAGTTCGGCGGTGATGGCGTCGTCGCGCCGGGTCCAGTCGCCGACCAGATAGACGGCGTCGGTCCGCTCCATCGCGGCCTTCACCCCCGCCGAGGTCAATGAGGTGCGCTCGTTGATCTTGCAGGTCACGCACCAGTCTGCGGTGAAATTGACCAGCACCGGCCGCCCCTGCGCCAGCGCCGTCTCGACCGCGGCCGCGGACCACGGCGCACTGGCCGGTCCGGCGCCCTGGGCGACGACGACGGGCCGGCGTCCTGCGACACCGGGGCCTGCGCCGCCATCACCAGGGTCCCGCCCGCCAGCAACAGCGCCATGACCCCCGCCGTCAGATGCAGCCGGCCCTTGCGACCCACCGTCCGCTCGGCCTGGCCGCCGCCGATCAGCCACATGCCCAGCGCCAGCAGCAGACCGGCCACGAACAACAGCCCCAGGGCACGGCCCCGGTCTGACGGCTGAACACCCAGGCCAGCCACAGGGCGGTCGCATACATGGGAAAGGCCAGCAGGCCCTTGAGCCGCGCCATCCACGGTCCGGGTCGCGGCAGTCTCGCCAGCAGACCCGGCGTCAGGCTGACCACGACGAACGGCAGGGCCAGCCCGAGACCCAGTCCCAGAAACACCAGCAACGCCATCGGCCACGGCATCACCAGCGCCGCCCCCAGGGCGAAGGCCATGAAGGGGGCGGTGCAGGGCGCGGCCACCACCACCGCCAGCGCCCCGGTGAAGAAGGCCCCCAGCCCGCCGGGCAGGCGCGCCAGCGGCCCTGACCCGGCCCCGAAGACCCGCACCGATGTGGAAGACGCCCGAAGAGATCGTCAACGCCACGACCAGCATCAGCAGGGCCAACCCCGCCGTCACCGGCGGCACCGCAGCTGGAAGCCCCAGCCCATCGCCTCGCCGGCCGCCCGCAGCGCGAGCAGAACCCCGGCCAGCAGCAGGAAGGTGGCCAGCACCCCGGCCAGAAAGGCCAGGCCGTCGCGACGCGCGCGCGGCACGTCATGAGCCGCCGTGGTCAGCGCCGCCGCCTTCATCGCCAGGATGGGAAAGACGCACGGCATCAGGTTCAGGATCAGCCCGCCGAGGACCGCGAACAGCAGCGCCTGGACGAAGACGATCAGGCTCGTGCCGCCCGCCGTCGCGCCGCGGGGCACCGAGTCCGCGACCGCCGCCAGCGCGCCGGACCCGGCCGCCCCCGGCGGCATCGCGCCCGGCGCCTGCCACGATCTCATAGGCCCCGTGCGCCGTGACCAGCACCCCCCCGACCGGTCCCGACAGACCGGTGGCCAGCGTCTCGCCACCCGGCTGCAGCCGCAGCGTCAGCCCCTGCGGGCCCCAGCTCCCGGTCTGGGGCTGCGGATGGTCGATGACCCCGCCCTCGAACGGGAAGAAATAGCTCGGCCCTGGATCCTGCCCCGCCAGCGGCCCGCCCACGGCACCCAGCGTCAGCCGGCCGTCCTCCAGCGCGATCCGCGCCGCGATACCGGCGGGTCGCGGTGCGCTCTCCAGCACCGCCGTGATCGCCGCGCCGTGGCGGGGGTTCAGCGGGGCCGCCCCCTCGCGCACCGGCAGGTCCAGCGCCAGGGTCAGCTCATCCGGCACGCACATCTCGTCGCTGCACACCAGAAACAGCGCCTTGACCGTCAGCGGCAGTGTGGTGCCCGGCCGGGCCGTGGCCGGGATCTCGACCGGCACCGGCAGATAGACCCCGCCGGAATAGCCGTAGTTCATCAGGCCCAGCAGGCGCTGCCGTTCCGGGATCGGCCAGACGATGTCGCCGGCCTGCACCCCCGGCCGGCAGACGCCAGTCCAGGGTCGTGGCCCCGCCGGAATCACCCGGATTGCGCCAATAGGTATGCCAGCCGGGTTCGATGTCCTGACGGATCGCCACCACCGCCGTCGATCCGGGCACCGCCCAGCGCGACATCGCCACCAGTTCGGCCTCGATACGCGGCGTCGACTGCGGTCCGCTCACCGCCTGCGCCGCGACCGGCCCGGCGATCAGGGCCAGCAGCAGGCCGGTCAGGAAAAAGGTCAGTCTGCGCAAGGCGAAATTCATCCGGCGGCCGAAACAGCGGCGACCCTAGCCAAACCCGGCGCGCGGAGCCACCGGCCTCAGCGTCGCGGCGCGGCCTCGACCAGCACCTCGGTGCGCCGGCGCATCGGTTCGCGCGCTCCGGCCTCGGTCACCGCGCCCGCGTCGCCCACGCCCTCGACGGCGAACACCGGCACCGGCCAGCCGGCCGCCTTCAGCGCGTCCGCCACCGCCAGCGCCCGCCGCTCCGACAGGCTCTGGTTGGCCGCCCCGCCACCCCGCGCGTCGGCCAGGCCGATCACCTGCACCCGCTGGATGTCACAGTCGCGCAGCTGGGCCGCCGTCGCCCCGATGGTCTGACGCGCCGCCTCGGTCAGCCGCGCCTCGCTGTCGGCGAAATAGATCTCGAACCGTTGCGGCACGCAGGTCTCGGGGGCCGCCACCAGCGCGTCCGGCTCCCGAACATGCCGCCGCCCAGCCCGCACCCCGCCAGCGTCAGCCCCGCCGTCACCGCGATCAATGCTGTCCGTTTCATCTCAACCCTCCAGGGGCTCCCGCCTCCCCGGCAGGCCCCGCACGCAATAAGGGCGGCCCGCCGAATGACGAACCGCCCCTGTTTCCGGATCAGGTCACCCCGCCCGGCATAGCCTCACCTAGTAGCGGCGCTGCCCGTTTTCCCAGTAGCATTCGGTCTGGCGGTTATCGTAGCAGTAGTAGTACCGGCCTTGAGCGTCCTGATAACGCTGCTGGTTGTTACGGTCCTGCTGCGACCCACGAATGGCACCGGCTGCACCGCCCACTACGGCACCGATCGCCGCGCCACGTCCGGCGTTTCCGTCGCCGACATTGTTGCCGATGATAGCCCCGGCGACGGCACCGATGCCGGCCCCGATGGCACCCTGGCGCACAGTCTGATTACTTGCGTAGGGATCGCTGGCACAGGCCGTAGCCATGAGCCCGGCGGCTGCAATTGCGATAACTGCCTTGTACATATTGATATCCTTCATCCCTCAAGGGTTCGCCCCGTGGGGGAGAACGCTGGATTGTCGCACAGGTTCCCGCGCTATGATCCATTGCAAGGCTGTATTAGGCTTTGGATCCAGTGAATTTGTGTGGCCGCGCAGGGGGTGCGGTCCGGAACCACGGGACGATTAGGGGGTTTATATGCAATTTTTTCAACCCGTAAGAATGGCGGACGGCGGCGAAGGCAGTCCCGTCTGGGCGCGTTCGCGCAAACGTTCGGGCGTGCCGATCGTCGGGCTGCTGGTTACGCTTCTGGCTCTGTTCGGTGCCTTGACTGCCGTTCTCGGCGTCAAGGAGCGATCGCTTGAGGCCGGCGGCGCTGTGGTCGACGGCTGGATCAGCACAGGGTGGGACGCCGCCAAGGGTCTGGTCGGCAAGGCTCCTGCCGTTGCGGACGACGCGGCGGCCGAGGCCAGCGCGGCCGCGAGCAAGGCCGGGGACGCACTCCAGGCCGGGGCCGAGACCACGGCCAATGAGATGAAGAAGTAAACATCGCCACCGAGCGTGCCCGGCCGGAACATCGTTCCAGTCGGGACGTTCGGACCGAATGATCCAGACCTTGATTGACCCGACGGCCGGCGCGGCCGCCGTTTTTCGCGCCGAATCAACACCGGTTTCCGATTTGCCGGTGCTGACGGCCCATGTCGCGTTGAAGCGGTTGATCATGCTCGTAAACCCGATGTCTGGCAGCGTCGATGCCCAGGCCATCGCGGAGGCAACCACCATCCTCGCCGATTATGACTGCGACTCTTCGGTCGTTGAGCTGACTCCGGATGATTTCGACACCCAGGTCGATGCGGCCCTGTCCGCGGCTCCTGATGCCCTGATCGTGCTGGCCGGCGACGGAACGGCCGGCACCATTGCTTCACGTGCCGGGCCTGACGGCCCGCTGATCGCGCCCCTGCCTGGCGGGACAATGAACATGCTGCCCCGCGCGCTCTACGAGACCGCTGACTGGAAGGTCGCCCTGCGAATGGCCCTCGAACAGGGATCGGTCCGAACCATTGCAGGCGGCGAGATCCGCGATACCGACAGCGAACATACCTTCTATTGTGCTGCCATCCTCGGCTCCGCGGCCCTGTGGGCCCCGGCCCGGGAGGCGCTCCGTACCGGCCAGTTGAAGCTGGCCTGGCTTTACGCCCGACGCGCGCTGCGGCGTGCCTTCAGTGGACGGCTGCACTACTCGCTGGACGGCGTGGCCGGACGCCAGACCGAGGCTCTGGTCCTGATCAGCCCGACCATTTCACGTGCCATCGGTGAGGCAGCCGGACTTGAGGCGGCCGCGATGAACCCGGCCGACGCAGGTCAGGCCATCCGTCTGGCTGCCCACGCCCTGTTCAGCGGCTGGCGACAGGACCCATCGGTCCGCACAACGGCGACCTTGAGTGCCAGCGTCCGCGCCCGTTCGCGGATCCCTGCCGTGATTGACGGTGAACCGACCCTGCTGCGGCATGAGGCGACAATACGTTATATCCCCCGGGCCTTCCGCGCCCTGGCACCGAACCCGGACGCAGCCACGGGAGCCCCGGCCTAGTGGGGCGAATCCTCCAATTCTCCGACATTCACTTCGGGTGCGAGCACCGGCAGGCCACGGCCGCGGCCCTTGACTACGCCCATACGACCCCGGCCGATCTGACCCTGATCACCGGCGACGTAACCCAACATGGCCACCCGGATGAGTTCGAGGCGGCGGGAGTGTGGATCCGGGCGATGCCAGAGCCGACTTTCGTCGTCGTCGGCAATCACGACGTGCCCTACTGGAACGCAATGGCACGGCTGTTCTGGCCGTGGCGGGCCTTCGAAACGACGATCGGCCATCCGGCCCACGACCATCAGTTCCTCGGCGCGGCCCTGATGGTCCGGGGCGTGACCACGGCCCGGGGCTGGCAGGCGCGACTTAACTGGTCCAAGGGCGTTATCGACCTGGACCAGACCCGGCGTGCCGCCGAGGCCCTGCGCCAGGCACCGATCGGGGCGCTGCGGGTGCTGGCCTGCCACCATCCCTTGATCGAAATGCTCGGCGCGCCGATGACCGGCGAGGTCCGTCGCGGCGAAGCCGCTGCTCACATCTTCGCCGAGGCCGGGTCGATCTGATCATGACCGGCCACGTCCATGTTCCCTTCGCGCTGCCGATCGAAATGTCTGACCGCTATTCCTATGCCGTCGGTTGCGGGACCCTGTCACTGCGTGAACGCGGCTCACCGACCGGGACTTTAACCAGATCGACTTTGGGACAGCCAGACAATCACCGTCACCGCCATGGGCTGGACCGGTGACCGGTTCGAAGCGCAGCAGGTCTGGCAGTTGCCGCGGCGGCAGGACACGCGGGCGGCGGCAACCGCCCCCGATCCGGGTGTCGCCGGGGCCATGGAACAGGCCGTAACCTGATCCCACCCCCCATGGGTTCGAACAGCAAAAAGGCCGCGATCCTGACGATCGCGGCCTCTTTAGAGCATGACCTTTTTTAACGGGAATTGGATTCCCAAATCGTAGCGATCTGATTCATCATTCTCTGGATGGAGGCCAGCATTATGACAGCTCCCTATTCGTTGATCTTCATCGCGTGCCTTGGCGCGCAAGGCGGCCGGCGAGACGCACCGGGAAATCGCGGCAGCTCTTCGGATCAGTCCGTCGTGTCTGTCGTGGGCGGCGCCGGCCGGCGGCGGCGCCCGCAGGTGGCCGGTGGCTGCGGAGCGGGGGGCCCGGGGGCTGCGTTGCGGGGGATCAGCCCCCCCCCTCTTCCTCTCCGGGGTTTCAGCCCCCCCCCAGAGCACCCCTCGCGCCCCTGCACAGCCCCCCTCCTTTTTTCTCGGCCTGGTCCCCCCCCCCCAGGGGCCCTCTCCTGAACCCACCCCCCTGCGGCCCTGACGTCAGACCTACAGCCGCTCTCTCCGCCTCCCCCTTCCGGCGCCCACTTTCCGTCTATGTCGAGGAAGTTCTGGCCCCACCCTACCCCACTCTCGTGCTCGCATCCGGCAGCCCAAGGGCAAGGCCGCCCGCCGCCTCCGGGCCAAGGGGAGCCCACCATCCTTCTCCGCCCTACACCCCCCCCACCATCTTCCCTCCCCACAAGGCCCAGCCCCCTCACCCACAAATCTCACTCCTTGCCCCCCCCCACCACCCTCCCACTCTCCCCCCCGCGTCCCTTGCCGGTGACGAAATGCACGACCAGCAGGATCAGAAACACGACGAACAGCACATAGGCGATATTGATCGAGACGGCGGCGACACCGCCCATATTCAGGGCACCGGCGACGAGGGCCAGGATAAGGAAGATGATGGCATAGCGAAGCATCGGGTTTCTCCGGAGGCGATTGATGGCGACGCGTCCATCAAGGCCACGCCTGCATCATCAACGCCCCCGACGAACCTGCGTTCCCCCACCTAACGCCGTCGACCGCCGCCCTTTTCGGTAAAGGCCGCGGCCACCATCGTGGCCAGGGCCGGATTGCGCAGAAAGATGAAGCCCCCGGCCAGGGCCGCCGCAGCGCCCATCAACGGCCGGTCCCGGAACAGGGCGAAGGCGCGGGCTGCCAGACCTTCCGGCTCCTCTTCCTCCTCGAACTCAGCCCGGCCAAGGAAGATCACGGCCACCACGATTGCCACCAGGGCGAACAGCAGGGCGGTGATGGCCGCAGCCGCCACCGGCAGCACCAACAGGGTCAGCGCATGATAGAGGGTCGCCCCCAGGGCGATCACGGCCACAAAGGCCGCGCCCGCCGCCACCGCCGTGGCGACGGCCTTGCGAACGAGACTGCGCCCGACCATCAGCGGCGGCGACCGGCCAGAAGCAGGCCCAGAACCACGCCAATGCCAAGGGCGATGGCCGTCGACTGGACCGGCCGCTCCTGAACGCGTTCGGTGATGTAGCGCTGGGCTTCGTCGATCCGCTCGGAGGCGTCGTCATAATATTCGCGACCGCGATTGCGGGCCTGATCGTAGTAGACGCGGGCACGATCGCGCACTTCCTCGCCCTTCTCGCGCAGCATGGCTTCAGCCTCGCCGGCCTTTTCGCGAAGACGGGCTTCGGCGGCCTCGGCCTTTTCGCGCAGGCGCTTGACCTCCTCACGGGCACCGACCGTCAGATCGGCCTTCAGGGTCTTGATGTCAGCTTTGATGTCTTCTCGTGCCTTGGTCGTGGCCATGATGCGCTCCGGGGATAGGAAATGAATGTGATACCCAAACAAATAGGGTCGCCTAGCGTGAAACGCCAATCGCCATCGACAGTTCCTGCCTTCCCGGAGCCCTGCTGCCGGGTCTCAAGGGTCTCCGCTATGGCGAAGCGCGGCAGTCCGACCTAGAAAACGCAGATGACCTCATGGCTGTTCCCGCCCGCCCCGACCCCGTCCCTGCCGGTTTTCGGCACCCAGGACCGTTTTCCAGTGCGTCGTATCCTCTGCGTCGGCCAGCATCTGCGGCCCACGCGCGGGAAATGGGTGGCGATCCGTCGCGTCCCGCCCCCCTTCTTCTTCTCCAAGCCGGCCGACGCCCTCGTCACCGACGGGGCCGATCCGACCTATCCGCTGGCCACCGCCGACCTGCATCATGAGATCGAACTGGTCTGTGCCGTGGGCGAAGGCGGGGCCATCGTCGGTTGGGCCGTGGGCTGCGACCTGACCCGACGCGACCTTCAGGCGGCGGCCAAGGCGGCCGGCCGGCCGTGGGACGCGGCCAAGGGTTTCGATCAGTCCGCCCCCTGCGGCGGATTGACGCTCGGAGCCTTGCCTGATCCGGGCGCAACGATCCGGCTGAGGTCAACGGCGTGGTTCGCCAGACCGGCCACCTCGACGACATGATCTGGAACCCGTCCGAGATTCTGGCCAAGGCCGGCGAACTGTGGGCTCTGCAGGCTGGCGACCTGATCTTCACCGGCACCCCCGAGGGCGTCGGCCCGCTGCTGGCCGATGATCAGGTATTGGCGACCATCGACGGGCTCAGCCCGCTGGAATTTACGGTGCGCCCCCGATGATCCTGCACGGCTACTGGCGCTCGGGCACCGCCTATCGCACCCGGATTGCTCTCAATCTCAAGGGCCTCACCTATGACCAGGCCGGTGTTGACCTGCGTCAGGGTGACCAGAAGTCCGCCGCCTATCTGGCGCTCAACCCCCAGGGGCTGGTGCCCGCGCTCGAGGTCGACGGCCTGGTGCTGACCCAGAGCCCGGCCATCCTCGAATGGCTGGAAGAAACCCGGCCCGAGCCGCCCCTGCTGCCGGCCGACGCCACGGGTCGCGCCCGGGTCCGGGCCATGGCCGCCCTGGTCGGCTGCGACATCCACCCGCTGAACAATCTGCGGGTGCTGAAGGCCCTGCGCGAATTGTTCGATGCGGCCCCCGCCCAGACCGACGCCTGGGCCGCTCGCTGGATCACCGCCGGACTCGCGGCCCTGGAAGCGCTGGTCGCCGACCATGGTGGCGGCTGGACCTATGGTTCGACCCCCAGCCTCGCCGACTGCTATCTAATTCCGCAGATTTATTCGGCACGGCGCTTCCATGTGGCGCTGGAGGCCTTTCCCCACCTGCTGGCCATCGAGTCCGCCGCTGAGGCCCACCCCGCCTTCATTGCAGCCCATCCGGATCGCCAGCCGGACGCCGACTGATCACCGACCGGTGCTCTGCGGGTAAGACTCTGTAAAAGTCTCGGTGAGGCGACCTTAAACTTTGCCGTTCAGGGTCACCGGGTGACGCCGTCCTCCCCCCAGCCCCCGGTCGCCAAACTCGCCCTGTCGGTGGTGCATCAGCCCGAGCGCGCCCTGCCGGCACCGACTGGCGCGCGCGAGGAGGCGTTGCGCTTCCTGTTGCAGACGGCGGCTGACGCGGGTGTCGGTCTGATCGCCACCCGTCCGGACGGTGATGGCGAGCGTCAACTGGGCCAGGCCTGGCCATTTCCGTCCCCCTTCCAGGTCACGGTCCGCACCGTACCGCTGGGCGAAGGTCTCGACCGGGTCGAGGCCCGGGCCCGTCGTTCGCTGGAACGGCTCGGGCTGCCGCGCGGCGACACCCTGCCGGTCGCCGAAGCGACTGACCTGGCCGGGGCCGACGGTCGCGCCCTGTGGGATCGCCTCAATGCCCTCAAGGATCGCGGCCTGTTCCGGCGCATCGGCTTCTGCGCCACCGTTGAGGACGGACCGGCCCTGCTGGCCCGCCGCTACCAGCCGGATGTGGTGCAGATGCCCGGCAAATCCTGCTGGACCAGCGTGCCCATCGCACCGGCATTCTGTCCGAACTGGCCGAGCTGGACGTGGCCGTCCATCTGTCGTCGGTCTTCGCCCGCGGTCTGCTGTTCATGAGCGGTGAAAACCTGCCCGATCATCTGGCCGCCTACGCGCCGATCCTGTCACGCACCCGGCGCCGGCTGGCCGAGGCCCGGATCGACCCGATGCAGGCGACCCTGGCCTACACCCTGGGTCTGCCCGAGGTGGCCGCCGTCGTCGCCAGCGTGGCCTCGGCCGCCGAGATGCGCGCCATCCTGGCCGCGGCCCACGCCCCCCGGCCCGACCTGGACTGGGAGGCGCTGGCGTTCGAACAGCCGGCGGCCCTGGCGCAAAGCCCCGGGACCGCCGCCCGTCGCGCAATCAGTAACGCAGCCTGATCCCGACATAGCCGGACCGTCCCGGCTCGCCGTAGCCGAACACCTGCTGGAAATGCGTGTCCGTCAGATTGTCGATACGCGCCGTCAGGCTGACCGCCGGCGTCACGGCCCAGGATCCGGACAGGTTCCCGGTGACGAAGGCCTCGCGCACACCCCCGGCATCCGGCTGATCGCCTTCCGCCCGTACCGTCAGCGCACCGGACAGACGCGCGCCGCTCCAGCCCAGGGTCACCGACCCCGGCGTGTTCGGGCACCCGCAACAACCGCGCGCCGGTCGTGCGATCCGTCGCATCGGTCCAGGCATAGGCCAGACTCAGGTCCAGCCCCGCCCCCAGCACGGCCCGCCCCTCCAGCTCGACCCCGTCACTCCGGGTCCGGGCGATATTGACGTAGACGCTGTCGAAAGTGACCGGATCGAACACATAGGTGATCTGGTCCTCGACATTCAGCCGATAGGCGGTGGCCCGCCCCTGGTCCCCGGCCATCGGCCGAGGCCCAGCCCAGCGCCATCTCGACGCTGTCGGCCGTCTCCGGCCTCAGCACCGGGAAGGGGGTTCCGGAAAAGCAGTAGTCGCACACCGCCTGGCTGATCGACGGAGCCTTGAAACCGGTGCCCCAGGCCCCCGACAGGATGAAGCCGCGTGGAAGCTCCCATGCCGACGACAGCCGTCCGGTCGTCTCCCCGCCGAAATCGTCGGTCTCATCGTGTCGCAAGGCACCGGTCAGGCTCAGCCCGGGCGAAACCTGCAGCCGCGACACGCCGAACACCGAGGTGACGCCGGTTCGGGCGCTCGCCCCGGTCGACAGGGCTCCACGGTCGTCCTCGTGTTCGGCTCCCAGCGTATAGTCGACCCGACCGGCCACGGCCGCCCCGGTCGCCTGCCAGCGATAGACCTGACGCTCGGCGGTGAAGGTCGAGGCAAAACTGCCTTCGTTGGTGCGGGTCAGGTCGATGGCCGAGACACTGATCTGATGGTCCAGGCCCGCGGCCGCGAACAGCAGTCGTCCGCTTGCGGACCATTGCTCGCTGGCGGTCGTGTCGGCCGTGTCGGCCAGGGCGTAGGTCGGTGGCGGATTGCCATCCAGGCCGCCGGCGCTGCGAGTCCAGCGCGCCGTGCCCTCGACCCGGGCACCGGGCGCGAATCCATAACGCCCCCGCACGCCGGTGGTGGTGCTGTCGAAACCGTCGCGCTCCGGGTTGCCGTCAGCCGCGTCGGCGGCCGAAATACCGTCCGTATCGAAGCGCGATACCCAGGCCCCCAGCGCCCAGGCCTCATTCGCCCGGCCTACGGCCAGCCGGCCGCGCACGGTATTGAACGACCCGGCCTCGGCCTCGGCCCGCAGCCCGTCGACTTCGCGGGTCGTAAAGGCGATCACGCCGCCGATGGCGGCCGACCCCCACAGTGGGACGAGCTGCGGCCCGCTCAACACCTCGATGCGCTCGATATCACCCAGGTCAAAGCCCGAGAAATCAAAGGCACCGTTGATCTCGGACGGGTCATTGACCGGCACTCCGTCGACCAGGACCAGGGTCTTGCCCGGCGTGGCTCCGCGCATACGCACCTGGGCGACGCCGGCATAGGCACCGGACCGGGTCACCGACAGGCCCGGAATATCGGTCAGGATGTCAGCCGCGAAGATCGCGCCACGCTGTTCGATGGTGGCGGCGTCGATGACCCGCGCCCCCGGTGTGTCGGCGACGATGGCCGGCAGCCGGGTGGCGGTGACGATCACCTCGGGCAGGGAGTCGGCCCGGTCGTCGTCGGCGCTCCGGGCGATGGCGGGCAGGGCAAGAAGGGTCGCGAAGGCGACCGTGGACAGCAGGATGGACCGCTTCATCAGCGTATCTCCGTCAAACCCCCGCGAATGCGCGCGCAGCGGTGTTGAAAGCGACCGAATCCACCAGACCGGACGGTCTGGTGACGCATCGATCGGGTCGCTTCAACGGACGGATGCCTTCGCAGGAAGGCAGGACGGACCCCGCGCCTCTGCCTGGTCCCGGACAGCGGACGAACGACGTCGGCGGCCAGGTTTCCTGGCTTGCGGATC
>JAUCCG010000050.1:0-9133 GCA_034676465.1 Brevundimonas sp. | reverse complement strand
GGCCGGGGTGGAGGTCATCCCGGGGCGGGGACGCGTGATTGTCCGGCGTGATCCGGCCGTGCGGTTGAAGGCTGTCAATGTCACCGCGATTGTGTATCCGGGTTTCGCCACCGATCTGCAGGCCCAGTTCATGGCATTGATGACCCTCGCCGAAGGTGAGAGCGTCATCCACGAGAACATTTTGGACCCGGTTCGTGCGCGCCCGAGCTGATGCGACTTGGGGCCGAGATTTCGGTCCATGCCGGGGAAGCCCGGGTGACCGGCGTCGAGGTGCTGCACGGGGCTCCCGTGATGGCCACCGACCTGCGGGCGTCGGTCTGCCTGGTCATTGCCGGGTTGGCCGCGCAAGGCGAGACGACGGTCGGGCGGGTCTATCACCTGGACCGCGGCTTCGAACGGCTGGAAGAGAAGTTGAGCGCCTGCGGGCCGATCCCGCCGGCTCGGAGGAGACGGCCATGAACATTGACGCTGTTCCCCGGTCCCTGCGACGCCCCCGCCGCCGCTAAGACTGCTGGCCGAGGATGCGATCGATCTGCAGATCATGTCGGCGGCCCTCCAGGATGCGATCCTGCGCCCGGCCGATGTGACCTGGGAGCCGGGCGCGCGCACGGTGACCATCACCTTGAGCCGGTTCTGCTGGGAGTGTGGCGGCACGCGGGTAATGGCGGCGATGCAGTTCGGCGATGTGCTGGCGGTCAAGAGCCGGCGTCTGCCGCGCGGTCCCGAAACGGCGCTTGAACTTCTGGCCATCGATTTTGAACCGGGCGAGGTGCCCGGCGGGCGGCTATCCTGATGTTCGCCGGCGGAGGCGACCTGCGCATCGACGTGGAATGCCTGGACGCGGTGGTGGCTGATCTGTCCGAACGCTGGCCGGCCCGGGTGTCACCCGTGCACGGGGACGACGATGATGACGTGGAAGCCGGAGTTGTGGGGCGTGAGTGACCTGCACAGACTGGTGTCGGTCGAGCTGGATGTGGCGACCCTGCCCGCGGCCAATGCCGAGATCGAGCATGAGCGGCGGGTGGCCATTTTCGATCTGGTCGAGAAAAACAGTTTCGAGCCGGCCGGCGGGCAGGGTGGACCCTATGCCCTGACCCTGTCGCTGCAGGACAGTCGACTGGTGTTCGACATCACCGGCCCGGACTTTGCGCGGGCCCATGTTCTGTCGCTGACGCCGATGAAGAAGGTGCTGAAGGACTATCTGTTGATCTGCGACAGCTATTTTGAGGCCCTGAGGGGATCGTCGCCCAGCCAGATCGAATTGGTCGACATGGGCCGTCGTGGCCTGCACAACGAGGGTGCGGAGCTGCTGAAGACGCGGCTGGACGGCAAGATCACCATCGACCACGAGACGTCGCGGCGGCTGTTCACCCTGGTGACGGCGCTATACCGGCGCGGCTGAACTCGACTAACCCGACATTTTGGTGCATGAGGCGCCCTCTTTTTGGCTCACACTCCGCCCGGTGTGGGTCGCGAACCGTATTTTCAGGGCGCGAGAGGCCGCATGGCTAAGGAAGAACTGCTCGAGTTTCCCGGTGTCGTCAGCGAACTGCTGCCGAACGCTACCTTTCGTGTGACGCTCGAGAACGACCACGAGATCATCGCCCACACCGCCGGCAAGATGCGCAAGAACCGCATCCGCGTGCTGGCCGGTGACAAGGTGCTGGTCGAGATGACGCCCTATGACCTGACCAAGGGCCGCATCACCTATCGCTTCAAATAGGGGCGGGGCGACATGCCCGCCTCCGGGGTGCGCCCCGATCTGGTTCTGGCTTCGGCCAGTCCGCGTCGGATTGAACTTCTGGCGCAGGTCGGAATCGTGCCCGATCGCATTGAGCCTGCTGACATCGATGAAACCCCGCTGAAAGACGAGACGCCGTCGCGTCTGGCCGTGCGGCTGGCGCGGACCAAGGCGAGCGTTGTAGCCGCCCGGTCGCCAGGTGCCGTCGTTCTGGCCGCCGATACGGTGGTGGCGCTGGGTCGTCGCCTGCTGGAAAAGCCCGCCGACGAGGCCGAGGCCGCCCGTTTCCTGCGCCAGCTGTCGGGCCGCAACCACCGGGTCTTTACCGGTGTGGCCGTGGCCGCGGGTGATCGGATCATCAGCCGGGTGATCGACACCCGCGTCAGCGTCAAATGTCTGTCCGAGGCCGAGATCGACGCCTATGTCGCGACGGGTGACTGGCGCGGCAAGGCCGGGGGCTACGGCATCCAGGGACCGGCCGGAGCCTTCATCGTGCGCATCGTCGGCAGCCATCCGGCGGTGATGGGCCTGCCCCTGCCCGAGACGGTCAATCTGCTGTCCGGCATGGGCTGGCGGCGGTCGTGAGCGCGGCCGTCGAGGTCTTCCTCGACATCATGCCCGGCGAAACCCGGGGCATGGTCTTCCGTGACGGTTATCCTGAACACCTTCTGATCCAGCGTGACAGCGACGTGCCTCAGCACCGGCTGGGCGCGCTTTGTGTCGGGCGTGTCACCGAGGTGGCGACGGGGCTGCGCGGGGCCTTTGTCGACCTGGGGACAGGCGATCCGGCCGGATTTCTGCCCTTGGGTCGCGAGTCCACGGTTCGCAATGGAGACCGGATCGAGGTCGAGGTCACGGCCGAGCCGCGCGACGGAAAAGGGCCGGTCCTGCGCCAGACCGGGCCGGGGGAGGGGATACCTCGTCTGCTGGCGGGGGCCCCCGACGTGGCCGCGCAATTGGCGAGCCTTGCACCTGACGTGACCGTCGAGACCGGGCTGGCGGCGATTGCGGCCGGACGCGAGGCGGTCGAGGCGGCGCTTGGCGAGACGGTCGTGTTTCCCGGCGCTCGGACTGGATCTGGCGGTGCAGCGCACCCGGGCCCTTGTCGCCGTCGATGTCGATTTCGCGCCGGTCGCCGGGCGCGACGCGCGCAAGGGCCGCGAACGGGCCAATCGCGAGGGCCTGGTTCACGCAGCACGGCTGATCCGGCTGAAGCGCTGGGGCGGGCTGGTCGTTGTGGACCTGGTCGGCACGGGCCAGGACGGGGACATGATCCAGCGCACGGCGAAAACGGTCTTCGGGGGTGATCCCGCGGTCGTGATCGGCCCGGTCAACCGGTTCGGCGTATTGTCGCTGTCGTTGCCGTGGCGGCTGCGGCCGATCGAGGCCGTGCTGGGCCGGACGGTCGAGGATCGAGCGCTGGACATGGTGCGATCACTGCGTCATCGCCTGCTGGAGGATACGGCGACGCCGCGGTTCACTGCGGTCTGTGCCGCGGACGAAGCGGCCGTCGCCGCGCCACTGGTGGCCCGGCTCGGGCCGCGTGCCGCCCTGCGGGTCGCAGCCGGCGCGGCTACCGGGGCCGCACGTATCGAAGAGGACTGACCATGGCCAACTGCCCGATTTGCCGCCAACGCCCGGCGGTAGCTGAATACAAGCCGTTCTGTTCCAAACGTTGCGCCGACCTGGATCTGCAGCGCTGGTTCACCGGCGGTTACGCCATTCCGGCCGGTCCCGACGGGTCCGCGGAGGATGAGGTCGAACCCGAGTGACCGGGGTGAGGGGAAGGACTTCGGGCCCTGGGCCCGGTTCGTCTCAAAGTCCTATGGACACCCCGTTCGGCCTCGCCTATAGACGCCGCTCTCGCGAGCCGGTGCGCGCGCCTGGGTAGCTCAGTTGGTAGAGCAGCGGATTGAAAATCCGCGTGTCGGTGGTTCGAATCCGCCCCCAGGCACCATTCCCCCGATCCTGAACATTCCCCCTCGATAGGGTCCCGTCGGTGCGACGAAGGCTCACGGATGTCAGGGGGAGCCGGCGGGGATACGGCGATATCTTAATCATTGATCGTGCAGCGTGCTGACCATCGTGTCATTCGCTTGCGAGTTTCCAGCTTGACCCTCCTTTTCCGACTTAGCGTCCTCTGCCTGGGGCTGATTTTGTTTCCCACCGGCGCAGATGCCGCCGCGGACGGGCGTGCCGCGGCTGCCAGCCAGACGCTGGCCCTCGCTGAAATCGTGGAAGCACGGGCCTCACAGACCGATTTTGCCGCCCTGGAGCGCTTCGGCAACGAAGCGCTGCTGAGAACCGACCGCGAAGGACTGAACCGGCTCTACCATGTCGCCTGGATGTTCCAGACCCAGGCAGACTACGAAAAGGCTAAGCTGTGGAATACGCGACTGGCCGCGGCAGCCAGCCGGCAAAATGACGCCCGCTATACGGTGGTCGCGCGGTTGAACGCTCTGGCGTCCCGGTTCACCCAGGGCGACTTGACCGTCATGCCGGAGCTTGTCCGGATTCACTCGACCGAGCTGGACTGGTTCACGCGCGCTCATGCCGCCCGCGTGCAGGCGCTGGTCCTGATTGACGACAGTCAGACCGGCAAGGCTCTCCGCATTCTGACTGATGCGGAGTTGGCCATTCCGATGGAGGGGCCCCAGGTCGACACGGCCCGGGCGGGTATCTGGGAAGTGGTCGGCATGGCCCTGATGCAGATCCATGACTATGAGGGCAGCGCTGCCGCCTTCAACCGGTTCGAGGTGGAGTTCACCAACCCCCTCTATCCGCGGCCGGATTTCGACAGCCTCTATAACCTTGCCAAGATGTCGTCCTTGAGCGGTGACTATGAGATCGCCGACCGGTTGGCGGCGGCCCATCATCGCCTGACCGAGCGCACGGGGATGCATAGCTTGCAGCTCTGGGACGTCAATCTGTGCGCCCGCATGGCCAGTGACCGGGCACAGCCCCGTGCGGTTCTGCAGTGTATCGCGCCGGTGAATGCCGAACTGGCGAACCCGACGGCCATGACGACAAGCCTTCTGCGGTTGCGAGCGATCGCCCGGGCCCAGACCGGTGATCCGCGTGGTGCACGGCGCGACTTCGAAGTTGTTCGGCGACTGGATGCCGAGGCCGGCGAGAACGCGGCCCGCAGCGCGGCCCTGCTGAAGGCGGAGGCTGAGGTCCTGTTCGCTGAGGGACGGGCTACCGAGGCCTTCACCAAGCTGCGACAGTACAATCGGATGGAAAACCTTCTGCAGTTGCAGACCTTCAGTAGCGGCATTCATCAGGTTGCCGGCAGTCTTGAAGTGCAGCTGGCTGAACGCCGGAATGCCCTGGCCTCGGCGACCGCCCTGGCCGAGGCCGACGCGCGCATGCTTCTGTTCGGTCGCTATTTCATCGCTCTGGCTGTCATTCTGCTGGCGTTGCTGGGGGGTGTTCTGTTCTGGCAGCTCAAGCAGGCGCGGCGGCTGAAGGCTGCTACCCGGCTGGCGGATGAGGCCAACCGGTCAAAGAGCGAATTCCTGGCCAATATGAGCCATGAGATCCGTACGCCGCTGAACGGCGTTATCGGCATCAACGCGGCACTGGCCCGGACAGAGCTGACGCCGGAGCAGGCGAAGATGGTCGATCTGATCGCGACTTCGGGCGAGACCCTGGAGACACTGCTGACCGACGTTCTGGATCTGGCACGAATAGAGTCCGGCCATCTGGAACTGAAGGCTGAAGCCTTTGATCTGGAAGCTTGTCTGGAGAGTGTTGTGGCCCTGTTCGAAACGGGCACGCGGCAGAAGGCCCTGGAGTTCAATCTGCTGGTCGCGCCGACCCTGGCCGGTGCCTTCATCGGCGATGTGGTGCGAATCCGGCAGGTCGTCAGCAACCTTCTGTCCAACGCCGTGAAATTCACCAGTGAGGGCAGTATCACCCTGAAGGCGATCCAGGCCGATGACGGTGCTGTGATCATCTCTGTCGCCGACACCGGAATCGGCTTTGACGCCGAGGTTAAGGCCCGACTGTTTCAGCGTTTCGAACAGGCGGATGGATCGATCACCCGCCGATTCGGCGGAACGGGTCTGGGCCTGGCGATTTCCCGTGCCCTTGCCGAGGCGATGGAGGGGGAGCTGGACGCGGAATCGGTGCCCGATGTCGGCTCGACCTTCACCCTCACATTGAATCTGGCCCGGGCCCCCGAGGGTGTCGTGGTCAAGGTCAATCGGCCGGCTCAAGCCCGTCCACAGGAGGCTGGAGCGCCGCGGGTGCTGCTGGCCGAGGACCATCCGATCAACCGCAAGGTTGTGGAGCTTCTCTTTGAGGGCACCGGCGTCGAACTGACCAGTGTCGAAAACGGGGCCGAGGCGGTGGCCCTCTACGAGAAGGAGGCGTTCGACATGATCCTGATGGACATGCAAATGCCTGTGATGGACGGGCTGACCGCCATCCGGCTGATCCGTGCGCGTGAACTGGCGGATGGCTCGGTTGCGACCCCGATCTATACCCTGAGCGCCAATGCCATGCCGGAACACGCCGAGGCGGCCGTAGGTGCCGGCGCCAACGGCCACCTGACAAAGCCGATTGCCGCGGCGAGCCTGTTTGCGGCCCTGGAGACGGCCCTGGAGGCTACGGGCCGTGATCCGTCGGACAACCAGGCCGAAATCGATTCCGCTTCGGAAGGTGGTAGTCTGGCGGCAGCAGGGTGAGCGGTAAAATATTGCGCGTAGAAGTGGCCAAGGCGTTCCAGGGTCGTTGCAAACTCCGGTTTTCCCTTTAATTGTGCGCTCAACTGCCAACCAACTCCCCCGTAAGGGGAAAAGAGCCCTTCCGCACTTGACGCTCCGGTAAGGGTTCTTCAAAGGAGCCTTACCGCTCCTTATTTTCAGCGGCCTCTCATCCGAGAGTATGCTAATCAAGGGCGCTTGACATCGCTTCCAGAAGTCGCGAGGCAACTGGATACGTTAGCAGGCGTTTCGCAGTCGATGGTTTTCGGACCAAGCCTGCGGGCGACATTTTTCCATTGGGGTCGACCGCGCTCGTGGCGACGATCCTGTAGGCTTTCACGAGTTCAGACCAAAGCAGGAACTGGCGAACTATGCTCGATAGCAAAATGAAGAATACGCTTCTCGCTCTGGCCGGCACCGCCGTGCTCATGGCGAGTTCGCCGGTCCTCGCGCAGGATGCGGTCCCAGCAACCCCCGCAGCCGCAACCGCTCCGGCGGCCGACGCAACGGCCGCAACGCCGGCCCCGGCCGCTGACACTGCTCCGGCCGCTGATGCGCCGGTAACGGTCGCGGAGACGGTCGGGCATGGCGGTGGTGGCATCACCCCGATCTCCATGTTCATGGACGCGGGCATGGTCGTTAAGGTCGTGATGATCGGCCTGATCCTGGCCTCGATCTTCTCCTGGACCCTGCTGCTGATCAAAATGTTCGAGTTCGGCGCGCTTGGCCGCACCACGGACCGCTTCCTTGAAGCCTTCCGCGGAGCTCGCACGATCGCCGACATGCGTCGCATCGCCACTTCGGACGATTTCGACGGTAACCCGCTGGCCGATATGGCCGCCGCGGCCACCGAAGAAGTCGAGCTGTCGCGTCAGGCGGGCCTGAGCGTCACCGGTGATCACCGTCGAACTCGGCCCTGCTCCGCGCCCAGACTGCCGTCGCGGCAGTCCAGGCCGGTCTTGCCGGTCGCCTGTCCGGCGGTCAGCAGTTCCTGGCATCGACCGGTTCGACGGCCCCGTTCGTGGGTCTGTTCGGTACCGTGTACGGGATCATGAACTCGTTCATCGGCATCGCCGAGTCCAACACCACCAACCTGGCGGTCGTGGCTCCCGGTATCGCCGAGGCCCTGCTCGCCACCGGTATCGGTCTGTTCGCCGCTATCCCGGCCGTTATCTTCTACAACTACTTCAACACCCGGATTGCGAACTACGGCACGCGGTCGGACGGCTTCAATGCTGAGTTGATCAACGGCATCTCGCGTCAACTCGACAAGGGGGCGTAAGACGGATGGCCGCCAAGCTTTCAGGTTCCGGCGGCGGGAAGTATCACGTCGAGGCGAACTCCGACATCAACGTCACCCCTTTCGTTGATATCATGCTCGTTCTCCTGATCATCTTCATGGTGGCGGCCCCGCTCGCTACCGTGTCGGTGCCGGTGACCCTTCCGCAAGCCGTCGCGCCGCCTGCCCAAAATCCGCCGAAGCCGGTGTTTATTTCGATCCAGAATGATGGCGATGTCTTCATCGGCGATTTCAGGACGGATGTCGGCAGCCTCGGTACGGACCTGACGGCCCAGATTGGCCGCCGGAACCCGGCCGATGAGCGGATCTTCATCCGCGCGGACCAGCAGACGCGGTACGGTGACTTCATGCAGGTCATGAACGCTCTCCAGGACAACGGCTTCTACAGCGTTGCTCTGGTCGGCGAAGACCAATCATCCTAGGGGTCGGTCGAGAGTATGACAGCTGAAACCAACGCCCATCGCGATCCAATTCTGGATCCACCGCGTAAGAAGAAAAAGGGTCTGTCCACAGGCGCGATTATCGGCATCACCATGTCGGTTCTCATTCACCTGATGGCCGGTCTCTGGCTCTACAATGAAAAGTTCGTGTTGAAGGAATTCAACTACAGCGACGACGCCGTCGATGTCGAACTGATCGAACCCGCGCCTCCGCCGCCGCCGCCGCCGCCGCCGCCGCCGCCTGACACACCGCCCCCGCCGAAGCTTCAGGTGCGGGAACCGGTGATCAATACCCAGGCACCGCCGCCGCCGGTCACGCTGCCGATCGAGCCGACGAAGAAGGAAGACCGCGTCGAATATACGGGCCCGCCCGTGATTGTCCCCGGTCCGCCGCCTCCGCCGGCACCGCCCGCGCCGCCGCGCCCGGCCGTTGTGACCAATCCTGCCTGGTCGCGTCGTCCGGCTGGCGACTTCCCCGACCGCGCCATTCAGCGCAACGTCGAGGAAGGCTCCGTGACCCTGGACTGCCAGGTTCAGGCCAACGGTAGCGTCAGCGACTGTAACGTGGTTTCCGAGTTCGCCGACGGGCATGGGCTTTGCCCAGGCCGCCATCCGCGGCACCCGCAGTGCCCGTCTGACCCCGCGTCAGGTGGACGGTGTGGCGACCGGTGGCCGGGTCCGCTTCACGACCCGCTTCCGCCTCGAGTAGTCGGTTACGCCTATCCATCGAAACCGCCCCGGAGTTCGCTCCGGGGCGTTTTTGTTTGGGCCTGCAAAGCGCATCGGGAGCCTCTGCGGTCGTAAAGCGTTACGGTGAACCCCATTCGGAGACACGCTCATGACCCTGACCCGTTTTGTCCTGCCCGCTGCCCTGGCCGCCCTGACCCTCGGCGGCTGTGCCTATAACGAGACCCTTGGCCGCAACCAGCTTCTGATCGTCGAT
>JAUCCG010000049.1:0-36909 GCA_034676465.1 Brevundimonas sp. | reverse complement strand
TATGTTGTGTACACGTTCAGCATGTTGCTCCACCGGCACCCAGGTGATCATCGGCTTCAGCTCGTCGCGATGTTCGAACGTCACGAAGGCAAGCGCGACCACCCCCGCGTGCAGGGCGATGGAACCGAAAATCGCGGGACTGGGCCGGCGCAAGGGATCAGCCCCCTCCGGGATCGGTCGCGGCGCTGCCCTGGGGGGCGGTGTCGGTGATCAGGTTCAGCCTGGTGAAGCCCGAAGCGCTGAGCCGCGCCATCACCCGCGCCACCGCCTGATAGGGGGCGGCCCCGTCAGCGCGGATGAACACCGGCGTCTCACGTCCGTCTTCACCGGCCAACTCCGCCACGCGCAGGATCAACTGTTCCCAGCGGGTTTCGCTCTCGCCGACGAAAATAT
This sequence comes from Brevundimonas sp., assembly GCA_034676465.1. Lineage (GTDB taxonomy): Bacteria > Pseudomonadota > Alphaproteobacteria > Caulobacterales > Caulobacteraceae > Brevundimonas. The sequence goes on along the minus strand of JAUCCG010000049.1, from coordinate 36,516 downwards.
TGCCGTTGCGGTCGATCGAGATACTGACCGGATCGCGGCTCTGCTCCACGGCTCCGGCCTCGGTCTTGGGCAGTTCGACCGGCACACCGACCGTCAGCAGTGGGGCCGAGATCATGAAGATGATCAGCAGCACCAGCATCACATCGACCAGCGGGGTGACGTTGATCTCGCTCAGCGGCCGCTTGCGCGCGCGCCGGCGTCCCCGCACATGTCCGCCGCCACCGGCTCCACCCATCGCCATGGGTCAGACGCCCCGGTGCGGGCTGGTGTCGGTGCCGGTGCCGCCGGCTGGCGAGGCGGGGCTGCCCAGACGGCGCGCCACGGCCGCCTGCAGGTCGTCGGCGAAACTCTCCAGACGGCCGGTGAACTTGCCCGCGTCGATCGAGAATTTATTGTAGGCGATATAGGCCGGAATGGCCGCCGCCAGGCCGATGGCCGTGGCGAACAGGGCCTCGGCGATGGCCGGGGCCACGGTGGTCAGATTGGTGTTCCCCGCGGTGGCGATGGCGTCGAACGCGTTCATGATGCCCCAGACCGTGCCGAACAGGCCGATGAAGGGCGACGACGTCGCCACCACCGACAGCACGCCCAGGCCTTCCTCGATGCGCTGGCCCTCGCGGGCGATGGTCGCATCCAGTGCCCGGTCGATCCGGGCCATCAGCATATTGCCCTGGCTCTCGGTCAGCGTGCCGCCCTTGCGCGCCTCGCGCCAGTCGGTAATGGCGATCACCAGCATGCGCGGCAGGGCGTGCGCCGGCTCGGGACCGGCGCGATTGGCGATCTCCTCCAGCGGACGACCCGAAGCCACCTCATGTTCGAAGGCCGCGGCCTGACGGTTCAGGCTGGCGAACCGCACCGCCTTGTCGATGATGATGGTCCACGACCACAGCGAGGCGACGCCCAGACCGATCATCACGACCTTCACGACCCAGTCGGCGGTCATGAACAGCGCCACGGGATTGATCATCGAAGCGTCGGCGGGCACGGTCATGGTTCAATCCTCGGCACGGTCTGCGACCCTATCCAGCGGGCCGGCGTGACCTTTGTGTGGCAACGTCCCCGGGGTCTAGCGGGGACGGGCAATTCCGTCACCTGCTTACACCTGACACGATCATGGACAGTCAAGCTTGCGGCGGCAGCCACGGCCGGACCTTTTCGACCAGCGCCCGGGTCGGTCGGCACGGCCGTCCGTCCAGATGGATACACACCGCCACCACCTCGGCGCGGCACAGGATATCCTCCCCCCGCTCGACCGCCTGAGCGATCAGCAGCCGCGGCCCCTTGATGGCCCGATAGGTGGTCCGCACCACCAGGGCGTCATCGATGCGGGCCGGCTTGAGGAATTTCAGCTCCAGCGTCGAGACGACGAAGGCCATCGGCTGGTCGCCGTCCAGCAGGTCGGCGTGCCCGATCCCCATCAACCGCAGACAGTCCGAACGTCCCCGCTCCAGATAGCGGACATAGTTGGCGTGATAGACCAGACCGGTGAAGTCCGTGTCCTCGTAATAGACCCGCACGGGCAGCAGATGGTCGCGGCCGTCGAACCGCCCGGCGGTGGGGGTATCGGTCATGGCGCGGTCCGCAGGTTCGTGCGTTCGGGAAAGTTCGGACAGTCTTCGGCCAGCATCGCCCCGAATTCGGTGCTCAACGGATCCCGGCTCAGCAGCATCCGGTTGGGCCGCGATACGAAGCCGACCGCCGCGCCACGCGGTTCGGCGGCCAGATAGCCGCACACCACCCGGCCGCTGCCGGCCTCGATCAACTGGACTTCAGCCCGGGGGCCCAGCTGTTCGCGGGCCTGACGCAGAACCCGTTCCGACACCGGCTCGTTTTCGAGGCTGGGGATGGCCCCCTGGGTGGCCAGCCAAAACAGCACCCCGCCCAGCACCAGAACGGCGACGCCCAGCACCGCGATCAGCCTGTCGATCCAAAATCGCCCGTCGCCGCATCCCACCTCCCGTCCGAAGCGTCAGCATGACCGGCTTTGCCGACGGGGTGAAGGGGTCAGGCCAGGATCACGCCGCGCCCGGCCAGATCCGCAACCAACCGGTCATGGTCGACATAATGAACCGCCTGCCAGCCGGCCGCCCGTGCCGCCGCGACATTGGCGGCAACGTCATCGATGTTCAACAGGGTCGCCGCCGGCTCCAGATCAAAGGTCTGCTGGTGCAGGACATAGATGGCCGGGTCCGGCTTGATCAGCCCGACCTCGCCCGACACCGTCACCCCCCGTGGCCGGTTCAGAAAGCTGAACCGTGCCAGGGCCTCGACAAAGGTATCGGCGGATTCGTCAGCAGGGCTCACGTCCCGTCCCGCGTCGATCAGTCCCTCGAACAGGGCAACCGTCTCGCGAATGTCACCCGTGATCATCCGGTGCCAGTTGGCGCGGAACGCCCGGATGCGCGCGGCCTGCTCCGGCCAGTCGGCGATCAGCAGGGCCTCGGCCTCGGCCCAAGACCGGCCCCGGTCCTGTTCCAAATTCCAGGCGCCGGTACAGACAGTCTCAAGGAACCAGGTCCGCTCGGTCGCGTCCGGGATGACCTCGCTCAGCCCCGCGTCCGGGTCATAGCGGATCAGCACCTGGCCGATGTCGAAGACGATGTGGCGGATCGGGCTGGGCATGGCGTCGGCTCTCGGTCGGGTCAGAAGGTCAGTCCAGCAGGTCCGCCTGAACCGTCACCGTCGGCCCCGGCGGCGCGGTCAGGCCCAGATGCTCATAGGCCCGGGCGCAGGCCATCCGCCCGCGCGGCGTGCGCTGGATGAAGCCCTGCTGCAGCAGATAGGGTTCGATCACGTCCTCGACCGCATCCCGCGCCTCGGCGATGGCCGCGGCCAGGGTGTCCATCCCGACCGGTCCGCCGCCATAGTTCTCGATCAGGGCCTTGAGAAAGCGACGGTCGAGGCTGTCCAGCCCCGCCTCATCCACCTCCAGCCGCGCCAGCGCCCGGGCCGCGACCCGCCCGTCAATGATTGACGCGCCCTCGGCGCCCGCGAAATCGCGCACCCGCCGCAGCAGCCGCCCGGCCACCCGCGGCGTGCCGCGCGCGCGACCGGCGATCTCGCGCGCGCCGTCGTCGGTCATGCCCACGCCCAGCTTGCGCGCCGCCCCGCCGATGACCCGCATCAGCTCCTCGGCCGTATAGAATTCCAGCCGCAGCGGAATGCCGAACCGGTCGCGCAGCGGCGTGGCCAGCAGCCCGGCCCGCGTCGTCGCCCCGACCAGGGTGAACGGGGCCAGGTCGATGCGCACCGACCGCGCCGACGGCCCCTCGCCGATGATCAGGTCCAGAACATGGTCCTCCATCGCCGGATAGAGGATCTCCTCGACCGTCGGGGCCAGCCGGTGGATCTCGTCGATGAACAGCACGTCGCGCGGTTCCAGATTGGTCAGGATCGCCGCCAGATCCCCGGCCTTGGCCAGGATCGGCCCCGAGGTGGTGCGAAAACCCACCCCCAGCTCGCGCGCCACGATCTGGGCCAGGGTCGTCTTGCCCAGCCCCGGCGGCCCGAACAGCAGCACATGGTCCATCGCCTCGCCGCGCCCGCGCGCCGCCTCGATGAACACCTTCAGATTGCCCTTGGCCTGTTCCTGACCGACAAAATCCGCCAGCACCTGCGGCCGCAGGGCCCGGTCATGGGGTTCGCCGGGGGCGGGGGCCGCGTCCACAAGCCTGTCCTCAGTCATCCCCACACCCGCTCATCCCGGCGAAAGCCGGGACCCAGTTCTTTCGTTTGGCAAACTGCATGGGGTTGGCGTCAGCGCATCGACGGGAAGACCGGAGCCTCCAAAACACTGGGTCCCGGCTTTCGCCGGGATGAGCGGTGAACAAAATCACCGCCCCAGCTCCTGCAGGGCCGCGCGGATCAACGCCGACAGGTCGGCCTCCTCACCCAGTCGCGTCAAGGCGTGATCGACGGCGCGGCGCGCATTGACCTCGGCCACGCCCAGACCCAGCAGGGCCGAGACCGCCTCACCGCTGACGCTGGGCCCCGGGGCCGCGACCTCGCCGGCCCCGCCCGTCCCGCCCGGCGTGAAGCTGACCTCACCCAGCGACTTGCCCTTCAGCTCGGTGACGATGCGCAGCGCCAGCTTGGGGCCGACGCCATTGGCCCGGGCCACCGCCGCCTTGTCCTCACGGGCCACCGCCGCCGCCAGATCGGCCGGGGGCAAAACGTCCAACACGCTCAGCGCCGCCTTGGGCCCCACGCCCTGGATGCCGGTCAGGGTCGTGAAGGCGCGCCGCTCGTCGCGGCTCAGAAACCCGTACAGCCGCGGCCCGTTCTCGGCCGACCAGCTGGATTCGATATGCAGTACCGCCTCGTCGCCCGGAGCCGGCAGCCGCTGCAGCGTCCGCGCTCCGCAGGTCACGACATAGCCCACCCCGGCGCAGTCGATCAGGCAATGCCCCTCCTCGACCTCGGCCAGCATGCCCCTGAGACGACCGATCATCGGCTCCTCCCCCACTGGGGGAGGGGGATCAGTCGAAGGCTGGTGGAGGGGGCTGAAAACAGGTCTCTCATGCCGCCCCCCGGATCGGCAGCAACCTCAGCCGCCGCAGCTGCGCATGGGTGATGGCCACGGCCAGGGCATCGGCCGCGTCCGCCTTCACGTCGCCGGCGGCGGGCAACAGCCGTTTGACCATGAAGGCGATCTGGCTCTTGTCGGCGTGCCCCGCCCCGACCACCGCCTTCTTGATCAGGTTCGGTGAATATTCGGCCACGCTCAGCCCGCACCGCGCCGGGGCCAGCATCACCGCCGCCCGCGCATGGCCCAGCTTCAGGGTCGAGGCCGGGTTCATATTGACGAACACCTCCTCGATCGCCGCCTCGTCACAGCCGTGCGCGGCACACACCGCACCCACCGCCTCCAGCAGATGCAGCAGCCGCTCGCTGAACGGCGCGGCCTCGGGCGGACTGACCACCCCGTGCGCCACCCAACGCAAGCGCGAGCCTTCCGCCACGATCACGCCCCAGCCGGTACGGCGCAGACCGGGGTCCAGACCCAGGATTTGGGTCGCAGCGGGAATTGAAACGTTCGTCATTCGTTCCATTCATGCCCCAAACGCGGTTACCGAACAATGACCAGCGTTTCCACCGCCTCAATTGTCGCGTGGAATGACCGAGAATCCGGCCAGTCCGGCCGTGTCCGACAGCCGCCGCACCAGGGCGTCGATGTCCAGCGGCATCTGCCCCCGGGCCTTGATATGCTGTTCGTGCAGCTGGCCGTCCGGGCTGACGACATGGCCGATCTGCACGCATTTCAGCCTGTTTTCGCGCAACAGGGCACGCAGGGCGACCTCATCCGGCGCGCTGCCCCGGGTCCAGCGCAGATGCACATCCAGCACACCGACCTGCGGCAGTTGCGCATCGATGAGGCGCAGCACGGCCAGCACCGCCAGCGTCGCCACCGAGCCGATCAGGGCCAGTTGCAGCATGCCGACCCCGAACAGCACCCCCAGCGCCGAGGTCATCCAGAGCGACGCCGCCGTGGTCAGGCCCTTGACCGAAAATCCCTCGCGAAAGATCACCCCGGCGCACAGGAAGCCGATACCGGTCAGCAGGCCATGCGCCATCCGGGTCGGGTCGATGACCAGCCGCTGGTCGGGCAGGGCGACAAAACCCCACGCGCCCTGATGCATGGCCGCCAGCATAAGCAGGCACGACGCCATACAGACCAGGATATGGGTACGGAAACCCGCCGGATGACCGTGATAGGTCCGTTCGACCCCGATCAGCCCACCGGCCGTCATCGCCGCCAGCACTGGCCAGACCAGCCCCAGATCAATCATGAATTCGCTCCGGAAGCTGACGAATTCTTCAGCCTAGCGCCGGCAACACGTGGCGATCAAGGACCTGGGCGTTCGCGCGTTCACCGGGTGATCCCGGACGACCGGACCGCGCAATTGCGTATGTCTGGAACCGGACACAGGCACGGCGCATTGATCAGCATATCGGAGATCGACGTTATGGCTAATGTGACCGAATTTCGGCCGGCCAGCCACGGCCTGCACCCCCGCCACTTTGATGCGTTGCGCAGTGAAATCCTGCGCACGGGAGAGGAGCTGTCCGACGCCCAGCTCTCCGATCTGACGCAGGCCCTTGAACGGCAGGTTCAAAAGCGACGGCGTCCGCGGCCCCAGGCACCGGTCCCGCGCCGCACCCCCTTCCGGTCGCCAACGCCGGCCTGATCCGAGCTGTCGGCCGGGTGCCTAGCTGGCGATCGCCTGGATCGACCCGCCACTGTCCGGACCCGCCCGCTCGCGGCCACTGCGGTCGCGACGCGCGGTGTCCAGCGCCGCCGAGGTCATGGCCGAAATCGGCGTGGGCCGCTTCCAGCTCGGCCCGCAGGGTGGCGATCTGTTCGTTCAGGGTGACGATCTCCGCCTCGCTGGCCGCCTGGGCCGCGTTCAGCTTGGCCTGCAGCTTGGTCAGCCGGTCCTCGCTGCGCGACAGCGCCTTCTCGTGGACGGCGGCGGCCTTGGTCAGGGATTCGGCACGATCCACGGCGGCATGGCGGGCGCTGTCCATCGCGGCGTGACGCTCACGCGCCTCATAGACCACGACTTCCAGTCCGCGGATGCGCTCCAGCGCCCGGTCGAGACTGGTCTGCAGCTCCTCGCCGCGACGTTCGGCCGTCTGCGACGTGGCCTGCAGCTCGGCCAGGCGCGTGGCCTGGTCGGCGTTCAGCGTCTCCAGCCGCAGCGCGCGGGCGGTCGCCGTATCCAGACGCGCCAGGGTGGCGGCGGATTTGGACCGGGCACTCTCGGCCTGGTTTTCCATGGCCCGCAGCACGCGGGCGCTCTCGGCCTGTTCGGCGGCGGCGCGCGACCGCTCGGCCGTCAGCTGGGCCTCGACGGTGGCGGCGGCGCGCGCCAGGCTGGCCACCTCGCCGGCGACCTCTTCCATGCGGCGCTTCAGCGCCTCGTTCTCATCGGCCGACAGCCGGTAGTCGCGGCTGGCCAGGGCCCGGGCGGAATCCGCCTCGACCCGCGCCGCATCGACCGTCGCCAGCTGCGAGCGCAGGGCCTCCTGATCGTGTTCCAGCTCGACGATCCGCTGCGAGCTGTTGCGCTCGGACGCCTGCAGGGTCTCCAGCTGGGCCGTCGACTGCGACAGACTGGTCCGCAGGCGATCCAGCTCCAGCCGCGCCTCCTGCAGGCCGGCGGCCTGCTCGTCGCCATAGGCCTTCAGTTCCTCGATCCGCGTCTCGGCCTCCGCCGTCGCGGCGACCAGGGCGCGGTTCTCGGCCGTAACGACCTCGACCCGCTCGGCCAATTCCACCTGGGACGTGCGCAGGTTGATCAATTCGATGTGAGCGTCGCGCCGGGCGGTGAATTCCTCGGTCAGGGGCTCACGCACCTCGCCCAGCAGGGACTTAAAGGCCCGGAACTGTTCCGCCAGCTCGCCCAGCTGGTCCAGACTGCCGAGGATGGTTTCAAAGCGTTCGCCGATCATGCCCGAGGCGGCCTCGGTCGCGGCGGGTCCCGGCTGTTCCGTCACCAGGGCGGGCCGACCGCGGTCACCCTTGCCGGCTGCACCTGAAAGGGCCCGATCGATTCTGGACAACAGCATCATGGTCGCTCCTCGACATCCAACTGACCGGGTCGACCCGAACGAGTGCAGGTGCCGGCATCAATGCGCCGGCAGCGCCTTCCCAATCATTGATCAAGGGTTAATGAGACTCGCGACTTCTGTCGAGGGTGGACGGAATTCATCCACCGCTGGATTTGGCGCCCAGACCGGTCGAAACACGCGGGCCGGACGGTGGTTCCGGGGCGGTTCCGCCTATTCCAGACGGAAGTTGACCGCAAAGCTGATCATGGCGTCGACGGGCTCGCCGTCGACGGTCCGGGGCTGGAGGCGGGCCTGCGGGACCCCGGCCAGCGCCGCCGCGCCGAAGCCCGCCCCCTCGGGCGTCTCGCTCATGATCCAGCACGACTGCATATGACCACTGGCGCTCACCGGGCACGTCAACACAACCCGGCCGCTCTCGATTCCCTGCCGTTGCGCGCCGATCGGGAAATCGCCCTGGGGTCGAACAATCCAGGCCGGATCGGTGATGACCCGCCCCGCCTCGCTCGCGTCCGATTCCGAAACGGGCGGTGCCCCCGGGAGCGGCTCCACCACCGGCAGTCGCGGTTCGCCCTCGACCGCGTCAACAAGGGCGACCTGCCAGCGCTCGCTGATCGCGGGCCAGTGGCCGGCAAAGGTCTGAAACCCGACGGTCGCCAGCGCGGCCACCACCATGGCGACCACGATCGAACCGCCCCAGGCGAGCAAGGCGACCCAGTCTGGCCCGCGCCGCGCCACGGCGACCGCGTCCGACGCACGGGACGGCCCGGCCTGCCCGACCTCGCCCCCCGGCGTCGTCATCCCCCGTAGGTCGCCATGTCCTCGTCCGAGATATCCTCGTTCGAGAAGACCGCCGAGACGTCGTCCTCGGCGTCCAGCGCGTCGAGCAGCTTCATCAGCGTGCCGACCGCCTCGCCGGTGACCGGCACCTCGGACTGGGGTTTCCAGACGATGGCCGTCGACTTGGCGTCGCCCAGGATCTTGGACATCGCCTCGGCCACCTCGTTCAGATCCTCGAACGCGGTCCAGATCACGTGGCCCGGCGCGTCCTCATAGATATCCGGCTTGACCAGATCGCTCTCGACGTCCTGGGCCCCGGCCTCGATCGCGGCCTCCATCACCGCGTCCTCGGTCCCGGCCTCGGCCGGATAGTGGATCCGCCCGACCTTGTCCCACATGAAGGCGACCGAGTTCATCTCGCTCAGCGCCCCGCCGTTTTTCTTGAACGCGGTGCCGATGTTCGAGGCGGCACGGTTGCGGTTGTCGGTCAGCGCCTCGACGATGATGCCGACCCCGCCGGGGCCGCGGCCCTCGTAGCGGATCTCCTCCATCGTATCGACGTCACCGCCGGCCGCCTTGTTGATGGCCCGCTGGATCACATCCTTGGGCAGGCTCTCGGCCTTGGCGTTGTTGATGGCCAGGCGCAGGCGCGGGTTCAGGGCCGGATCGGGCATGCCGCCCTTGGCCGCCACGGTGATGTCGCGCGATAATTTCGAGAACAGCTTGGACCGCACCGCGTCGGCGCGCCCCTTGCGGTGCATGATGTTCTTGTATTTGGAATGGCCGGCCATGAGTTCCGTCATCTGATATGGCTAAAATGTGAGGCGGGCATCTAGCCCGGACCGGGCCATTTGTCACCACGGCCCGTCGCCGGAAGCCCTCAAGCTTGCTATCAACGATCTGTCTGCCCCTGCCGGAGCCGCTTCATGACCGTTTCCCCGACCGACGTTCCCACCGACGCCCGCACGGTCGAGGGGGTTCTCTATGACGCCGCCAATTTCCAGTACGATGATCTGGAGGGCGAGGACCGCGTCGACCACGCCGTGGCCCGCGCCCTCAGCATCCGCGCCGAGGTCGCCGGCGGCAGCCTGCTCGCCGCCTTCGCCCTGGGCGTCCTGACCACCGTCGCCGTCCTGGCCCTGCGCGACCGGCTGGACGACTGATCAAACCTCACCGTCTGCCGGTCGTGCGGCCAGAATTGTGACGCCGTCAGATCGGCCCTGCACAACAACAGGGACCTTCCGCAGATTACGTTCGATCTTCACCAACACGAAGACGAACACCATCAGCAAGAACATCATGAAGAAGCTTACGGCGGCAGCGCCAGCGGCCATGGCGGTACTTTTGCGCGCGGCCTCTTCCGCCGCTCGCATGGCATCGCGCTCCTGAGCCGCCTGTGCGGCGCTGGCGAACTGGCCGAAATGCCAGTCGATCAGTTGATCAACATCGACGGGCGCGGCCGTGCTCGAGGCCGCCCGAAGATCCTTTGACAGTTTCAGTATGCTGTCTGCGTAGCGGTCAAATAGGCTGGTCGGCAAACTGTCCGCGCGCTCTTGAATGTAGCCGGTGACTGCGGCAGCGACCGGGCTGTATCCTTGTTTCGCTTGAACATAGCGGCTGATGTTCTCTGCAGCCTCGCGGAGACGACGGTCCGACTGCCGGGCCGCCTCTTCCAACTCGGCGGTTTCCGCCGCCCCTTCCGAAGCGCTGCGGCTCGCACCTCGACCGAGATAGTCAGCCAACCGGTCGTCCTTGACCATGCGCGCCGCGTTAGTCTCTCCGCCGCCGAAAGACGAAAGCAGCATCGGGCCCGCAATCCCGGCTCCGATCACAGCTACGATCAGCAGGACCGTCGCGAGCACCAGGATCACGACCCGAAGGATATTCAGATAAAGCGATTCAAGCCGGTTCAGCATGGGTCGTCTCCAGAGGGGCCAGCGGCCTAAGGCATCCAATTGATTGTTAGGTTGACGCGGATCCCACCGCCTGCCCGTTCTCGGTACGGGGGTTCATCCTGAAGAATCGAGCCGCTGCAACGCCAGCCTGCCCGAAGCGATAGCCGCGCGGGGCCTCGGAGGCGGAAACACAATCCCCCAGCCGGCCGTTGGTCAGCACGACGCAGGTCATGGTGGAGCGTCCTGTGACACCCTCCCGGAGCGCTTGGGCGGGAAAGACGCTCTTCAGTTCGTCGTTGGTCCGCTCGCCAGCATAGCTGGCATTGACGCTCGTTCGCGGTACGCTCGTGGGCGCTGCGGCGGATGGCTTCGATACCGTGGTTTCGGCGACGGCAGGCTCGGCTTCGGTCGGCGCGGCCGCGGCGACGGCTGCCGCGCGGGATTTGGCTGCCTGCCGTTCGACGGCTGCCGCCAGGGCTGTCGAGTATTGTTCACGTGCCGCAACCCGCCCATCGACCGTGCCGAACAAGGCTGTGCGAACCATGGCCGACGGCGTGGGCCCATCGGTTGAGAGACGATTAATGGACCAGCCCTGCCCTGGCCTGAACACCGCTTCGAGGTGGGCATTGGCCTGTGGCAGGCTAATAGCCGCTATACCGACGCCCTCGCCGACGGTTGTTGTATAAGCGACCTCAGCACTGCAGGCGGCACTGGTTGCGCTCCCGGCTGCTCGACATTGCATGCGCGGCGATCCGACCAACGCAGGCGTCAGCCATGCGGTCGCGTCGGAGCCAAGGAATTGGGTGCCTTTCGCGGGCTAGCCCGATATAGGGCCCGTAGCCCGGCTCGACTGCCAGGTGCACGAGCCCCTTGTTCCAGACCCACCAGTCGAGCGGGACCGCTCCTTCATCCGCGTACAGCATCAATTCTTGGGCGCGGATGTCTCCATCCTCGGCCGCTGCCGCGAGAAGCGTCTGGAGCTCGGCCAGCGGAACGTTGAGGTCTTGCTTGATCATCGCCAGCGCGGCCTCGGCCGCCCCGGCGTCAAGCACCGGCGAATTGTCCCCCGCCGCCTCGACAGCGGCGATCTCCTTGCGCTCGCCGCAGCCGGAGACGCCCGCGACAAAGACTACCGCCAAAGCCGACAGCACGGCCTTTCGCATGATCATTCTGCGCACCCCCTGCCAAGCTATGTCAGGTGGATCGGGCGACCGTCAACACGCATTGCGCGTTTCGACGCGCGCGTCGACTTTAGACCTTCAGACTCTCCAGAAAGCCCCGCATCCTGTCGTCGATGGTCATTGGCCGTTTCGAGGTGCGGTCGACATAGACGTGTACGAAATAGCCGACCGCGGCAGCCTCCTCCTCATTGTTGCGGAACAGGCCGATCTCGTAGCGGACCGAACTGGTGCCGACGTGGGCGACACGGACGCCGGCCTGGATCTCGTCCGGAAAGGCGGTCGGCGCGAAATAGCGACAGCCGGTTTCGACCACCAGACCGATGGTCTCGCCCTCGTGGATGTCGATCACCCCGTTGACCACCAGCAGCCGGTTCACCGCCGTGTCGAACCACGAATAGTAGACGACATTGTTGACGTGGCCGTAGACGTCATTGTCCATCCAGCGCGTCGATATGGCCTGGAAGCGGCGATAGTCGTCCCGTTTCGTCCGTTCGATCGAGCCCGTCATGAAATTCTCCCCCATGTTTGTGCGCTAACGCTCGGCACGCGGTGCCTCGCTGGCTGAGCGCGTTGGCGCGCTTCATTGCCCGGACGCTCGGGCTTGGCGAAGGCGACGTCAAGCGCCTAGCGTCGGTCCATGAAAACCCGCGCCGCCGTCCTCCGCACCCCGGGTGCGCCCCGCCCCTATGCCGACAGCCGCCCACTGGTGATCGAGACCGTGACGCTGGACCCGCCCGGCCGCGATGAGGTTCTGGTGGCGATCAAGGCGGCGGGCCTGTGCCATTCCGATCTCAGCGTCATCAACGGCGACCGCCCCCGCCCCCTGCCCATGGCGCTCGGCCACGAGGCCGCCGGGGTGGTGAGGCCCTCGGCGAGGGCGTCACCGACCTGGCCGTCGGCGATCATGTGGTCATGGTGTTCATGCCCAGCTGCGGCCACTGCGACCCCTGCGCCGGCGGCCGTCCGGCCCTGTGCGAGCCGGGGGCCGCGGCCAACGGCAAGGGCGAGCTGCTGGGCGGCGGCAAGCGGCTGCACGACACTGACGGCGACCTCAACCACCACCTCGGCTGTTCCGCCTTCGCCGAACGGGCCGTGGTCTCGCGCCGCTCGCTGGTCAAAGTCGACCCCGACCTGCCCTTCGCCGAGGCGGCCCTGTTCGGCTGCGCCGTCCTGACCGGGGTCGGGGCCGTGGTGAACACGGCGGGTGTCCGGGCCGGCCAGTCGGTCGCCGTGGTCGGGCTCGGCGGCGTCGGTCTGGCCAGTGTTCTGGGGGCGCTGGCCTCGGGAGCCTCCCCGGTCGTCGCCGTCGACCTGTCCGAGGACAAGCTGGCCCTGGCCCGCAGCCTGGTCCGGTCCTGACCGTCAACGCCGCCGATTCCGATGCCGACGATCAGGTCCGCGTCCTGACCAATGGCGGGGCGGACTTTGTGTTCGAGATGGCCGGTTCGGTCCGGGCGCTGGAGTCCGCGTGGAAAATGACCCGCCGCGGCGGCACCACCGTCACCGCCGGCCTGCCCCCGCCCGAGGCCGCCCTGGCCGTCAATGTCGTCAATCTGGTCGCCGGGGAACGCACCCTGAAGGGCAGCTATATCGGCACCTGCGTCCCGTCCCGCGACCTGCCCCGCTACGTCGCCCTGTATCGCGCCGGCCGCCTCCCCGTCGACCGCCTGATGAGCGGTGTCATCGGTCTGGACGACATCAACGCAGGCTTCGACCGTCTGGCGGACGGCGAGGTCGTGCGGCTGGTGGTGGAATTCCCGGGCTGACCCGGACGCCGTTGCGAACCCCTTGTCATCCCGGACGCCGCAGAGCGGCGATCCGGGACGCTCGCACGCTGGAACTGATCCTCCCGGAAGCTGCCCTTGCAGCTATCCGGGAGACAGGTCGGGCCCAATGCGATGGCTACCCGTCTCCCGGATAATCGCGCTGCGATTTCCGGGAGGCTTGAAAGGTCGTCACACGCCGTCCCGGATCACCGCTTCGCGGCGTCCGGGATGACAAATTCCCGGGGACGCCTTTCCTCCAGCCCCCCCGTCATCCTCGGGCTTGTCCCGAGGACCCATTTTCCGCCGCACGAGCGGTTGTGGTCTCGCGGCTGTCTGGGTGCGTTTATTCTAGGCTATTTTCAAGTTGGTGGTTGGCGACTGCAACCTTATCGTTTCCAGCAATCCCGAACGCGCATATTTCTTGATGATCCCATAGGATGATCGGCAGATGGCACTCTCGGTCAATTTCCTCGAAAACTACGACGATGAGTTGTTGGTATCCGAACTTCGACGGCTCGCCTCGTCGCTCCAGAAAAATACGGTTACGAAGCGCGACATCGAGGCGAATGGTCGGATTAGCTATAGCTTGATCGTCAAGCGGTTTGGCTCGCTACGGCAAGCTCTTCAAGCGGCTGACCTCGTACCGCAGCGGTTTATGAAGGCCAGCGACGCTGAACTTTTGGAAATTCTGGTCGAACTCTGGGAAAAGGTTCTGGAACAAGAGGGACGCCTACCGCACCGAACCGACTTGAAGGACCACGGCTATCCTGTCTCCGCTGATACTTACGTCAGACGTTTCGGCTCTTGGCGATCCGCATTGGTCCGAGCATCCAATTCCGTTGGAGCTGAAACGGGCAATCTGTCCGCTCCGATTTCTTCCTCGCCTGAACCTGAAAGGGTTCGGGAGTCATTGTCCCTCCGAAAAAGGTTCTTTGTGATGAAGCGCGACTTGTTTGCTTGTGTCCTTTGTGGTGCCAGCGGCCACGGCGTCCGTCTGGAAGTGGACCACCGAGTGCCATTCGCAAAGGGCGGCACTGACGAACTCGGCAACCTCCAAACCCTCTGCTTCGTCTGTAATCGAGGCAAACGCGACAGCAGGGAATGATTATCGGCACGGTTATGCTGCCAGTTGGCCCAACAGGTCGTTGCCGAACGACTCGTGCTGCGTGATATGCCGCCATCAGATTTGCCATCTGATCCCAGGCTAGAGCATGACCTCTTTTGACGGAATTGGGATCTCCCAAATCGGTAGCGATCTGATTCATCATTCGTGCTGGATGGAGGCCAGCATGTATGACAGCTCCCTATTCGGTTGATCTTCGATCGCGTGCCTTGGCGCGCAAGGCGGCCGGCGAGACGCACCGGGAAATCGCGGCAGCTCTTCGGATCAGTCCGTCGTGTCTGTCGAAATGGGCGCGTCATGAACGCGAGACCGGGTCTCTGGAACCGGCCCGGATCGGCGGCTGCAAGCCCCGAACGCTTTCGGGCGAGGTGGCCGCGTGGCTGCGAGAGCGGATCGCCTCGGGCCCGATCACGCTGCGGGGGCTGACGGCCGAGTTGGCCGAGCGGGGGATCAAGACCCAGCCCCGCGCGGTGTGGGTGTTCCTGCATGCCGAGGGTCTCAGCTTCAAAAAAAACCCTGCTGCCCGAGGAGCAGACGCGGCCGGACGTGGCGCGTAAACGCACGCGCTGGAAGGCGTATCAGGGCCGGATCGACCCGTCCCGGTTGGTGTTTCTGGACGAGACCTGGGTCAAGACCAACATGGCCCCACTCCGAGGATGGGGTCCGCGCGGTCGTCGGCTGAAGGCCCACGCCCCCTTCGGCCACTGGAAGACCCAGACCTTCATCGCCGCCCTGCGTCACGACCGCATCGACGCGCCCTGGGTGATCGACGGGCCGATCAACGGCGAGCTGTTCCGGGTCTATGTCGAGGAAGTTCTGGCCCCAACCCTGAAGCCCGGCGACGTCGTCGTGCTCGACAATCTGGGCAGCCACAAGGGCAAGGCCGCGCGCGCCGCCGTCCGGGCCAGGGGAGCCCACCTGATCTTTCTGCCGCCCTACAGCCCGGACCTGAACCCGATCGAACAGGTCTTCGCCAAGCTCAAACACCTGATGCGAAAGGCCCAGCCCCGAGACGTCGAGGCCACATGGCGAAAGGTCGGTCAGCTCCTTGAGCTCTTCACACCCAACGAATGTGCCAGTTACCTCGTCAACTCTGGATATGGTTCCGTGTGGACGAGTCCCCGCTCTAGCGGACGTTGATCGATGGGTCCTCGGGACAAGCCCGAGGATGACGGGAGCAATAGGGGCCCCTCACCCCTCCAATATCGCCTCGACCTCATCGCGCATTGGCAGCGACGGCTGGGCCCCCGGCCGGGTCGCCGCAATCGCCCCCGCGGCACAGGCGAACCGCAGCGCCGCCTCGGGCTCCATCCCCTCCAGCAGGGCCACGGTAATGGCCCCGACGAAGGTGTCGCCGGCCCCGGTGGCGTCGACCGCCGTGACTTCGGGCGGGCTGGCCTCGGCGATCAGGCCACCGCGCTGGAACAGCCGGGCCCCGCGCGCGCCCAGGGTCACCACCACCCGGCCGCCGCCGCTGTGCAGCCCGTCGCCGTAGAAGGCGGCCTCGGTCTCGTTGACGACGATCAGGTCGGCCCGCCGCAGCAGCGCCTCGGACACCGGCGCGGCCGGGGCCAGGTTGATGCAGACGAAGTCCACGGCCCGGCCGACCGCCGCCTCGACCGTCTCGACCGGCAGCTCCAGCTGCAGGATCAGCGGCCCCTCGATCCGTTGCGGCAGCTGTTCGGGCGTCACTCGCAAATTAGCCCCCGCCGCCACCACGATCTGGTTCTCGCCCGACGGATCGACGGCGATCAGGGCCACCCCGGTCGGGGCCCCGGCGTCGGTGATCACTCCGGCCACATCGATGTCGGCTTCCAGCAGCAGGGCCAGCGCCTCGCCCGCCATGCCGTCGCGGCCGACCCGGCCGATCATCGTCACCTCGGCCCCCAGCCGCGCCGCCGCCAGCGCCTGGTTGGCCCCCTTGCCGCCCGGATGCCGCGCCAGGGTCGCTCCCGTCACCGTCTCGCCCGGCCCCGGCAGATGCGGGGCGCTGGCCACGAAATCCAGATTGATGGAGCCGACGACGGTGATCCTCATGGCAGGCGCTCCAGACTTTCGGTGATCAGGTCGAACACCCCCTGACCATCGGCCTTGACCGCCCAGCGATGCGGGGCGGTGGCCGCATCGACGCGGAACTCCACCGCCGTATGGCCGCGGGTCAGGTCGCTGACGGTCTCCACCTCGATCCGGCACGGCCGCAGCGCGAACAGGTCCGGCCGCAACAGCCAGGCCACCGTGCACGGATCATGCAGCGGCCCGGCGTCCCAGCCGACGATCGCGCGCTCGACCCGCTGCGAAAACCGCAACAGCTCGCCCGCCGCCCGCGCCGCCGCGCCGTCCAGCGCCTCGATCGCCGAGATCCGCGCCTCGGTGGCCCGCACCTGATGCGTCGCGTCCAGACCGAACAGGATCACATCACAGCCGCTGGCCAGCACCTCGGCCGCCGCCTCCGGATCGGCGTAGATGTTGAACTCGGCCGAGGGGGTGATGTTGCCGCCCTCCGACCGTGCGCCGCCCATCACCGACACCGGCCCCAGATGCGCCGCCAGTTTCGGCTCCAGCCGCAGGGCCAGGGCGATATTGGTCATCGGTCCCATCACCGCCAGCGCCACCGATCCGGCCGGTCGCGCCATCACCCGGTCGACAATGGCCTGCGCCGCCTCACCCGGGGCATTGCCCAGACGGGGCTCAAACGGGACCATGTCGCCGATGCCGCCCTCGCCGTGGAATTCCGCCGCCGCCACCGGTTCGCGCACCAGCGGCCGGTCGGCCCCGGCATGGACCGGCACATCCTCGCGCCCGGCCAGCTGGCGCATGATGCGGGCGTTGCGCGCGGTGATGACCCCGGGAACATTGCCGCCGACGGTGGTCACCGCCAGCAGCTCCAGCGCCGGCGACCCGAAGGCCAGGAACAGACCCAGGGCGTCGTCGACACCGGGGTCACAATCGATGATCAGGCTTTGCGTTTTCACCCCGTCCAGCTTTGGTGGGCGTCGTCGCTTGGGACAAGCCCGGATTTCAAAATCCGGCCTTGCCCGTGAGCTGTACGATCCGCAGGAGCATCAGATAGGTACGCCAGCGCGCGGACGAACGCGAACGGACATCCATGGGAGCGTCGCTGGCACCCGGCTCCTCAATTCTATCCGAGAATCATTTTCTCCATCTGGGCCAGCAGGGCCCGGTCTTCGGCGGGCATCTGCGCATCCAGTTGAGCGCGCCACCGCGTGGCGATGATCATGCTCGCCGCCACACCCCGCGCGGACAATTTCGCACGACCAGCATGCCCTGGTCACGCTGGGGCTTTTCCCAGTTACACGGCAGGACGAAGTCGCATTCGAACCATGCGTCGGCGAACCCTTCCGGGCCTCCAGCAAGATTGGCGCGTGCGGCGCAGGCCTCCAGCACCCTGACATCCTCGGAGAAAATGTCCGCACGCCGCGACATTCGTCCCGCCGAAGACGCAGCTCTCCAGGCGGGCAACGTCAGCCTCGTGGTAGGTCGGTGCCGGTACGAAGTCCTGAGATGCCAAAACGAAGGCGGCTGTGAGGGCGATCAAGGACATAAATCCGGCTCTTCTAGCGAATGTCCTCGCATGCTGCCGGGCGTTCGGGTGCCGGTCCAGTCCGGTCAGTCGCCGGGAGCCGCCGCATCCGCCGACGCCGCCCACAGACGTTCGCGCGCCTCGGCCGTCTTCCGGATCACAGCGAACACCTTGCCGCCGTCGTCCAGGCCCGACAGTCGCGGCGCATCCGCGGCAGGCTTCAGGTTCAGGGACCGGCTCGACGGGGGCGTCCACAGCGGCTCATCCTGGCCCAGGACGACGGTCGAACCGCCCCCGAGCGAAGCGCTTATCCGAAACAGATGGACTTTCAGCAGGCTGGTTTCGGAACGCAGCGTTCCATCGCGGTCGACGACCAGAACGCGGCTGTCTGTGAGGACATAATGCTCCCCGAAGCGTCGGCTCCACCATGTCCAGAAGCGCCAGCCCTGAACGACCAGCGACAGACCCGCCAGCGCCACCGCCCCGACCGTGACCGGCCCGAAACCGAACAGGCCCTGAACCGTCAGCACCAACAGAAGGGCCAAGGCCCCGTGAAGGCCGAGAAGGACCATCGTGACGGCCTGACGACGGGACAGGAACAGCCGGGCTCCGGGGGCGCCAGACCACACCAGATGCTCGCCCGGTTCCAGCAGGGCACCGACCTGCACGGTCAGGTGCAGGCCTTCACACAGGCCCTGGCCAGGACCTCGGCGGAGTCGAACAGCGGCACCGACACATCCCTGGGCCCCAGCAGCAGCGGCACCTCGGTGCAGCCGGAAATCACCACCTCCGCGCCGCCGGACACCAGGGCCGCGGCCAGCCGGCGCATCTCGGCCTTGGGGGCCTTGCCGGTGTCACCGCGCTTGACCGCCATGATACAGGCCATGAAGGCCTGCCGGTTGGCACCGCCCAAGCGCACGATCTTGGCGCCCTGTCCGGCCAGGGCCGAGGTATACAGGGCCTCGCCGCCCGGGGTGGCCAGCACGCCGACCTTCTTGGCCCCGCCGGCGGTGGCCGCCGCCGTGGTCTCGGCGATCATGTCGATGAACGGCAGGCCGATGGCCCGCAGGCCGGTCGACTGGGCGTGGGCCGTGTTGCACGGCATAGCCAGGATCTGGGCCCCGGCCTCGCGCAGCCGCGCCGCCATCTCGCCCAGCATGTGGTCGGCGGCCTCGGGCGCGCGGTTGCGATCGGGCACCTGCGGATTGATGTCGACCAGCATGCGGATGTGGTCCTGATCGCCCTCGGCCGGGGTCAGCGCCTGCACCCGCGCCAGAAAGGCGACGGTCGCCGCCGGTCCCATACCGCCCAGAACACCCAGTACCCGCATCGTCAATTCTCCTCGTCGCGACTTGCCGAAATGCCGCGAGGTTGTCCTTATGCCCCAGAAGACCGGAGAAAAGTATGGCCATTGATCCCGCCGGGCCCACAGCCCTGATTACCAACGACGCTGTCGTGCTCGGCCTGCTGGCCGCCATCCTCGCCCTGGTATTCTGGAGCGCCGATCTGAAAAACGGCGTGGTCCGGCAATTCTACGCGATCTTTCCGCCCATTCTGCTGTGCTATTTCCTGCCCTCGCTGCTGACCACCTTCGGCGTGGTCGATCCCGAGTCCTCGCGCCTGTATTTCATCGCCTCGCGCTTCCTGCTGCCCGCGGCCCTGGTGCTGCTGACCGTCTCGGCCGACCTGCCCGCCGTCATCGGCCTGGGCCCCAAGGCCCTGATCATGTTCTTCACCGGCACCGTCGGGGTGATGATCGGCGGACCCGTGGCCCTGTTCCTGACCAGTATCGTCGCCCCCGAGCTGATGGGCGGGGCCGGACCCGAGGCGATCTGGCGCGGCATGGCCACCGTGGCCGGCAGCTGGATCGGCGGCTCGGCCAACCAGACCGCCCTGTACGAAATCTACGGCGCGGGCCGCGACACCTTCTCGATCTGGATCGCCGTCGACGTCATCGTCGCCAACATCTGGATGGCCGTGGTGCTGTGGATCGCCGCCAACCAGCGCCGCGTCGACCGCCTGCTGCGCGCCGACAGCTCGGCCGTCGACCGGGTGCGTGACAAGGCCGAGGCCTATGAACTGGCCAATGCCCGCATTCCCGCGCTCAAGGATCTGATGTTCATCTTCGGCATCGGCTTCGCCGCCGTCGGCCTGTCGCACGCGATCGCCGATCCGCTGTCGGCCTGGTTCGGGGCCAATTTCGAGATCGCCCAGCGCCTGTCGCTGGATTCCAGCTTCTTCTGGCTGGTGCTGACCGCCACGGCCGTCGGTGTCGCCCTGTCCTTCACCCCGGCGCGCAAGCTGCAGGGCGTGGGCGCGTCCCGGGTCGGCTCGCTGCTGGTCTATGTGCTGATCGCCACCGTCGGTCTGAACATGAACATCGGCGCCATCCTCAACTCGCCCGCCTATTTCGTCATCGGCGCGGTGTGGATGCTGGTGCATGTGCTGCTGATGGTCGGCATGGCCTTCCTGATCCGCGCGCCCAGCTTCTTCCTCGGCGTCGGCTCCATGGCCAATATCGGCGGGGCCGCCAGCGCCCCGGTCGCCGCCGCCGCCTTCCACCCCTCGCTGGCCCCGGTCGGCGTGCTGCTGGCCGTGGTCGGCTATATCGTCGGCACGGCGGCCGCCTGGTTCACCGGCCTGGTGATGATGCAGATCGCGGCGGGGGCGGGGTAGGGCGAAACCGGTTGAGCCGGACGCAGACCGGCCCGGCCCGGATTTCGCTCCGGCTTGAACCCGGACCACGCTCTGGGCACAGGTCAATTCGACCTGAAACAGGAACGGTCCGGGTCCCGACCCCGCCTCAGACCCTCACCGCACCAGTTCGGGGTGACGGGCTTCAAAGTGAGCGAAATCCTCGGCCACATCGCTGTTCAGCGTCCGGGCCCGGATCAGATCTTCCTGGCCGGCCGCGTCACCCAGCGCCAGACGCGCCATCCCGCGCCCGTACAGCGACGCCGCCAGATTCGGATCGGCGGCCAGCGCCTGCTCATAGTCGGCCTTGGCGTCCTCGTACCGCCCCAGTTGCAGCAGCACCATGGCGCGGCTGTCGATGATGCTGGCCTCGCCCGAGGCGACGGCGACATCGCAATCCGCCAGGGCCTGATCCAGATCGAACCCGGTGATCGCCTGGTTCCAGCAGACGTTGTTCATCAGGAAGGGGTCTCCGGTCGCCAGCCTGCGCAGGACAGAAAAGTCAGCCCTCGCCCCGGCCGCATCACCCGCCAGCGCGCGCGTCTCCGCCCGCATCGACATCAGGTTGAAATCATCCGGCGAGGCGGCCATCGCGGCGTCCAGCGCCTGCAGCACCTCGGTAAACTGCCCCGCTTCCCGGCCGATCGCCGCCAGCGCCTGGAGGGCGACGACGTTACCGGGCGCGGTCTCCAGTTTCGCCGTGATGATCGTGCGGGCCTCATCCGTTTGCTCCAGACGCCTCAGCGCGCGCAGTTCACCCAGCAGGCCCACATCCGATGACGGCAGGCTGATCTTCAGTGCCCGATAGTCCGCCAGCGACCGGTCCCAACGCCCGAGATGGTAGTAGGACGCCCCACGCGCCGACAACGCTGTCGCGTCGCCCGGCTCCAGTCGCAGGGCGACCGAGAAGCTGATGATGGCGTCGGCATAGCGACCGACGGCCATCGCGGTGCGCCCCTGGCCGACCGTTGCCTCGACGTCTGCGGGATCAAGACCGATGGCGTGGTCATAATCCAGACCCGCCTTCTCAAAGTCGGCCGCCTCGAAATGAACGCCCCCGCGCGTGCGCCGGGCCAAGGCATTGTCGGGCTCCTGTTCGATCGCCGCGTCCAGCAGGGCCAGCGCCCCTTCCAGATCGCCGGTGTCCCACAGGCTGTCGGCGCGCTTGATCAGGTCGGCGACGGCGTCACCGGCAGGATCCAGACGCGCCAGATCAGCAGCCGTGGCGACATAACTCGCCGGGGCCCGCAGCCGCAGCGTCGAGTTGACGAAGCTCTCTGCCCGGGTGCGCGCCTCGGCCATGTCCGCCGCCGAAATCTCGCCGACCAAACTCGTGGTGGTCAGGGTAATCTCCGCCACACCGTCCTGCAGGGTGGCGCGTCGCTCCATGCGAAATCCGCCCGCCTCAACGATCTGGTCGCCCCCTTCCAGCTGGAAGCCCTCCCCGCCGTCGGGCAGCCGGATCCGCAGGGTCGTCCGGTTCAGATAGGGGTGGCTGAGGGTGTAGGGCGCGTCCACATAGGCGGCGAACAACCCCTCCCGCTTGGCCTGATAGGGTATCGAGATCGCAGCCTCCGGAATCGGCATGATCCGGCCCCCGGTGCTGTTGACCCAGCTTTGACGCGCGGTTCCGCGGAAGATGAGATGGAAGGCGTTGGCGTCCTCATCATACCGTGTATCGAAGGATTCCAGTGTCACCTGTCCCTGGGTGTCGTTCATCGCGGACGACATCATGGTCTGCAGCTGATCACGCGGGATCGCACCGATCTGCTGACGGGCTCCGATCGCGGCGTCGCCATAATAAATGATGTCGACCACCGTGGCCGCCTGGGCGTCCAGGCCTGCGGTGACGTCGGTTTCGGCCACGGTTTCAAAGGTGGGCACAGTGGCCTGGGGCTGGTCGATCCGCTCCATTTCGGCTCCCTGGGCGCGCACCGGCAGGGCCCAGCCGTAGGGCGGCGGGGTGAGGTCGGCCAGGCGGCGGTCGCCGACTCCGGTTCCGTCGAGCCAGTAGGTACGACCGTCGATCGTCGCCCGGACCAGCACATGGTCGAACCATCCGACCAGCGGCAACCGGTCCGGCAGGGCGTCACCGTTGTTCATGCTGACCATCGCGGCCTCGGCCTCGATGCCAAGCCCCGTGCAGCACCGCCAGCAACAGGGCCGTCTTGCCCTTGCAGTCGCCATAACGGTAGCGCCAGACATCGTCGGCCGACATCGGCACATAGCCCCCCTCGCCCATTGACAGGGACAGATAGCGGACCCCGTCCTGCACCAGTCTCAGGGCCGCTGCGGCACGGGCGGCCCCGGTCTCATGCGTCGACCGGATCCGCTCGATCTCGGCCGCGAGTGGTGAGTCCGCCTCCAGCGTCGCGGCGCGCTCATAGAGCGGTGCCATCAATATCGAGGCCGTGCTCCAGTCCGCCATGTCTGAAAACTGGGCGATCCGGGTCAGGTAGTACCGGCCCGGCATGTCCGTCGGCTGCCGCTCCGGGGCCAGGTCCCGCGCCTCGATTTCGAACAACCAGTCCGCGCCGACCCGGCGGGGACGGACATCCACCCAGGGCGCGGTCGCCGCCACCTGCAGCACCTGATCCGCCGGCCAGCTGGCCCGCAGTCGGTAGTATTCGACCGGAAGCCCGGACCTCAGGCTGGACAGGGCCTCACGATGCGGGGCCAGAACACCGCCATTGTCATGTACGGTAAAGGCGGTTTCCAGAATATCGCCGACGCGCAGGTCCCGCGGCTGCAGGGTCGCCGTCAACCGGCCGTCCAGCATCGAGGACTCCAGATTGTTCTCGCGACGCAGGGTCTGGAAGGTCTGGTCCTGCAGCACATCGATCACCTGATCGCCGCGAATGATGCGGACCGCGTGTACTTCAAGCGAGTTGCGCGGCGGGCTCCAGACGGCGCTGACCGTGCTGACCTGCGGCAGGCCTTGCCGGTTCTGCACCTGCATGCGGCGGAAATAGTAGGTGTGAACGCCATCGGCGTCGAAACGCACCTGCTCGTCGATCGCCAGCATGCGGATCGGGGCGTCGCTGGCCGGCGTCGGCTCGATCTGCCCGGGCACCGGCACGACCCAGGCCGGCACCGCGGTGCGCTCCACATCCTGTGCCCATACCGCCCCCCCCCGGCCAGCATGACGCACGCAAACACCAACGCAACCACAACTCGCAACATGACGCCCCCACCCTTATGGCGACCGGCTTAGCATGAAATTCTGAAACCGCCAGCGGGCGTCAGGGTCGCGTTGCGTCCGGCAGGACTGTCGAGGGGACCACCGGCGGGTTCACCCGTCCGGTGCCGGTGCCGGTCCCCGGGGTATCCCTATAACGCCCCCTCGATCTCGCCCTGGTACCCAAACAACCCCTGGGCCCCGCCGGTGTGCAGGAAGACCACGGTCTCGTTCTCGAACCGCCCCGCCCCGGCCAGGGCGATCAGCCCCTTCATCGCCTTGCCGGTATAGACCGGATCCAGCACGATGCCGTCGGTGCGCGCCGCCAGTTTCAGCGCCGCGATCACCGCGTCGTCGATCAGGCCATAGCCCTCGCCGACATAGTCACAGTCGGCCACCACCATCTCCGTCATCACCGCCTCGGGCCGCCCCAGCAGGGCCGCCGTCGCCCGGGCCAGCTTCAGCACATTCTCTTCCTGCTTCGCCTTGGGGGCGCGCACGCCGATGCCCAGCACCGGGATGTCGGCCCCCATCACCGCCAGCCCGGCCACCAGACCCGCATGGGTCCCGGCGCTGCCCGTCGCGGTCACGATCCGGTCGATCGGCATGTCCAGCTCATCAGCCTGGACCACGATCTCGCGCGCGCAGTCGACATAGCCCAGCGCCCCGATCGGGTTCGAGCCACCGCCCGGGATGATATAGGGCTTGCCGCCCCGGGCCCGCACCTCGGCCGCCGTTGTCTCCAGCTCGGCGACCATGTCGGCCCCGCCCGGCACCACGCGGATGCCCGCCCCGAACAGCCGGTCCAGCAGCACATTGCCGTTGCCGGTATAGTCCAGCGCCGTCGAGCCGGTGCGCGCCTCGAGGATGATCTCGCACTTCAGTCCCTGGGCCGCCGCTGCCGCCGCCGTCTGGCGCACATGGTTGGACTGCACCGCCCCCTGGGTCACCAGGGTGTCGGCCTCCTGTTCGAAGGCGTCGCCCAGCAGGAATTCCAGCTTGCGCGTCTTGTTGCCGCCCCCGGCCAGACCGGTGCAGTCGTCGCGCTTGATCCACAGCTCCACGCCCAGCACTTCACTCAGCCGCGGCAACGGCTCCAGCGGCGTCGGCAGATGGGCCAGACGGATACGGGGGAAACGGGCGAGATGCATGGCGGGCTCCTGGGGCTGACCTCCGTCCCTGGACCCGATCCGCCCGGTGATAAAGGGGGCAGGCGTTCGGTCGGGCGTGATCGCCCCGATCTACCGCACCGGCAGCGTCGAAAAAACCTGTATGTCGCCTCGGGAACCAATCCCGACGAACGCGGTTTATTGAGCGGACCTCCCGGATGACCTGTTCCCGAGAGACCCCGCGGCCCGGCCTGTCAACGCCCCCCCGACGCCGGCCGGGCCGCCCTTCTCCCTCCCGATCCCGGCCCGCCAGCCATACCGGCGGTTTGCCAGACGGCGCGAACATTGGCAGGGTTGCGGCGCGACCGGAGGGGACCGACCATGAGCAAATTCACCCTGAACGAGAGCGTGACCCAGCATGTGACCTGCGCGCGCTGCGGCACGGCCTATGACTATGACCAGACCGCCACCGCCGAGGTCGAGGACCTGACCCTCAGCGGCAAGGACCTCAGCTCCGGCGATCAGCGCGCGCTGGCCAAGGCCAAACTGGACCGCGTCTTCGACCGCGGCCTGATCGTGCCCTGCCCGAACTGCAAGGCCGTAACCCCGGCCATGCGCAAGCAACTGACGCGGGTCGCGCTCAGGGATCTGGCCTTCATGGGCGGGGCCCTGCTGGTGGCCCTGGGGGTCATGCTGGCGGCGCTGGAATCAGGGGCCCTGGCCTGGGGTCTGGGCATCCTCGCCCTGCTGACCGCCGCCGTGTTCGGGATCCGGCTGCTGTTCCTGCCGTTCGGCAGCTACAATGACGCCGCCAGGGCCCGCCTCGCCGGTGATGAGCCGTCGCCGGCCGGCGCCGACGACCTGTTCGACTCCCTGCGCATGCCCGGCGGGCCCGGCGACTGAGCCGGCGACCGCGCCCCGGCTCGACACCCGGCAAACTCCGGCCTATCGTCCGCGCGTTCTCCGGGGGGTCGCATCCAAGCGGCTGAGACTGGCGTAGTCGCCTGACCCGTCGAACCTGATCCGGGTCATGCCGGCGAAGGGATGAGTAACGCGCGGTCCTCACGCCCCCGATCCGGGCCACAGGACCCTCACCCGACGTCAGCGGACCCTCTGCACCGAGAGGCCGCCATGAACATCGTCGTCACGCCCCCCAAAACATCCGAGGCTCAGGCTCAAGCAGCGAGCGACCGCGTCGCGAGCGATAGCCTCCCGTTAAAAGACGACCGCGTCGCGAGCGATAGCCTCCCGCTGAAAGACGCCCGCGATGAGGTCATGCGCGAGACCGGCACCATCCCGACCGGCGAGCGCGCCGGGTCGCGCAAGGTCTATGCCTCGGGCGAGCTGTTCCCCGACATCCGCGTGCCGTTCCGCGAGGTCGAACTGCACCCCAGCGCCAATGAGCCGCCGCTGACCATCTATGACCCGTCCGGCCCCTATACCGACCCGACCGTGACCATCGACATCAAGAAGGGCCTGCCCCTGGTGAAATCGTCGTGGCAGCTGGACCGCGGCGACATCGCCCCCGTCCCCAACCCGCGTGAGGTCAGGCCCGAGGACAACGGCCACGCCAGCGGCAAGAACCTGGCCCCGCGCTTCGACACCTCCAACCACAAGGTGTTCAAGGGCGTCGAGGGTCGCCCGGTCACCCAGTACGAATATGCCAGGGCCGGCATCATCACGCCCGAGATGGAATACGTCGCCATCCGCGAGAACCTGCGCCGCGAACAGACCGCCCCCTGTATCCGCGACGGCGAGGATTTCGGGGCCTCCATCCCCGACTTCGTCACCCCCGAATTCGTCCGCTCCGAGATCGCCCGCGGCCGGGCCATCATCCCGCACAACATCAACCACCCCGAAGTCGAGCCGATGATCATCGGCCGCAATTTCCTGGTGAAAATCAACGCCAACATCGGCAACTCGGCCGTCCTGTCCAGCGTCGACGACGAGGTCGACAAGCTGGTCTGGGCCACCCGCTGGGGGGCCGACAACGTCATGGACCTGTCGACCGGCCGCAACATCCACAACATCCGCGACTGGATCATCCGCAACAGCTCGGTGCCGATCGGCACCGTGCCGATCTACCAGGCGCTGGAAAAGGTCAACGGCGTGGCCGAGGACCTGACCTGGGAGGTCTATCGCGACACCTTGATCGAACAGGCCGAACAGGGCGTCGACTATTTCACCATCCACGCCGGCGTGCGCCTGCCGTTCGTGCCGATGACCGCCAAACGCGTCACCGGCATCGTCTCACGCGGCGGCTCGATCATGGCCAAATGGTGCCTGAGCCATCACCGCGAGTCCTTCCTGTACGAGCATTTCGAGGACATCTGCGACATCATGCGCGCCTATGACGTCAGCTTCAGCCTCGGCGACGGCCTGCGCCCCGGCAGCATCGCCGACGCCAATGACGAGGCCCAGTTCGCCGAGCTGCGCACCCTGGGCGAGCTGACGAAAATCGCCTGGGCCAGGGGCTGCCAGGTGATGATCGAGGGGCCCGGCCATGTGCCGATGCACAAGATCAAGGCCAATATGGATGAGCAGCTGAAACACTGCCACGAGGCCCCCTTCTACACCCTGGGCCCGCTGACCACCGACATCGCCCCCGGCTATGACCACATCACCAGCGCCATCGGGGCGGCCATGATCGGCTGGTTCGGCACGGCCATGCTCTGCTACGTCACGCCCAAGGAACACCTCGGCCTGCCCGACCGTCAGGACGTCAAGGACGGCGTCATCACCTACAAGATCGCCGCCCACGCCGCCGACCTGGCCAAGGGCCACCCCGCCGCCCGCCTGCACGACGACGCCCTCAGCCGCGCCCGGTTCGAGTTCCGCTGGGAAGACCAGTTCAACCTCGGCCTCGACCCCGAGACGGCGCGCAAATACCACGACGCCACCCTGCCCAAGGAAGCCCACAAGACCGCCCATTTCTGCTCTATGTGCGGCCCGAAATTCTGCAGCATGAAGATCAGCCAGGACATCCGCAGGGATGCGGCGGCGCAGAACGATGCGGGCGAGAGTTTGGCTGCGGAAGCCGAGAAGGGGATGGCGGAGATGAGCGCGAAATTCCGCGCGGGGGGCGGAGCCATCGAAGTGAAGGTCTGACCCTCGCGTCTCCTCCCCGTCGGCGTCGCCGATGGGGAGGGGGACCGCGAAGCGGTGGAGGGGAGGGTTGCCAAGTCTGAAGGTAGGTTTAGCGTCATCGGTAAGGAAACATCGATGCTAAAGACCGACGACGGCGCACAATATTCCGGTCGCTTTGAGATCGACGGTAAAATGCTCGAGGGCGAGCTTACCTTTGATGGGCCGCGCACCAAGCTTTACGTACACAGCCCTGAGTTCTTTCGCCCTGATGAAGTTGAAGATCGTTGTGTGAAGGGCGTCCTGCACGACCTGACAAAAGTCTCGCTGTTCGAATGCCTAGCAGGCGGCGTTTCGGGCTCCTCCTGGTCTACGGACGGCTCATACGAATTTGCAGATGTCATGCCCCACTACGTGGTGCATGGGCGCAGGCACCTCCGACCGCAGGACAAGTCGATCAAGTCAATTTCATTCGTGATGAGTGACGCACATCTCATCTTTCGAGACTTCGATTCGTTCGTTCCAGCATTCCGACTAGACCGCGACCGCATCCGATCCTTTGTTAAAGATTATGCAAAGATCGCTAAACGGAAAATTCCAACAGGGCAGCGTCCCATCGCCGTTTTTTTCACAGGCCGAGAAGATCTCGTTCGCGCGAGGACCATCCTCGGAAAGATCACGATTTCCCACCGCCCTTGGTCGACCAGCGGGAATTCCCAAGGCATCCAGATCAAGAACATCGTCTGGACCAAGATCGCATTTGGAAAGCCAGTCGATTTTCGCACAGCCATCGCCTCCATATTCCCAGTGCTCGAGTTCATGGAAGTGATGGCCGGCAGGAAGCAGGAGATCAGCCAAGTCGGGTTGTCTCTGAACGACCGGGACCGTGTGAAGCGGCATTTAAATGTCTATTGGACGACACCGCCCAAGAGGACGGAAAATCGCTCCGATCAAGATCCGCATGTGACAGATCTTCCCATCGACGCCATTCGGGAGCGGCGTCTTTTTACTTGTGTGTTGGAAAACTGGATCGCTGCGCATGAAGAACGCAAGCTCGCACGCGGAAGATTCTCCGATGGCTTCACTCAAGAGAACTGGTTCGACACGGATCGCCTGATTGGCGCTGCTAACATGTTCGACCTTCTTCCCGCGAGCGCTGGACCGAAGGCGCTCGCCTTACCCCCTGCGCTGAAGCTGGCTCACGACGAGAGCAGAAAACTATTCAAGGAGCTGCCTCAATCGATAGAACGTGACAGCATCCTCAATGCGCTGGGGCGACTAAAGCAGCCTAGCCTAAAGCGCAAAATTCAACACCGCGCCAAGCCAATCGTCGCGGCGTTAGGTAATCGATTCCCCCATCTTACAGCGGTTATTGACCTAGCTGTGGATGCTCGCAATTATTTTGTACACGGGGGAGATCCAAAATACGACTTCACCGGCGCGCTTGCTGGATATCTTCACTTCTTTACTGAGACTTTTGAGTTCATATTCGCTGCCTCCGACTTACATGACGCAGGATGGCCGATCGAGAACCTGGCCCAAAACGGTACGATCCAATCACACCCATTCGGCCGCACGCTGATCGCCTACGGACAATATGTTCACAGCCTAAAAGCCCTTCTGCCCGCAAGCCATCCGCTGAACACCGAAGGCCAGTCGGAGACAGCTCGTTCATCAGCGGGCCAAGAATGATGCTCGCCGTCGCCCTTGCCCCCACCGGCACCGAGAACGGCACCATCGTCAACGACTTCCTGCCTGAGCGGCTGAGGGTCCTCCGCTAATCGGGATCATTCAGAGCTTCTGAGTTTTGGTACGGTGCGCGAGCGGCTGCACCGGAAGGCCAATGACTATTTCATCTATGATCTGAAGCGATGGGACAGGGCGAAGTGGCGATTGTTCTTTGGAGCGACGGACGCCCTACTAGACACTGAGTTCGCACTCTCGAATGTGGCGGGGGGCGTTCCGGCTGCTAAGCAGCATGCGATCTTGGCCTGCTACGGCTATCTCCAAGCGCTCTACATCCAACAGGATGCTGTGGCTCTTATCTGGAAGGCGTTAGATCTTTCCGGAGAGCCTCTGGCCGACCTGAAGGTCCGACGAGTTCGAGAGCTTCGTAACCGCATCGCGGGTCATCCGGCTCGAGCCGAAAAGTTGGGTCCTGGCAAACGGCCCTCGTCAGCCATTATCAATCTCCATGACATCAACCCGTCCAGCGGCTTCAAAGCTGTGATCTACTACGACGACGATATGGACGTCGTTGATGTCTCATTCGCGGCGCTGCTGGCAGACAACTGTGACGGCCTCACGAATTCGCTTTTGAAAGCCGAGCGTACAATGGATGAGCGAGAAGCCGAATTTCGAAAGACTGAGCGCGTTCAATCGCTTTCTGAAGCGTTCGAAAATGGACTGACGTACACGCTTGAGAAACTCCGTTGCGGGCCAGACGACAGCCGCCGCGAAATGGCTATCCGGATGCTTGGGCGAAGTCTGGATGACCTCGAGACACAGCTGAAAGCCCGCAAATTTTGGTACGAGGCGTCCGAGTACCCGATCAATTCAATACGCGCCGGACTCAGGTTGGGTGAGCGCTTGCACGAAATCTCTGAAGCAGACCGGATCGAGCAGACGTGGTGGGTCATTAGCGAAGGCATCGATTCCCACGTTCGGAATCTGCTTACTCACCTGCGCGCGCTTGACGAAAAGCTCGCTGCGGCACCCGGCTAACCCTCCCCATTTGCGGGGATCACCGGAGGATGACGAAAGCAGTGCGTGCTAGATTGGGGACCGCAATGAACAGGTTCTTCGACAGCGAAACCGTCCTCAAAGCCCTGCGCGACGCCGCCTGGATCGCCAGACACGGCACGCGCGAGGAACAGTCCGGCCGCTTCCTGCCGCCGCCCGGCTGGAAGGGCCGCGTCGTCACCGCCACCGACGACGGCCTGTCGAAACCCACCAAGGGCAAGGCGGGCTGAAGCCCCCGTCTCCTCCCCACTCCGTGGGGAGGGGGACCGCGAAGCGGTGGAGGGGCACTAGCCGCACACACATCCCCCTCCCTCTCCCGGCGGGAGAGGGCTTGAGCGCCTGAGAGCCGTCAGGCGATCAGGTTTGCGCGAAAGGGTGAGGGGCCGGTGTCGCCGTCGGCGTGAGCCGTCGCAGGGCTGGCGTGCGCCGACATCAGCCGTAACCCCTCACCCTTTCGGCTGGCGCATCGCTGCGCTCTGCGAGCCTCAAGCCCTCTCCCGCCGGGAGAGGGACCCCCATCCCCCACACCCCACACCCCACGCCCCACGCCCGATCCTGACGTCCCCGCCTGCTAGCCTCCCCCGCCCGTTCCACCACCGGGAGGCCCCAGGATGCCCGACGCCCCGTCGCCGTTTCACGCCAACCCCCGCCGCGCGCCCGACGACGTCTGGGCCCGGGTGCGCGAGGACTATCTGTCCGGCCTGCCGGCGACCGTGGTCTGTCAGCGGCACGGGGTCGGGCTGACGGCGATGCGCAACCGGGCCGCGCGCGACGGCTGGCGTCGGGCCGACCAGGCCTGGACCCCGCCACAAACCCTCGACCCCGATGATGAGGGACTGCAGCTGGAACACAGTGTCGACGGTGACCTCGACCGGATCGAACTGTATCAACTGACCCATGTCGCCCAATGCCGCATGCTGCGCGCCGTGATGCGCGGCCAGGCGACCGAGGCCCTGCGCTGGCGCCGCGTCCGCCTGGCGCTGGAGGCCGAGGCGGCGATAGAGGCCCAACTGGCCGAACAGGAACAGCGGCTGTGGGACTACCACTACGGCCCGGCCGCGACCTCGCCCGACCCCGATACCGGTCAGGGAGCCGGTCAGGGGGCCGGTCATGTGGACTGAGTGGACGTTGGACCCTGTTTTTTCCGTCCGCCCACCGGCAGAGGGGTCAGGGTCAGCCCCGTGGCGCCCGGATCTTCCGCCACCGCGCCTCGACGAACGCGAACGCCCCGTAGGCCATCAGCCCGACCGCCGTGATGCCCAGCATCCAGCTCCCGCCGGGCTGTTTCTCCAGCGCGTCCAGCGCCTCGCCCAGGCTGGTCACCGCCCCCGGCTCGGCCCGCAGGCCGGCCAGGATCACGAAGGCCGCGACCGGCAGATAGGCAAAGCCGCGCGCGGCATAGCCGGTCCGGGCCAGCGGGCTCAGCCGGCGGCACAGCTTGGGCGAACAGGCCAGGGAGTCGGTGAAGTCGTCGCGCACCGCCCGCACCATATTGCCGACCCCCAGCGCCAGCACCGCCAGCCCCGCCGCCACCAGCAGCCCCTGCCCCATCGGCAGGGCCAGCAGCATCTCGGCCTTCGCCCGGTTCTCGGCCAGATCCTCGGCGGCCTCGGCCGCGGCCCCGCCGAACTCGTCCAGATATTCGAACACGGTCGCCGCCAGCAGGCCGTGGAACAGGGCGCTGCTGGCCTGGCCGATGCGCACGGCGATGCCCTTCAGGTCGTGGCCCTGATGGTCGGCGTCGAACAGCGCCTGCACCCCCCGCCAGGCGACGAAGGCCCACAGCCCCAGCCCCAGCAAGGTCAGCCACAATTTGCCGAACGCCTGCTGCGCCAGCCAGCCGACCGCCTCGGTCGACCCCGCCGCCTCGCCCATGTGATCGGTCGCCGCCAGCAGGGTCAGCGCCCCCGCCGACAGATAGACAAAGCCCCGCGCGCCATAGCCGACCCGCGCCAGCCCCTCGATCACCCGGTCCGACGGCCGCCGCCGCAGGCGGGTCCACAGGCTGTGCAGGCGGTGGTGCGACATCGACGGTCCCGGTCAGCGAATTCAGGCCCGTTCAATGCCCCGCAACGGCAAAGGCTCCTTCTCCCCTTCCCCTCGAGGGGGTGGAGGAAGGGTCGCCGGAGACGAGCCGACGAACGGTCGGGGGATGGGGTGGAGACAGGCGGAATCCAGACTGACGTCAAAGACTTCGGCCTGTGTCGCCCGTGGCTCACGTCTGCGGGCGCGCCTCCACCCCCACCCAACCCTCCCCCCTCGAGGGGGAGGGCTAGAGTTCAGACGCAATCTTCCGCAGCGCCTCTTCGAACACCGCCACCGGCTGGCCGCCGGAAATCGGAAACCCCCCCTCGATCACCACCGCCGGCACCGAATTGATGCCGCGCGACACCCACAGCGCCGCCTCGGCCCGCACCGCGTCGGCATAGCGCCCCTCGGCCAGCACCGCCGCCGCCTCGGCCCGGTCCAGCCCGGCCGCGGCCGCCGCATCGGCCAGCACCTCGGGGTCGGTCAGGTTGCGGCCCTCGGTGAAATGAACGGTGAACAGCGCCTTCTTCAGCGCCGCCTGTTTGTCGGGGGCCGTCTCCCCGGCCCAGTGCAGCAGCCGGTGGCTGTCGAAGGTGTTCCAGATGCGGCTGTCGGGCCCGGTGTTCATGGTGAAGCCGACCTCGGCCGCGCGCTCGTGGATCATCTGCCGGCTGGCCGCCGACTGTTCCGGGGTCGAGCCGTATTTGCGGCCGATATGCTCGACGATGTTCTCGCCCTCGGGGGCCATGTCGGGGTTCAGCTGGAACGGCTGGATGCGGATGTCCGCCTCGATCCCCTCGCCCTTCAATCGCTCCAGCGCCCCCTCCAGCCCGCCCAGCCCGACCACGCACCAGGGGCAGACGACGTCGGAAACAAAATCGATCTTCAGGGTCTGGGTCATCACGCGGCTCCGTTGGGGGGACACCCGATATAGGCATCCTTCTCCCCTTGCGGGAGACGGATGCCTTCCCATACCGCCGGTTCACAAACGGCCCCCGTCCGGTTAAACTCCGCTCCCATGAAATCTTCAGCCCTGACCGCCGCCCTCGCCCTTTCGCTCGCCCTCGGCCTCGCCGCCTGCGGCCCCGGCAGCGAGCCGCCGGCCGATGCCCCGGCTACGCCGGTCGTGGCCGATCCCGCACCCGCCACCGACCCGGCCGCCGCCCCGACCACCGGCGTCAGCGCCATCCTGCTGGAAGGCGACGGCTTCATGCCGGCCAATCCCGGCGGCGGCGGGACCGGCCTCAAGCTCAGCTTCGGCACCCCCCGGGCCACGGTGATCACCTATATGACCGGCCTGCACGGCGGCACCGCGCCCCAGACCGACAGCAATGACGAATGCGGGGCCGGTCCGGTCGCCTTCGCCCGCTGGAACGACGACTTCACGCTGGCCTTCCAGGATGACAAATTGGCCGGCTGGTGGGCCGGCGAAAAGGCCCCCGCCGGCTTCAGCACCGTCCAGGACATCCACGTCGGCTCGACCCTGGCCGAGGTCCGCGCCGCCTGGCCCGGCGTCGAGGTCCCAACGACAGCATCGGCCCCGAATTCGCCGCGCCCGGCATCTTCGGCATCCTGACCGGCACCACCGCCTCGGCCCGCGTCACCGCCCTCTGGGCCGGCGTGTCCTGCATTTTCCGGTAGGGGGCAAAAAATCCGCTCATCCCCGCGAAAGCGGGGACCCAGGTTTTTAAGCCCCTCTCCCGGGGGAGAGGGGTTGGGAAGAGGGCGTACGGTGCCACCGTGTTCGCACCGACCCTTCCTCCCCGCTGTCGTCATCCTCCGGCCAGCCGCGCCTGCGCGGCGCAGACCGGGGGACCCGGCGGCGCGCGACAGCGCGATCTGTTCAGGCACGGTTTCAAGCCCCTCTCCCGGGGGAGAGGGGTTGGGGAGAGGGGTTACGGTGCCACCGTAATCGCACCGTAACCCCTCACCCTTTCGCGCCAGAACCCTCGCTGACGCTCGGGTGCGCTCAAGCCCTCTCCCGCCGGGAGAGGGAAACAATGCGAGGTTTTTGCCAAAAATCCCCCTATCTCCCCTACCTAATCCCCTTCACCTTCAACCCCTTCCCCAAATCCACTCGCAAAAAACCCGCCGCCCTTTCGACCTGCCCGATAATCCCCCTGTCCCGTCGCCCGGGGGGCTCGCTCGGCCGGCGATCCGTAGCGGCGGCGGGAGCGGATGGAGCGGGCGCAACCCGGAGCCAGATCCTGCGGGGTCGCTTGCCGAGGGGATGCGAGGTCGAGCCGGGTGCAAGGCCGGACGGCCCAGGGGCGGGGAGGAGGACCCGTACCGGTCCAGGAGATGGTCGCTGCCATCCCTGCCCGCCGCGTGCAGACGGACCGCTCGTTAAGAGCGAGGCTCAAGGTCTCGGCACGTGGAAGCCCGTCCGCGCGGAGCGTCTGACGTTCGCCGAAACACTATTCCCTACGGTCTCCGGGCGAACGCCCGGCGCTCCGCCCAGGCTCCCCGTCCCCGCAGCCCCGCGTGCGGTCGCGTTCGCCTGCGCGACACCGCCGCGCTTACCCTGACCGGCCGGACACGCTACAGTAGCGCCATGACTGCCGCCGAGTCCCTCGTCCCGTCCACCCCGGCCGCCACCGTGTCGCCCGCTGTCGCGGCCGTGGCCCGGATCGACGCCGTGCCCTCGATCCTCGAGGTGTGCTGCCGCGTCACCGGCATGGGCTTCGCGGCGGTGGCCCGGGTCACCGAGCGCGAATGGACGGCCTGCGCCGTGCGCGACGAGATCGGCTTCGGTCTCGGTGTCGGCGGCGAACTCGCGGTCGGCACCACCCTGTGCGACACGGTGCGCGACCGGCGCGAGGCCGTCGCCTTCGATCACGCGGCCGAGGATCCGCTCTACGCCGATCATCACACGGCGCGCCTGTACGGACTGCAGAGCTGTATCTCGACGCCGATCCTGCGCGCCGACGGTTCGATGTTCGGCACCCTGTGCGCCATCGACCCCGACCCCGGCCCCGGCCTCGCGGCCCGAGACGGTCGAGATGTTCCGCCTGTTCGCCCAGCTGATCGCGGTCCAGCTCGACAATGACGAACGACTGAGCGCCTCCGAGGCGGCCCTGCTCGACGCCCGCGAGTTGGCCGAGCTGCGCGACCAGTTCATCGCCGTGCTCGGTCACGACCTGCGAAATCCGGTCGCCGCCATCCAGGCCGGGGCCACCCTGCTGGGCGCCCGCCCGCTGGACGACGCCGCGCGCGGCATCGTCGACCAGATGCAGGCCAGCACCGCCCGCATGGGCCGGCTGATCAACGATGTGCTCGACTTCGCCCGCGGCCGTCTGGGCGGCGGCCTGCCGCTGGCCCACCGCTCGGGGGTCGCCCTCGATGCCGTGCTGCAGACCGTGATCGACGAATTGCGCGCCACCCACGGTGACCGCGACATCCAGCTCGACCTGACCCTGACCCGGCCGGTCGACTGCGACCCGGACCGCATCGCCCAGCTGCTGTCCAACCTCGTGGCCAATGCCCTGACCCACGGCAGCGCCGAGGCCCCGGTCCGGGTCGCGGCCCGCTCCGGCACCGACGGCTTCACCCTGTCGGTGGCCAATTCCGGCCGCCCGATCCCCGAGGCCGAGCGCGCCCGCCTGTTCCTGCCGTTCAGCCGTCCCGCCGCCGACACCCCCCGCCCCGGCCTCGGTCTGGGCCTCTACATCGCCGCCCGCATCGCCGAGGCCCATCACGGCACCCTGTCGGTCACCTCCGACGAACAGGAGACCTGCTTCACCCTGCGCATGCCGGCCGGCTAGGAAACGCCCCGGGTTGTCCCCGTTGCCGCAACGCTGCTACGCCTAGGTCATGGAAACCG
>JAUCCG010000048.1:0-4292 GCA_034676465.1 Brevundimonas sp. | reverse complement strand
AGCCCGTGCGGCCCTGATCCATATCCGAAATGTGACCTCTGACGTCGCTGGAAGCGCGGCATTCCTGTCGATGGACAAAACGGAAACCAGTGCCGTGGTTCACGGCATCAAGATCGAGGGATCGGATTGCCCTGCGCATCACCATTGGCAACAGCGCCGGAGGCTCGCCGGGTTACCGCCGCATCGGTTCGTTTGCCGGTGTCACAGTGACCGGAACGCTG
Source organism: Brevundimonas sp. (assembly GCA_034676465.1). Lineage (GTDB taxonomy): Bacteria > Pseudomonadota > Alphaproteobacteria > Caulobacterales > Caulobacteraceae > Brevundimonas. Next base: position 4,071 of record JAUCCG010000048.1, on the reverse strand, counting down.
GCGGCTTGATGCCGTCAGCCGGGAAGGTGTCTCACCACCTCCCCCGGCCCCGACCGAGTGACTGGCCGGGTCGCGCGACGGCCTGACCAGACCGCATAATCCCTAACAGCGAGTGACCGCATGGCTGACCCCACCCCCGCCGGCGTTGAGGCGACGCTGGTCGAACTTCTGAAATCCATGGCGGTCTATGCGCCCGGTCTGGCCGGGGCGGTGTTCAGCATGGCGTTCGGCGAGAAACTGACCATCCGGGGCAAGCTGTTGAGCGCGGCGCTGGGCCTGGCCTCGGCCTGGTGGCTGGCCCCGTTCATCTGTGACCTGATCGACTGGAATCTGGTGGCCGGGCGAGGGGGTGCCGGTGTCGCTGGCCAACCTGGTCGGGTTCTGTTGTGGCCTGTTCGGGATGATCCTGCTGGCCGGGCTGGCCGAGGCGCTGGCCAAATATTCACGCGACCCGCTGTCGCTGGTGCGGGTCCAGATCGGCGGGGCCACGATCGGCGCCCGCCCGGAAGGTGACGCATGATGTCGATCGTTCCTGTCGCATCCGCCCTGGTGGCGGTGATCGTGGTGGCGCTGGTGATGGTGGTGGCGGTGTTCGATCACCGCTGTGCGGTGCCGCGAGGCCAGCGGGTCGGGCTGTGCCTGATGGCGGCGGGGGGGGGGTTGATGTGGGCCGGGCCGGCGCGGTTCCTGGGGTGGCCGCCCGGGCCCGGGGACCGATGTTCATGACCGGGCTGCTGATCCTGTTGCTGGCGCTGTACGGGCACGGCCTGGTGCGGCGGGTCGACGCCCTGGACGGCAAGGTCGACGGCCGCCTGAACGTGGTGCCGTTGCACCGGGGCGCGGTGCGGCGCGAGCGGCGCGCCGCAGTGCTCCGCGACCGGCAGCTGTTCGACTGACCGTATGAACCCCGCCGTCGCGAACGGCGTTCGTTCCCCTGTTTCAACCGAAGGCCCGTGCGGGAACGGCGCGGGCTTTTTGCCATGTGGAGTCCGCCATGCCTGTCGCCCGCCCCGCCGCCCGTCCGCAGATCAAGCGCGGCGAACTGGTCGCCGCTATCGCCCGGGCCCATCCGGACCTGCGCCTGACGACGGGTGGCGGCTTTCGAGGGGATGCCGCTGATGATTGTCGGGGTGCGCGGCTATTATCGCGACACCCTGGGGGCGGTCGGGCGCAATGACCGGGCTATCTATGACGACGCCATCTTCATCGTCGCGCCCGATGCGTTCGTCGCCTTCAACGGCAACACCGACCCCAGCCGGTATCGCAAAGGGTCGGGTGCCGGATCGGGCAAGGGGATGGCCAAGTCTGAACCCCGGGGTGTGGCCGGTGTACCAGTTCGACCTGCACAACAGCAAATATCTGGCCCTGTGCCAGCGGGCGGGGAAGGTGACGGTGACGCGGGACGGCGACCCGCCCGAGGTTCATAGCGGGATGTTCGGGATCAACATCCACAAGGGCAGCGTCAACTCGACCAGTTCGGAGGGGTGCCAGACGATTCCGCCCGATCAGTGGCCGGCCTTCATCGCCACCGCCCAGGACCAGGCGCGCCAATGTTCGGGGCCGACTGGAAACAGCAGGCGGTGCCCTATGTGCTGCTGGAGGGGGTGGGGTGATGGGAAGCGGAACCCGCGCGGCGGGCACCCTCTATGCCGAGGCGGTCGACAACATGAAGGATCAGATGCTGATCGTCCTGATCAATCGTCTGGGCGGCAAGGTCAGCATGCATGTCGACGAAATCGACGATACCGGCGGCTTCATCTGCACGATGAGCGTCGAGGGCCAGACCTTTCACTTTGAAATCGGAAAGAAGCAATCAAACCCGCCACCACCCTGACCGATGGCTCGCCGGTGACGCCGGACCACCGCGAGACGATCGAGGCCGGCCCCCGTGCCGGCCAGCAAAAGGCCTATGTCGTGTTGAGCGCCGAAGAGAGGGCCAAGGGGTTCGTTCGGCCGGTCAGGCGGTCCTATATCCATGTCGGGGCGCGGCCGGTGCATCCCGAGCGCGGCCGCTGACCGATGATGAGAAAGCCCGCTACGCCGCGCAGGACTATGCGGTGTTCGAGGTCTATCCCGAGGATGACACGGTCGTGGGGCGTTTGGACCGCCGCTCAGCTGAGGTCGGGATGTCAGTCGGTGACGACGATGGGCTACTCCATCGCCGAAACCTACGCCCGCGACCCCGCCTTCTATGGCGCGACCTTCTGCTGTGCCTGCGGCAGCCACTTTCCGGTCGGCGAGGCTGGTGAATTTGTCTGGGACGGGACGGCGGAGAGAGTCCAAACGTGACCCGTCACCTGACCCCGCTGGGCCGGGCGCTGGCCCTGATCCTGCTGGCCGGGATCGCGATCGTGGTCTGGATGGTGGTCCGCATCCGCCGCTGCCGGCGGTGCGGGTGCGGGGCCCGGGTTTGTGCCGGGGATTGTGGTTGGGGTCGGGGCCAGCGCGGCGGCCGGGGGTAGAATTGTGGCCGTGGTGGCCTGGGTGGCGTTGCGCCGGGCGGTGCTGCGCGCCCTGGGCAGCCGCCCGTTCTGAACCGGAGGGTGGCGGGCTTTCCGTCTCGCCGTCGACCGACCTTGACCTCAATCCATGAACCGGAGTTTCGCCATGTCTGATCTGCTGTCCAACGCCCTGTTTTGGGCCCTCGCCTGCATCGTGATGATCGTGCTGGCGGCGATCCCGTTCTCTATCACCCTGTGGCTGGGCCTCGGCTGGGGCATCATCGTCTCGGCGGCGCTGGCCGTCGTGATCGGATGGCTGGCCGGGCAGATGGGCCCGGCGGGGCTGACTGTCGCCATCCCGGGATGGTTCGCCATCGCCCTGGGTTTGATCGCGGCCGCGATCTGGCGCGTGTCCAGCTTCATCATGATGGTGGTGGCGTGATGGGGCGGGTTTTTGCCGTCCTGGCCGGGTGGCGAGGCTATGCCCTGGCCGCCGTCGTCGCCCTGGCTGTCGGGTTTTCCGGCGGCTGGACCGTACGCGACTGGAAGGCGGCGCGCGACGACGCGGCGTCGATCGAGACGGCGCACCAGGCCCAGCTGGCGGCCGTGGCCGCCGCCCTGGAGCTGGAGCGGGCCCAGGCCGCCACCAGCGACGGCATCGCGGCCGAGGCGGCCGAGGCCCAGGTGAGGATCCGTACCGTCACCCGAACCCTGATCAAGGAGGTCCCTGTCTATGTTACGCCTGATGATGATCGTCGCTGCGTCGTGCCTGTTGGCTTCGTGCGCATCCACGACGCCGCCGCCGCCGGCATCCGCCCGGTTCCCGACCCCGCCGGCCGCCCTGATGACGCCCCCTCTGGCCTTGCACTCTCTGCCGTCGCCGGAACCGTGGATCAAGACTGTCCGGAACCTGTGCCGCCAACGCCCGACAGTTGAGCGACCTGCAGGCCTGGGTGCGGGCGCAGGCGGCGGTGATGAACGGCCCGCCGGATCCGCCGCCCTGACATCGAGGCCCGGCCGATCGACCCAGCCCCCGCCACCCGAAAGGGTCGGCGGGGGCTTTTCGCGTTTGGGCGGCTGACCGAACGGCGGTGTGTTGCCGTTATCTACGGTTGTGCAATAACGGGCGCTTCATCCATGAAGAGACCGGGGGCCTAAGACATGAAGATCTCGACCCTGTGCGCGTTGGCGGCCGTGGCCGTCGTTACGACCGGCTGTGCCGGCCGGGCCAGCTCGATCGCCCCGGTGGCGATCGCGTCGACCGATTATTCCAATATGAGCTGTGAGGCGTCGCGCGAGGCGCTGGTCACGGCGCGGGCGCGCGAGGCGGCGCTGGCGCGGAGGCAGAACCGGGCCGCCACGGCCGACGCCGCCGGGGTGGCGCTGTTGTTCCTGCCGCTGGGGTCGGTGTTCGGCGGTGACGTCGCCGGCGAACTGGCCCAGGCCAAGGGCGAGGTGATGGCGCTGGAACGGCATATCGTTCAACCGGTGCACGACGACCTGATCGGGGTCGGTCGCCGACGGTAAATTCGAGAGCCCGCGCCAGATGCCCGACGAGCAGCTTTTTTCGTTGCGCCGCCGCGATCAGGCGGCGAAGGTACGGGGTATGTTCCGGATCGGGCTCCCGCAC
>JAUCCG010000047.1:0-32532 GCA_034676465.1 Brevundimonas sp. | reverse complement strand
GTGGATAGGCGTCGCGATCCTAGTTACGCTTCTAAGCGCGGCGCAGACCGCTCTCCTTCAGGGTATGCGGCGGATCGGCGACCTTGCGCGTACAACGATACTTGCGGCCTTCCTGGGGACACTGGCAGGGCTGGCCGCAGTCTGGGCCTATGGCGAGCGTGGGCTGGTGTGGTTCGTGCTTGCGCAGCCACTGATCTCGTTCCTTGTCGCCCTCAACTACACCCGAAGTCTTCCAAGACCCGCCGATGTGCAATCGCGTTCGGCAGAACTCTGGGGTGTCTGGAAACGGCTAGTGAAGCTTGGCCTAGCGTTCATGCTGAGCGGTGTGGCGACGGCGCTGGCCCTGTTGCTGGTTCGCGGGTTCGTCTCTCGGGAACTGGGACTCGATGCTGCCGGTCAATTTGCCGCGGCCTGGGGCATCACCATGATCTATGTGGGTTTTCTGTTGGGAGCGATGGCCGCAGACTACTATCCTCGCCTGACGGATATCATCAAGGACCGGGGTGCGGCGGTGCGGCTGATGAATGATCAAACGCAGCTCAGCCTGGCTATCGGCGGACCGATCCTGCTGCTGCTCATCGGGCTGGCGCCGTGGGTAATTACGTTGCTCTACTAGGGTCACGATCCGGCCGGTATCGGTGCCCCCGGCGGCTTCCAGCAGCGCCTCGCGAAAGGCCGGATGATCCGGAATGTGATGATCCGAGGCCAGGAAGGCGATGATTTCCTCCGGGTCCTGCCCCGCGACCCAGACGGCCGCCGCCGCCATGGCCGGGGCCGAATCCCGGCCTTCGGGCTCCAGCAGGACCTTGGCCTCGACACCCAGTTCAGCCAGTTGATCGATGATCCAGTCGCGATGGGCCAGCCCGCCGACGACGACCAGTTTTCCGCCGTCCCGAACCAGTGGCGCGACCCGGGCCACGGTTTCCTGGAACGGCGACCGACGACCGGTCAGCGGCAGGAACTGCTTCGGGCGCGACGGTCGCGACGCCGGCCACAGCCGGGTACCGGCACCGCCGCACATGATGACTGGAAACAGGACCATGCCAACGCCTTAGCTTTCACGGCTGGACAGTGCCGATCCGGTTCATGGATATCAGGCCAAAACAGGCCGAAACACAAGACATCGCCCCCGCCCCGCCCCTGCCCGACACAATCTTCGAGTGTGCCTTGAGGTTACTGCAGATACCGCGCGATTTGCCCGGCGACAATAGCAGCGTTAGCCAGCACCATCAGAAGCATTGTCGGCAACGCCCGTCCATTATTCCCGAACGCGCTGGCAATCTGCCAGGCGACACTGGTTGGAAGAGCTGAACAACCGCTGAGAGGCCAGGACGCCGCCGCCTCCCGGGCAGGCCCCAATTTCTCCACCAAGTTATCGTTCAGCGCGGCACGGGCAACCGCGAACGCCGGGCGGGGCGGTTTTCGGTCGGTGCCGCCAGGGGGTTCACGACCACCGGCGGTCGAACCGCGGCGGCGACGACATCGGGTTCAGGTTCAGGCACCGGCAGTGGCAGCACCAGCGCAGCGGTCGTGTCCATTGAAAAAGCGGGAGCCGTAACAGTGGGCAATGCAACGACCGTGAGGGTCTCCGCGACCACGGGCGTCGCAGGGGCGTCGATCAAATCGATGGTGTCCGCCAACATTGCCATCTTGGCGACCAACGGCTCCACTCCCCCGTGCTGCTTGCGGAAGGCCCCGGGCAGACCCCAGCTGCCGGTCCAGCGGTAAAAGATGTGGGTGCCGATCTGGCGAATCTTGACCAGGCGCTCGGCCCAATATGGTGCGACCCAATCTGTGTGATAATGAGTTGCCATGCCGACACCGGCCGCGACCGAGCCGTTGAGCGCTGCCCCCGCGACGGCCTTGGCCCGGGCCCAGCCTGCGGCCGAGGGCACACGGTTCATGGCCCCGTCGCACGTGAAGCTGAACTGGCAGCCGGTCGTGCGCTCAGCCCCCTCGAACACCACGCCGCAGACTGTGGCCGGGTAGGCCGGGTGGCGCATCCGGTTCAGCACAACCTGGGCGACGGCAGCCTGACCCGCCGTCGTTTCATTGCCGGCCTCGTAGTAGATCGCGGCGGTCAGGCAGTTGAGCGCCCGCGCGTAATCGCCAAGATCGTCGGGAGCCATGATGAACATACTGGCCCGCAAAATGGGCAGGGTCGAAAACGGCAGTCCGGCATTGAACGCTCGCGCGTCATCCTCAGACAGGGCGCGGACCGCGTCAGGGGACAGCGTCAAGTCTTCAATGTCGAGCGGCTCCATCAACGGATCCGATTGAATCTCGGGAGCGCGCTGCTGAGAGTCGCCGGCAAGGTCCTCCAGACGTTGCTGGATCAGAACCGTCGACGTTCCACCTAGGATCAGAAGTATGCCGAATATGGCCGTCCCTTGAGGAGCCCAGGCCGCGAGAACGCGCCCGGTGGTGAGCAGCCATACGGGCATCTTCGGCCACCGTACCCTCAACCCGCCGCACGACATCATCGACCCTTAATTCCGTTTCATCGCCGCATAGCATTATGAAGCGAAATCAATGCGTGCACATCTCATGCCCCTCAGGGTTTCTCGCGGTAGGACAGACTTGTCATGATCGGCTCTGACCGAAGGCAAACTGGAGGCCGAGCAGAAACGCCCAGAAGGCGGCGATTGACGGCACCTGGAGCGCGAAGTCGGTTGTCCCATGGATCAGGACCACCAGGTTGGCGGCAAGCAGGCCGCGCAACAGGGTCTGACCCGAGTGAAGACGAAAACTGCGCCAAATTGCGACACCTATAATCCAGGCGATGAGCAAGAACATCGGCACGGCACCCACGATGCCGGCCTCTACGAGCCATTGAAGATAGACGTTGTGAACGGCCCGGATCGCCCACAGGGCGCGGTAGGTTTCGGCCGACATGATCTGACTATTCATGTCACCAAAGGAGCCAAGGCCGTACCCGAACAGCGGCGAGTCCAAGAACGCCTGCCAGTGGGCACCGAAGATGTCCTGTCGGACCAGGGTGTCGGATCCAATCTGGTCCATGCGCATCCAGACCAAGTCATTGCCGCCCAGGAGAAGCACCAAGCCCACCACCAGCAGCAGGCTGCCGGCAACCAGGATCGGTCCACGCCGTCCCTTGGTGTCGAACAGTTCCCACAGCATCAGGGCCGAGGCCGCGACCAATGTTGCAGCAACCCCCATCCGCGAGGCCGTCAACAGCAGGCAAGTCAAAAAAAGCAGGACATAGCCGAGCGGCACCGAGACGCGTGAGAGGTGGTCGAACAGACCGAGCCCGCCGCCTTGCCGCCACCGCCGCAGCAGATTGGCCAACGCGATCACGGTAAACACGCCCATGACCGTGCCGCCGCTGTTGGCGCTGAGGAAACCACCGGAAAGGCGTCCCCCCTGCATGATCTGGAGACCGGCGAGAAAGGTCAGTAGCGATATGGCGGCATAGGCGGCACCGACCATCAACAGGGCTTCAATCGTCGTGCGCGCCGTTCCTGCCCGTGCCGCTTGAACACAGCCAAGGCCGAAAACACAGGCCAGGGACAGGAGCTTGATAATCTCGACGATCGTCGCGGACCGGTTCACGGTCGAGGCCCCCTGCCCCATCCCTGCCCATGCCCAGATCGGATGAGGACCGCCCGGGGTCCAGGGCGTCAGGGTCCACAATGCCACCCCGATCACGACTCCGAACAGGACGAACGCCGGCATGAGCGGCCCGGTGTCGAACAGCACAATTCGCACGCGATGAAACAACAAGCTCCCGCTGAAAATTAGCGAGACCACCGTCGCTAGCCAAAGCGCTGCAACGGGCTGGTTCGCGCCAAAGAGCAAGTGACTCAGACAGAATAGCGCCGGCACGGCCCCTAGCAGAAGCAGGTTTCGCCACGGCGTACGACGCGAGCTGCTGGACGCCCCCGAGGGAGGGGCGAACGCTTTGTTGGCCCTACGTTTGGAGCGTACACGAGTCATATCGGCAGCCCCGCTTAGGCCGCGTAATACTTCTTGTAGCTCGCATAATAGTAGCCGGCGTCACCATAGCCGTAACGAGCCAAGGCATTCATATCGACCTGGGTCATGGCCACGCCAGCGATATGCCCCCCCGACTGCTCGAGAATCTTGAGCGCGTTGGAGATTGCCTTCTCCGGCGTCTTGCGCCAACGGGCCAGAAACACCGTCGCATCCGAGCGCGCGGCCAACACACGGGTGTCGGCGACGGCCAGAACCGGTGCTGTGTCAAGGATTACCAAGTCGAAAGCCGTTCGCAACACGCCGAGAAGGTCGTCCATGGCTTGCGATGCGAAAACATCCATCGGCGTGAAACTGTTCTTTGCCAAAGGCAGAACCCAAGCCCCGGAAGCTTCGTCTTGCATCAGAACCTGATCCAGAGTCGCCGTACGGTTCAGCACCTCCAACAGTCCAGACTCCGGTTCATAGCCCAGCAAACGGTTGACGTTGCGACGACGCAGATCACAGTCAACGACAACCACCTTCATTCCCGACTGGGCGGCGCTACGTGCCAAGCTGACGGCCGTGGTTGTCTTGCCTTCACCCGGTAGAGCTGACGTGAGGGCGATGACCTTGATATCTTGGCCGATACGCGAATAGAGAATTGACGCCCGTAGGGCTCGCACGGATTTAGCAAAGCTGGAGAGGGGCCGTTTCAGTACATAATCCACCGGCGTTTCGTCCCGATCCACCGGGTCTGCGACAGAGGCCAGCAGAGGTACCGACCCCAAATGAGGCAGGCCGAATTTCCGCTCGATGTCCTCGCCCGTCGTCAGTCCCGAATCCAGCATCTCGGCAAGAACAACACTGGCGAGGCCACCACCAAGGGCCAGCACGATGCCCAACGCCAGATTTAGGGGGACGTTGGGAGAACTTGGCTTGGTGGGAATTGCCGCACGCGAGACAATACTGGCGTCGGACTGCTCAATGCCTTCGGAAGAGGATGTCTCTTTGAACCGGTCAAGGAAGCTCTGGTAGAGGGTTCTTACCGACTCGGCGTTGCGTTCCAGCTCGTTCAGCCGAACGCTGGCAGCATTATTGTCGGCCAGCCGGCCGCGGGCACTGCCCAAGCTGCCTGCCATCGAACCGGTGCGCTCCCGCGCTACCTGCACGCGAGCTTCCAGGTTGGATATGATGCGTTGGATCTCGGCCTGGATCTGGCTGTCGATATCCTGAAGTTCCCGCTGAGCACGCAGCATGTCCGGGTGGCGGGGGCCATAACGGCTGGACAGGTCGGCGACGCGACCACTGACCTCGGCGCGACGGGCACGAAGTTGCTGAACGACCTGCGAGCCGAGCGCCTCCCCGACGTCGTCCCCCGATGAACCGCTGGCGAGTTGGGCACGGGCCGTGCGCAGGCGCGCCACCTCTTCTGCCTCCTGGGATCGCACTGTCGCGAGTTGCTGATTGTAGGCCGAGATTTCCTGTTCGGTCAGCGTGGCACCCGACGCACTGAGAAGATTGTTGGCCGTCCGGTACTGCTCAACTGCCACTTCGGCTTGCTGAACCTCGGCTCGTAGCTCACCCAGACGACCATTCAGCCAAGTGTTGGCCTGCCTCGTTGCGTCGAACTTCGCTTCCAACTGTTCCAGAAGATAGCGGTCAGCGTATGTATTTGCGATACGCGCCGCCTTGGCCGGGCTCTCCGAGGAAAAACTGACGTTCATCATATAGGTCAGACCGGCACGACGAATCGAAACACGATCAATGACCGCATCGACAACGCGTTCTTTCGCCTTCTGCGTTTCCAGTTCGCTGAGACGCTCGCGAGCCGCGTCCGGCGCGGCAGCTCCAACGAGGGTCGCAACACCACCAAAGACCGATTTCAGCACGCCAGGTTTGCGCAAAGAACTATTGAATTCAGGGTCTTCAGTGAGGTTCAACTGGTCGACAACCCGCTCTGCGAGCCGGCGTGACTTCAGCACCTCGATTTCGGTGTCCACCACGCCGCTGTCGGCCGAGAGACCTGACAATACGGCCTGGGCATCAACGACCGTATCGTTGCGCGTATCGATGATCAGGTTGGCGGTCGCCGTATACAATGGCGTCGCGCGGGCGGTAACGATGACCGTCACAACGAGGATCAAAATCGCCACGGCGAGGAACAGCTTGAGCCGCCGCCGGAAACTGGCAATCAAGCCGTGCAGGTCAACCGCAGGCATGACAGTGCCTTGCGCCGACACCCCTTCCCGATCTGATTGCAGTTCACCGCGCGACGCCCGGGAGTGAAAATCTTGTGCCATGAATACTCAGGAAACGCGCGTCAAAGGCGACATTAAAACTGGGAGACGAAGGAGATCGACAAGCGGTTATCGGTAAATTCCACACCGCTGTCAGCACCGGCCGACGAACGTTCCGAGTGACTGGCCCCCACCGTCACGCCAAGATGTCGATTAACCAGATATGTCCCGCTGACGCTGGCGACCAATCGATCGTCATCCCGGTCGATGCCATCATAAGCATCCCGGACATAGTTGATCTGGCTGCTGAGAATGACGTTTCGTAGCAACTCATGATCGACACTCAAGCCAACGGCCGATGACAGATAGCCCCCCGACCCGCTAATTCCGTAGTCCTCGACTGTCCTGGACACGGTGGCCGTAACCGTCGTCAACTGCGTCGGAAACCACTCCAGCCGTCCACGCGCGCCAAATCCATCAATATTATTGTAGGCGGTGTCATCAAACTGCTGAGAGATATAGCCCGCAGCGACTTCACCGCGCATGACGGCACCCACTTCAAAATTGGCCCCCGCCAAAACCTCGTAACCGGACGAGTCCCGGGCCGCCGAGGTGGGCGTGGACGCAACCTTGTAATCCCGCTCATTGACGGAGGCGGAGACGAACAGCGCCGTCGCCGGGCTCAGCGCATAATCCACCCGCCCCGTCAGGGTTGAAACGTCGCGATCGCGGTTATCCTGATCAATCACGAAGCCAGCAGCGGTGACGCCATCCTGATAGTCAAACGACTGGAAATCCCCCCGAGCCGACAATTTCAGCCGGCCACTGACGCGGGTGCCTGCCATGAAGGCTTGAACGGTTTCAAACTCGATCGGCTTGACCGTCGAGGTGGGGGCGTTTGACGAGGAACGAGGCTCCGTCAGGCTGGCATAGCTTGTGCCGAACGCGATGTTTGCGGCGCGCGTGATATCCACCCGCCCATTGGCACCCAGGCTCCAATCCTCGGAATCTTCGCTACCATAGTCGTTGTAGCGACTGATCGAGCCACGCGCATAGGCACCGAAAAAGTGACGCGACCACCCGGACTCCAGCGAAATCTCCGGCTTGATGCGGACGATAAAGTCGTCAACGGCTCCGGTCGAGACGGCGTAGATGTTGTCACTGTATTCGCCATCGACTTGCAGACGTGGAAACGCCGTGAACATCCCCAGCGGCAACCCAATCGCCTCATACTCGGGATGAGGGCGATCGAGAACAGCGACGCTGCGATCACGCGCAAACAGGTCTCCTGAAGCGGCGGATGCCGACGCCAGACTCCCACGCGCCGATTGGGCCAGTGCCGTCCCGGACGGCAACACCACCCCAAAGCACACAAGTAAGGTCAAGCCTCGACCGATTGCCGCCATCACACACCCCCGATTCAACCCCGCAGCTAAGCCCGGAGCACAATTTAGAAACCCAGATCCCGGGCTGGTTGCGCTAGATCAGGTGCTGGGAGGACGATAGTCAGAGCCGCCACCACCACCACCGCCGGACGGCGGTGCGCCGAAGGCTGCGGAACCCGTAGCGCCCCCGGAAGCTGCTGGCGCGCCGCCCGAACTTCCAGCGGCCTAAATCGCGCTGGAAACACTCGTCATCGCCGCACCGGCGGCCGATGAGAGCGTTCCCGCTGCTAGCATGGAAGCCCTGGCCTGGGCCAACGCGGCCTCAGCCTCGGCCGGCGTCGCACCACTGGCTGCGATTACCGCCTGGATCGCTGCCTCAATATCGGCGGCCGCCTCAGCTGGTGTTCTGCCCGCCGCTGCGGTCTGGGCGTTTGTTACCGCCTCAACGATCGCGGAGGCCAACGCCGCCTGGGCGTTTTGGGTCGCGACATAAGCGGCCGCTGGCAGGGCACTGAGCCCCAGACACCCAACTGCCGCCAACACGTTCGCGGAAGCCGCGAACCAGATCGATTTAGTCATTGGAGTCCCTCACACCATCTGAGCGAGCGTATCCACGCCCCAGCCAAAAGTAAACAAATCGATGTTTTTTGAATATCCGTACAGCGACAACCGCATACCGTGTGACAGATTCACATCACTCGCTAGGGTACCCGGCGGGCGATGACATGCTCCCTTGTCAGCGTTGCCGCAAGCCGTCCAGCGGGATTTTCGATTTCCGCTGGATCAAACGCGCGATTGCCGCGATTTGTCAGCAGGACTTGAAGTTCAGCAAGGGCTTGCTCCCGCAGCGTTGGCGTCATTTCTGACCAATGTTCGAAGATGAACCGAAGCCGCCAGCGGGTCACATCAGGACCAAAGGGTGCCACCGCATAAGAGTTGTCGAGGGCTTTGAGACCGGCGGCATCAAGCGGCTCACCGGTCCGGGACTGCAGATAAGGGATCCTGAGCCAGGCCGACGCCGTCATGGGAGCCGAAGCGAAGACGCGGCGATTGGCCTGGATCGCCTGCTGCCCGTTGTCGCCTTCAGCGGATCTGGCGGCCCGGGGTTCGGTGACGATGGCCAGCGCCGAGATCACCGGCACCTCCAGCGACAATACGGATGCCGATACCGCGGCCGCCATCGCACAGACGGTGGACACGGTCCCGATCAGGATCGCCCCACCCAGTCGTAGCCGGTAGGTTTGGACCGCCTTCATCGAGATCTCGACCCAATTGTCAGGTCGCCATCCGGACCCATTCGAATACCTTGCCCGGAGCCTGGCGCTCTTGCCAGTGGTAATTCACGCGCTCCCGGCGCGAGATCCACGGCGTCAGATTGTCGAGCACGTACTCGCCATCATCCACAGCAAGCAACAACACGGCATGGCTTTCCCCCCAAACGGTCCTGACGATGGCGATCGACAGCGCGGTTGCAGGGATCCCCCCCGCGATAAGGGCGCGGCGCTTGGCGAGGACATAGTCTTCGCAATCCCCTCGGGGGTCAGAACCGCCGGGAACCTGCCAGAAATCCTCCACCCCAAAGGCCCGGATATCGGAAGACTGGCGAATGCGACGGTTCATGTCTCGATTCACGCCGTTAACAAGCGCCCATCCGGCCCGGTCAAGGGAAACGGAAAAGCTTTCGATCTCGGCCGGAGGCTGATGGGCTCGCACCTGCTCCCCTGAAGGTTCCGTCCGCTGGAACAGCGATGAGAGCCTCAGAGAGTCAATATCCACCGTGGGTGAGATCGCGACCTCGGACAAGGCTTTGATCTCGGCCACAGGAGGCATGTCCGGAACGCTCGCTGCCAGCCGCGCGGACAATTCGTAACCGTCGGATACTGCGGGGTCAGCCGACCATTGCGGTGCGCGCGCCGAGTCCCGGTTCAACCCCTCAATGAGCGTGATCACGAGATCGGGCAGATCCTCGCCGGTCGCTACTGACGACCGGACAACAGGGCTGACAGGGGGCACCGGCAGAGACGCCAACGCCATGGGAAAAGTTGTCTCCGCGCCCCTGATGACCGGTTCACGCAGGGCTGACGCCGTATCTAATGCCGCGCGGTTCCGAGACCTGGAAAACACACGTTCCCAATCCGTACGTGTCATCGGGACGTTAGCGCGAACGGTAGAGGCGGCCGGCCCTCCAGCCTGAGAATCTCCGCCGAATACGCTTGCCCAGTATAGTGACGAGGCTCGACCGGCGATGTCCTGGGCCGATTTAGAAGAACCGGCCTCCACGCATTCAGAGGGACGACGCCGGCAAAAATCGAGAAAGCCGCGCGGCGGAGCGGCCGGACGGCTGATGGGCATTCCGAACGAAACACCATGCCCCCCGACATTTCCAGGGTGCGCGGCGCATCGCCCGCAAACGCTGGCGAACCGCCAACCGCGACCACACCAACAGCAAATGCTATTACTTTGCACCTCTGTGCGAATGCTGACATCGTCAAGCTCCCATCTCTGGAAGCAAAATGACAGAACTACTATAATATCAGCCTGATGAAGTCGGTTACTTATCCGGTTACGTTCTAGGTTTACGTATATTAAGGTTATTCGTATTTAACCACAAAATGGCCGGTTCCTAAGTTTCGCAGTACGGGATTGGAAACCGGCGGTCAGTTCGCTACAAAGCGATGACAAAATTTCGAGGGTGGACGAATGTCTGTCTGGCTGCGCGCGTTTTTGATTGGGTGGCTGTTTCTGGCCGGCGTTGTGGCCTGCGCCTCCCCACCCATGTCGATCGATCCCCACTTCGCATCCGAGGCCGACGGCTCGGTTCGCCTGGTGCCCGAATACCGCCTGGGCCCGGCAGACAAGCTGCGGGTAAATGTTTTCGGCGAAGAAGCATTGACGGGCGAGTTCCTGGTGGGCGGCAGCGGCAAGATCTCCCTGCCCCTGATCGGCGAGGTCCAGGCCGCCGGCCTCACCATCTCCCAGTTTCAGGAAGAAATCGCGGCGGCTCTGCGCCAGGGCTATATCAACACGCCGCGCGTCAGCGCCGAGGTGCTGAACTATCGCCCCTTCTACATCCTGGGTGAAGTGAACAAGCCGGGAGAATATCCCTACACCAACAGCTTGACCGTTCTGAACGCGGTGGCGACGGCCGAAGGCTTCACGTACCGAGCCGATACGCGACGCGTGTATATAAAGCGCGCGAACGGAGCGAACGAGCAGGCCTTCCCCCTGACGACCGCAACCCAGGTAGCACCAGGCGACACCATTCGGATTGGCGAACGGTTCTTCTCATGCCCAATTGCGGAACCTGAGACTCGGCTTGCCTCATTCCGGGTGAGCAGCGAAGAATGAACGATGTTTCGTTTCCTGTTTAAGTCCCGCAGACCGCCAGCCTCGGTACCAATGGCGAACGGGCTTCCGGAAGGGGTGGTTGTCTGGGCTATCGGCGACATCCACGGCAGGCTGGACCTTCTGGAACCCTTATTGGACGTCATCCTGCCAGACTTGGAACACAGCAAAGCCACGCGTCGATGCCTTGTCTTCCTTGGTGACTATATTGACCGGGGGCCGGACTCCAAAGGCGTCATCGACCGCCTCTGCCGACTTGAGGACCAGCAAGCTTTCGAATGCCATTTCCTGCGGGGCAACCATGAAGACCGGATGGAGGCCTTTCTGCTCGACCCCGAGGTCGGTGCAGGCTGGTGTGAATACGGCGGTCGCGAAGCGCTGCGATCCTATCGCGTCTCACCGCCACCGATGCGCGAAGACGCGGAAGCCTGGGCGACCGCGTCTCGTGAACTGGCGACCACCATGCCTGCCCGCCATCGCGAATTTCTGGCCCGCCAGGAATTGTCTGTTACGATTGCCCCCTATTTTTTCGCCCACGCAGGGGCCCGCCCCGGAGTTAGGCTTGATGAGCAGGACGCCAACGACCTGATGTGGCTACGGCAACCATTCCTCGAGCACACCGCCCCCTTTGACCAGATTGTGGTCCACGGCCACACGCCCGCCGAAGCCGTCCACGCCGACCATAGACGCATCGGTATCGATACGGGAGCCTATGCGACCGGGGTACTGACAGGCCTGAAGCTGCAAGGTTGCACCCGGGAAGTCGCGCAGACGCATCAGACAGGGCGAACGATAAGGGTCGAACGCTTCGCGCTCTAGCCAGCGAAACCGGAGTCCGTAGTCCCCGTCCCAACCTATCACACGAAAACGCCAAGCCCAGTGGGGTTAATCCACTAAGGCTGAAGACTTATCAAAGGTTTAACCGTGGATTGCTGTTCTGGCATGAATCCGTACACGCCACCCGGATCGGCACAGTAGGGCTCCCAGCCCAGCAACCGGCGGTTCAGGGACCAGGCGATCGGAGCGGACGGAAATCAACTTGCCTATATCCGTCCCACCAGCAGTGACGCAAACCTTTTAGCGTTTGCCTGACATCAACGGGCACTCTAACTGGGACCTGCGCAACGCTACGTTGCTAGCAGCGCGGGGGCATAGACAGTTGGATACCGTGTTGGTCACAGGAGGGGCGGGCTACGTGGGCTCCCACACCTGCCTGGCCTTGGCCCAGGCCGGGTTCGCGCCAGTCGTCTACGACAATCTGTCAAATGGCCACGCGGCGTTCGTGCAGTGGGGCCTGCTGGAACGTGGCGATATCCGCGACGGTGCCAGGCTGGATGATGTCATCGCCCGCCACAAACCGGTCGCCGTTCTGCATTTCGCCGCCCTGATCGAGGTCGGTAAATCTGTCAGGGAGCCCGGGCGGTTCTATGACAACAACGTCAGCGGCGCGATCAGCCTGATCGAGGCAGCGCGGCGCGGCGGCGTCGAAGCGATGGTGTTTTCCTCAACCTGCGCCACCTATGGCGAGCCGGTGCGCCTTCCCATGGACGAGACCCATCCGCAGGCCCCACTGAACCCCTATGGTCGCTCCAAGCTGATAATCAGCAGGCCTTGGCCGACTATTCGC
This sequence comes from Brevundimonas sp., assembly GCA_034676465.1. Classification (GTDB taxonomy): domain Bacteria; phylum Pseudomonadota; class Alphaproteobacteria; order Caulobacterales; family Caulobacteraceae; genus Brevundimonas. The sequence goes on along the minus strand of JAUCCG010000047.1, from coordinate 20,002 downwards.
GTTACGTCGGCTTCCGTTCGGTCTGCCTCAGATATTTCAACGCAGCGGGTGCCGACGACCAGGGCCGCATCGGCGAACGGCATGATCCGGAGACCCACGCCATCCCCTTGGCTCTTCAGGCGGCGCTGGGACAGCGATCAGGATTTAAGCTGTTCGGCGATGACTACGACACCCGCGACGGTACGGCCGTCCGCGACTATATCCATGTGCTCGATCTGGCGGACGCCCATGTACGGGCCTTGAATTACCTGCTGGCCGGCGGAGAAACGACGGCATTCAACCTGGGCACCGGAACAGGCACGACGGTGAAGGAGCTGATCGATACGATCCGTCGCACGACAAATCTTCCGTTCCCCGTCGAGGTCGTGGCTCGACGCGAGGGCGATGCGCCCTCCCTGGTCGCCGACAGCAGGCGGGCCCGAACGGAACTGGGTTGGGTGCCGGCTCGCACCCTGGAGGACATTATTCGCTCGGCATGGCATTGGCACGCGGCCGACAGCGAGCGAATAACCGCAGGCGGCATGCAGTCTCGACCCGCGCTCGAGGGTATCAACATCGCGACGACCGGGTTGTCGACGTAAACCTGGCCCTGAACAGCTGAGGGCCGAGACCGGACTGCGTCAGGCAATCAACTTTGCGAACATGAAACCCAAGACGCCTATTGCAGCCCAAAGCAACACGCTGCTGCCAAGCGCAAACGCCAAAGTCTTGCGAGTTGACCAGCGTTGTCGAGAAAACTCTGCATTGGCTAACCACTGAAGGGCCACGGCCGGACTGGTGGTTCCGAAATCAGAATCGTTAGCTAACCGAACGGAACGGGGCCCCTGTTGAACCGGACGGACCGGAGAATTGATCTGGTAGCGTTTTGCGAGGGCCACGGCAGTCTCCCTAAGATGGTTTAGGCATGGCGCTTGGGCACTTAATATTTTTCGTCCAACAATGGTTTCCAGAACCTTACCCGCCCATGATTTGGGTCGGCGAGCCACCCGCATCTCGCCCCCTCGAGTTCACTTGGCAGCCAAACGGCGATACGCAATTGTGCCTAATTGGTCACGGTTTGGCCGTGAGATAGATATCGTCGTTCAACCAAGTATTGCTTTTTTGCAGTGCCTCATCGAAAGATAATCGCGTCATACGGGGGTAAAATGACTGCAACATCGCTGAGTTATGTTCAGGATGAACGGCGAGCAATTGTGCGCCCTGCATCTCTGCACGCGATGAAGGCACCCTGGCATGGGGTCGCTCTGCAGCGCGTCATGGACGTTGCCATCTCTTTTATCGCTTTGGTTATCCTCGCCCCGCTGATGGTATTGATCGCGCTGGCAATCAGGATTCAGGGAGGGGGCACTGCCCTCTTCGGTCAGCAGCGGATTGGAAGAGGCGGCTATCGGTTTGTCTGCTTCAAATTCCGCAGCATGATCCCGGATGCCGAAGCCAAACTCGCGGATTACCTCGCAGCGCATCCCGAGGCCCGGGCGGAGTGGGATGCCGACCACAAGCTGCGCTATGACCCCCGGGTCACGGGATTTGGTCATTTTCTGCGAAAATCCAGCCTGGATGAGCTCCCACAGCTGTTGAACGTCTTACGCGGACACATGAGCCTGGTGGGCCCTCGTCCAATCGTGGATGCCGAGGTCAGCCGATATGGCCGATATTTCAACCACTATTGCCAGGTGAGGCCAGGTCTGACTGGACTTTGGCAGGTCATGGGTCGGAATGATGTGTCGTACCGTCGCCGTGTTGCCATTGATGTCACGTTCGTTCGGCTCCGCAGCACACGCTTGTATTTCCAGATCCTGGCGCGAACGGTGCCGGCGGTTTTGAATAAAACCGGCGTGTATTGATCGCCTAGCTTTGTCCTTTGAGCCCGACTGCTGTCCACTCCAGCACTACTGCCTCCAGGTTGGCACGGTTGGGAGGTGATCTCGCGCGCTATCGCTGGTCGCCGCCTGTTTCGACAATCGGTCCATCACAGCCCCGAAGCGACACAGCGTCGCAATCTGACGGTCGCTCCCCGTTTCGGTGGAGACCAGTTATCGTTTGACCGCCCCACCCCACCCAGTCACGAACTTGTCTCCGGCCGCGCGCGGGGCAAACAGAGACAATGTGCTGGTGAGGTCTGCCAGCTAGGAGGACGGGGTCTCCACAGCACAATTCGGCTCCAGAAGGCGACGCTGAACAGCCCAGCTAAGGGGGATTGAGACCTGCTTCTCGATCCGTGAAATCGACGCCGGATCCAGTCGCCCGTTGAGGATCGCCGACTGAATGCCAGGCGCGAGAAACACCCAGTCGATCTTGCCGACGTCGCCGAGCGGCACCCGAGCCGAACGTATGCGCGGGAGCGGCCGCGCCAGGGCAGGGCGTGAAGGCTTGAAGGCGTCGTGAGCCTCTCGAAGTCGCTTAATCGCCGAGAGTCTCGCGGCCTTCGCGCTTCTACTGGCCTTGACCTCAGCGTCTTCCAGCCAGGTCCTGCCTCCCCGCATTTTCATCCGGACGGGTATGGATATGCGGACATGGTTAAGCCGGGACACCTCGGCCAAAAGCCGGTCGCCCAGATGAAGCCTGGCTTCCACCGTCCTGACGTCTCCTAAGTTCGAGTTCAGGCTTCGGAGCGCCTTCAGGCCGATCACTATCTGGACAGAATCGCCGTGAACCTCGACCCGCGTGACGACCTCCCTCAACACATCTGTCGAAAAGTCTTCAGATGCCACGCCCGCCAAGTCGACCAGGCGACGGCGTATCAGGTCGTCGAGCATACGGCAGGGTACGTGGGTAAGAGCATCGGCTCTGGCCGGACTGTTCAGCCCGGGCATGAGCTTGGGCGCTACGTAGTATCCATACAGTCGCCCAATTCGCCGCGCGAAAACGGGTGTCATGCGCTGACCCAGAGCATCGAAGATCCGCCCCTGCAGCGGCGCTCGCTCGAGGTTCGGTGCTCGGCGCTTCCAGACCATACTGCGATGACTGAGAAGCGCCTGAACGGCGTCAAAGGTGACGCGATCGACGATCGCCTCGTGGCGGCCTTCGTAGGTCTGGCCCTTGTGGGGAATGAGCCCAAGGTAGGTCTGGTTCTGGAGGAGATGACGGAGCGCGCCGCGACTGAAGGGCACGCCGGGGATCAGGGCACCACGCGCGGATCGACGGGGCTTCGATCGAATACCGTCCTCCATCAACTGCTGCTGGAGGTCGTAGAAGGAGCGGCATTGGATCAAGCGCTCGAAGATCGAGCGGACGGCGACGGCTTCCGTCTCGTTCACCCGCAGCCTTCGATCGCCGGAAGCGTCTGGCGGATCGTAGCCAAGCGGAGCGAGCCCGCCCATCCACATCCCCTTGGCCTTTGACGCCGCGATCTTGTCTCGGATACGCTCGCCAGTGACCTCCCGCTCGAATTGAGCGAACGAAAGTAGGACGTTCAGCGTCAGCCGACCCATCGAACCGTTGGTGTTGAAGGCTTCGGTGACGCTGACAAACGCCGCGCCCTGTTTGTCGAGGCGTTCCAGGATACGGGCGAAGTCAGCCAGCGAGCGGGTCAGCCGATCGACTTTGTAAACCACCACGGCGTCGATGAGTTTGGCGTCGATGTCGGCCAGCAGCCGCTGCAACCCAGGACGCGTCATGCTTGCGCCGGAGAACCCGCCATCGTCATACCGCTGTCGGACGAGCGTCCACCCCTCCCCGCCCTGGGACTTGATATAGGCTTCGCAGTACTCGCGCTGAGAGTGGAGCGAGTTGAAGGACTGGCTCAGCCCCTCCTGCGAGCTCTTGCGGGTATAGACTGCGCAACGGACCCGATCACCCCGCTCCATTGCCGGCCCCTGCTCGGAGGCCGAAGAAACGCGGACCGTTCCAGCGCACTCCGGTGATCTCCCGCGCTATGGCCGACAGGCTTCGGTACTGCCGCTCGCGATATCGAAACCCGTCAGCCTCCGCGACGACCTCATGGATCACGCCCAGATATTCCCGGGCGACCCGGCTGCCCTCCCTTAGGGTTTGAAGTTTGGGCAGCGAGGCTGATTTCAGGCGCCTCCGATCATCCCATGTGAGATCGCCATACGCGGCGGCCTGAATACGCCAGGCAATCAGATGACGAAGAAGGCGCGAGGATCGCAGCGCGGGTGGCGGTCCCCATCGCGTTCGCCATTCCACCCGAAGCGCCGCGAGCGTCATGGATTCGAGGCGGGTCAGGAAAGCTTCGAGCTCATCGTCAGCAGTCGTCATAACGCTCTCCCAAAGGGCAGAGGCACCACGTTCCGACTGCTAAAATATCACAAATGTCCAGTCATAAAACGTATATTTTGTAGCCACTTAGGCCTCAAAACTGGAGACTATTTATCGGATGACTGCCGCCACCGCCATTCACTGTGCCAGACCGGCTTCCATTGGCGATTTCGGTACAGGCTTGGTATTTTCTCGTGAAATTCCCGCGACGCAGCGCCGTGCTACCCATGCCTGAACGCCACACTCGGGGCCGTCGGCGGTGACCGGGCAACGGCTCTGGTCGCGCAAGTCTCCCGGTCGGCCGCGGCATCTGACCGGATTGATCCCGTGAGCAAACAATGGCGATACAGGTCTGCGGGTCGCGTTGGACGTCTTCCGGTCCAGACGTCGTCCCAACCGACCGATCCATCGACCTGCCATTCGCCGGGCCGCTCCGCCCCCGGCCTTCCGTCTCAGAGGATATCCTCCCTTGGCCCCTCTTTTCGAGCGACTGACGATCATCGGCTGCGGCCTGATCGGCTCCTCGATCGCCCTTGCCGCACGACGCCGTGGCCTCGTCGGTGAGATTGTCGTCACCGACCGGTCCGGCCCGGTCCGTGAACGCGCCACCGCGCTGAAGCTGGGCGACCGGGTCACGCCCGATATCGCCGAAGGCGTCGACGGGGCCGACCTGGTGATTTTCGCCGTGCCGGTGCTGGCCATGGGCGCGGCCGTGGCCGCCGCCGCCCCGCATCTCCGGCCCGGGGCCATCCTCACCGACGTGGGTTCGGTCAAGGGCAGCGTCAGCGACGCCCTGGCCGCCGCCGCGCCGCCGGATGTGTTTGTCGTTCCCGGCCATCCGATCGCCGGTACCGAACATTCCGGCCCCGACGCCGGATTTGCCGAACTGTTCGAGGGCCGCTGGACCATCCTGACGCCGCTGGCCAAAGACGACCCTGACTATGCCGAAGCGGTGGCGCGGCTGACGGCCTTCTGGCTGGCCCTGGGGGCCCAGGTCGAGGTGATGGACGCGGCCCATCATGATCTGGTGCTGGCCGTGACCAGTCATGTCCCCCACCTGATCGCCTATAATATCGTCGGCACGGCCGCTGACCTTGAAGGTGTGACGGAAGGCGAGGTGATGAAATACGCCGCCGGCGGCTTTCGTGACTTCACCCGGATTGCCGCCAGCGATCCGACCATGTGGCGCGACATCTTCGTCGCCAACAAGACGGCCGTGCTCGAGGTCCTCGGCCGGTTCACAGAGGACCTGCAGGCGCTGCAGCGGGCCATTCGCTGGGACGAGGCGGACAAGCTGCACGACCGCTTCAGCCGGACCCGCGAGATTCGCCGCGGCGTGATCGCCCTGGGCCAGGACAGCCCCGAGTCCAACTTCGGACGGGACCGGGACCGTAAGGGTCCACCGGGCGATGGTCCCGGCACATGAGCGGCCGGCCCCGGTTCGGTTTGACCCCGATGCCAACTCCGGTGAAGGTGCAGACACCCACGCCTGTAGAGCCATGGAACCACGGATATTTCGGTCCCGGTCCTGGTCGCGTTGAACCCTTGCCGGGAGAAGACCTTGGATAGACGTCAGTTCCTCGCCGCGTGCGGGATCGGAGCCGGTGGATTGCTGCTGCCGGGCTTCGCCGGCCGGGTCATTGCTGCCGAACAGCTCGTGGAGGTCATGGATGTCGCGACGAAGAAGCGGCTCGCCGACGCGGGGCTGAGCGCCGCGACCCGGGCCGGAGCCAGCTACTGCGATGTCCGGGTCGGCCACTATATGCGGCAGTTCATCATGACCCGTGAGGCGAACGTCGAGAACGTCGTCAACACCGAGTTCGAGCGGGACCGGCGTCCGGGTCATCGCCGACGGAGCCTGGGGCTTCGCCGCGACCAACATCCTGACCGCCGAGGCCGTCGCCGACACCGCCCGGCTGGCCACGGCCATCGCCAGGGCCAATGCCAAAAGCCAGACCAGCCCCGTTCAACTGGCCCCCGCCCCCGCCCTCGGCGAGCGCAGCTGGCGGACGCCGGTCCGGCGCAATGCGATGGCGGTTCCGATCGAGGAGAAGATCAGCCTGCTGATGGGCGTCAATGCGGCGGCAACCGGCGCGGGGGCCAGCTTCGTCGCCTCGCGGATGTTCCTGGTCAACGAGCAGAAATATTTCGCCAGCACCGACGGCTCCTACGTCGATCAGGACGTGCACCGCATCTGGGTGCCGTTCACCGTCACGGCGGTCGATCAGGGCTCTGGCAAGTTCCGGACCCGCGACGGCCTCTCGTCCCCGATGGGGATGGGCTACGAATATCTGGATGGTCGCGCGGCCGACAAGACCGTCATGCCCAACGGCGTGGTGGTCTATGGGGCCTCCTACGACATGCGCGAGGATGCGATCGCGGCGACCGCCCAGGCGCGCGAAAAAATCACCGCCGCATCGGTCGAACCCGGCAAATACGATCTCGTCCTCGACCCCAGCCATCTCGGCCTGACGATCCACGAATCCGTCGGCCATCCGCTCGAACTGGACCGGGTGCTGGGCTACGAAGCCAACTATGCCGGCACCAGTTTCGCGACGCTGGACAAGCGCGAGGCCGGGTTCAAATACGGCAGCGACATCGTCAACATCATCGCCGACCGGACCCAGCCGGGCAGCCTCGGTGCCGTCGCCTATGACGACGAGGGCGTGGCCACCACAAGCTGGCCCCTGATCCGGGACGGCGTGCTGGTGGATTATCAGGCCACCCGCGATCAGGCCCACATCCTCGGTGACTCGGCCGCGGCCGGATGTTCGTATGCGGACTCGTGGTCGACCATCCAGTTCCAGCGCATGCCCAATGTCTCGCTTCAGCCCGGCAAGACGCCGATGACGGCGGCCGACATGATCGCCAATGTCGAGAACGGCATCTACATCCTCGGCCGCGGCTCCTATTCGATCGACCAGCAGCGCTACAATGCCCAGTTCGGCGGCCAGCTGTTCTACGAGATCAAGGACGGGCGGATCACCCGCCCGCTGGGTGATGTCGCCTATCAGATCCGCACCCCGGAATTCTGGAACGCCTGCAGCGCGACGTGCGACGAAAGCGACTACCGGCTGTTCGGCTCGTTCTTCGACGGCAAGGGCCAGCCCGCCCAGGTCTCAGCCGTCAGCCACGGCTCATCGACGACCCGGTTCGACGGGATCAACGTCATCAACACGGCCCGGTCGCTGGGCTGATCAGACCGTCGTCTGTGCCCGGCCGAGACGCGAGCGCTCCAGACCCCACAGCCCGGCGCTGGCGATCAGCCAGGCGATGAACCACGGCCACGGAGACCCGGGGATCTCGGGGGCCTCATGGGTCGTGTTCGTCGGGCGCGGCAAGGCAGTGCCCAGCATCAGGGTCGCATCGCGGTCGCGCGCGGCCCGCACTCCGGCGAGGGCATCCGCTGGCTGAACGAAGAACGGCCAGACCTGTTCGTCAGCGCCGGGCGCGGTCTTGCGCAACAGATGCCAGCCGGACGTCACCGGCCAGTATCCGGCGCAGCCCCCGGCTCCCGTCCGCACCGTCGCCAGCGTGCCGTCCGGCCGCTCGACCCGGGCGTCGTTGGTCAGGCCGCACAGGGCCACCCGGTCGCCGACCCAGGCCGGACCGGCAAACGCCGGTGTCACGCCCGCGACGGGCCGCGCGACGGCAGACAACATCGTACTCCACCAGTCACCGTAGAGATCGGTCTTGCCGGTCAGGGTCAGGCCGAAACTGTCGATGCCCGTGAACACGGCGACCCGCCCACGATCCATCGCCCGCCAGGCGGACAGGGTCGCACCGCCGGCGTCCTGCAGCACCGGCACCGTCCCCTCGCCGCCGGGCGTGACGGCCAGACGGTTGATCGCGGGCAGGAAGTCGTCACCCGCGTCCAGATCGGCGACGGCGTCCGGTAGGGCAATGCCCCGACGCGTCCGGGCGAGGTCGGCGTCTGTCGTAACGGACAGGGCGATCGGGGCCACCCCGCCACGACCGCTGACGGTGAAGCCCAGCGCCCGCCACTGCGCCAACGCCCCGTCCTGCGGGGACCCGCCGGAGCGCAGTACCAGACCCAGACCGCCCCGCACCGCCCGGAGGACATCCGCCCGCTGACCGCCCAGTCCGCTCCAGCTGCGATCATCGATGATCGCGACATCGAAGGCTCGCAGGGTCGCGGCATTGATCGCGACCGGCGCATCGCCAATCTGGACACCGCCGCCGGCGCTGGCCCGCACCGTCACATCGAACCCGGCGTCGGTCGCCCAACGCCGCAGATATTTGACCTCCGGCCCCGGTGCGCCGGCCATGATCAGCAGTCGGGCCGAGGCCTGATCCTCGATCTGCACCGGCACATCCGCCTGCTCGACCACCTGCCGCCGGGCGTCGCGCACCCGGACGACGAAGGTCGCCAGTCCTGCCGATCGCGCCGTGCCCGACACGACGAAGCGGCCGTCGTCAGCGACCTTCTGCGTGTCCGTCACCCGCCCGGCGGGGTCGATCAGATCGACCGTCGCACCGGGCAGGCCAGACAGCTGTCCACCGACCTTGAACGCGGCGGATGGTGCCACCCGCGGCGGTGGCGAGATGGAAACCAGACCCTTCGGCGGCGGCGGTGCCTCAAAGGTGACCGCGATCCCCTGCGCCGCGTCCCGGTCGCGGGCCGTCAAACCCCCGCCGAGCACCGTGATCTGCCGCACGCCCGGATAGCGCCGCAGGACCGTGCCCAGGTCCGGTGCCGGTTCCGCTCCCGCCAGGGCGGGAGCCTCGGGCAAGGTGATCAGCCGGGTGCCGTTTACCGGGGTTGCTGTGCGGGGCGTGCCCGCTGTCGCCACCACCAGATCCACCGAGGCCGTGCGCACGCCGGGCGGAAACAGGCAGAAGAACAGCAGGGCGGCCCAGACCGGCTGCATCCCCGCCAGCACGATCACGCGCCACAGCGCACCGCCCGCCTCGCGCGGGGGCCGACCGACGCCACAGGGCCAACCGCAGCCATGCCACGACAACGGCGCAGGCCAGCACAATGGCCAGGATCAGCTTGGGCGTCATGGTGCGCCCCCGTCCAGGGCGTCCAGATAGCGCGCCCCCGGCCGGGTCGGCGGGCCGACGCCGGTCGAGACTGGCGGGCGGTCGCTCCATGGCCGTCCACAACAGCGCGCGCAGTTTTTGGCGGCAGGCCTCGCAGTCCGGGTCGCGCCGCACGGCGTCCAGCGCCCCCGACAGCGCCAGGGCGTCGGGCAGGCGGTCAGCGTTGGCACGGATCCACCGCTCAAGCGCGTCGAAGGCCACCGGACCGCGCACCGCTTCCGGTCCCTGACCCAGCGCCCGCCACGCGGCGGCGGCGGGACCGTCGGCGGCCTCGACCGGTGCGATCGGCAGGGTGCGGCTGGCGATACCCTCGCGCTCGCCGGTCATGCGTCGCGACGGATCGACCGGCGGCAGCTTCGACCCCACCCGCGCCAGGAAGATACGCGTCGCCTGCTGCACCTCCTTGATGAAGTTCAGGGCCCGATTGGCATACGGCAGGGCCAGGTCCGGCCGGCCCTGCTTGAGCTGCAGCTCGGACTGCCACATCGCGTCAACCGCCTGCCTCAGCAGGTCGCGCGTCCCGGGATCGAGACTGGCGGCGGGCGAATCGTCGTGCGGATGGCCGAACTGGGCCAGCACGTCTTCGGGTGAGCCGAACCCCGAAGACGTCGTGCTCGGGGCGTGACCATGACCGTCGTCATCCGTATGCACCTCCACCGCGTCACTGGTCGGCAGCTGGGGCGGCGCCGAATTCTCGCCCCCCAGGAATTCGCTGTAGCGACGGCGCAGGATTTCCTGGTCGCCGCCGATGCCGGTGGACCGCGACAGATAGCGATCTGACGTCAGGCGTTGCCGCCGGGCGATCAGGGCCTCGGCGTCGATGATGATCTGGCGCTGGCTGCGGAAATAGGCCGGCAGGGTGGTGTTGACCATGCCCTCCAGGCCCGCCCCCTGGGTCTGGCTGGCCGACGGCCAACGCAGGATCAGGCTGGGGCCCCGCACCTCCTGCGGGCCGGGCGCGCGGTTGTCGCGAACAATCAGCTGAACGACCAGATCGCCCCCCGCGGCAAAGCCCAGCGCCGCGAAATCCAGTCGCTGCGCGAACCGCCGGTCGCGGGCGGGCCCGCGTCCGGTCACGCCGATCTCGCGTTCGGTGAAGGTGATGTTCTCGCCCTCCCCCATCGCCAGGGTGATGCGCAGCCGGGCGTTGGCGGCCACGCCATAGTCGTCGCTGACGGCGAACACCGGCGTCCAGCTGCTTTGGCCTGTCGTCACCATCGTCAGGCTTTCGCCCGGAGACACGACCCGGACGACGGGCAGCGTATCGGCGATGGCATCGATGCGATGCAGTGGCGAGACCGGTCCCCTGCCGGGTGCCGGATCGACGCGATACAGGAACGAGGCGTCCAGCACCCGGCTGGCGATCCAGTCATCGCCCGACCGCCGCAAGGCTAGCTTGGCCCCCGCCAGCGTCACCACGGCCGGTGCCTCGGCCTGCGGATCGAAGCGCAGCGTCCACTCCAGCCGCGAGCCCACGGGTGCCCGCGCATCCAGTCGCCGCTCGTCGCGCATCGGCAGGCCGGTATAGGCGGGCGGGAAGATGCGCAGGTTCTGCCCGACCAGACGCGGCACACCGGCGACCACCGGCGTCTGCTCGGTGCCGGGGGCCAGAACGACGGGGCGATCCGCCGCGGACGGCCAGACGACGGCACCGGCGATGACGATCGCCGCGACCAGCCACGCCACCAGGATGGGACGACGCGTCCAGTCCGCTCTCAGGGCCTCGGGCTTGCTGGTCTCCAGACGGCTGACCAGCCGCGCCTGCTGCAGCCTCTGCAGGTCACCCAGCGTCTGCGCGTCCGCGAACAGCAGATCGGCGCTGTCCTCCATGTCCGGACGGGTGCCGTCCAGCTTCTGGACCAGCCAGGACCGGTCGAACCGCGCCGCCCGCCGATAGCCCACAAACAGGCCGAGCCCGGCCCCGACCACCAGCACGCCGGCCCCGACGACCGGTCCCCCGCCCCGCCACGCCAGCGCCGCCAACGCCAGCAGAATGGGCACGAACAGCAGGGCGTCGTTCAATAACCCGCGCCGCCGCGCAGGCCCGGTCCAGGTCGCCAGCAGGGCACCGCCGGTCATGGGCTCACCCCCCGCTTGCGACGCGTCGCCAGCCAGCGCTCGCCCAACAGCACCAGGCCGATCAGCACCGCCAGCCACGGGCGAAGGTCCCGGGGGGCGGGCTCGACATGCCGCGCGCCGGTCGTGGGCGTATAGTCCGCGGCGCTCACCCGCGTCGGCGCGGTCGTCGCCGGCGTCAGCACGGCCCGAAGATGGACCGGAAAGTCGGCCTCGAGCAGTTCCGGCATTCCGGCCGGGGCCAGGCGTCGGGTGAACTGCATCAGACGCCCGCTCCCCATCGGCGCACCTTCGACCAGCGGGCGGCCCAGCTCATCGCGCCAGACCACGACCCGGTCAGCCTCGTCCGGAAACAACGCCTTGGACCCGACCAGCGCGGTCCCGCCGCTCTCAACCCAGCGCAACACTGCGGTCGGCAGGGTGCCGGAACCCAGCCAGATCAGCCGGCGCGTCAGCGGAGGCAGCGCCACGTCGAGGTCGTCGACGTCCAGATCCGCGTCACGTCCGGCGGGCTGCCAGGCCAGCGCCGCGGCCCGCAGGTAACGCAGCCCGCCCGCCTGATCCGCATCATACCGGATCGACAGGCCCGGAACCGGTACGGGCTCTGCCGCCACGACGGGTGCAGCTCCGGGGACGACGCGCCACTCCACCCGACGCGAGAGTCGGGGTCGCTCGGCGTCAGCCCCGTCCATCACCTCAGGCACCACGACGACCAGCGGCGTATCAGCGGGAAGATCGGCATCCAGCTGGCGCAGCAGGCTGGCCAGCGGCACGACGCCGACAGGCCCCGTCTCGGTCAACGCCGGAAAGCCGGGGGCCAGCCAGTGCGCGTGGCGATAGTCGGCGACTGCCTCGTCCGCGACCTGTCCGGCCCCGGACACATCAGTCCCGGGCGCGATCGCGACATAGGGTGCCGTCCCTGCGGCCCCGAACAGCACCGGTGCCGCCAGCCACAGCGCCAGCAAGGCCAGCAGGAGCCCGCGGGACGCCAGCAACAGCCGCTCGTCGAACTGCAGGCGCGATTTCGGCCGCGGCTTCTGCCGCAGCCAGCGCAACGCGGCGAATTCGATCGGCCTTTCCTCGGTCCGCCGCGCGATGTGGATCACCAGCGGGATCAGAATCGCCGCCAGCGCCGCCAACGCCCCGGGCAGCAGCAGACCGGGCGTCATGCGTATTCCGCCGCGCCATGGATCCCGAACAGGCGTTGCAGCGGCTGATCGACCGGCTGGTCCAGCACGTGTTCGGTATGGCGTATCCCGGCGCGGTCCAGCCGGGCATGCAGCGCCGCCCGTGCCTCACCGAACCGGCGCAGGAATTCCGCGCGCAGGGCGGGGCCGTCACCGATCAAATTCCTCACCGGTCTCCGGATCGCGGAAGCGATGGCCACCGCGGAACGCAAAGTCCCGTTCGCTCACGGTCAGCATCTCGATCGCCAGCACCTCGCGCCCGGCGGCGGCCAGCTTTTCCATGAACTCCACCACGCCGGGATCGAACCCGTCGCTGAGGACGACGATCAGATCACGCGCCCCGATCCGTTCCCAGATCGGCGTCAACTGGTCGTCCCGGGCAAAGCCGCCCCCCGCGCGCAGTGGCCGCAGTTCGAGCAGCAGCCGGTCACGCTGGCGGGTACCCGTCGCGGGGGCCAGCAACTTCAGACCCTGATCGCTGAGCGCGGCCCAGCCGAAGCGGTCCCCCTGGCTCAGGGCCAGTTCGGCCAGACCCTGGGTCAGGGCCCTGGCCGCATCCAGCCGCGACCAGTCGGGTCGTTCGCTGTCCTCCTGCCCCATCGAGGCGCTGGTATCCATCAGGATCCACACCGAAACCGGACTTTCGCGCTCGGCCTCGCGCACAAAGAATTTGTCGGACCGGGCGTACAGCTTCCAGTCGATCTGACGGGGTTCGTCGCCGCGTTCGTAGGCGCGGTACTGGGCGAATTCGAGCCCGGCCCCGCGACTGTGGCTCTGATGCAGGCCGATGCCCTGATCGCCGACCGCCCGACGCGTGACGAGGCGCAGGCCTTTCAGCCGGCTTCGTACGTCAGGGGGCAGGAAGTCGATCATGGGCCAGACACACCGGCTCAGGCGTCGGGCATGGGCGTGGCGCGCACCAGGGCCGCGATGATGTCATCGGCGCTGCGGCCCTCGGCCTCGGCGGCGAACGACAGCAGCAGTCGATGGCGCATGACCGGCCCGGCCAGCGCCATGATGTCCTCGCGCGTGGCCGCCAGACGTCCCTGCAGCAACGCCCGTGCCTTGGCCGCCAGAACCAGCGACTGGCCGGCGCGCGGACCCGCGCCCCACTTCACGTATTTCCGGATATCCTCGATCGCGCCGTCGCCCGGACGGCTGGCGCGCACCAGCGTGGTCACCCAGCGCAGCAGGGCCTCGCTGAAATGGACCTCTCGTACCCGCGCCTGAAGCGCCAGGACTTCCTTGCCCTGCATGACCTGGGGCACGACACCGGATTTGGCCCCGGTGGTCTGGGCGATGATGTCATGTTCTTCCTGGGCGGTCGGATAGTCGACGCGGATATGCAGCAGGAAGCGGTCCAGCTGGGCCTCCGGCAGCGGATAGGTGCCCGCCTGTTCTAACGGGTTTTGGGTCGCCAGCACAAAGAAAGGCGACGGCAGTTCATGCGTCACGCCGCCATAGCTGACGGTGCGCTCCTGCATCGCTTCCAGCAGCGCCGCCTGGGTCTTGGGCGGGGTGCGGTTCAGCTCATCGGCCAGCAGCAGGTTGGTGAACACGGGTCCCGGCTGAAAGCGGAAATGCCGCCGCCCCGTGCCGTGATCCTCTTCGAGTAATTCAGTGCCCAGGATATCGCTGGGCATCAGGTCCGGCGTGAACTGCACACGACGGAACTCCAGCTTCAGGGCCTCGCCGAGCGAGCGCACCAGCAGGGTCTTGCCCAGCCCCGGCACGCCTTCCAGCAGGCAATGCCCGCCCGCAAGAAGACCGATAAGAAGCTGTTCGACCACCTCCTCCTGCCCGACGATCGCTTGACCGATGGCGGCACGCAGGTCGCCCAGACACGCGATCTGCGCCTGGATATCGGCTTCGGAAACGGCTTTGGTCATGGAATGTCCCGGGGCGGGGTAAGAACGGAGAAGGCGACGGCGGGTTTAGGACGACAGGGCATACATCACGATGTTGACCCCGAACCGGGTATTGTCCACGGCCAGAAAGCGCTTGTTTCGCCAGTCATAATCCCACTCGCAGCCATAGTCCTTGTTGCTGTACAGCACGCCCAGCCGGCCGTTGATCTCGATGCCCTTCAAATAGTCGTGCACCAGATCGTCGCCCCAGCCGTTGAGCTCCATCCCGGTGTTGGGCGGCCCGTCAAAGCTGAAAAAGCTGCGATAAAGCGGATGGGAGTTCGGCAGGGTCTTCAGCGCCGACGACCCGAAGATGGCCCGCATCTGGGCTTCGAATGATCGGGCGAACAGACCGTCGATGTCGTGGTTGCAGTCGTCGACAAACACGAAGCCACCGTTGCGGACATAGCGTTCAAAATTCGCGCCGCTCCGCCGCCGAGAACTCGACCAGCTTGTGACCCGCCAGATAGCAGAACGGTGCCGTCAGCATCCGGGGATCCGACAGGGCGATCACCCGCTCCGCCGGATCGACCCGCAGCGTCGTATAGTCGACCAGCGACGTGAGCAGGTTCGTCGGCATGCGCTGGTCGACATCCCAGTCACCCGAGTTATAGCGCAGCCGGGTGAACCAGAAATCGTAGCCGGTGGACGCCAATACCCGGGATGGTCCCGCCAGCATCAGACTGCCCAACCCGCCGGCGCCCAGCCGAAGAAACTGCGATCGGTTCATATATCCGGCCGACTGGTCACCGTCAGACGGCGTCCGACAGCGAGGTGAAGGTGAAGTCCCGGATCTTCATGGCCGGCAGCACCATGACGAAACCGCCCTCGTCGGCCTGCACCCGGACGGACCGGCCCAGTTCATCGATGTTGTTGAGCATGATCACCGGCGATTCATTGAAGCGGAAATTCTTGACCGGGTGCTTGATCTGGCCGTTCTCGATGTAGAAGGTCCCGTCGCGGGTCAGGCCGGTCAGCAGCACCGTTTGCGGATCCACCATGCGGATATACCAGGTCCGGGTGACCAGAATTCCGCGCTCGGTGGACCGTGACCAGTTCGGCGATGGACTTGTTGCCGCCCCTCATCATCAGGTTGCCGGAGTCGCGCAAGCGGGGCCTTGCCCTGCTTCTGGGCCCAGTAACGCGAATAGTTCGAGGTTCAGATCCTTGCCGTTCTCGATAATGGGCCTGGCGCTCGTGCGCGGCAGGCCGTCGCCATCCCACGGATACACGGCGGCATCGGGATGACCGGGGTCGGTATGGATGTTGACCTCCGGCCCGAACACCTGTTCACCGATCCGGTTGCCGCCGCCCGCCTTCGACAGAAAGCTTCGGCCCTCGTCGGCGGACCGGGCGTCGAAGAAATTCATCATGAAGCCGACCAGTCCGGCGACCGCCGCAGGCTCGAGGATCACGGTGTATTTGCCGGGCTCCAGCGCCAGGGCATCGGCGGACGCGCTGGCCTTGCGCATGGCGATACGCACATCGGCGTCGGCATCGAAGGTGGAGACGTCCTGCAGATTGCGCCCGACCCAACCCGAGCCGCGACCGTCTTCCGTCCGGACCGTGCAGGTGTAGTCGACGCGGTGGTCGACGTCTGATAGCCGAAATTGCCGTTGCTGTTCATGAACGCGACGAACCCGGTCACGTCCTCCAGATAGCCGGCCGCAATCAGGTTGGCCGCCTTGCAGGGGGCGATGGATTTGGCCGCCACCGCCGCGCGATCCTCCGGCGTGATCGCCGCGGTTGCCGCGCTGTACGTCGGGGTCGGCGTATAGGTCTGGGCCTGCCGACCGCCGGCATGAACTCCGGGTTCTCGGGAGCCAGCCGGGCCAGCTCCTCGGCCCGGCGCACCACCCGCTCCAGCGAGGCGTCATCGAACTGGTTGATCGTGGCGGTGCCCATACGCTTGCCGAACGCCACCTGCACGGCCAGGCCGATATCGTCGACGATGCCGCTGGTGGACACATTGTTCAGGGCAAAGCGGATATTGCCCTGCGTGGATCCATTCAGTTGCGCGGTGCACTCATCGGCGGTGGACAAGGCCATCACCTTGTCGAGAATGGCCTTGGCCTGCGCTTCAGGAAGGATGCTCATGGTTCAGTCTCCTTGCACGATCAGCCGAGCGAACGAGCGGTGTTGATGACATTGATGCCGTCGAAGCGCGCGGTGGCTGGACCCGTGCGAAACGGCCGATACCTGGGACGGCTGGCCCTTGCCGTCGAAGAACGATCCGCCCAGCCGGTAGTCGCGATCATCGGCCACAGATCGCTGCAGGCGTTCCAGAACTCCGGCGTCCGGATTTGGTAGGCGACGTCCTCGATCTGGCGGGAGATCTGGCCGTTCTTGATCTCGTAGAACAACTGGCCGCCGAACTGGGCGTTATAGCGCTGCTGGTCGATCGAGAACGAACCGTCGCCCACGATATAGATGCCGTTTTCGACGTCGGCGATCATGTCGGCCACGCTGAGCGGGGCCTTGCCGGCCTCGAGCGACACGTTGGCCATGCGCTGGAACTGGACGCTGGACCAGCTGTCCGCGTAGCAGCAGCCGTCCGATTCGGTCTTGCCCTCCAGGATGTGGCCTGGTCCCGGATCGTCTGGTAGCCGACCAGCTTGCCGTCGCGCACCAGATCCCATTTCTTGCTCCCCACGCCTTCGTCATCGTAGCCGACCGCGCCGAGGCTGCCCGGCTGGGTCTTGTCGGCGACCAGATTTGACCTTGTCGCTGCCGTACTGGAAGCCGGCTCTCAGCTTGTCCATGGTCGCGAAACTGGTGCCCGCATAGTTGGCCTCATAGCCCAGCACACGGTCGAGCTCGAGCGGGTGGCCGACCGATTCGTGGATGGTCAGCCAGGTGTGTGACGGGTCCAGAACAAGATCGTATTTGCTCGGCTGGACCGACGGAGCCGACAGCTTGGCCCGCGCCTGCTCGGCAGCGGCGATCGCATCCGCCTTCATGTCGTAGGAGTTGCCGTACACGACGACGCCGTTGGGCAGGGTCGTCTTGCCCGAGGCCGCCCCGTCCAGATATTCGAAGCCGAGGCCCATCGGGGAAGACAGACCCTCGCGATTGCGGAACTTGCCGCTGCTCTGGTCCACCACCGTCACCATTCAGCGGTGCCCAGATCCGATGCACGTCCTGATCGATGTAGGAGCCGTCGGTACTGGCGAAATATTTCTGCTCGTTGACGAGGAACAGCATCGACTGGACGAAGCTGGCGCCCGCCGCGGTCGCCGCGGCGTTGACGCCCATCAGCAGCTCGACCTTCTCCGCGATCGGCACTTCCATCGCGTTCTTCACGATCGGGGTTCGCCAGCTCACCTCGCCCACGCCGGTCACGGGTGCCAGCTGGACGGGCGCGGTCAACCCCCTGGCGTTGGCCTTGGCAATGGTGACGGCCTGACGCGCAGCGTCGGCCACAGCCGCCGGAGGTCATGGCATTGGTCGCGGCAAAGCCCCAGGCTCCGTCTGCAATCACCCGGACGCCGACGCCGGTGGACTCCGTGTTGACGATGTTCTGGACATTGGCTTCGCGGGTGATGACGAACTGGCGCAGATAACGGCCGACCCGCACGTCACAATAGCTGGCACCGGCCCGGGTCGCCGCGGCCATGGCCACATCGGCGAGCGCCTTCTTGATCCGGACGTCCAGTGTGGAAACGAGATCCTCGGCCGCGATCACCTTGCCCGCGAACATGGACGGCAGAACAATGCCTCCCACGCCTATTGCGCCGAGAGACAGGAAGTTTCGTCTGTGCACGCTCGCCTCCATCTGCGGTGTCCGCAGGGCAGGTTTGAAAGGATTGGATGGCCTGTCCGACCCCCTTCGCGAACCCGGACGAGTCATCATTGCTGCGCTCGCGCCCGAGGTCAAACGCCGATACCGCCAAGCGACATCGCATGACGACCGGGGCCGGCGCGGCCGGACCCGCAGATCCGACGCGGTCGATCGCATTGACGGGAGTCGCGACGCCGATTGACAGTTGGAATCCGGATCCGGGATACAGCCTGTATGGCCGGGCGGGCAGGCCCGCTTCCGGGCCTTGAGGCAACCGACGACGCGATGACCACTGACCTGGCCCGGGAGATCGCCCGGACGTATTTTCCCGGCGCACGCTCCGAGAACGAGAGCCGCCTGCGCGGCGAGATGGACGCCACTCTCGACCACTGGTTCCGCTGGCGCTCCGGCCGGTTCGAGGACAGCGCCCCGGTCGATCCCCAGCCGGTCGCGAGCGCCG
Source organism: Brevundimonas sp. (assembly GCA_034676465.1). Lineage (GTDB taxonomy): Bacteria > Pseudomonadota > Alphaproteobacteria > Caulobacterales > Caulobacteraceae > Brevundimonas. The sequence continues at coordinate 1,306 of JAUCCG010000047.1, read as the reverse complement.
CGCGCGCCGACGACCGGCTCGGTCACCGCCTGCTGGCCCTGTGCGATGCCATGACCGCCGAGACGCCGACCTTCTCGCCCCGCTACATCGCCCACATGAAGTCCGACCTGTCGCTGCCCGGCCTTCTCGGCTGGTTCGCGGCCATGCTCCACAATCCGAACAACAGCTCGCGTGACGCCAGCCGCGCCGGCAGTGTCATCGAGACCGAGGCGATCGCCGCCCTGGCCTCGATGCTGGGTTATGATCCGACCCGGGCCCAGGGACATTTCACCTCGGGCGGCACGGTCGCCAATTTCGAGGCCGTCTGGCGAGCCCGTTACCGTCTGGATCACTGGCTGTCCCTGGCCCTGCACATCGCCGAGACGACGGGCACCCGACTCGACCCCTTTGCCGCGGCCCATATGGGCTGGGCCCGGTTTCGCGAACTCTGCGCCGCCCACGCGGTCTCGGACGATGTTCTGAAGGCCTGCAGTGCCGCAGCCTCCAACCCGGGCGACATCTGGCGTCGCATCAGTCGGGCCTCAGGCCAGGACTATATGGGACCGGTGATGCTGGTTCCCGGCAACCGTCACTACTCCTGGAGCAAGTCGGCCAACATCTTCGGCCTTGGGGGAGAGGCGATCTGGAGCATCGCCCTCGACGCATCCGGCCGTCTCAACCTGGCTGATCTGGACCGCCTGGTCACCCGCGCCGAAGTCGACGGTCGCCCTATTCTGATGGTCGTCGCGGTGGCCGGCGCGACCGAGACCGGAGCCGTGGACCCGCTAGACCGCCTCTATGACCGGATGGACGACTGGCGGGCGAAACGGGGCTGGCGCATCTGGCGTCACGTCGACGCGGCCTATGGCGGTTTCCTCGGGGCCATGCTGGACGGACCCTCCGAAACGGCCCTGGATCCGGCCACCGCTGCGGCCCTGCGCGCCATGCGACGCTCGGACTCGATCACCATCGACCCGCACAAGCTGGGCTATGTCCCCTATGCCTGCGGAGCCTTTCTGACGCCCGACGCCGAACGTTACGCCGTCTCGGCCTTTGACGCCCCCTATCTGGACCGGCCGGAACTGGGCGAGGGCAAATGGACCTCGACCCTGGAGGGCTCGCGCTCGGCGGCCGGGGCGGCGGCGACGTGGTTGACCGCGGAAACCATTGGCTTCGCCGCCGACGGCTTCGGAGCCCTGATGGCCGCCACGCTCGACGCCCGGCAGGCCTTCCAGGCCGCGGTCCGGGGCGCCGTCCCGGAGGCCTGCTTCCTGCCCGCTGACAGCAATATCGCCTGCTTCTCCCTGGCGCGCCCTGGCGAGGCAGC